>JALCRV010000006.1 GCA_022652945.1 Bacilli bacterium
GGAGGCTCCAAAGCATCGCCTCGCTTGTAGGCGATGACCCAGCTGAGCTTCTGATCGAATGTGTACTTCATTTAAAAACCCCTCCTCTCGGGCACTTAACGGTGTCCAGGATTCGGGGTACACATCACAAATCGAAAGAACTTCTGAGCCGCTTTTTTTTATTTCTTGAACTGCTTTAGGAATTCATCTAACCCGCGATCGATTTCGTCATAAGCGGTCTTAAAGTCTTTGGTGACCATCGGATCTAGGATATCGTGAGGGGAAGAGGAATAATCGAACAGTCTTTTAGCTTTCGGAAGCGAGCGGGAAGAAAAACGCCTTTTTAAAAGAATCAGATTATAAGTCTCCATCGCGAGAATATAATCGTTGGCGGCGTAATCCGCTAAAGTGAAAATCCGGGCCTGATGAGGAGTGAAATTGACTTCGTGCTCCTTTAAGACCGCTTCCGCTCTGGGATCCATCTTCATTCCGTTAACCGAGAAATCAAGCCCCGCGGAAGAGACTAAAAAGGAGGACTCCAGCCCGGCTTCCTGTAACTTCTTTTTAAACATGAATTCCGCCATCGGGGAACGGCAGACGTTCCCGAGGCAGACAAAGATTACTTTTGTCATACCTTTTTACCGCTTTGATTTTACCATATCTAAACGAGGATAGAATAAGAAGCGAAAAGAAGTATAAATTCCTTCTCTTCCGCCTTAATTAGGAGAGTTAGTTGCGCTATACTAAAAGACGAGGATTAATATGCGAAGATTAAACGGCACCATCGACTTTAAGACTGATATTGTTAGTTTCCCTCCCGAGGAAGAAAACCACGCCCGTGTCATCCGGATTCAAAAGGGCGAAAAGATCGAAGTGGTTTTTAATAATAAGGCCTACAGGGCGGAAATCAGTTCTTCTTTTCCTCTTAAGGCGAAGATTCTTTCTTCTCAAGCGGAACAGAGCCGGGAACTCCCTTTTACTTCGATTCTTCTTTGTCCTTTATTGAAAAAAGATAACTTCGAATTCGCCTTGCAGAAGGGAACTGAACTCGGGGTGAATGTCTTTGTCCCTTATCTTTCATCCAGGGTGATTAAAAGAATCTCGAAAGAAGAATTTGAAGAAAGAAGAGAACGCTTCATGAAGATAATTTTTGAAGCGGTTGAACAGTCGAATCGGACCTCACTTCCTGTCTTAAGCCCTTTAATGAACTATGAAGAAGCGATTAAGACTCCGGGCGATTATAAATTCTTCGCTTATGAGGAAGAGGCTTTAAAAGGCCAAAAAATACCCCCTTTAAAGAGAACTCCTTCTTTAAAAGTCGTCTCCTTAGTCGGCCCGGAAGGAGGGTTTTCTCCGGAGGAAGCTAAAAAAGCCTTGGATAATGGTTTTCTTCCAGTTCAACTAGGTAAAAGGATCTTGAGGGCGGAGACGGCGATTATTTCTCTTTTAGCGGTCGTTGATTATCTGGGGGAGGAATAGAAGATGGCTTCTTTTAGATTATTCCCTTATCTAAGGCAAAAATGCGATAAGACCTCTTTGATTGCCTCCTCGAGAGCAAGAGCCTTTTACGAGGATAATTCGGAAGGTTTTGTTAAATATCCGGCTTTAAATAAATACGCAAATACTTCCGATCCGTTCTCCTTAATTAAAGCTGATATTATCCTGGAAGGCGTCAATAACAAAGAGAGCATCGAAAAGTCCGTAGAGCTTTATCAGAAGGCTGATCTTTCTAAACCTTCAATCAGGGAAGCAATCCATCAAAGGATGGCTTTCTGCTCTTATAAAAACAAGAATATTTACGTTCCTTTCCTTTCGCCTTTAGTTAACCAGGCCTACAATAAAAACTTCTCCCTCCTTCTCCAGCCGCCCTTTTCTTTTTTAAAGAAAGACTTCGATGAAGAAATCATCGATCCCTTCGATACTTACGGCTTCAATCTCTTTTCTTCTTCCTTTACCGATCTAGTGGAAATCGCTACTTCGAAAGAAGAAAACCTGAAGGCCTATTACGACATCGACTTCGAAACGATCTTTGTTATCGATGACCAGGGAAGAATGGAAGAAGAAATCCGTTTATTCGATGCCCCTGATCCTCTTAGAAGCAAGACGCATTTGATCAGCAAACTAGAAGCCTTGATGGCCTTCTATTTCGCTTCCGATAAGGAAAGCTTCATCGATTCCTTATATAATTTCTCTTTGATTACTTTAAAGACCTATCGGTACATCGTGGCGGAAGAGGAAAAGAAAAATGCCCTCGGACTTTAAGTCTACTTTTTCAATTATCACCTTCGGGTGCAAAGTGAACGCCTACGAATCGGAAGCCATCAGGGAAGAGATGGAAAAAGCCGGTTTTGTTTTTGTTAAGGAACCACCTAGCTTTTATATCATCATCAACACCTGCGCTGTCACTTTGACCGCGGAGAAAAAAGATTTAGAAAAGATCCGCTCCTTAAGCCGGCTTTTCCCGGAAGCGAAATTGGTGATCCTAGGCTGCTTCAGCCAGCTCCATCCGGAAAAACTGCTGCCTTTTACTTCAGCCGAACTGATCTTAGGGACCAAGGATCGGAAGAAGATCCCCGAGCTATTAAAACTGAACCAGAAATACGAGGGTGTCGATAAAAACTCCAGGCTTTTTTCTTATGAGGAGACTCCGATTTCCGCTTTCCGTTCGGATTATCGTGCCTTCTTGAAGATTCAGGATGGCTGCGATAATTTCTGCTCTTATTGCATCATCCCTTTGACTAGAGGAATCTCCCGTTCTAGAAAAGGAGAAGATATCTTAAAAGAGGCGGCAAGGCTCGCTAATAACGGATATAAAGAAATCGGCTTAACGGGGATCGATGTCGGGTCTTATGATGATCAAGGATTGAAACTGTCGGATCTAGTGGAAAAACTTCTGCAGGTGACTCCTTCGTCTTTTCGCTTGCGAATCGGTTCTTTAGAGATGTCTCAGGTCGATGAAAAGTTAATTGAGATCTTAAAGAACAATAAACGTCTCGTCCCTCATCTGCATCTGCCTTTGCAGTCGGGATCGGAAAGAATCCTTGAACTGATGGGGCGTAAATACGATCTTAAGGAATTTAACGATTTGCTTTCCCGCCTGAAAAGGGAAATCCCCGATTTGGCTTTATCGACCGATGTGATCGTCGGGTTCCCTTCCGAGTGTGAAGATGACTTTTTAAAGACCGTGGAGTTTATTAAAAAGGCCGGCTTTATGAGACTTCACGTTTTTCCATATTCTCCTCGACCTTTTACTAAAGCCAGCAAGATGGCGGGGCAGCTTAGCATGTCCTTAAAGAAAGAAAGGGTCAGAAGACTAAGTAAAATCGGCGAAGAATTAGCGGCTTCTTATCTTTCTTCTTATCGGGGTAAAACCTTATCTGTCCTTTTAGAGGAAGAATTAAAAGGGGAAGACGGGTATCGTCTTTTCCGCGGTTACTCGGAAAATTACCTTGATTTAAAGGTTAAATCGAAAGAAAATCTCCTCGGGCAGATCGTCAGCGGGACATGTGATGGGAAGGGTTACCTTAACTATCCTAGTAAATAGCGTTTTTTTCTTGACTAGGTGGCTAGAAGCGTATAAAATTATAAAAGTTGAATTGCCTCCACTGGGCTTTCAACCGCTTGCCGACGGCAGAAAACGCTTAATCCAAAGGTTAAGGGCCGTCATCAGCGAGTCATAAAGTGTCATATAGGAGGAACAATATGTTCGCAGTTATCGAAACCGGCGGAAAACAAATCCGCGTCGAGGTCGGCCAGTCTGTTTTTGTCGAGAAAATCGAAGGCAAGGAAGGCGATGAAGTCGTCTTCGATAAGGTCCTTCTGCTCGATGGTGACAGCCTGAAAGTCGGCACCCCGTACATCGAAGGAGCCAAAGTCGTTGGCAAGATCGAGAAGCAGGGACGTAGCCCGAAGATCGTGGTCTTTAAATACCGCGCTAAGGTCAACTATCGCCGTACTACCGGCCATCGTCAGCCGTACACTAAAGTCAACATTACTTCGATCGCTTAATAATCGATATGATCAAGATCAAACTTGTATTCGCTCTCGGTTCCTTAATCTCCCTTTCAATCGAGGGTCATGCGGGGTCAGGTGAATACGGGAATGACCTCGTCTGTGCCGGAGTCTCAGCTTGTTATTGCGGAGCGGTCCACGCTTTGGATAATAAGTTCAACGGGATTGAAGAATCACATTCCTCCGGTCAAGCCTCGCTTCTAGTTAAAGGGAAAATCACTCCCCATGACCAAGGAGTCCTCAGCGTGCTGATTGAGCAACTCAGCTACCTCAGGGACGAAAAGAAGGCTTATATCACTCTTGAGAAAAAAGGCTCTTGAAAGGATCAAAAAGTATGGAAATCAAATTAGACTTACAGCTCTTCGCCTCCCATAAAGGCGTCAGCTCCACGAAGAACGGCCGTGATTCGGCTGGCCGTCGTTTGGGCGCCAAGCTCTCCGATGGGCAGTTCTGCCACTGCGGTTCAATCATCTATCGCCAGAGAGGAACCCGTATTCATCCGGGAACCAATACCAAGAAGGCCAAGGATGATACGATCTTCGCCACCTGCGATGGTGTCGTCAGATTCGAGAGGATGGGGAGAGATCGTAAAAAGGTCTCCGTCTATCCGGTCGAAGACAAGAAACCGGCCGCTGCTCCTGCTGTTGGGGAAGCTAAGTAAGGTAAACTTGCATTTGATGGCTCCTTCACGGGAGCCTTTTTTTGAGGGAGGGAAAAGACATGTTCATCGATAAAGCCAAAATTTATATTCAAGCTGGCAAAGGCGGCGATGGCCACGTCTCTTTCCGGCATGAAAAATCTGTCGAATTCGGCGGTCCTGATGGGGGCAACGGCGGCAAGGGCGGTTCGGTCTTTTTCGTCGCCCGCCACGGTCCGAATACTCTATCTGCCTACCGTCACGCCATCAAAGTCAAAGCACCCGATGGCCAGGATGGCGGAATTAAGAATCTTTACGGCCGCTACGGGTCGGATATTTACCTGGAAGTTCCGCCCGGCACAGTTATCACTGATCTTGAAGGGCATACTTTAGCTGATTTAGCTAAAGAAGGCGATCTTTATTTGGCCGCTAAAGGCGGAAGAGGCGGGAAAGGAAACCGTTGCTTTGCTACTTCAGTAAGACGTACCCCCCGCATCGCGGAAAACGGCGAGCCGGGTGAGAAAAAAGCCTTTTATCTGGAACTTAAGCTCCTCGCGGATGCCGGACTGGTCGGTCTGCCTTCCGCTGGGAAGTCGACGATTCTGTCGAAAGTCTCGAATGCCCAGCCAAAGATCGCGGATTATCCTTTTACGACCTTGGAGCCGATGCTGGGGACGATCGGGCTTTCCGAGCATGAATCTTTCGTCTTAGCTGATTTACCGGGTTTGATTAAAGGCGCTTCGTTAGGTAAGGGTTTAGGCTTTGTCTTCTTAAGACATATCGAACGCTGCCGTTGTCTGATCCACGTGATCGATATCTCCAGGGAAGAGGAAGATGCTTTCACTTCCTTTGAGACGATTAATAATGAGCTTTCTTCTTATAAGCTTGATCTTCTGAAAAGACCTATGGTGATCGCTTTAAATAAGATGGATTGCGATGGGGCGAAAGAAAAAGCGGAAGAGTTTAAGAAAAAGCTCACAGCTAAATACGGGGACCGTTATCAGGTCTTTGAAATCTCCGCTCTTAACGGTGAAGGGCTTAAGCCTTTGATGAGAGCGACCTATCAGATGGTCCAGTCGGTTAAGCCGTTCTTGCTTTATGAGCCGGGGGAGAATGGTGAGAAGGTCTATACGCCTTCAGAAGGCGGAAAGAAGCCGTTCAACGTTGTCCTGGATCAAGATGGTTCCTTTAGAATCCAAGGGGAAGAAGTCATCAAGAACTTCGAGAAGATCAACCACGATACCGATGAAGGCATGATGAAATTGCTCTCCTATCTTAACTCCTTAGGCGTTAACGATGAACTTCATCGTCTCGGGGCGAAAAATGGGGATGAAGTGATGATCGAAGACTTCACCTTCGAATACTACGAGTAAAAATAAATGTAAGTAAAAGCTGATTCCAAGGTGATGTGTACCCCGAATCAGCTTTTTTTATGGATTTTTGCTTTGGCATTTGCCTATATCAAAATTTGAGATAAGGGGTGAGTATAATCAGTAAAAAGTCATGAAAAATGGCTTAGAAAAAGGAGATTGTATGAAGAAAACTTATAAGCTTTTATTTCTCGGTCTTGCCTTAATCAGTTTGGCATCGTGCGGAGAAGGTGGAATTAGCGGCGGAGGTGCCGTCGGGGGAATTACTTACAGCAATAATTACAATAATAATTCCTCTTCACGGAACTACGTTTATACATCTGTTTCTGTCCGCTCATCCTCTTCCTCTTCTTCTGCTTATGTAGCGCCTACTCCTACTTCTGGAAAAAGCGCTGTCAAGAATTACTTGATTGCTAATGGAACTCGTAGCAGCCGTAGCGGAGATTATTACGTAAGCTGCGGTTATTCGACTTTGTTTTATTACTCTCCTACAAGCGATAAATTTGAAATCTTTTCTTATATAAAATCATCTGATGCAACTACTGAAGAATCATTTTTAATCGAGTTCTATTGGGGAAGTTTTGCTTCAGCTTCCGGGATTTTCGAAATCGATGTCAATTCATCTAAGTCATTTGTGGCCTCAATCAGTGGCTTCACGATGGGAAGCGGGGATTGGCAGTCGATTTTATTTAAAGTCACATACTGTGAGAGCTCTTCTTTATTGCAAAATGGGAAGGATTGCTTAGGTACGATGGCCACGACTGCGACTGCGGCAACAGAATCCTACCTCACCTCCCATTCCTTGCCTTCGATGTATTAACTATTAAAAGACTAAAAAATCTCCAGGAGACTGGAGATTTTTTGTTGCTTAACAATAGGAATAAAGGGAGATTATCAGGCTTTAGTTTCCAGTAATTCCGTATAGGCTTCTTTTAATTTTTGGCCGACGATTTCAATCGAGACTTCCTCCGCCCGTTTATAACCTTCTTCGACGATAGAAGACATATCCCGGCTTAGGCAGGTTTGGATGGCTTTAGCATACCCCTCAACATCATGAGCCTTAAGGCAATCCCAGCCGGAAGTCAGCCAGTTATCGTAGACCGGAGCTTCTCCGACAACTAAAGGCAGATGAGAAGCCAAAGCCTCTAAAACCACGATGCCTTCATTCTCATCGTGGGTCGGGAAAAGCATTGCAGAGGCTCTTTGATAAGCCCCTTTTATGATATTGCCCGAGATATACCCAGGAAGGATTACGTTAGAAGGTTTATTCTTGATGCATTTTAAGATGTAAGGCTGAGTGAGAATCCTCGCCAGGTGTCCAAACCAGATAAACTTCACATCCGGAAATCTTTTAGCAACCTCGATAAAGTCATCGATGCCTTTACGCTTAAAATAAAACCCGGCTCCGATAACTATCTTTTCGCCTTCTTTGATTCCGAATTTTTCTTCAAAATCCTTGACGTATTGCTCGTTAGGAGCGTAGGCCTTTAAATCGATTCCGTTCGAAATAGCCTTAATCGGGCATTTGACGCCTTTAATCTGGCTGATCTGGCCTTTGGAATAGGGGGAAGGAGTGATGATCATATCCGCCGCGCGGTACATTTTATCCATCCAGGACCCATAAACGGGGGCCATCAGTTTCCACAAGCGGAAGGAATCTTCAAAATCCCGGTGCGTGGAGTGTCCGTGGACGATGACTTTTATCCCTCTTTTTTTCAAAGACTTCAAAAAATGGTACGTCTGTGGTTGGTAGGAATTGATATGGGCGATATCGTAAGTATCTTTCGGATCGAAGGTATAACAAACGCCCGCTGAAGTCAGGGCTTGGGCCTGATGGGCAAGAGCGTTGCCGATTCCGGATTTTCCTAAAGCTTTCTTATCTTGGAGGTAGAGAAGTACTTTCATTTTCTCACTCCTTTCTGTTTTATGATTATATCACTCCCAAACGTGTTTTTCTCCTTTAAAAAAGGGACTTTTAGCCCTTTTAAAAAGGGGTGTATAGGTATTATAATAATCGCGGTAAGAACAAATGGAAAATACACTTCTTAGCAAGCTGACCTTAGGGTTGATTATCGGAGTAATTTTTCTCGCTTTGTTTTTTACTAGCCTGATCATTATCGGTTAGGAGCTCATCATGTATTTTTATTTAAAAGGCGAGATTGCCCTCCATCAGAAAAATTCCATCGTCATCGATGTGAACGGTGTCGGTTATCAAGTCATGGTCTCCCATCCGGAGGATTATCCGATCGGGGAGAGAATGCTGGTCTACACTTTCTTTTTCGTGAGGGAAGACGATCAGTTCCTCGTCGGGTTTAAGACCTTTGAGGAAAAGATGTTGTTCGCTAAATTGATCTCTGTTAAAGGCGTCGGCCCCAAGACCGCTATCGCGGCCTTAGGTTCTTCCTCACCGGAGAAGCTGGCGGAAGCTATCAATAACTCCAATTTGCTTTATCTTACTTCGCTTAACGGAGTCGGCAATAAAGCCGCTTCCCAGATCATCCTTGATTTAAGAGGGAAGATCACCCTTTATGAAACCAAGACCGGCGATGAAGAACTCGATGATGCCTTAGAAGGGCTGAAGAGTTTCGGCTTCTCTAAAAAAGAAATCACCGATGCCTTATCTAAAATTCCTGAAAGGGGGCTTAAAGCCTCGGATTATATCTCTAGGGCTTTAGTCTTTCTCTCCCATCCGCGGGAGGTTAAATGAGCCAGGAAGAGCAGAAACCCTTACGCGACTCTCTACTAACACCTTCCGATGAGGTAGATGTCTCTTTAAGACCGTCCACTTTAAAAGAATATATCGGGCAGGATGCCATCAAAAAAGACCTGAGCGTTTATATCAAAGCCGCCTTATTAAGGGAAGAACCACTCGATCACGTGCTTTTATATGGCCCGCCGGGACTAGGGAAAACAACTCTAGCCTACATCATCGCTAACGAGATGCATTCCTCTTTAAAAATGGTAAATGGCCCTTCTTTGGAACGGACGGGTGATTTAGCTTCCATCCTCGCTTCCTTAGCTCCGGGTGATGTCCTTTTTATCGATGAAATCCATAGGGTACCTTCCGCGGTCGAAGAAGTCATGTACTCGGCGATGGAAGACTTCTCCTTATCGGTCGTGGTCGGAAGGGATGCGGAAGCGAGAACTATCAACGTCAAACTCCCGCCTTTCACTTTGATCGGAGCGACGACCCAGGCCGGCTTATTATCTTCGCCGTTAAGAGACCGTTTTGGGATTAACGGTCACTTTGATTATTACGATGAGGAGTCATTGATGGAGATTATTTTCCGTACCTCGCGGGTCTTGAATTTCCCGATTTCCACCCAGGCGGCTTATATGATCGCCGCACGAAGCCGGGGAACACCAAGGATCGCTAACCGGTTATTCCGCCGTATCAGGGATTTTGCCACTATTAACGCCTCACCGATCATCGAAGAAAAAGATGCCAAGGCTGCCTTTAAGCAACTCGGAATCGATGAAATCGGACTCGATGAAGTCGATAGGGAATACCTTTTAGCCTTGATTGAAAGATATAATGGGCACCCGACCGGGGTAACCAATATTGCTTTAGCCATCGGAGAAGATGCTAATAACCTCGTCGATGTCTATGAACCCTACCTTGTGAAGATCGGGATGCTTAATCGGACGTCAAGAGGAAGAGTGGCGACGAAGAAGGCTTATGACCATCTCGGGCTCTCAAGTAAGTACCAAGGGCAAGATAAAATCGTCTGAGTTTTCCTATATGTTTAATATATATAATATATTATCTTGCTATCCTAGGCTTAAAATGGTAAAGTTAATATCGTGAAAATAGGCGTTTTTATGGACGCTTGATTTAGTTCCCCGACATTATTGAAAAGGGGATGGAAAGGGATCATATGAGAAGATTCTGGGCATTTATAATCATGGTAGCCTCCTTGCTAGTCATGGTTTTGTTTAACGTCCAAGCTGTCTACCAGGCCAATAACCTTTCGTTGGAGTACGACGGCGGCACGGAAGTCGTCTTGAAACTCACGAAAAGAACTGAAGGGGAAGGGCTTGATGAAAAAGACATTTCCTCGAAGATCGCGGGCCGTCTAGATGAAGCGGGAGCGAGAAACTCCTTAGTCCGCATCGTCTTAGATGATTCCGATTCCGGGTACGCCAGAATCTCCTTAGCGGGGAAGACGGCTTCCGCCATCGATAATATCGTCAGAGTCGTGAAAGCTAATCGCCCCTTGACCTTTACGACGGCGACTGATTACGAAGTCTCCGGAGAGAATATCTTCGGCGATAAAGATCCGGCTCAATTGAAATTTAACGGCACGACTCCGGTCGTCTGCCTCAATGTCGGTAAGACTGATCAGTGGGATACTTTGACCGGGAAGGCCAAAGAAGCCACCGATACCGCTGTTCAAACCAAAATCTATCTCTGGCAGAATAAAGCCGAGACGGATAATTATGAAAATAGCTTAGGGAAAGATAAGAGAAGCGAGATCACTAAAAAGATCATCGCGACTCTGGACACTTCTAACTACACGACCAATAACGATGAAAACTACATCACCGTCGCTAACGATGAGAACGGTGCCGCCTTCACTATCGCTTCCGCTCGTGCTTATGTGAACGCCAGAAATTCAGCTGATTACGGCTTCGATATCGATTACTTATATGAAAACCTGATCGTCGCGACTTATCCTGCTAACGCGATGATGTCCTCGTTAATCGGAACTCTGGTTGGCTTAGTCTTGCTTTTTATTGGTCTGGTCTTAGCCTATAAAGTCTCCGGCGCAATCGAAGGATTGACAATTACCATGGGGACGATGTTCACCATGCTGATCGCTAATTTCCTCGGGTTTGAATTCACGCCGATCACGATCCTTGCTGCGATTACCGGTATCCTTCTTAGCGTATTCATCATCACTAACTACCTCGAAAGAGTTAAAGAAGAAGTCAGCCGTGGCAAGTCTCCGGAAAAAGCCAATTACGATGGCTATCGGAAAGCCTTCGCGGTGACTCTTGAATCTTCCGCGTTCGTCTTCTTTGTCGCTCTGTTGGTCTTCTTAACGGGCCAGGGGCTTTTAAAGACCTTCGCTGGTATTCTGATGATTTCCGCTTTGATGAGCTTCTTAGTCGTCAATTACTTCACAAAGTGGCTCATGTACTGGCTTACGACTTCTACTGCTTTCGCTAAGAGCGAAAAATTCTTCGGGCTCTCCGAGGAACCGAAGCTGATGAAGGCTTTGAAGGAAAAGTCTTCGACGATCCAAGAAGGCAAAATGAAGAAGAAAAAGAATCTCTCCTTCATCTATGCCGGTGTCGTCCTGCTCTTATGCTTAGGTGGCTTCTTAGGCTCCGGGTTAATCAATGGCTCGGATAAAATCTTCAATAACTCCGGCGATTACGCTGATCAGACTCGCGTCAACATCACCTACATGACTTTAAGGACAATCTCGGATGAAGAGAGCTACGTGAAGATCTCCGATTTCGAAGATGATGTCTGCGATAAGCAGAAGATCTTCCCTAAAGACAATATCGTCTCCTATACCTTTAACCGCCTGGAGACTGAGGATGATAACAAGGTCGAGACTTATACGGTTTATATCTCCTTGCTCTTGAATACGAAATTGACCGATGATCAGTTCCAGGCCCTTGATACTTATTTCCAGGGTGGAACGGATCTGAATATGATTCCGACTTCCTATCCGACGGATTACACCGCTTCGACCAAAGTCAATCAGGACATCTCCTATTCTGGAAAGATCATCCACGATAATTTCTGGGCTTACTTAGCGATCGGTCTGATTCCGGCTTTCACCTTCGTCTTCTTCCTTGTCGTCCACGGCCTCTATGCGGCTTTGGCGGCTGGGTTAGAACAGGGGTTGGTCTTCGGACTCGGGATGGGCTTATTAGCTGCTTGCCGTCTGCCTTTTAATTCCACCTCCCTTTACGGAGTGATGGCTCTGCTCTTTATATCTTCGATCGCCATGCTGCCTCTATTCTGCCGCTACCGGGAAGCTAAACGCGACTCGGCGACTAAGCTTCCTTCCTTGGAGCAGAGAAGCGAATTCTTGACGGTGGCTTCTAAGAGCGCTTTAATCCCGGTTGGGACTTTGCTTTGTGGAACTATCCTCTTATTGGTGGGGCTTTTAGCTTCCTGCGGAGATAGTCTTTTATCGATGTGTGTCATCGGCTTGGTTTTGGCTCTATTCAGTCTTTATTTCACCCTCGATGTCCTTCCTTACGATTATCTCTTCTTCGTCGATTTAATCCGTTTACGTCCGCTTAGACTTAATCGCACCCATAAAAAACTTGAAGTCAATAAGAACGAGCCGCACGAAACGATTATCCCGGGTATCAACGACTAAGGCTTTAATGGATTTATATTCGCGTTTATTAGCCTTTTATCAGCTCGATGCTAAATCCCTTTCTGAGCGTCAACTCCAGGGGGATCTGTCTTTGATTCCTTCCCCTTTAGAGACGTTTAAAGGCATGAAAGAAGCGCTGGGGCTTATCAGGAAACATTTAGAGAGTAAAGACAAGATTGTCATTTATGGTGACTATGATGTCGATGGAATGACTTCCACGGCGATTTTAGTGAAGATGTTTAATAAGTCCGGGGTCAACCCGGGCTTTTTTATCCCCTCAAGATATCATAACGGTTACGGCTTAAATCGAGAGATGGTCGAACAGTTCGCCTTAAAAGGATATAAATTATTGCTCACCATCGATAACGGCATCTCCGCTTATGAAGGCATCAAAGCAGCCAAGGAAGCTGGGATGGATGTCTTGGTAATCGATCACCATGCGCTCGAAGATAAATTGCCGGAGGCGGATTTAATTATCCACCCGGCTTTATCGGGAGGATACGTCGATTACAATATCTCGGCGGCTTGTTTGGCATTCCTACTTGACTACGCCTTCTATCAAAAAGCCGACCCTTATCAGGCTTTAGAAGCGGGGATTGCGGTCTTCTCCGATGCCATGCCTTTAAAAGGCATCAATCTGACCTTAGCGGAATTTAGTTTAGCTCAGTTAAAAGAAGGTAAATATCCCCAGTTCAATTTTCTCTTAAATGGCCCTAAAGACTTCGTTTCTTCGAAAGATATCTCCTTTTCTATAGTAGCTCCTTTAAATGCCTTAGGCAGGGTGGATATCGGAATCAAGAATAATGACGGGGTCAGATTCTTACTGGCCCAAAAGCAGGAAGATATCGAAGAATACGGACGTTTTATTCTCGATAACTCCCTATCGAAAAAAAGAAAGGCTTCCTATCTAAAAGAAACCTTATTTAATGACCCGAGAGAAAAAGACCAACCCTTGATTATCATTTATAATCCCGAGATGGAAATCGGTTTAGCGGGGGCGGCTTGCTCCTCTTTAGCTGAAAAAGAACATAAGCCGGTCATCGTCTTCTCGAAAGTCCAAGGGGAAGAAGGAAAACTCGTAGGCTCCGGACGAGCCCCGAGCGGATTTGATCTATTTAGCTTAGTCAGTAAATTCAAAGACTCCTACCTGGCTTTCGGCGGGCATAAGGAAGCTTTGGGATTGACCATTAAGGAAACTGACTTAGAAAGCTTTAAAAAGAAAATCAATGAGGAATTGAAGACTCATGAAGTTAAAGTACCAAACGAAAGAGCGCTTTTGATCAATAACGATGACTTTTCCTTTTCCTCCTTGAAGGCTATCAGGATGTTCGAACCCTTCGGAACCGATTTTAAAGAACCCTTATTCGCTTACTGGCTTTCCAAAGAGAGACTTGCTTTTTCCAGGGACGGCAAACATCTGATCGTCTATCTTAATCAGGAAGCTGGCGTGGTGGCTTTTAATGTCGATTTAACTCTTTTTAATTCAGATGGACCTTTCCTTCTTTTAGGGAATTTAGAGGAAGATAACTTTAACGGAAGGAAAAAAGTCCGCTTTAATACTTCTAAAGTCATCCTCGACCCCTCGAAAGTTGATCTTTTCTAAAAAAAAGTGGCTTAACACTGGTTACTCGTATTCATTTAATCTCTTTTTTCTAATATAATAATAACTACTTAAAGGATTTCCTTAAGGAACATATGGATAAACCGATAGCGGCCCTCGAAATAACCTCCACGGGCATCAAACTAGTCGTAGGTTACGTCTATCATCACCTTGTCTATATTTTGCATGCTTTGGAGTCGGACCGGGCCCGTCTATTCCAAGGGCAGATCACCGACGCTGAAGAAATGTCCCACGCCATCAGAGAATTGATCCTCTCCGCGGAAAAGACGCTGGGTATTTCTCTGGAATCTGTCGTTTTAGGCTTGCCGAGTCTAGATTTAAATGTCGTCCAAGCCCGCGAGGAAACCACGACCACCGATCCGGAATCCCACGTCCAGCTCTTCGATGGTTCGAATTGCTTAGCGATGCTGCAGAAACAGAAAACCGATGAAGAAGGGAAGAAAGTCGTCGTCGACGTGGTCCCTTATCAATATATCCTCGATAAAAATGAGACTTTCACCTCCTTCCCGCTGGCTAAAGTCTCATCTACTCTGGCCATGGCCGCCGATGTGGAGATCATGGATGGCTTATTGGTTAAATCCTTCTCCAAAGCGGTCACCGATGCGGGGCTGAGAATCGATAAGTTAGTTAACGTCACCAATGCCGCCGTGAAATATATCTGCTCATTCCAGAAGTCGTATTCGGAATATGTCTATCTGGATATCGGGGCGAAACTTACGACTTTAGGTTATGCCTACGATGGTCGTTTATACCGGGCGGAGACGATTAATTTCGGCTCGGATCTGATCAGCGAGAATCTGGCGAAAGATTTTTCAATCAGCTTAGAAGAGGCTGAAAGGCTTAAATGCACCTACGGGATTTCTAAAGATCCTTCCTTTAGTTTCGAGGCGGTTAAGGGTGTTAAAGTCTCCCAGATTGCTGCTTCGATCTCGAAGACCTTGCAGATTCTGACCGATAAAGTCAACGCCTTTAATCTGACGATCGATTCTTCCGCCAGGAACTTATTTATCGTTTCCGGGGGCGGGGGAGATCTTAACGGCTTAGATACTTATCTTTCTAAAGCGTTCCAGAATCGCATTCTCCTTTTTACCCCGACTTGTTACGGGGCCAGGAGCAAGCGATTTACTAATTGCGTGTCTTTGATCGCTTACTATGCGGGCTACGAGATCAAGACCAGCCCGAATCGGCCTGTCGATCTGACCTTGACGAGGATCAGCGGAAAAGTCATATCGGATAATGATAAAGGCGATCTTACCAGACTTAATCAGAATAAAGACGACAATGTCAAAAAAGCCCCGGCCAAAGATCCTGGGGAAGAAGAGTTATAGGAGGTAAGGTATGGCAATCAATTTGGATGCGTTTGAATCCTATGTCAAAATACTCGTCATCGGTGTCGGTGGCGGCGGTTCGAACGCCGTGAATGAAATGGTGGAAGATGGATTGAAAAACATCGACTTCTGGGTCTTCAATACCGATGCGCAGGCTTTAGCTACCTCTAAATCACCTAACCGTCTAGTTCTCGGTGAGAATGTCACTAAAGGTTTAGGTGCGGGCGGGGAACCGGCGGTCGGAAAAGCGGCGGCTGAGGATTCCTTGCCACAGATTAAAGATATCTTAAAAGGCTACGATATGGTTTTTGTCGCGGCTGGTGAAGGCGGGGGAACGGGGACCGGGGCGAGCCCGGTCGTCGCGAAAGCCGCTAAAGAGATGGGAGCCTTAACGGTCGCCATCATCACCAGACCCTTTACTTTTGAAGGAAATGCCAGAATCAAGAAGGCTACCGCGGGTATCGCCCAACTTAAGGATAACGTCGATTCTTTGATTATCGTCTCCAACGATAAGTTGATGTTCATGAACGGGAAATCACCGATTAAAGATGCCTTCAATGAATCCGATAAAGTGCTGGCTCAGTCGGTGAAGACTATTACCGATCTGATTTTGCTGCCGGGGATTATCAACCTCGATTTCGCCGATGTCAGAAATACCTTGAAGGATAAAGGACTCGCTCTGATCGGTTTTGGAACTGCGACGGGGCCTAATAAGGCCAAGGAAGCCGCGAATGCGGCTATTGCTTCGCCGCTTTTGGAAGCTTCAATCAAGGGAGCTAAATCTGCCATCGTCAATATCACCGGCGGAGATGGGGTGACTTTAAATGAAGCCCAGGAAGCGGTGAGATATATCACCGAAGTGGCCGGCGGGGATGTGAATATCATCTTCGGCGTCCAGATGAATCCGGAATTTGAGGATATGATGCTGGTGAGTGTCATCGCGACTGATTTCGGGGATGATACGAATCTTTTGGATAACGCTTCGATCATTACTTCTAGAGCTAATAAAAATCCGGAAGCGACGAGCTTCCAGACACCGACCAATCCTTCAGAAGCGGTTAATCCGGCTCAGGTCAGCCCGACCAAGACCGATTTTTCCGAAGATGATGATATCCTTCCGGATTTCTTTGCCCAAACTGTGAAAAATAAGAGTGAAGAAAAAGAGGAAAACCAGACTAATGAAGAAGAAGATGAGACCCCTCTTCCCACCCCGAAAGATCAGGTTGTCCAGCCGACTTTAGAGGAAGTTGTCGCCGCGGGCCAAGAAGAGAAAAAGGCGGAAGATACTAACCAAGTCCCGCCTGTTGAGACTAATAAAGAAAGCGAAAACAAATAATATATATGTCAACTAATTTAGATGGGATTTATGCCCAAGCTGAAAAAGATGTCGCCCCGATTGATTCCCACGATAAGCTCGCCGCTTTGAAGGCTGATTATCTGGGAGCTTCCTCGGCTTTAAAGCAGGCCTTTTTAGAGATTAAGACTCTCCCGAGCGATCAAAAAGGTGCCTTCGGGAAAAAGGTCAACGAAGTTAAGGTCCAGCTTGAAGCCCTTTTTATCCAGAAGGATAAAGAAATCACCGAAAAGGAAGCCAGAAAGAAAATCGAAGAAGAAAAAGACGATATCAGCTTACCGGGTCGCAATCACTTTAAAGGCGCCAAGCATCCTTGTCGCCTGATTGAAGATGATTTGACTCAGTTCTTTTTAGGGCTGGGGTATTCGGTAGCGGAAGGCAACGATGTCGAAAGCGATCTTTTTAATTTTGAGCTTGTCAATATCCCTAAAGACCACCCGGCTAGAGATATGCAGGATTCCTTTTATATCGATGATAATCTGCTTCTGCGTTCCCAGACATCCGGGGTCCAAGCCCACGTGATGCAGGAGAGAAAAGGCATCGGTCCGATTAAAATCATCTGCCCGGGGAAGACTTACCGTCGCGATGATGATGATTTGACCCATTCCCATCAGTTCTCCCAGTGCGAAGGTCTGGTGGTAAGCGAAGATGCTTCCATGGGCATGCTGATGGAGACTTTGACTTTGATGATGAGGCATTTCTTCGGAGAGAAGAGAGAAGTCCGTTTCCGTCCGTCTTTCTTCCCGTTCACTGAACCCTCGATCGAAGTGGATGTTTCCTGTTTTAACTGCTCGGGGAAAGGTTGCCCGATGTGCAAGAACACGGGCTGGATCGAAGTCCTCGGAGCGGGGATGGTGCATCCTAATGTCTTAAGGCTTAATGGGTTTGATCCGGAGAAGTATCAGGGGTTTGCCTTCGGTGTCGGGTTAGAAAGAATCGCGATGCTGAAATACGGGATCGACGATATCAGAAAGCTGTTCCTTTCCGATACCAGCTTCCTTAAGCAGTTCAGAAAGGAATAAGGTTATGTTATTTTCATATAAGCTTTTAAGCGAGTTGGTGGATTTAGATGGTATCTCAACGGAAGAACTGATCCGGAAGCTGACTTTCGCTTCCTTTGAAGTCGAGAATTCATATAAATTAGCTTCGGCTGATAAATTAGTCATCGGCCATGTCTTATCCTGCTTAAAGCATCCGGATTCCGATCACTTGCACGTCTTAAAGGTCCAAGCGGGCGGGGAAGGTGTTTTAGATATCGTCTGCGGTGCCCCGAATGTCAAAGAGGGCGAGAATGTCATCGTCGCTTTGCCCGGGTGCAACCTGCCGGCTATTTCTGAGACCATCAAGGCTTCGGAAATCAGAGGCTACAAATCTAACGGCATGTGCTGCTCTCTATCGGAACTCGGGGTCAAAAAAGAAGGCCAGAGCGAGGAAGATTTAAATGGTATCCACGTTTTAAGCCCCTCCGCGCCCATCGGTTCATATGAAGTCTTAAAATATCTCGGCCTCGACGATACGATCATCGATATCTCGATTCTTCCTAACCGTCCGGATTGCTTATCTCATCTGGGGATGGCAAGAGAAATCAGCGCGATTCTTGACCGTCCTTTTAAAGGCTATAAAGAAGAAAAGTTACCAGAGAAGAAAGGGAAGATAAATGTCTCTTCTTTAACTTCCTCCTCAGATAAATTCGCCTTATTAGAGGTGAGCGGTCTTGGACAGGGTAAGACTCCTGAAAGGATCGCTTCTTATCTGCGTTCTTTAGGAATCCGCTCCATTTCCCCGATTGTTGATCTAGGGAATTTCTCGATGGTTTTGACCGGTCAGCCTTTACATATGTACGATTTGGATAAAATCAGCGGCCAGACTTTGACAGTGAAAGATGATTTTCAAGGAGAAATCATCGCCTTAGATGGAAAGACTTATAAAGCTGAAAAAGGCGATATTGTCATCACTGATAGTATTAAACCAGTCTGCCTTGGCGGGGTGATGGGCTTAAAAGCGGTCGAAGTCGAGGAGAAGACTAACTCTATTGGAATCGAAGCGGCGCATTTCTACCACGCGGCGATTCGCCATACTTCCGCCCGTCTAGGTTTAGCTTCCGCCTCTTCTTCTTTGTTCGCTAAGGGAACTAACCCTTATCTGATCGAAGAAGCCTTGAAAGTGACTCTGGGTCTTTTAAATGAGTTCTTCCCATCTTATAAAGTGGATGGGATTGAGAAATTCGATCAGACTAAACCTTTAGAAGGCAGCTTTAGTTTCTCCTTAGAGAAGCTTAATCACCGGATGGGTGCTTCTTATTCGAAAGAAGAGACCGAGGGGATCATTAAACGCCTCGGTTTAAGTTACGACGGGAAAAAGATCTTAAAATCCCTCTATCGTCTCGATCTGAATGAGCAATGCGATATGGATGAAGAAATCTTCCGCTTGGCTGATCAGAAGGCGATTTCCTTAAGTCTGGATAAATTACCTCAGACGAACGGGGAACTGACCTTTAACCAGCAGATGATTAAGAAAATCCGAGAGAACCTGCTAGCTAATGGACTGGATGAACTGATCACTTACACCTTGATCTCGAAGAAGATGGATCAGGAATTAAGGGCTTTTGATAATAATCCTTCCTTTAAGGTCCTCCATCCTCTAACTGAGGATCATGAATATATCCGTTCGGATTTGCTTTCTTCTATGAAGCAGGCGTTAGAGTATAACTTAGCGCGTAAGCATGATGATCTATCTTTCTTTGAAGTTTCTCCGATCGATACGCCTACTGGCAATCATCTTTACCTTAGTATCGGTCTAGCCGGAAAAGTCGAAGAATGCGGGATGATGAAGAATCATCAGGCGGACTTTTACGATGTCAAAGGGTATTTTGAAGATATTATGGCCTTGCTGGGCTTAGATGAAAGACGTTATACGTTAAAAAGATCGCTCAATACTTATTTCCATCCGGGCCGAAGCGGGGAAGCCTTCATGGGCAAAAAGAGCGTAGCTCTCTTTGGGGAATTGAACCCGACATATGACCAAGACGGCTTGGTTCTTTTAGAGATGGATTTATCTTACCTTCTCGAGCAGAAGACCTCCAAGCTAAAATTGCAACCGACGATGGCCTTCCAGCCCATCAGAAGAGACTTGGCGTTTAAATTGCTTTCTAACGATCTGAGCGCTGAAGAGATCATCAGGGAAATCAAGAAAGCCGGCGGACGTTATGTAAGTGACGTCAGAGTCTTCGATGTCTTCCAAAAAGGAGACGAAAGATCCTACGCTTTCGCCTTAACCCTCTATAAGGAAGATAAGTCTTTTACCGATGCGGAAATCAATTCATTGCTGAATACGATTATCCTGGCGGTGACTCATACTTTAAAAGTGGAATTAAGGAGTTAAAATGATTTATCTCGACCCCTCATTTACGGAGATTAAAGCTGAAGACCAAGCTGTGAAAGTCGCTCTGGCGGCCCATAATTGCTACCAAGTCGAAAAAAACGATGACCCTGAAGGCTTCCTTTTACGCCTTAAGGGCTTTAAGCATTTTGCGATGTTTGAACACGCCCGCTTTGTCATCAACTGCTCAAAAGAACTATATGAAGAGATCATCTTTTTACATAATCGCTTTATCGATTTCGGGGAAAACGAAGGGAAGTATTATCTCTCCTTCTCCTACCGCCCCTTATTAGAAGACGAGAAGACATTTAAAAAACTGATCGGCTTATTGCCTTCTTCCTCCCGCTTCCTTTTTACTGAAACGGAAGATAATAACCAAGGGAGGGTTCTAACGGAACAAGAGATTTCTTCTTTGCCTTACCCCCTTTATAAAAAACTGGCTTACGTCAGCTTAAGGATTGTCACCGACCGCGGTGTGACCCATGAACTAGTCCGTCACCGTCTAGCCTCCTACGCCCAGGAATCGACGAGATATTGTAACTATGCGAAAGATAAGTTCTCCTCGCAACTGACAATTATCCGCCCTTTGGATTATCAAGGGAGAGAAGCCCTTTATGATCAAGCCTTTAAAAATGCGGAAGATTCTTATTTCGCTTTGTTAAAAGCGGGGGCTACCCCGGAGCAGGCGAGAGCCGTCTTACCGACTAAATTAAAAGCGACGATCATTATCACCGCCTCGATCGAAGAATATGAGACGATTTTCTTTTTACGCTGCTCGAATCGCGCCCATCCGGATATGCGTCAGGTGATGGAACCGATCCAAGACTATTTCCTGAAAGAAGGGTATTTAAAAAATGCCTGAGAAAAGGACTAAGCTTATTCTTTCGATGAGGGATCTTGATCGCGGGGTGGATAGCGAGCTCAGCTTTCCGCTTTCTTTTGAAAAAACTGAACTGACCCCCGTTCCTCAGGTCTCAAGAGTTGAAAATCTAAAAGCGGTGATGAACTCCTATCCTTCGGACGATGGCTTTATCGTCAAGGTCTGCTTGGTTGGGGATGTCTATATATTTACCTCGGATGGAAAGGAAAAGAAAAAGCCATTCCACAGCGAAGATTATCTGACGATCTGTACAAATGAGGAAGAATCGGATCTGCCCTCGGATAAAGGACGTTACGATTTCCTCCCGGCTCTCAAGGCTTTCTTTTATTCCGCTGTCCCTTTAAGGGAGAATAACCCTGATTACAAAAGAGATGGGGAAGGTTACCGTGTCTTAACCCAGGAAGAGTACTTAGCGGAAAAGAATGCGAAAAAGGAAGATGGAGAGACATATAAGCCCTTCGCTGATCTAAAGAAAAAATTGGCGGCGGCTGAAAAAAAGAAGAAGCCTAAAAAATAAAGACGAAGAAAGCGCCTGAATAAGGCGCTTTTTTTAAGCCTGGAATTTTTAAGAGAATCTAAATTTTGCCCTGATAAAAAAGTGGTGAAGTCTTGCATGTTTAGGAATGAGGTGGTATATTGTGGTTAGAAAGGGTAGAAGGTGGTAAAAATGTTTGTTGGTCAATTTACGCACACACTCGATGATAAAAACCGCCTGGTGCTACCCTCGAAGTTTCGCTCACAGCTTTCTTCCACGGTCTATCTAAGCCTGGACTTAGATTGCTCCCTCTCTTTGTACTCAGAGGAGATGTACCAGCAGAAAGCTATGAAAATCAGCGCCTTGGATGACTTCGATAAAGAGTCACGAGCTCTGAAGAGAGTCTTCTTCGCGAATTCTTTCGAAGCCAGCATCGATAAACAGGGAAGGCTGATGATTCCTCCTTTCCTTCTTCAGAAGGCTAAGATCGTCAAGGATGTCGTCGTTATCGGCTCCTTCGATCATGTTCAGATCTTTGCTGAAGATGTCTTGAACAATAAGCTTCCAGAAGAAGAAGAGAATTATGAAGACCTCGCTTCCCGCGTTAAAGGAGAAGCGAAGTATGTCGTCTGAGTACCATTACCCCGTCCTCGCTGACGAGGCCATCAAGGGATTGAACATTCATCCCGATTCGATCTGTGTCGATATGACGTTGGGCCGAGCGGGTGATTCGAAAAGAATGCTGTCGATCGCGAAGAAAGGTTTTCTCTACGCGACCGATAAAGATGAAGAAGCCCTTTTCTACTCCAGGGCTGAACTAGCTAAGATCGGACCTAATTTCCGGCTTTATAAGCTTCCGTTCTCCCTCTTAGTGGGAAAGTTAGAAGAAGAAGGTGTTAAAGAAGCAGATTGCATTCTCTTCGATATCGGTGTCTCTTCTCCGCAATTCGATAATCCTGAACGTGGTTTCTCTTATAAGCTAGATGGACCCTTGGATATGCGGATGGATCAGACCAACCCCTTGACCGCTGAGATCGTTGTCAATACGTATTCTGAAGAGCAGTTGAGGAAGATCATAACCGAGTATGGAGAAGATCCTTCCTCTTACCGCATCGCTCACCAGATTGTCCTTTCTCGAAGCAAGGCTCCGATCAAGACAACTCTGCAGTTAGCTCAGGTCGTCCACGATGCCTTACCTAGCTTCGTCCTGAATAAAAAGGGACATCCGGCTAAGCAGACATTCCAAGCGATCCGTTACGAGGTCAACCACGAACTTGATGAATTGAAAAACGGCTTGAAAAGTGCCATTCCATTCCTCGCTCTCGGTGGTCGGCTCGCGGTAATTACGTTTAATTCCTTAGAAGATAAGACCGTTAAGGATATCTTCAAAGAAATCACTTCATATCCATCTGAGAGCCGGCATCTGCCGCCCTTGGTGGATAGGCCTCCCCTCTCTTACACCTTGGTGACGAGAAAACCTCTGGAACCAAGCGAAAGGGAAATTGCCGAAAATCCGCGCTCTAAAAGCGCGAAACTCAGAATTATCGAAAGGACGAGAAAAGTATGAGAGAAATGAAAGAAAAGCTTGAGAAGAACCATTACAAGGGTTTCGATCGTCGGGCGAAGATGGTCTCCATCATCGCTTGTTCCTCCCTTTTAGTCGCTTTAGGTGTTTTTCTGCCTTTGACCGCGGCTATGCAGACGAAGGTCTATCAGGCGGAAGCCCAAGCCAAAGTTGAAAATCCGGATGAAACCCAGGCGCAGAATAATGTGCCGGCTAAAAAGGTTCTCCTGACTTTTGCTCAAGCTGATTAAACTTACTTATAACACGTTTTTTTAAAACGTGTTACCGACTCCTTTCTAGGCGCCTTTTCCCTTCAGAAGGCGCTTTTTTAGTCCATTTTTATATATAAAAATCAAGGATGAAAAAGGGCTTGAAGGTTTAACTTCAAGCCCGGAAAGGATTTCTAATTAGTCGCGGGAAAGTTTTTTAGACTTAATATCATCTAGGACAAGTTTCTTAAAGTCCTCAAGCGGGATATTGACCTGGTCCTTATGGCCGTAAATACGGTATGTGACCGATTTATCTTCCGCTTCCTTATCACCGATAACCAGAGTATAAGGAACCTTCTTCACCTGCCAGTCGTGGATCTTCTTACCAAGTTTATCTTCGGAATGATCGACGTAGGCGCGGATCTCGGCTTCTTTTAAGACCTTGGCAATCTCATCAGCCACCTTGCCGTGTTTCTCATCGATAACCGGGAGAATCACGACCTGTTTAGGAGCAAGCCAAGTCGGGAAGACACCCTTGAAGTGCTCGATCAGAATCCCGGAGAATCTCTCTAAGGATCCAAAGATCGCGCGGTGAATCATCAGCGGGGTCTTTAAGGAGCCATCTTTATCGACATAGACGCAGTCAAACCGCCCCGGCAGCTGCATATCAAGTTGAATGGTCCCGCACTGCCAGACACGGCCGAGCGAGTCATTAAGCTTAAAGTCGAGTTTCGGTCCATAGAAGGCGCCATCGCCCGGATTGATCTTATAAGGAACACCGTTTTCTTCGAGGCACTTTCTTAAAGCATCCTCGGCGTTATTCCAAGTCTCGATCTTTCCGATATACCCGGTTTCCGGACGGGTGGAAAGCTCGATATGATAGGTGAGCCCGAAAGTCTTATAGACCTCGCCGTAAATCTTCAAAAGCTTGGAGATTTCTTCCTCGACCTGATCTTCTCTTAATAAGGTATGAGCATCATCCTGGGTAAAGGCGCGGACTCTGAACAAGCCGTTTAAAGCCCCGGAAGCTTCGTGACGATGGACAAAACCTAACTCAGCGTAACGTAAAGGCAGTTCCTTATAGGAATGCTGATCGTTCTTATAGACTTGGATGGCGCCCGGGCAGTTCATCGGCTTAATGGCGTATTCCTTGCCTTCGATCATCGTCGTATACATATTTTCCTTATAGTGATCCCAGTGGCCGGAAGTCTCCCAGAGTTCCTTGGAGAGAATCATCGGGGTCTGGATCAGCATGTAGTCGTTAGCATAATGGAGCTTAGTCCAGTAATCGATCAGCTGCTGCTTGAAAATCATCCCATCCGGCAGCCAGAAAGGGAAGCCGGGTCCGTAATCGGAAAGCATGAAGATATTTAAATCTTTGCCGAGTTTACGATGATCGGAGGACTTTCTTTCCTCTAAAAGATGGAGATAATCCTCCAGGGATTTCTCATCGAAGAAGCAGATGCCGTAAATACGGGTCAGCTGCGCCTGAGTCTTATCGCCGTGGAAGTAAGCCCCGGAGATATTCATCAGCTTAAAGGCCTTGCAGTAAGAGGTATTGGGGACATGAGGGCCCTTGCAGAGGTCGACAAAATCACCCTGCTCATAAACCGTAAGCGGTCCTTCAAGCTCATCGATATGGGTCTTCTTGAACTCCTGGTCCGCGAAGATCTTCTTGCCTTCCTCTTTAGTGATATCTTTCCTGATTAAAGGCAACCCTGACTCGACGATCTTATGCATTTCCTTTTCAATAGCAGGGAAATCCTTATCGGAGATGGGGTTAGGAAGCTTGATATCGTAATAGAAGCCTTCATCGATCGAAGGTCCGAAGGCGAACTGGGCCTCGGGATAAAGGTGTTTAATAGCCTGAGCGAAAATGTGAGCGCAGGTGTGATTAAGGATATGGAGGGCTTCAGGGGAATCTTTAGTCAGAATCTCGAAGTCGCCATCTTCCTTGAGGGGCTCACGATAATCGATCACCTCACCTTGGAAGCGGATGCCGAGGCATTTCTTCCCGAGGGAAGGAGAAATCGCGTTAGCGACCTCTAGACCAGTCATCCCGTCCTTGAATTCTTTCTTTGAGCCGTCTTTTAAGGTCAGAATCATAAATGTACCTCCTTTAAGATACTTCTTAAATAAAAAAAGGCACCTCAGGGCGTTAAATCAACGCGGTGCCGCCTGTTTCCCTCGGACATTGATATCCGAGGCTTTTTAACCGTCTTGACGTGGACGGTGAACCCTTATTGCTAAGGAGGCTCGTAAGTGGTATCCGCTCGTTTCTTTTCACCCTTTTTCACCACGACGGGGCTCTCTAGGAAACGAATCAAACGGACATGTCTTCTTCTTCGCCTAGAAAAAGTATAGTCTTTGAGAATGCTTTAGTCAAATAGAAAGCACAGGAAAGAAAGCATCAAAAAAGGCGGTTTTTAAGCCGCCTTCTCTTCTTAAAACCTACTTTAACTATTTAGGCTGAATCGGAGTGCCGGAAAGCTTGCTGGCGATCTCGTCAGTAAGATTCTGAGCATCAGCCGAAGTAGCCTTAGCCTTATTATCAGCGGACATCTTGACTTCTTTAACAGCATCATCCAAAGTCAGATCGACATTGCCGTTAACCACTAACTTAGTAGCAGCAGCTAAAGGCATTTCCTCAGCAGCAACCGCAGAAGAAGTGGTATCGGAAGCGCCATCATCTTTAGCAGTAGCGATGCCGGCGATAATCGAGGTGCCGGAGAAATCAACATCAGCAGCCACGCCTAACGGGAAATAATCCTTGTTAAGCTTAATGGTGAAATTAGCTTTGATCTTAGTGACATCCTCGAATTCAACATGGATGTAAGCAAAATTAGCTAACATCGCTTGGATGGAGCCGATGGTATCAGCCGCCTGAGGAGCAGTCATAGCAGCCATAGAAAGAGCGGAGTTAAGGGCCGGAATGATATCTTGGCCTTTAAGGGAAGCGAAGTAAGCGGAGGCAATGTTGAAATTCAAAGTGTAATTCTCAGTGGTGACATTCTGAGTGGCTTTGATCTCATAAGCCGGATTAGCGACTAAAGCGGTAATCTGATCTTGGACAGACTTAAGGTCATCAGCGCTTAAATTGATCGCCGGAATCGCATAGCCAGCGATATCGGTAATCTTCCCAGCCGCAAGATAATCAGCGACTTTCTGATCAGCGTGAGCTAACTCATTAAGATTGTTAGTGACAGTTGAAGAAACTTCGCTGGAGGTGGAAACAGAAGTTCCGGTGGCAACTAAATAAGTCTGATCGGAGATTTCGGCTTCGGCAGCAACATCATATGTACCAGTAGAAGTATATACGCTGGTGACTAAGCTGCTGCTTTCATCATAATGAGTGCTAGTGGATTTGGAAGCTTCTTCCAAATGAGCGGTAGCTTTAGCGCCCGCGGCATAGACGCCATCGGTTCCTTTGATCAAGGAAGCCTGGGCCGCAGCGTTGGCTTTAAGAGTGATTTCCGCACCGCCAGCAATCGGCAGAGAAGCAGCGATATCAGCGTTGGCCTGTCCTTCAAGACCGTATTTAGTAGCAGTCGGAACCTTAGCTCCGGTGTTGTACTTATTGACGATGTTGTTTAAAAGGAGAGCTTTATCAGCAACTTCAGTCTCAGTGACGACAGAAGAGGAAGCGGCGGCAGAAGAAGAATCAGCGACAGTCGAGGAAACAATCCCTTCGCCGCAGGAGGTAAGACCACCAACCGCAACCAAGGATAACAAGCAAACTAACTTAGACATTTTGTTCATAATTTTTATAAAACCTTTCTGGAAAATCTAAACGATATTTCCTTTAAGAATTATAGAGTAAAGAAAGCCAAAAAGCAATTTTTCATTTGCAAAGTGAAAACAGTTTATCCTCTACCATCCTTCGAAATAAAAAAGCGCATTAAATCACGGGATATTACAATAATATCAGACAAGATTACAGTATTCTTAAATCAAAAAAAGAGGTGCTTACTATGATTAAATTAGCGGAAGTATTTCAAGACGGAATGATTCTTCAAAGAGGAAGAATGGTTCGTATCTGGGGAGAAAGCTCTTCAAAGGAAGAAATATCAGTCTTTTTAAACAAAGAAAAACTAATGTCCTTTAAGATTCCTAAAGGTCCTTTTTCTTTCTTCTTGCCTCCTCAGGAAGCTAAAGAGAATGCTTCTTTACAGATTGGTGAGATTACTTTAAAAAACGTTGACTTTGGGGATATTTACCTAGCCGGTGGTCAATCCAACATGGAATTCTGGTTACGGTATGATTTTGATTATAACCACGGGTTTATTCCTGAAGAAGATAAGCATCTAAGAAATTTCACTTTGGGTCAATATGAATTTGAAGGGGAAAAGGAAGAGGGCTTAGTTAAAGGCGTTATCTGGGATAAATGGGTAAATCTTGAAAAAGACAACTGTCAATATATGTCAGCTGTCGCCTTATATTTTGCTATGAAGTTAAGAAAAGATCTGAAAGTACCTATCGGAATCCTTTCTTGTAATTTCGGCGGCTCCAAAGCTTCCTCCTGGGTTAAAAAAGGAGATTTAAAAGGCGATTTAGAAGTTTATATCAAAGAATATGAAGATGGCTTGAAGAAGATGGATATCCCTTCTTACCTAAAGATGAAAAAGGAAATGCGGGCGGGGATGAGTGATTCTCTTAGCCAGAAAATGCTAGACGGAATGATGCTCGGCGGGGAAAAGATGGCGGAAGCTTTTAAAATGATGCAAGAAAATGCGATAGAAAATCATCAGGATCCCGCCGAAATCCAAAAAAGGATGGCGGTCTATTCTCAGATCGGACCGCTCGATAAAAACCGTCCGGAAGGACTTTATGACACGATGCTATCTAAGATCAAAGGATTCTCTTTAAAAGGAGTTCTCTTCTATCAAGGGGAATCGGATGATTACCACGGGGAATTGTATCAAGAGCTGTTTACCGCTTTAATTAAACGTTGGCGGTTAGAGTGGGAAGAAGAACTGCCTTTCTTCTTTGTTCAGCTCGCCCCCTTTGGGACCTGGATGGGGAATAACGGAAAAAAGTTCCCCTTAGTCCGCAAATGCCAGGAGGAAGTCTTTAAGTCAGTTAAAGGCACGTATATGATCTCTTCTTCCGATGTAGGCGATCTTAACGATATCCATCCGAAAAAGAAAAAACCGCTCGGGGAAAGATTGGCCTTAGCAGCTGAGAATAACCTTTATGGCTTTAAGGTGGAATGGTTAGCGCCAAAAGGTGTTTCCTTTACTAGGAATGGGGAAGTCCTTGAAGTATCCTTTACAGACGGGAAGGGACTATATTTCAAAGGCGAGGAAGTAAATGGCTTAGAAATCTTCCTAGATGGGCGGAAGATTAAACCTTTAAAAGAAGAAATCAAAGATGATAAGTTAATTATCATTCTCCCTTTCAAAGCGGAAGGGAAAATCCGGCTGGAGTTCGCTCAGCAGGATTATTATCAAGTTAACTTATATAATCGAGCCGGCTTACCTTGTTTCCCGTTCGTTTTAGAAGAAGCTTAAAACACGGATAAGAAGTCCATTAGCTTTTTAAAAGAATCTATCATCTAAAAAATGCGGCCGAATCCGTTTTTATGAGAAATCCCTGCCTTCAGTAAATATACGAAATAGTGAACACTCATTAAATCACTAAGGTATTTCTTCTTCAAAGAGCCTTTTAAGTGAGAAGAAAGATTAATCCCGGTTGGAAAAATCAGATAATGATGATAAACTGCTTTCCGTGATGGATAACTCTATAAATACGGTGAAAGAAACATCGCCGGTACATAAAAGACTGACCTATGTCGATACCTGCAAGTTTATCTGCATCTTTTTAGTCATGTACGCCCACGCCCGAAGAAATGGTGATGTTATCAGTTATCTTTACTCGTTTCACCTTCCGGTTTTCTTCTTTTTGAACGGGTTGACCTTAAATATCAGGGAAGATGAGACCTTAGGCAGCTTTTTAGAGAGGAAAATAAAAAGTTACCTGATACCTATCTTCTTCTTAGGCTTGATGTCGATCACCATCGATATCGGCTTTCGCTACGGAACTCATCAAGAAGTAAGTTGGAAATTCTTCGTTGATTCCTTAGTCGGGCTCTACCAGCAGGAAAGGATGTATCCTTTATGGTTCGTCGGGGCCTTATTTGTTTCCGATATCCTTTTCTTTTTAGCTTATCAAGCAGGGAAAGGAAAATTAATTTGGACCAGCCTCTTCTCGCTTCTCATCTTAACCATCGCCATCCTCTTTAATAAATATTTCTCTTCCTACAACAGGAAAATAATGTGGAATTTGGATGCCGCCTTATTCGGAGCATTCTTTGTCTATCTAGGGTGGCTATTTAATCATCACCAAACAATAAAAATACGATCTTTTCTTCTGAAAAATCGCCTTTGGGCTCTCTTATGGGGCAGTATTCTTCTAGCTTTAGGCCTTTTACTTAACTGGTATAATTACCAGACTTACCATCTTCATTTGGAGATGTGGGGCGGACAGTACCAGAAATATTACCTGGTGATCCCAAGCGCCATCTTGGGCTCTTTAGGGGCTTATTTAATCTCGTTTGCTTTAGATAATAAAATCTTAGCTTACTTAGGCCAGAGCACTTTGATTCTTTTGGCCTTCCACCAGATTTTGGCGAATCGTTTATTCCAAGATTACATTTGTAAAAACTGGGTCAACGAGACGTTTAAACTAGGTGAAAATGACTACCATATCGCCTTCTTAGCACTGACTGAAACACTGTTCGACTTAGGAATTATCTTACCGATTTATTTTCTCTTGGCCTATACCCCTTTGGCCTTTATGATCCATAAGAAAATCCCTTCATGGTGGAAAGAAAAATACCTCCAAGTAAAAGACAAGATAAGAAAAAGAACGGACCAAGCGTAATCCGTTCTTTTTTTAAGTTAGTAAACTAAGAAAAGAAGACTATTTATCTTCCTTCTCCATCGCTAAGGCGACCGCGGTGCCGCCCATGATCCCTGTATCCTGCTCAAAGAAGGCCGCAGCGATTCTTAAATGCCTGACAGGGAAAGGAGCGCAGAAAGCGACAGCGACCGACTTAAGATCCTCTAAGAACAAAGCGGAAGACTTCATAACACCCCCAGAAAGAATGATAATCTCCGGGTTATAAGTGATCTGGGTATTAGCTAAAGAAGCCCCGAGCAGATTAAGCCAATCATCGTAGACCTTATGAGCTAACTTATCCCCTTGAGCGACCTTAGCGAAGAAAGTGGAGGCATCGGGGACTTCTAAGCCGTTGACCTTGGAAAGGTTATGGACTAAGCCATTCCCGGAGCAGAGTTGCTCAAAATCCCAGAAACGACCTTGATAGCCGATGTAATTATGCCCGACTTCGAAAGGCAAATCGACGAGTTTGCCTTCGTTGATCAGTCCGCAGCCGATCCCTGAAGAGATCGTATAGAAAAATGAGCACTTAGTGCCTTTAGCCGCCCCGTAAAGAGCTTCAGCTAAAGCGGAACAGTTCGCATCGTTAACTAAGTTGAACTTCAAAGCGGGGAAGTCTTTACGTAACATCCCAGCCAGATCGAAATAATGGATCTGCAGGTTAGGAGAATACTTTAAGACTCCATCTTCACAAAAACCCGCAGCGCAGATTCCGACATATTTTAAAGGTTCCTCGCCTTTATATGACTTAATAAGCTCGCTAAGAAGCTTTTTGATCTGCTCATAAAGAGCATCTTCATCCCCGTGAATCGAACGTTCCCGTAAGGCGGAGACAATATTCAGCTTCTCATCGACAATAGCGACTCTGATGTTCGTCCCACCTAAATCGATCGATACGTAATTCTTCATAAGTCGATATTGACCTCCTTATTGCCGAAAGTGATGACCTTCATGAAATTCGTCTTCCCAGCTCCGACCGGAGTACCACCGGTGATAACGACCTTGGAGCCATCGGGAATCTGATAAAGCCTCGCCAGATGGATGGAGATAGCTTCCATATCTTCGATAAATTGCGGGACATGCTTAATAAGCTTAGGATAAGCCCCGAATCCCATCATCGCATCCACGCAGGCGGAACGATCACGGGAGACATCGATAATCGGGCAGATCGGACGGCATTTAGAAAGACGGCGAGCGGTCGAACCCGTCTCGGAGAAGCAAACGATCAGTTTGGCATCTAATAAGGCGGCCGTCTCAGCTACAGCGTTAGCCAAGGCATCGTTAAGGGTCTTATTGGAAGTATCGTAAGCCTCGCGGGCTAAAGATTCATAATCGAGATATTGCTCCATCTTCGCGGAAATCTTTGCCTGCATCGCCACCGCTTCCACCGGATATTCACCAGAAGCAGATTCACCCGAAAGCATCACCGCATCGGTTGACTCCATAACCGCATTAGCGACATCGGAGACTTCCGCCCGGGTCGGGTTAGGATTATGCTGCATCGAATCGAGCATCTGGGTAGCGGTGATAACGGGTTTACCGAGTTTACGGCATTTAGTGATCATCTCACGCTGGACCACAGGGACATCCTCAGCCGGAATCTCGACACCCAAGTCGCCTCGCGCGACCATCAAGCCATCGGAAGCGGCGATGATATCATCGAGATTATCAATAGCTTCCAAAGCCTCGACTTTGGAAATGATCTTGATCTTGCTCCCGCCGTTCTCATCGAGGACAGCGCGGATATCTTGGATATCTTTGACATTGCGGATAAAGGAAGCGGAGATATAGTCGACCTGGTTTTGGCAACCCCAGACCAAATCCGCGCGATCCTTTTTAGAGATATATTCCATGTTCAGGTGCGTATCGGGGCAATTGACGCCTCTTTCATCCTTGATCACATGGTGATTCAAGGCCTTCACGACCAAACAATGTTCTTTTTCATCCTTGGAGACGACTTCAAAACCGAGATTGCCATCATCAAGGCGAATCTTCGCCCCGATCTTGCAATCATCGTATAAGCCTGTATAAGTGACGGAGAATTTAGTATTATCACCGACGATCGGAGTCATGTAGATTCTTACGATATCACCCGTCTTAATCGAAGCCGAGCCACCGACAAAGTTACCGGTGCGGATTTCCGGTCCTTTGGTATCGAGCATGATGGGAATGATAATCCCGCGTTCCTTCTCGATCTCACGGATCGTCAAAATCTTCTGGTAATGTTCATCGTAGGTGCCGTGGGAGAAATTCAATCTGGCGATATTCATCCCCGCGTCGATCATCTTCAGAAGCGTTTCTTTAGCTTGGGAAGCCGGACCGATCGTGCAGACAATTTTGGTTTTTTTCGTAAGAATCATGATATATCCCCTTTTTACCCTGGTAGCAGGGAATAGACTAACCGATCATCGTCGACATGCGGACAAATTCAGCGGAAGAATGTCTCGGAAGTTCGATAGCTTTCTCAATATCGTAATAATGCATTTGATTATTTACAATCCCGACGCAGACAGAAGTGAGCCCTTGAGCGATCAGATCGACCGCGTAGACACCCATCCTGGAAGCCAGGACACGATCGGAAGCGGTTGGAGTCCCGCCACGCTGCATATGTCCTAAGACTTCGGCTCTGGTCTCAAAGCCACAGCGGGCTTCAATCTCCCGAGCGAACTCGTGGACATCGGTGATCTTTTCCGAAATGATGATAATCGCGTGTTTTTTGCCTTCAGCTCTTTGCTGTCTTAAGAATTCGATGACAGCTTCCTTAGTGATCGGGGTTTCCGGAGTAATAGTTAACTCCGCACCGGTCGCTAAGCCAGCATAAGCCGCCAAATCACCGCATCTGTTGCCCATAACTTCGATAATGGAGCAACGTTGGTGGGAAGAGGAAGTATCTCTTAAACGGTCCACGCATTCGATGATGGTATTTAAAGCTGTATCAAAGCCGATCGTGAAATCCGAGGAGCCGACATCGTTATCGATAGTCCCCGGCAGACCGATAGTATTGATCCCGAGTTTAGATAAAGCCGCTAAACCGCGGTAAGTGCCATCTCCGCCGATGCCGACCAAAGCATCGATACCGTATCTCTTCAGAATCTCGACAGCCTTTTTCTGGACTTCGAGTTCCTTGAATTCCGGTAAGCGGGCCGTTCCTAAAATAGTCCCGCCGCGATTGATGATTTCCGAGACTGAATGACGGGTCATCTGGACGATATCATCCTCCAAAAGCCCACGGTAACCATCGTTGATGCCGAACATATCAAATCCGCGCTGTAAACCGCAGCGGACAATCGCTCTAATACAAGCGTTCATGCCCGGAGCATCGCCGCCGGATGTAAATACACCAATTTTCTTTGCCATAAATCTATAACCTCCCGAAATAGACCATTTTGATTTTATCAACTAATCATCTTCTAGGAAGGAAAACCGCTTCTGTAAGCGTTAACAAGAAGTAGGATTTATCCCTAACAATATTATAACGTATTCTTCTAAGGTTGATTCAAGGGGAAAAGAAGATAAATAAGGCCTATTTTTTAACTTCTTTTTCTTCCGGCTTGTTTTGGGTCAGATCAAGTTCTTTTTCCAAGTCTTTTTTGGAAAGGATTTCGTTACGTTTTCTTTGTTCTTTATTGGCTTTATCGGCTTTTCTTACTTCTTTAGTGGCTTCATCCTTAAAAGCGATACGGCCCATCAGTTCGGAAGAGCGGCGCTTTTGGACTTCGATGAATTCCTTAAAGCCTGGATTGTTATTTAAAAACTGCGAGGTACGTTTTCTTCTCGCATCGGCGGCGGAGAGCTTATATTGTTCGTATGAGACCAGAATCTTTGAGCTCTTAGCGGCTTTAGAAATCTTCGCTACCAAGTTAAATGAGCAGATTAAATCGAAACATAAGAACCCGTAAGCTGCTCCTAGCCAATAGGAGGCGTAATAGACATTGGCATTAAACCAATCCAGAGCTTGTTGGATATAAGGATGGATGAAGAAATAATAAGCCGCCCCTAGGATTAACCAAAATAAAGAAAATAAAGGGCAGATAATACCTTGGATATTCCCCCTCATCTTGGAATAATCCCAAAGCTTGACATTCATGCCTTTTATAAAAATCAGACCGGCGATATATTCAACTAAAGTCATCCCGATTCCTAAGATCAGAATAATGATGCTCGCCTTCAGCCAGGACGGGGAAATATTTATAGGTAAGGAACAGATACCGTAAAGGAACAATAAACCGAAGCCGTAAAGAGGTAAAAAGGGCCCGTATAAGAAACCGGGGTTAGTCCACCGGTGCGCGGAGAAAAATCTTCTAAAGAGAACTTCGATCCCATATCCGAGCATCGAACCGAAGCAGAAAAGATAACTTAAATCGAGAAAGATTCTCATATGTTGCCTTTCTACAGAATGGATAACTAGCCATCCTCGTTCTGATTATAACCGATAGCGAATAGAAAGATACTTGCTAAAAAGGTTTTTCGAGGTTGAAGGGAAGCGTCAGATAAACTATAATTACTCGAGAATTAATATGCTTACTTTAGAAGATAACGCTTTGGTGAGTATCAGGGCCGGGTTTCTCCTTTCGGAAGATGAGGAGGAACTTTTAGTCGGCGGTTATTTGCCATTTATCACCCCCTCCGCTTTCGCCCTTTACCATCTGTTGATGGTCGTCGGGAGGAATAAGGATAACTACTGCACCGCTCTTGACTTAAGCGAAAAAATGTCCGCTCCGCTTTCCTCAATCCGCCAGAGTATGCTTTTTTTAGAGGGCGCGGGGTTAGTCGCCACCTACCGCCACGAAGAAAAAGGGAAGGTCTTTTATATCCTCCGTCTTTTTAGGCCTTTAAGCCCGGATAAGTTTTTTAAAAATCCTCTGTTTGTTTCCTTGCTGGCGAAGAAAATCTCCGAACGCAGGGTGAATGATCTGGTTTCTTCTTTCATGGTCGGTAAGCCGATCGGGGAAGAGTATACGGATATCTCAGCCCGTTTTAATGAAGTGTACGAAGCCGCTCCGGATTTTACCGCTTATCATAATCTCTCCGGAAGTGAACTCTTAGCGGCTTTAAGCGATTCGAAAGAAGAACAGGTAGCGTTTTTTAGCGAAGATAAATTCCTCGAGGCTTTAGTTAACTTATCGATCCCCGCCTCCTCTGTGCAGGCGGATTTAAAGGAAATATGCCGCTTATGCTCCTTATATGGGGTCGATGAAAAGACCGCCAGCGAATTAATTAAAGACGGGTGTTTGAATTCGGATAGCATCTTCTCGTTAGCTACTTTTAAAAAGAAAGCCGCCGATTATGCTCATTTTGCTTTTAAAGGCATTAAAGGGGAAGAGGAAGAAGTCTTCGGGACTTCCGATATGGCGAAAAGATTATCCTTATATCAGACTTTATCTCCTTTGACCTTTTTAGCCTATCTTTTAAATGCCGAACCGACGAAATCATATAAGGAACTATTGGATAAGTTATCTTCGACTTATCAGGCTCCTAATTCCTTTATTAACTTAGTTGTCGATTATACCCTTCAATGCTGCCAAGGATTTTTACCTGAAGAATTCGCCGTAAAGACCATGATTTCCTTAAAGAAAAATAAGATTGCGACCGTCGCCGATGGCCTGGCCTTCCTTTTCCAGTCCCAAAGTGACATCCAAGCCAAGAAAGCGAGAAAGAAGGAGCTTTATAAGTACCAAGCCCCGGACGAGGAAGAGAATAAAGATAAGGAAGAGGAAACTGATAAGAAAGAACCAGTCATCGTCGATTATTCCGCTTTGATGGGGGATGACTAGAGATGGGACTTGAAGAATTGCTGGCCTCGAAGATCCTTCCTAAAGAAGAAGAGGAAAGAATCAAAAAGGAACTGATCGAAGAACTTAATAAGGACGAAGAGCTGCCTTCGCTTTTAAAGTCTTTGGGCGGGGATGAAAAGGCTTTTGAAAGATCCTTAAGTGTCTTAGCCCGCTACGAGACTGATAAAAAGGTCTGTTGTGGATGCACCGGGTTTGATAAATGCCAAAAAGAAAACGGGCGCAAAGGCTTAAAAAGAAAACTTGTATATATGCCTTATGAGCAGGCTTATGAGGATCTGCTTTATCCTTGTCCTTACTTTAAGAAAATCCAGGATACTTTAAGTGACTTTGTCTACGCGGATGTTAATCCTCTCAATAGTTATCAAATAAGCCAGGAGCTGAAAAAGAGCCTGAATAAGAGCGTTCTTTCTTCCGTTAAGACCTCTTTTTCCGCGGTGGCGGATCAAGTCTTTAAGATTCTGACTGCTTTTAAAGAGGGAAAAGAGACCAAAGGCTTATATATCTATGGGCCGAATAACAATCCATATTTCTTATTGTTAGGTATGGCTTATTTCTTCGCCCGAAACGGCTTTAAAGTCTCCTTAGTCGATGCCAAAAAGACTTTGGAAATGGCTAATAGCAAAGATGAGCAGATGAAAAAGGATACCTTAGCGGATTTAGCTAAAGCCCAAAAAGCTGATGTGTGCTTCGTTTTTAATTTAGGTGGAGAAATCGCCCCGCTTTATTTCGCCTCTAATGTCCTTCTTCCTTTCTTAACGGAAAGAAATAAAAAAGGAAATCTGACCTTTATCACTTCGATGCTGAGTTTTAATGAACTGATCGCTTATTACTTTAAAGACGAGACGAGAAGAAAAAGTCTCGGCAAGCTTTTAAGCCAACTGGTCGAAGAAGCCTCCATCGTGGAACCGAGCCGCTTTTAAAAGAAGATTCCTAAAAAATACCTCTTAGCCCCCCGATAGATGAAGGGAGGCTTTTTATGATCCTTCAGGAGAAAGAAAATAACTGCGGAGAAATCGCGGTGAGGAATCTAATCAGTTATTTTTATAAAAAGGAAGCTTACGGCTTTTTAAAACTGACTAATAAATGCACTTCTTTTAAAGAGATGGCCGCTAGCCTTAAGGAATACGGAATAGAAAGCGAAGGGTACGCTTTTAATAAAGCGCGGAATCTGAAGATTTTTAAAGGACCGAAGATTATCTTGGTAAGTAAAAAACAAAGGAAACATTTTGCCATCCTTTATCAAAGCTTCGGGCCTTTTGGATTGATAGGGGAAGTGGAGAAAGGGAAACGAGTCCGTTTATTGAAGAAGATCGATCAAGAATCTTTAAACCGAGCTTTGATTATTAAGTCATTTACCAAAAAGGAAGTGAGAAAGCCCGAGCTTATCAGGTTTAAAGAAAAATTCTTATTGGTGATTCTGGGAATCATATCATTTTTAGGAGGGTTAGTAGGTCTTTATGGGATGAAAGAAATGGCATACTCTTATTTCTTGCCTTTAGGGGCTTTTATAATTTTACTTACGGAATGGATGGAAAAGGCGGAAGGCCTTTTAATCGGAAAAAGGATCTCCGAAGAAGTCATCGTTCCTTATTTAGCTTTAAGACCTTTAAAGAATGACTTACTTAGAAGCGAAGAATTAAAAAAGGATGTCGAGGTCAAAGCCTTAAGGGGTTTAAGTGAAGTCGTTAGCCTGGTTCTCCTTTTAGGGTGGTTGGTGGTTTCTTCTTTAAGCGAATTAAGCTTAGTCATCTCCTCTTTACTGGCTTATATCATCGTCAATGCAGCCTTTTTCGCTTATAAGGAAAAGAAAAAAGAAGAAGCGGCAATCAGCGGAGAAAAGATCTTTATGGAAGAAGGATTTAAAAAGTATAACTACCTTCAAAGTCAAAAAGCCAGCCAGGAATACGGGGAGTTATGTTTGTTTCAGGAAGCTTTGACTTACTTCTTTTTCGGCCTTTTCGCCCTGCTTAATGGTCTTATTGAAAATAATCTTGAGGCTTATAGCTTTCTTTCCGAGGTGATCTTTTTAGCCTATATCGGGGAAGGTCTTCTTAAGCCTCTGATTCAGGGGGAGCAATCTCAATCAAGCCTGAAAGGTCTTTTAGACCTGAACGAAAAGATCTACGAGGTAGAAGGGATTTATCAAAAAAAGGTAATCAAGAGTAAAAAAGCTAAGAAAGGAGGCTAGTATGTTATAATATCAAAGTCAGAAAAGACCATGAAAGCAAACGAATTCTATTTCTCCGATGAGATCACCAGCCCCAGTGGGGAAGTCAGCAAAATGGCTTCTTTGCTTTTAAAGCATCTAGTGAGTTTCCTTAAGCTTAAAAAGCCTATCGCCCTTTCGGTCAGCATCGTCGATGACCCGACGATTTGGGAAATCAATAAGACGTATCGGAAAATCGATCGTCCGACCGATGTGATCTCCTTCGCTTACGATGATACCGGGGACGAAAAGAACGAACCGGTAGATGACCTGGGGGAAATCGTGATTTCCCTCGACACCGCCATCCGCCAAGCTAAGGAATTCTCCCACCCGGTCGAAAGGGAAATAGCCTTCCTCTTCATTCACGGCTTCCTCCATCTGCTCGGCTACGACCATATGAAGGGGAAAAAGGAAGAGGAAGAAATGTTCAGTTTGCAAAATGAGATTCTGAATAGCTTTAAATACCAGTATCAAGAGGTAAAAAAACATGGATAAGTTCTTAGTTGACGATCAAAAAGCCCTTAAAGAGCTCTATAGCGATTGCTTACAGGCGATGAAGAAATCCTATTCCCCGTATTCGAAAACGGCCGTGGGTGCCTGCATTTGGACTAAAGACGGGAAAAAGATCTACGGGGCCAACATTGAAAACGCTTCGTACGGGTTAACCGTCTGCGCTGAAAGAACAGCCATGTTTTCCGCTCACTTAGATGGCGTAAAAAAAGAAGATCAGATTGTCCTCGGGATCGCGGCGGACTTTACCGGTTACGCGTATCCTTGCGGGGCTTGCCGTCAGGTGATGGCGGAACTTCTGCCTTTTTCCTGCCCGGTGGTGATGTTTGACCCGAAAGGGAATTATAAGATCATCAACGTGGGTGAGATTATGCCGGGTATCTTTACAAAGGATGATTTAAAGAATTTATGAAAACAGGTTTTTGCTGTCTTTACGGGCTGGCTAATGCCGGCAAATCGACTTTGCTCAATGCGCTTTTAGGCGTGAAAGTCGAAGCGGTCTCACCTAAACCCCAGACCACGCGTTTTAATGTCCAGGGTATATATAATGATGCGGATTCCCAGATTGTTTTTATCGACACTCCAGGACTTCACACCCCGCATGAAAAGCTTGGCCAGATTCTCCTTCAGGATGCCTCCGATGCTCTGGCCTCGGTCGATGTCTTGGTCTACGTGATCGATGGCTCTTCGGCGAAGATTTCCTTACGGCTATTAGATGATCTGCAGAAGGTTCATCTGCCGATAATCGCGGTCTTCAATAAGATTGATAACGTCCGTCTTGATGAAGGCCAAAAACGTTTGATGGAATATAAAAAACGCCTGCCTCAGGCTGAATTTATTGAAATCTCGGCTTTGAAGAAGTACGGGATCGATGATTTAGTCAAGCTTATCAAGAATCATTTGAAAGAGGGCGTTCCTTATTATCCGACCGATCAGCTGATTGACCGTCCGACCCAGTTTGTCTGGGCGGAGATGATCAGGGAAAAATGCATGATTAACTTGGAAAAAGAAGTCCCGCATGCGATTCACGTCGAAGTTACTCACGTGGAAGAGGATGATAAATCCCATAAGAAGGTTATCTATGCGGATATTATCGTCGAGAAGGATTCCGAGAAAGCCATCGTCATCGGTAAAAATGGCCAGATGCTGTCCTTGATCCGTCACCATGCGGAGCATTCGATCAGCATGTTCATGCAAGAACCGATCGCCTTGGAGCTTTATGTCCGTGTCGTCCCGGATTGGCGCAATAACCTTTCTAAACTTAAGGAATACGGGTACAAAGGGTAGCTTGAAGATGAATAAGCCTTTAGTTAAGGAAGGGTACATCCTTTCCGCTAATAAATACGGCGACTCCGATGCCTTAGTTACCTTCTTTTCCAAGGAAGGCAAGGATACGATCAAAGTCCGTTCCGGCTACGATATGAAATCGAAAAACCACCAGGCTGTCTTGGTCTTCAATAAAGTCAGTCTGGATTTATCTCTATCCTTAGACGGAAAGTATCTGACCGCCACGGGAACTACTACTTTAATCAATTACACTTCGCTTTATCAGGATTTGAAGTTATCCTTAGCCGGGCAATTTGCCATCGAACTTTTGGTGAAGTATTTTCAAGACCGAGATGAACTGCCTTACGATTTATTTGAGACTTATATGGCCTCGATTGCCAGCGGGTTTGATATTCTAACTTCCGCTTTGATTTTCCAAGCGGGGGTTATCAAGGCTTTGGGCTACGCTCCGGATATTACCGCTTGCGTCGACTGCGGCAAAAAAACTAATCTCGTGGCCTTTTCTTTAACTGAAGGCGGCTTTATCTGCCAAGAGTGCGCTGAAGAGCTTAATCTACCTCCGGATACGAGCGATTATTTAAAAGTCATGCGTTACATCTTTATGGTTAATAATGCGGCGTTCCGCCATGCCGTTTTACCTAAAGGCCCCTCTTTTAGGGCTTTAGAGGAACTGTCATTATATATCCAAGATCAGTTGGGGTTAGAAGTTAAGTCCTATAAAATGCTCTCCGCGGAGTTGAAAAAGAGCATTTAAGCGGTTTTCTTACTAGGAAGGGAAGAAGAAAAAGGCTATTATCAATAGTGACAAAAGAGGTCATAAATATGGAAGAAAGAAAATATCCGTTTGAAAAGATCACGACTCATCTGATTACTTCCGGCTTTGTCTATCCGTCTTCAGAAATCTACGGCGGGCTTTCTAACACCTGGGATTACGGTCCTTTAGGCGATGCCTGCAAGAATAAACTGAAGAAAATCTGGAGAGATCACTTCGTCAAGACGAAGATGAACATGTTTGAAATCGATCCGGCGATCATCATGAATCCGAAAGTCTGGGTGGCGACTGGACACGTAGCTAATTTCCACGACCCTCTGGTCGATTGCAAGCACTGCCACGCCCGCTTTAGAGCCGATAAGCTGATCAAGGATCAAAAACCGGAGTTGGATACCGATGGGATGACCACCGAGCAGATGGATACTTTGATTCAATCCGGGGAAATCAAATGCCCGGAGTGTGGCGAAAATCATTTCACGCCGTTAAGACAGTTCCAGATGATGTTTAAAACCTTCATCGGGGTCGATGAAAACGAAGCTTCGGTCGCCTATTTAAGACCGGAGACGGCCCAGGGACTATTTGTCAATTTTAAGAATGTCCAACGGACTCAGAGAGCTAAATTGCCCTTTGGCATCTGCGATATCGGCAAAGCATTCCGCAACGAAATCACCCCGGGAAACTTCACCTTCCGCACCAGGGAATTCGAACAGATGGAAATCGAATTCTTCTTTAAGCCGGGCGAAGACCAGCAGTGGTTCAGCTACTGGAAAGATGAATGCTTGTCATTTGTCAATAAAATCGGCTTGAAGATGGATTATCTTCGTTTCCGTGACCACGAGCCGACCGAATTGGCGTTCTACTCTAAAGGCACGACTGATATCGAATATTATTTCCCGACCTTAGGTTGGGGCGAATTGATGGGTATCGCCTCGAGAACCGATTACGACCTCGGGCGTCATCAGGCTTCTTCCTCACAGGATCTGACCTATCTTGATCCGGAGACCAATCAACGTTATTTGCCTCATGTCGTCGAACCGTCCTTCGGCTGCGACCGTCTGCTTCTGGCTCTGCTTTGCGATGCTTACGATGAAGAGGAAGTGAAAGGGGAGACGAGAATCGTTCTCCGTCTTCATAAGAATCTGGCTCCTTATCAGATTGCGATCCTGCCTTTATCCAATAAGCTTAACGATGAAGCCCAAAAGGCCTTATGGCCGCTTTTGAGCCCGGTCTTCGATTCGATTTTTGATACCACGGGCTCTATTGGCAAACGTTATAGAAGGGAAGATGCGATCGGGACTCCTTACTGTTTGACCTACGATTTTGACTCCTCTAAAGATGCTTCCGTCACCGTCCGTGACCGGGATAGCATGGTTCAGGAACGGGTGAAGATTGCTGATCTAAAAGCTTATTTAGCGACTAAGTTTGCTGAATAAGCACTAAATATTTACTAGATTAATACTAAAAGGGCTTTTGGAGGGTTAATGGCGATCGATTTCAAGGAACTGGATGCCATCTTGGCGAAAGCCAGCATTGTGGATGTTGTAGGCCATTATATCCCTTTGACAAAAAAGGGCTCTTCTTACGTGGCCATCTGTCCTTTCCACCACGATACCAACCCTTCGATGCAAATAAGCCCCCAGAAAAATATCTTTAAGTGCTTCGTCTGCGGAAGTGGAGGGCACGCGGTTAATTTCGTCCAAAAATACGAAGGCTGCACCTACATGCAGGCTGTGAAGAAGGTCTGCGAGATCTGTCATTTGAACTTGCCTTCGAATTTTAAAAGCGACGAAAAAAGAATCCGGCCGAATGAAGAAGAACTGGTAGCGGTCGAAAAGTTAGCGGCCTTCTACCATTACATGCTGAGGACCAACGAAGGCAAAAAAGCTTATGATTACTTAGTCCAACGCGGGCTTAGCGATGAAGTCATCGATAAGTTCAATTTAGGTTACGCGCCTTCCGATTCGACCAAAGCTATCACCTATCTAAGGGAAAAAGAGAAAATCGATGTCCAAGTTCTCGATCGGGCGGGGATTATTTCGGCGTCTTCCGCCGAGTTTAAAGACCGTTACCACGACCGGGTGATTTTCCCTCTCTCTGATGTCTACGGGAATATCGTCGGCTTCTCAGGAAGAAAATACCACGATGGTGGGGAAGAAGCGAAGTATATTAACTCCCCCGAATCGGTGATTTTCAAGAAGTCCGCTTTGCTTTATAACTTCAATAATGCCGCTTCCTCCATCCGTAAAGACCGTTACGTCTACGTGTTGGAAGGCTTTATGGATGTTATCGCCCTTTATCGGGCTGGAATCACCTCCGCGGTCGGCTTGATGGGCACGGCCTTAACTGAAGAGCACATCAACTTATTCCAGAAGATGAACGTCGAAGTCCGCCTTAGTTTGGATGCCGATGATCCGGGCCAGGATGCGACCGAACGTTCTTTAAGGCTTTTAGATGGCCAAGGTTTGCCGATTCAAGTTGTCCACCCTTTAAGCGACGGGAAAGATGCCGATGAACTCTTAAAAGCCGAAGGGGAAGATAGCCTTCGTAAGGCCATGGATGAGTTAGAGCTACCTCTGATTCACTCTTTAAATTATGCTGTCAGGAAAGGCCTTGTAAAAAGCTACGAGGATAAGGAAAAGTTCCTCCGCCAGGAACGCTCTTATTATCTTTCCGCGCCTTCTTTAGCTCGCGGAGATATGCTTACCGCCCTTTCCAAGGGCCTAAAAGTCTCTCCGGAAGCAATTCAGGAGACCCTGAATTCTTATAGCAAACAGAACTTCCCGGCCGCTAAAGCCCCGATTCAAGTCACCGAATTAGAGGATGAGGATCTACCGGGCAGAGAAGTCAATAACGCCTTATTCAGGTATATTTCTCCTCGTCTTAGCGATGAAAGGATGAAGGAGTTAAGGAATATGTGCTTAGTCCGGACCGAATGTCAAATTCTCGCCCGGCTTCCAATTTCCATCAAAGCCCTTAAATGCTTCGAAGGGGAAGAAGATCATTTTTCGATTCCCGCCTATGCCCAGACTTATGATTTCCTGAAGGAATATTATGAGGACTTGCGCTGTGGTGTAGAATATGTTAGGGAGGAAGATTACGACGATTTAGTAGGGCTGGTCGAGGTTTATTACCAGGAGCAGCTTGAAGACACCGACGGCAAGAAAATCACGGAAAACATCCGCCAAGCTGTCGAGTTAAAGAAAAAAATCGTCCTAGGCATTATCAGTCGACTCCGTTATTGCGCCAATCCATCGAAAAGCTTGGATGAGAGTGAATTCGACACTTTAATCAAGAGACATAAGAAGCAATTGCTCCAACTGGATATGACATCCGCTTCTCTTGATCCGAGCGAGGCCTTGGCTCTTTTGAAAAGATCGGACGCCTTATATAAAGGCCCGAATAAATAACCGGAGTGGTTTTTATTGCTTATTATCTTCGCCCAGGTCAGATAGGAGAACCATATGTCCAAAGCGAAAGCAGGTGTGAAGGAAAAGGCCGTTTCCGAAAAAGTCGATTTAAAAGAAGAAAAGAAACCGAAAGATAAGAAAAAAGCTGAAGTTGTCATTGAGAAAAAAGAAGTGAAAGAGGCTATTAAGCCCGCTGATAAAAAAGCTCCTAAAAAGGCTAAAAAGACTCCTTCTGAAACTGAAGAAGAAAAGCCCGAAGCCAAGTCCACCTCCAAAAAAGGGAAGGCCATTAAAGAAGTCAAAGACGAAGCGGATGAAGAAAACCGCCCCGCCATGAAAAAGGCTCTGAAGAAGAGCAAGGAAGATAAAGCCAAATTACCGCAAGGGGAAGCGGGAGATGAGGCTGATGATATGGATTTTTCGGATGAGAAAGCCGATTGGCGAGCGGTCCTGGTTAAAAAAGGACGTTCCCAAGGCGGTAATCTTTCCCAAGACCAGATCTTCACGGTTATGTCCCATTTTGATATTTCCGATGATGATTTGGATTCTTTGCTTGATTATATCCAGGAGCAAGGTATCACCGTCTCCGAAGGGGATGATGAGCTCTCCGAGGATGATATCGCGGCGGAAGATTTAGATGAAAAAGAAGATCTTGATGAAACCGTGGAAGATGATGAAGAAGAACTCTTAGATGATTCTTCTTCCGAAGAAGCAGCCGCGGTTGGGAAAAAAGGCAAGAAAGCCAAGATCATCACTTCCGAATACGATGATTATCATAATTCGGATCCTGTTAAACAATACCTCAGGGAAATCGGCAAATACCGCGTCTTGAAGACTAAGGAAGAAGAAGTCGCCTTAGCGAAAAGAATCGCGGCCGGTGGGGAAGATGGGGAGTACGCCAAAGAGGAACTCACCAACTGCAACCTGAAGCTCGTTATTTCCATCGCTAAGCATTACGTGAACCGCGGCATGCAGTTCTTGGATTTGATTCAGGAAGGCAACATCGGTTTGATGAAGGCCGTCGATAAATTCGATTATACCAAAGGGTATAAGTTCTCTACTTATGCCACCTGGTGGATTCGTCAGGCTATCACCCGCGCCTTAGCGGATCAAGCCCGTACGATCCGTATTCCGGTCCATATGGTGGAAACGATTAATAAGATCACCCGCACTTCACGTAAACTCACTCAGAAGCTTAACCGCGATCCGACCGCTGAAGAAATCTCCGAAGCCTTAGGCAATACTTTAACTCCTGAACGTATCAGAGAAATCCAGCTTATCGCCATGGATCCTCTGTCTTTGGAGAAGCCGGTCGGGGAAGAGGAAGATAGCCACGTCGGTGATTTTATCGAAGATAAGGATAATGAGTCGCCTCTGAAGTATGCCAATACTTCACTTCTTAAAGATAAGCTGAATGAAGTCCTGACTGAGCTTACCGATCGTGAAGAGAGGGTTATCAGGCTCCGCTACGGGCTTGATGATGGGCGTAACCACACGCTTGAAGAAGTCGGTAAAGAATTCGGGGTCACGAGAGAAAGAATCCGTCAGATCGAAGCGAAAGCCATTAAAAAGCTCCGCCATCCGGCCCGTTCGAAGCAACTCCGCGATTACCTGGATGATTCCGATCTCTAGACCATTGCTTCCTAATCGTCTTTAGCCCCTTAGGGGGCTATTTTTGTTATAATATCCCCAAGGGAGGAAAAAGATGGAAACCAAGAAAAGCCTTAGTAAACTGAGCTTAAGAGACGTTGAAAAAGCCTTGGTCAAAAAGGCCAAAGAAAAAGGCCAGCTTACAGAAAATGATCTGTCGGAAATTTTCCTTAAGGCCTCCTTAAGTGAAGAGGATTTCATTTATTGTCTTTCCTATTTAAAAGAACATGCGATTGCTTTTGACGAGGATGCCTATCAGGAAAATTACCTCGGGGATCTCGAGGAGGAAGATAAAGATGATGATGAAGAGGGGACTAATTCAGTTAACCCCCCGAAGGATTTTTCTTCTTACGAGAGTTCCTTATCATCTTTGGGTTTATATTTTAAGGATATTTCCGTCTACCCTTTGCTTACTAAAGAGCAGGAGATCGCTTTAGCGGAGAGGATTAAGGATGGTGATGAAGAAGCTAAAGATGAGCTGATCAACTCAAACTTAAGGCTCGTCGCCTCAATCGCCGCGAAGTTCAACGGTAAATCCGGGTCTTTATCTTACCAGGATCTGATTTCTTACGGGAATCAAGGCTTGATCAATGCGGCCGGGAAATTCGACCCGAAGAAAGGCTGCCGTTTTTCAACTTACGCTTCCTTCTGGATTAAACAGGCTATCAGGCGCTCTATCCCGACTTACGGGCGTTCGATTAAGGTCCCGGTCTATATCGGCAGCGCCTTAGGGAAGATTAAATCGGTCCAGCGTAAACTCACCCAGGAACTAAACCGCGACCCGACCAGCGAAGAAATCGCTAACCGCCTCGGGAAAGATTTCACGAAAGAAAAAGTCGAGGATATCCTTTCTTACGATACCCCGATTGTTTCTTTAGATAAGCCGATGGGCGAAGATGAAAAAACAACTTTGGAAGAGATGATTTCCGATGCCTCGGTCGATGATTCCGCCTTATCTGGTTATAAAAGCGAAGATATCCTTCAGGCTTTAAATGTCCTTGACCCCAGAGAAAGGGAAATGGTTATTTACCGCTTTGGGTTTTCGGAAGAAGCTCCCCATACCTTAGAGGAAGTCGGGGCGAAAGAAAATATCACCCGGGAAAGAGCCAGACAGATTATCAATGTCGCTTTGCGGAAGATGAAAGAAAGACTTTTAGTCAATCAGGACGAGGATGAGGGATGATTAAATTATCGGCCAGGCTTCTTTTGGTCTACTCCTTTATTAAGCCTGCGAGCGGGTTTATCGATATCGGCGCGGATGGCGGGAAAATCGTTATTAAGTTAGCTGAGGATGATTATAAAGGTGCCTTATTCGCTTCCGAATATCAAAACGGGCCATATAAAAGACTTGTTAAGGGCGTTTTAGACGCTGGGTTTAACAATAGAATTACTTTACTTCAGGGTAACGGCTTAAGTGTGATCCACGATCCATTAATTACAGAGGTTCTCCTTTCCGGGATGGGAGGGGGACTTATTGAGAAACTTATTAATGAAAGCAATAAGACGTTAAAGCAGATTGAGAGAATCATTATCGAGCCCCAGTCGGAGCCATTTAAGGCAAGGAAGGCTTTAATAAAAAACGGCTTTAAAGAAGAAAACGGCCTGTATTTAAAAGAAAGGGGCCATTTTTATCCTTTGGAGTCTTATGTTAAAGGAGAAGAGAAAGAAGAGGAACTGACGCTTAATTTCGGGTCTACCGTTTTTAAAAGAAAAGATAAAGTCTTCAAGGAGTTTATTTTAAAGGAGAAAGAAAGGCTGACTTCTCTTTTAAAAGAAAACTTGCCCCTTTCTAAAAAAGCCGAACTCGAAAACGAACTTAGAATCTTAAATGAGGCGGAAAGGAGAATAGGTTTATGATCGAAGGGAAAAAACTCATCAGGGAAATATATAAAAGATATCCGAAAAAACTTTCCGAGAGCTGGGATCATCCTGGTAAGCAAGTCGGAGTCCTGCCTGAGGTTATTAAAAAAGTCCTCCTTTGCTTAGATTTTGATCAGACTATCTATCAAAAAGCTAAGGAACTGCAACCAGATTTAATTATCACCCATCACCCTTTTATCTTCGGGACGGTTTTTAAAGTCTTAAAAAATGATGAAGTGCGTAAAGAAACGTATTTTAAAGTCCAGGACGAAATGAAAAGCTGCATCTATTCTTTTCATACCTGCTTCGATACGGCTAAAGGTGGGATGAATGATCTCCTTTCTAATAAATTAGGCTTGGAGAATACATATATTCCCAAGACTAATAAGACCATGAGAGTCGGATATCTTCCTCAAGAAATCACAAGAAATGACTTTATCCCATATGCCTTAAATAGACTAAATGCTCCTTATGGCTTACTGGTGAAAGGGAAGAAAGAAAAGATCAGAAAAGTCGCCTTGATCGGCGGGGGCGGAGCCTCTTTTTATAAAGATGCTATCTTAGAAGAAGCAGATATCTATATTTCCGGGGATATGTCACATCACGTGAGAAGAGAAATCACGGAAAGAGACTTTAATTATCTCGATGTTCCTCATGAAATTGAAAGAATCTTCCTCTCGGGGATGGAAAAGACCTTATTACAGATTGATCCGAGTTTAGTTATTTACGTCTTAGACCACGAAAAGGAAGCAGAAGTTTATTTAAAAGATTAACTCTTTTCAGCTGCTTCAAATACTTCTTGACCTCTTCATCGGAGGCCGAGGTGGCGGAAGCGAGATAGATATCAAAGCGGTAGTCAAGATGGCGTTCTGCTTCCTTTAAAGACTTTAAAGAATCGATTAAAAAGACCTTCCGACCAGGAAAATTATCCTTTAAAAGATTGATAAATTCATTCGAATTAGAGGAAGTAGGATCACCGATTACTAAAAAGGAAGCCCCGAGCTGACAATCGATTTTTAAGGCGTTCTGCCAGCGGTCGACGCATTCATGGCAGAGGGGAGCGGTCTTTAAAAGACCGTGGTAGTTCTCCTCCTCTCTTTTTTTAAAGTCTTCATAAACTTTTAAGCCTAAAGTGGACTGGGGGTATAAAGAGACCTTCTTCGCCTTATTAAAAGCGGAAAAATCAAAGGAAGCGGCTTCGCTTTCTTTAATAAGCTTAATCCTTGAATCTGAGTCGAGGACCGAAAGAGTCTCTTGATGGCCTTCCTTGGCTAAAAAGAAAACGGTAAACCCGTTATCCAGATCCCTTTTCATCATATTTTTCTCAGCGATTAAAAAAGGGCAGGTGCAATCGAGAATAGAAGCGTTAAGGTAATAGGCTAAAAGCTTCTCTTTAGAAGTGTAGCCGTGGGCTGGGAAGACGAGGAGGGAATCGTAGTAGGTCTCCGCTTTCTCCTCGGGGGAATAATCCTTAGCCCCGGTCTTCTCCTTGATTTTCAGGACCGAAGAAGAGTTATGGACTAAAGGATGAAGGAAGAAAATCTTTCTTTTCTTATTTTTATTGTAAGCGGAAAAGACCTTATTCAAGGAGTTTTTAACACCGTAACAATAACCCGAGGGAGAGATTAAATGAACCATATCCTTAAACCTTTTATATCATAGCCGTAAATCGGAAAAAAGAGAAGAAAAATGAATTGTCCTTCCTGGCTTTTTATCTTCTTAGGAAACTGATTAATCACCCCCTGATAACGACTAGTTAAAACTAAAGACCTATGGTATAATTAAGCCGTTTTCAAAAAGGAGAAATTTAACCATGGATTTTGAAAAGTATATCGGCGTGGTCGAAGGCTTCCCGAAAGCCGGAATCTCTTTTAAGGATATTTCACCTCTTTTAGCTTCTCCGGAAGCATTTAAAGCCGCGATCGATGAGATGGCAAAAATCGCTAAAGACTGGAAACCGGACCTTTTTATCGGACCGGAATCCCGCGGTTTCATCTTCGCTTCGACTTTAGCCTATAAGATGGGAGCCGGTTTTGTGATGGCTCGTAAAAAAGGCAAACTGCCGGGCAAAGTCTGCACCAAGACTTATACCCTTGAATATGCGACGGCCACCATTGAACTCCCTTGCTGCGCCATTAAAAAAGGCCAGCGCGTAGTCCTCGTCGATGATCTATTAGCCACCGGCGGGACTTTAAAGGCGGTAGCTGATCTAGTTGAAGAGATGGGCGGGAAAGTCGTCGGAGCGATGACTTTTATCGAACTCACCGACTTAAAAGGGAAGGATATGTTTAAAGACCTTCCTTACGCTTCGCTTTTAAAACTCACCGATTAATAATTCCTTTAAGGTCAGGTCAGAATGGTCATCAATAACCAAATCGTAACCTTCCCAGAGCTGAAAGAAGCTTATTCCAAGTACATCAATAATCCCGACGACCTCGCTAGGATTGAGAAAGCTTATAATTTCGCTTCCTTAAAGCACGAAGGACAGTTCCGCAAATCCGGTGATCCTTATATCACCCACCTCCTCGGGGTCGGGATGATTTTGGCCACCCTTCAGACCTCTCCGAATACGATAATCGCTGGGCTTTTGCACGATACGATCGAGGATACGGGGACGACTAAAGAAGAAATCGCCTTGCAATTTGGCGATGAGGTCGCCTTCTTAGTCGAATCTTTAACCAAGATCACCAGACTATCCGATTTCCATAACTCCGATTTCCAGGCCGAGGACCATCGAAAGATTTTCCTTGCGATGGCGGCCGATATTCGGGTCATCATCATTAAACTGGCTGATCGTCTGCATAATATGCGGACCCTCCAGTTCCAGCCGGAAGAGAAGCAGAAGAGAATCGCCCAGGAAACTTTAGATGTCTACGTCCCGATCGCGCACCGTCTGGGCTTAAACTCCATCATGTCCGAACTACAGGATCTCTCCCTTTATTATTCTCAAAGGGAAGTCTTTTCCTCGATTGAGGAGAAGCTTAACGAATCCAATAAAGACTTGAATGATTCCTTGATGCGGATCAAGACTAAGCTCACCGCGCTTTTAACGAAAGCCGGGATCCCTTTTGAAATCTCCTCCCGAGTCAAATCCATCTATTCGATCTATAAGAAAATGTATCTGAAGAACTATAAGTTTGAAGATATCTACGATATTTTGGCTTTGAGAATCATCACCAAGACCGAAACGAACTGCTACGAGATTTTAGGCTACATCCATTCGGCTTTTACCCCGGTCCCCGGGCGCTTTAAAGACTATATCGCCATGCCTAAGCCCAATATGTATCAATCCTTACACACCACGATTCTTTCCGGCGATGGTCACGTCTTTGAAATCCAAATCCGCACCCAGGAGATGGACGAGACCGCCGAAGAAGGTGTCGCCGCCCATTGGCGTTATAAGGAAGGCACCCATTACGATCCGAAGAAAGAACAGCACGATATCGAGGAACAGCTGCACTGGTTCAAGGATTTTGTCAATCTCGCCAACCAGGATAAAGACGAAGTAAATGCTAAGGAATACGAATCCCAGCTAAGGCAGGATATCTTTGAAGCTAACGTTTACGTCTTCACCCCTAAAGGCAAAGTCATCGATTTGCCAGCCGGGGCGACTCCGATCGACTTCGCCTATAAAATCCATACGGATTTAGGCGATACGTTATCGGGGGCCAGAGTCAACGGTAAACTCGTCCCTCTTTCCACCAAACTGAAGACGGGGGATATGGTCGAGATTGAAACGAAGAATGGCTCCTCCCCGAATTCGGAATGGCTTAATATCGCGGTTTCCTCCTTCGCTAAGGCTCATATCCGTAAATACTTAGCTAAGCAGAATGCGGAATATATCCGTTCCGATCAGATTGAAAAGGGCAAAGCCTCCATGCGAGACTCCTTAAGAGAACGCAAAGTCACTGGCTCCATCGAGAAGATGATCGATCAGAAGCTTTTAGATAATTTCCGATGCGCGGATAGCGACGAGCTTTATATAAAGATCTGTAACCGCAACCTGATGCCGCAGCAGATTATCGAATATCTGGATATAGCTCACCCTTCTTCCTCTCCGGAGATGATCGCTTCAGATACGAAAAAAGCTCTGCAGAATAAGCCCGCGCCTTCAGTTAAAGATGCGGTTTTATTAGCTAACGGGGATTCCGCCATGATCACTTTAGCTAACTGCTGCACCCCGCTTCCGGGCGACCCGATCGTCGGGTATGTCTCCAAAGGGAGGGGCATCAAAGTCCACAGGGCCAATTGTCCTAACATCCTTTCCGAGCAAGCGAGGCTGATTCAGGTCAAATGGAACCCGGAGATGGATAAGAGCGTGAAGTACCCGGTTGACTTTTTTGTTGAATCCTTCGATAGGGCAGGCCTATTAGTTGATATAATGAATACGATCACCCATCAAGGTGATTTAGTGACTTCCATCAAAGCCCAGTATAAGGCTTCTCACGGCGTGACCACGGTCGCTATTACGGCGATGGTGGAAGATGCTTCAGCCTTAGATAATTTATTCCAGGCCTTGATGGGTGTTAAATCCGTCTATTCGGTTCGCCGCGCCTTACACTAAATAAAAAGAGGAGATTACTTATGGCAGATAGAATTGAAAAACCCCGGGGTACCAATGATTTATTCGGGGATGACAAAAGGCTTTACGATAGTTTAGTCGAGGAATTATCTTCCTCCGCTTTACGCTTTGGGGCCAGCCCGATCGAACCTCCGCATTTTGAAGAGGAGAGTTTATTTGTCCGCGGGGTCGGAGAATCTTCCGATATCGTCTCCAAGGAAATGTTCCGCCTCGATGTGAAAGGCGAACACGAATATGTCCTCCGTCCCGAATATACGGCGGGGGTCAATCGTCTGGTGATTGAAAATAAGCTTTACGCTTCACCTGATCTCCCCTTGCGTTTTTATTATGCCGGGCCGGTTTTCCGTTTTGAACGGCCGCAGAAAGGGAGATTAAGAGAACTCCACCAGTTCGGAATCGAATTCTTGGATACCAAGATCGATCAATTGACAGCTTTAGATGCACTCTTACTATTCTATCGTGGGGCCGAAGAAGCCCTGGGCAGAGAATTGCTTTTAAAGATCAATTATCTCGGCTCTTTTGCTTCCAGAGAAAAATATAAAGCTGCCTTGAAGAACTTCTATCAGGATAAATTACCGCTGATGTGCGAAGACTGCCATCGCCGCTTTGAGACTAACGTCTTAAGAATCCTCGATTGCAAGGTCCCTTCGGATATCGAGATCAATAAGGATGCTCCTTATATCACCGATTATCTAGAACCCGAAGATGAAAAAAGTCTCGAGGATACGGAAAAAGCCCTCGAGAGTCTGAATATCCCTTATAAGCTGGAACCCCGCTTAGTGAGAGGTCTTGATTATTATACCGGTCTCGTCTTTGAGCTCTACGATCCGATGAATATGGATTTAGGCGCGATCGGGGGAGGCGGGCAATACGGGTCTTTGATGGAAGAAATCGGCGGGCCCTCATTTGAAGGAATCGGCTTCTCCTACGGGATCGAAAGGCTGATGATGAGCCTCGATCAGGAAGCTAAAGATCGCTTAATCAAGTCCGTTAAACCTCCTCTGGATTACTTTATTATCGATCTAAGGAAGGAAAAGGATCTCGTTCCGGTTATCCTCTTAGATGAACTTCGCTCGGCGGGGAGATTATGTTCTTCCGCTTCCTACCAGAAGGCCTTATCCGGAAGTCTGAAGATGGCGGATCGACTGCAAAGCAAGGTTGCGCTGATCTTCGATGACTACAATCCGGGGATGGTGATCGTTAAGGATATGCTCACCCGCGAACAAGAAGTGATTAAAGCTGAGGAAGCTGAAAATATCATGGCTTACCTGATGAAAAAGGAGAAAAAAGTATGTTAAGAACAGCAAATGACGGCGAATTAAGAGCCGCAGATGCCTCGAAGAAAGTAGTTTTGACCGGCTGGGCTGCGAAAATCCGTAATCTCGGGGCAATCGTTTTCCTCGATCTCCGCGACCGTTATGGCCTAACCCAGATCAGAATCGACCCGGAGTTATTTAAAAAGCAGGAAATCCGCAACGAATACTGCCTCCAGGTTGAGGGCACCGTCCAGATCAGAGAAGAGAAAAACCCGTCTTTAGCGACTGGGGAAATCGAAGTCGTCGCGGAGAAGATCCACGTCTTCGCCCCGGCGCAGAATACGCCTTTTATCATCGCTGATAAGACCGATGCCTTAGAAGATACCCGACTTAAGACCCGCTACCTTGATTTACGAAGACCGTGTCTGCAAAAGAACCTGATGATCCGTCATTTGGCCTTAAAAGCCGCCCGTGATTATCTTGAATCCAAGGGCTTTTTAGAGGTGGAGACCCCGACCTTAGTCCGTTCAACCCCCGAAGGCGCTAGAGATTATCTGGTTCCTTCAAGGACTTTCCCGGGCGAGTTTTATGCTCTCCCTCAGTCCCCGCAGCTTTTTAAGCAGCTTTTGATGATCGCTGGCATGGATCGTTATTACCAAGTCGCCCGCTGCTACCGCGATGAGGATTTAAGAGCCGACCGCCAGCCGGAGTTCACCCAGATCGATTGCGAAATGTCCTTTATCGAAAGGGAAGATGTTCTTTCCGTCATCGAAGGGATGCTGGATAAGGTCTTTAAGGATGTCTTAAATGTCAATCTGGAGAAGTTCACGAGAATTTCTTACATGGATGCTATAAATATCTACGGCTCGGATAAACCCGATCTGCGCTTTGAGATGAAATTATCTAATGTCACTTCCATCCTGCAGAAAGGCACTTTTGAGGCTTATCAAGGTAAAACAATTAAAGCCTTGGTCGTCCCCTCTTACGCTACGAAAGCCAGCCGAAAGAAGATGGATGAAGACAATAACCTCGCCAAGAAGTTCCGCGTCCACGGCGTTTCTTTCTTCAAAGTGGAAAATGGGGCTCTCGAGGGTTCCTTAGCTAAGTATTTCACCCCTGAGATCTTAAATGAATTAGCTGTTTTCCTTAAAGCAAAAGAAGGCGATTTAATCATCGTCGGAGCTGATGAAGAGGAAGGGAAGATTTCCGTGGCCTTAGGGGCCTTACGAAGCGCCTACGGTAAAGAACTAGGCCTAACTGACCCCAACGTCTATAAGCCGCTTTTCGTCCTCGATTGGCCTTTATTTGAAAGGGAAGACGATGGCCATTATGAATCCCTTTCTAATCCGTTCACCCGTCCGCGGGATGAAGATCTGCCTCTATTGAAGACCGATCCGACCAAAGTCCTTTCCTACGCTTACGATACCGTCATCAATGGCTTGGAGCTCTCCTCGGGGTCACTGAGAATCTACGATGGTAACCTCCAGAAGGAAGTCTTTGAGCTTCTGGGGTTAAGCAAAGATGATATTAAGAACCGCTTCGGGTTCTTCGTCGACGCTTTCAATTACGGAACTCCGCCTCATGGTGGGTTCGCCATCGGTGTCGAAAGACTTTCGATGGTTCTCTGCCAGACGGATAATGTCCGCGATGTCGTGGCCTTCCCGAAGAATTTGCAGGCCGCGGATATGATGTGCCAAGCGCCGTCAAGTGTCCCCGAGGAAAATTTAAAGATCCTCGGTATCCAAGTAGCGGAGAAGAAAGACTGAGCTTATGGAATTTAAAGACCTTAATTTGGACGAGCGCTTAGTTAACTCCTTAGCCGAGCAGGGTTTTAAAAACCCTTCGAAAGTCCAAGAAGAAGCTATCCCGCTTTTAAGAAAAAATGGTTCCGCCCTGATTAAGGCCCCGACCGGCTCAGGGAAGACTTTAGCTTACCTGATTCCGATCCTGAATGACTTGGTGACTAATAGGACCACCCAGGCGGTGATCTTGGTCCCGACCGGGATCTTAGCTAAGCAGGTTGAGAAGACTCTTCGTCTTTTTACGCCTTCTTATAAGGACTTTTTAGTCTCCGTCATCTCCGATGGGGAAGTTAAAAAGGAAAAGTACGATGATGAAATCTTGATTTCGACTCCCGATCAATTCCTCTTTGCTCAAGAGCTTCTGAATCTGAAATTCGTGAAAAGACTGATAATCGATGAAGGTGATATGATTCTCTTCGGCGGTTTCGAGGAACAGATGAACCAGATTCTCTCCCTCGATCTGAAGTGGTCAAAAGTCCTTTTCACCGCTTCCGTCGATGAGCATCTTAATCGCTTGGTCCGCCGCTTTATCGGGGCGGAGCATCTGATCGATCTCTCCCAGGAAGGGATTAACGGGGCGAATATCACCCATTATCTAGTCGATATCCGCCATGTCGCTAAGCCCCAGGCTTTGATTTCTTTCTTACATGCCGCTCAGCCTTTTAAGTGCATGATCTTCGTTTCTAAAAAAGAAGAACTGAAAGAAATCTCTGAGGCTTTAGAGAATGCCAAGATCAAGTTCGTCTCCATCTACGGGGAGCTGACTAAAAGGGAACAGAAGAAGAACTACCGCCTGTTTGATGAGAATGAAGTGATGGTCCTTCTGGCGACCGATTTAGCCGCTAGAGGAGTCGATTTAAAGGATGTCAGCGATGTGATCTCTCTCGATCTTCCGATGGATATCCTTTATTACTACCATCGAGCCGGTAGAGCTGGAAGATTCGATAAGAAAGGCAATTCTTACGTTTTCTATAATAACGACGATACATCTAAGGTTAAAGAGCTCTTAAGAAGAGGTGTTCCTTTTAATTTCTTGTCCTTAAGAGGGAATAGTTTGAAGGCGGAAAGAAACTTGGCGGTTATTGAAAGAAAGCCCGAACGTAATAACGAATACGTCGAAAAGGCCATCAAGGACCGCTTAAGAAAACTCCGCGGGAATAAGGTTAAGCCGAACTATAAGAAAAAGAGAAGGGTAGCTATCAAGTTAGTTAAGCAGTACCACAAAGAAGATATCATCCGTAAAAACCTCCTGGCCCGCAACGAGAAAGAAGGGACTTCCTTCTCGTTTGTCTCCAAAGACCGCTATCGAGGGAAAAGAAAGAAGCGCGGTTAAATCCTGATAAGACTAGATAAACTTAAAGGAGTTTGGATTAATTAAAAGAATCTAAGACTAAAAGGATTTAAATAACTTATAAGGATTGAGATTACTTAAAGGAATATAGATAACATCAAAAGGGGCCTGAGAAAGGCTCCTTTTGCATCTAGAAGGGAATTTAGACCGAAGTTAAGTGGACTTTAATTGATGGATAGAATGTAAGAGAGGCTTAGGTTATTTATTATTATTAAGCGAAGAATAGGAGAGAATCCAAGAAAACATCAGTTTTTTTGTTGCTTTTTCAAGTTAGCGAGGCGGTCGATTTCCGAAAGGAGGAAACGGATGGCTTCTTCTTCCGGCAGGGACTTTAAAGGCTTCCCGTGTTCGAAGACTAAAAAGGAATCGACTCCACCGGCGAGTCCGAGATCAGCGTCTTTAGCTTCCCCCGGTCCATTAACCGGGCAACCCATGACGGCGACTTTCAGATTGACGTTAAGGCCCTCGAGATGTTTGGAGACAATCTTGGAGACCTTTAAAAGGTCGACCTGGGTCCTCCCGCAGGTGGGGCAACTTACTAAGACCGGGACGTCTTGAATAAGCCCTAAAGCCTTTAAAAGGGCCCTAGCGGCCAAGACTTCATCCCGAGGTGGATCAGTTAAGGAGATGCGGATGGTATCTCCGATGCCTTCTTTAAGCAGCGGGACCAAGGCGACTGAGGAACGTAAAGCTCCGACGTAACCCTCCCCGGCTTCCGTGACGCCGATATGCAGAGGGTAATTAAAGAGTTCATCAGCTTTTTTATAGGCTTGGTAGGTGACTTCGGGGTCGGAGGATTTTAAGGAGAGGACTAAATCATAAAAATCGTGGTCCTCCATGACTTTAATGACTTCTTTTAAGGCCGAGACATAGGCGTTTGCTTCTTCTTTGGCGGAGACGTATTTTAAAGGCAGGGAACCGGAATTGACTCCGATACGGATGGGCAGGCCTTTTTCCTTAGCGGCCGAGATGACTTTAATAAGTTTGTCTTCGCTTCCGATGTTCCCGGGGTTAATACGGATAGCTGCGGCCCCGTTAGCGATGGCCTTTAAAGCGAAGAGATAATTAAAATGGATATCAGCGATCAAAGGGGTGGAAGTCTTGGAAGAAAGGATTTTAAAGGCCTCCGCATCTTTTTCATCAAGGACGGAAAGCCTTAGTAAGTCATTACCGAGGTGAGTAAGATCTTCATCCATCCTTAAAATATCTTCGACCCGGCTGGTCTTAAGATTAGCCATGGTCTGGATCAGGATGGGATTATTCCCTCCGAGGAGCTTGCCTTTCAGGGAGACGACTCTTTTATTTCTAGACATATGTTTTATGCAATCTGATTCTAGCATATCCAGGGTCTATAGAAGGGAAAAGATGCATCTATAGAAATTTGATATCTTTTCATGAAAGCTTATCTGAAAACGGATTGAAAGAATCAAAATAAGACGATTAGCATTAGATTAGTGCTTTATTAGTACATATTTGTAACTTAAGGGAAGCGGTTTAAGAAAAGAAACCGAGGTTACCTGAAAATGAAAAAGTTAAAAATATGGTTTGGTGAGGGTTTAGGCTTAAGCTGATCAAGAGACTTCTTCACTTATAAGATCGACGTAAAAAAACGCTCTAAATTGACCTTGTTTGGAATGAGACATCAAGGGTGAAGACAAAAGTTAAAGCGCCGTTTTAGTGTCTTTTTAAAAGGGGAAAGGATTTTTAAATTTAGGTTCTTAGAAGCCCAAAGAGGGGATTTAAGGGAAAAGAAGCCATCTATAGGGTTAATCAGTGAAAAAAGTGATAAAAGTGTAGATTTATTTTCCTTAGATATGATATACTTTCAAACGTACCTTAATAGAAAGGAAGGAAATACTTTTATGGCGGAAGCAAGAACAGAGATCACGATGGCCTGCAGCGTCTGTGGTAACGAGAACTATATCACTACCAAGAACAAGAAGACTGTCCTGGGCCGTTTCGAGGAGCAGAAATACTGCCCTCATTGCCGGAAGAAGACTTTGCATAAAGAGAAGAAATAGACTAGATTAGGCCCTTAAATGGGCTTTTTACAGGCAATTGCCTAAAAAGGAGAATTACAATGTCCGATATTATTATTTCTAACGATTTAACACCTGGTGAGATCATCGATCAGGACGGAACTCTGCTTCAGGTTATCGATACCTTGCAGAATAAGACGGCTATGAGAAAGATGGTCGTCAAGGTCAAGGTCAAGGATATCCGCACTGGCACCATCCGTGATATTACCTTCGGCGGCGGTGATAAAGTCACCCTCGCTTACCTCGAGAAGAAAAAGATGAATTATTCCTATAACGACGGCTCTTTCTTCGTCTTTATGGATGCGGAGACTTACGAGCAAGTCTCGATTCCTAAAGAGAGAATGGCTGATCAGGCTAAATTCTTAACCGATAACCTCGAAGTCGAGATCACCTACTATAAAGGCGAGATCATGGGCATCGAACTGCCGGTTAAGGTTGCCTTGACCGTTACTCACACCGAGGATGCGGTGAGAGGGGATACGATCAATAAGCCTCAAAAGGATGCGACCCTGGAGACCGGGTACGTCATTAAGGTCCCGATGTTTGTCAAGATCGGCGATAAGGTCTACGTTCGTACGGATACCGGCGAATACGATTCCCGCGCTAACTAGCCTTTAAGTTAAGTTCGTCCTTAAAGCCGGCTCAGCCGGCTTTTTCTTACTCTTTTATTTTTCCTCTAGCCATGCTAAAGTAATACGGTAAACTTCAAAAAAGGAGAAAATAATCATGTTAATCTTAACTGCTGCCACCATGGAAGTCGGATATATCGTCCTGATTGCGGTCCTTTCAGCTATCGCCGGGGTTGTCGGGGGCTATTTTTTAGCTCGCTTTGTCTTTAAAAGAGAAATCAAGAAGAACCCTCCGATCAATGAAAAGATGATCAGGGCTATGTATCGTCAGATGGGCCGTACCCCTTCTGAATCCCAGGTCCGCGCTACCATGCGGGCCATGGAAGATGCTTCCTCCCGTTAATTAAGTTAGGCTTCAGCCCCATTAAAGGGGCTTTTTTCTTGCCTCAAAAGCTTTTAGGGAACTTAAAAAGGGGCCTAAGCCCCAACATGCTTTAAGAAAGACAAATTAAGCCAAAGTAAAGCTCATTAAGTCAAGATGGCCCGTTCCTTCGTAGCGGAGATAAAGAGTATGGACGCCATCAAGGAATTCCATCTTTGAGGAATAAGAAGTGAAAGAAGCAGAAAGCTCGACTGCAACTTCACCGATTTTTGTTTCAAAGTTATCTAAGAAGACCTCAACCTTACCTTGACCAGTCCCCCGCGCCTGAATTGAAAGGGAAGAAGTCTTCTTAAAGTCAAAGTACTTATACCCTGCCCATGAGCCTTCTTCCAAGTTAGCGATGTATTGCTGGCCTTCTAAGCCATCTTTTTCATCCTGGGTGAAGTAAGGGTAGTCTTTATAGAATTTCTTATTGACGTAACTAGAACACATTACAGCACCGCCTTTGGCATTTAAGTTGCAAGCGATCCGCGCTTCGTAAGTCCCTTTCCCCTCTAAAGGGCCACCATTAAGACCGCAGGAAGTGATGATTACAGGCTTAAAAAGGCCTTTTTCATCCATGCTGATCTCTTCGGCGCAATCCTGGCGGGAGAATTGGCTCTTATTGGTATGGCGGTGATAGAAGACGTAATATTTCCCGTTGATATATTCCACCGACCCGTGGTTATTCCCGTAAAAGTTAGTAGCTTCTTTGGAAAGCTTGCCGGGCTTAGTTAAAAAGTCGGCGACCGCAACGGAATTGATAAGATCGGCGTTAGAGACCAAAGTGTTTTGATAATGATAAGGCCCTTCCACTTTCGAACTAGTTCCGTAGCAGAGCTCGTGGGAACGGGAAGAGGAATAGATAAAGTAATAAGTATCTTGGAATTTTCTGATCGAAGAGCCCTCAAAAAAGGCATGTCCTTTAAAATCTTCGGAGCAAGAATCCTCGCCGCCGCAGATCTTGATAGGCTCTCCTTTTAACGTCAGCATGTCTTCCTTTAAAGAGAAAAGGTAGCTGCCGTCTTTTTTCAGTCTAGCGTGGGGAGTCTTGTTTTTCTTGTTAACAAAGAAAGTATAGATATTAAAGGCTATTTTCATAAAACCCGACAATTTAAAGAAAGCTTGCCCGGAGAAGAGGGAAACCTTATTTCCTTCGACCAGGACCGCGGGATCAAACATCATAACGTCCCCGTTTTTAAGTCCGATTATATGCCCATCTTCGCCTTTGACTTCCCCTAAATACTCATAAGGCCCTTCCGGTTGAGAAGCGACCGCCACCCCCGTGGTCGGGCGCCGATCGAGAGAGTAGTAAAGGTAATATCTCCCATCGGGCCCTTTAGCGACATCCGGGGCATAAAGGCACATATTTCCTTCTTTATTATGAGGATCCTGGGTTTTCTTATAAATTACCCCTTCGTAGCGCCAGGAGGCTAAATCATCTTTGGGAGCTGAATAGCAGATATAATCATTCACGCAGAATAAAGCCCCGTTAAAGGCATCGTGGGAGCCGTAGATATAGACTCTATTACCGAAAACATGGGGCTCACCATCAGGGATGTATTCGTAAGAAGGCAAATACGGATTAAAAGCTTGTTTTTTCATACCTAACTCCTTTTTTATTTAAACTTAGTTTAAAGAAAAGGCTGGTTGTTTGTTTTGTAAGATTCCTTACCTTATTTGGAAAAAAGCGATAAAAAAAGAAGGCCTTAAGCCTTCTTCTGATTCTGATCGTAATTATCGACAGGCTTTTCGCCTTTATGGAGGAAATGGGTCTCGGGCTCCGTCTTCTTAGCCAGGCGGATCATATTCGCCCGGTGGAGGATTAAGACCATCAGAGCGAAGAAGGAGACGTAGAGGGCATAAACCCAGCCCCCATCAAACTTCGGTCCCGGGAAGAACCAGAACGCAAAGGCGAAGAAATCTGGGTAGAAGACATCGATGATCCCGATTACCAAGGCGCATAAGCAGGTGATGACGGTTCCGACAATCGAGGAGAAGGAAACGCGCTTTTTCCAAAAGAAAGAAGAGAAGAAAATAAAGCAACCGATGACCATTAAAAGCCAGTTGGTGCCCATGATAAACCCAGCGAAGCAGCTGACGGCTTTCCCGCCTTTAAAATGATAGTAAAGCGGGAAGACATGGCCCATCCCAGCCCCGAAACCCGCCGCGTAATAAAATAAGGCCAAAGGGAAGTCAGGGGAGATGGTGCCGATATAATCTTTAAAGGAAGTGAGAGAACAGATAAAAAACCAAATCCACAAGGGCAAAAGGCATTTTAAGGAATCCAAAGCGATCACTAAGATCGCGCCTTTTTTCCCGACAGCCCGACCGACATTAGTTCCCCCGGCATTCCCGGAACCGACTTTATAGATATCGATATGGTAGACCATGGCGGAGATAATGACAGCCCAGCTGACTGAGCCGATCAGATAGCCGCTGACTCCGATTCCCAAAGCCAGCATCGCTAATATTACATATCCCATCTTGCTTCCTCCAAAAAAAGGCTACATATAATATAAATATATCATAGATATATAGGGCTGAAATTGCTATAATTAAACTTGGAAAAGAAAGCTAAATAAACTATGAGCGAAAATAAGTATACAGCAGATAACCTAACCTTGCTTAAAGGGTTGGAACCGGTCAGGGAACGTCCGGGCATGTATATCGGCTCGACCGATATCAATGGCCTCCATCATCTGGTCTGGGAAATCGTCGATAACGCGGTGGATGAAGCTAACGCCGGTTACGGGAAAAATATCTACGTGACCATCCACGCCGATAATTCGATCACCATCGAAGATCAAGGCCGCGGTGTCCCCTGCGATTTTAACCATAAGGAAAAGATGTCGGGCTTTGATATGGTTTACCGCACGTTGCACGCGGGCGGGAAATTCGATGATTCGAACTATAAGACCGCCGGTGGCCTCCACGGGGTCGGCGGAGCGGTTGTTAACGCCTTGTCCTCCTGGATGGAAATCCATTCTTACCGCGATGGGGCTGATCATTTTATCCGTTACGATCACGGCGGGACTAAAGAGTCTCAGGTGGTCGTCACCCCTTTAACCAAAGTCAGTAAAAGAGGGACGAGCGTCACTTTCTTACCTGACCCGAAGATCTTTGAAGATACGAATTTTGATTATCAGAAGATCGCTTCGTCCTTAGATGATCGGGCCTGCCTGACTAAAGGAGTCTCCTTCCATCTGGTCGATGAAAGATCAGGACGTAAGCAGGATTTCCTTTATGAACAGGGCATTTCCGAGTATTTTACTACCCACGCTTTCGGCAAGACTCCGCTTTGCGACCCCATTACGATCGAAGGGGAAGCGGAAACGATCAGGGTGGAGTTTGTCGGACAGTTCTACTCCGATTCTTATTCGGAAAATATCGCCGCCTTCGCTAACGGGGTCAGGACTCCTGAAGGCGGACATCACGTGATCGGCTTGAAGAAGGCCCTCACAGTCACTTTCAATAAATACGCTTCCGACCATAAACTGATCAAGGCTAACCAGTCGCTAGATGGGAGCGATATCCGCGAAGGTTTCGCCTGCATCCTTTCGGTCTGGGTCCCGGAAAAGATTTTGCAGTTTGAAGGCCAGACTAAGGCCCAACTCGGCACTAAGGAAGCCTTGGTGGCGGTTGATGAAGTTATCGAAAGCAAACTTTCGTATTACCTTGAAGAACACGCTAACGAAGCTAACGCTATCATCGATAAATGTCTCCAGGCCCAAGAAGCCCGGGAAAAGGCTAAGGAAGCCAAAGATTCGATCCGCAAGATGTCTAAAGCCGCTTTTAAGGAGGCTAGCAATCTTTCGGGTAAGTTAACTCCGGCTAGCTCGAAGAATTATAAGCTTAATGAGCTATTTATCGTCGAAGGCGACTCCGCCGGCGGCTCAGCTAAAAAATGCCGTGACCGTGAACATCAGGCCATCTTGCCTTTAAGAGGCAAGCCGAAGAATGTCGTCGGGGAGGATCGGGGTGACATTTACGATAATAAGGAACTGAATACGATTGTCTTTACAATCGGGGCGGGCGTCGATGAAGATTTTAAGGTCAAGGATATGCATTATGACAAGATCATCATCATGACCGATGCTGATGATGATGGCTGCCACATCCAAAACCTACTGATGGCTTTCTTCTTTGAGCACATGAAGCCTTTGATCGAGGCCGGACATCTTTATATCGCTTGTCCTCCTTTATATAGAGTGGCTAAAAAAGGCCAGGAGATCTATTGCTGGACCGATGAAGATCTTGATGTCGCCAGGCAGAAAATCGGCCCGGGTTACGTCCTTTCCCGTTATAAGGGCTTAGGCGAAATGGATGCTGATCAGCTCGGGAAGACCACCATGAGCCCCTTATCCAGAAAACTTGTCCAAGTCGTAATCGACGATGTGGATGAATGCGAGGATAAGGTCACTTTGTTCATGTCTAAATCCACCGCCGATAAGAGAAGAGAATGGATCGACTCCAATGTCGATTTCGGCTTCCACAAAGACCATTTTGAGGAGATAAAGAACCATGAAGAATAAAAAAGAGCCCATCCAGGATAACCAGATCATCGCCCCGACCCCGATGCCGTCGGTCATGGCCGATGATTTCGCCCGCTATGCGAAAGCCGTCTTATCTGAACGTGCGATCCCGGATGTCCGCGATGGGTTAAAACCCGTCCAAAGAAGAATCATCTACGGCATGTATAAGGAAGGGAATACCTTCGATAAGCCCACCAGAAAGTCTGCGACGACTGTCGGCTACGTCATGGGTAATTTCCACCCGCACGGGGATTCTTCCATCTACGATGCCTTAGTCCGTCTTTCCCAGGATTGGAAGATGGAAGCTCCTCTTGTCGCCTTCCAAGGCAATAACGGCTCTATCGATGATGATCCGGCGGCCGCTTCACGTTACACCGAGGCGAAGTTGGCGAAGATTTCCAATCTTTTAGTCGATGATATCGATAAGAACACCGTACCGATGGTTCTTAACTTTTCTGATGAATTGCTTGAACCCACCGTCCTTCCGGCTCGTTTCCCGAATCTTTTGGTTAATGGAGCCCAAGGCATCGCGGTCGGGGCAGCGACATTGATCCCGACCCATAATTTAGGGGAAGTCATCGATGCTTCCGTCTACGCCGTGGAACATAAAAGAGCCACGGTTGCGGATTTAAGGCAGTTTATCCTCGGGCCGGATTTCCCGACCGGAGGTCTTATCGACCAACCGGAAGAACTGAATAAACTTTATGAGACCGGCTCCGCTTCCTTTTATATCCATGCGACTTGTCAGATCGATCAAACTAAGAACCAAATTGTCATTACCGATATCCCTTACGGGGTGATTAAGTCCGCTTTCGTCGCCGCCCTTGATAAGTTTAAGGACGATAACCATATCGATAATATCCTGGAAGTCCGGGATGAATCGACTGCGGATGTGAGGATCGCCATCGATATCAAAGAGGGCCAAGACCCCGCGCCGATCCTTTCTTTCCTACGCTCTAAAGGTGTCTTAAGAACCACCTTCGCCGCCAATATGTTGGCTATCGATAAAGGTCATCCGAAGACGATGAACCTTTTGGAGATTATCCGTGCTTATCTCGATCACCAAGTCGATGTGATCACCAGGCGTTCTAAGTTCGATTTAGATAAAGATACTAAACGCCTCGAGGTGGTCGAAGGCCTGATCAAGGCGGTCGATATTATCGATCCTTTGATCCAGATCATTAAGAAGTCTAAAGGGAAGCAGGAAGCGAAAGACAATATCATCAAAGCGTTCGCCTTCACTCCCGACCAGGCGGAAGCGATCGTCATGCTTAACCTTTATAAGATATCCTCGTTAGATTATCAGGGCTACGTAGATGAAAAAAAGTCTTTAACAGATGAAATCAGCGAGCTTAATCGCCTTCTTTCCGATCGTGATTACCTCGATCGGCATATCGTTAACGACTTAAAGGCCGTGAAGAAAGAATACGCCATTCCGCGTAAGACCCAAATCCTCGATGGGAAGATCAAGACCATCGAAGTTGACCAGACCTCCTTGATCGCCAAGGAAGACTGCTACGTGGTTTTGACCTCCGATGGCTATATTAAAAGGACCAATGTCCGTTCCTATCAGGCTTCGACGAATGGGAATATCGAGGCCGATTTACCGGCCTTGAAGCCGGGGGATGGAATCCGTCTATTGCAGAAATGCTCCACCCACGATGGCATCCTGGCCTTTTTAGGGACCGGGACTTATATCTACTTGCCGGTTTATCAGCTTCCGGAACTTAAATGGAAGGAAGAAGGCAAGCATCTTAATGTCTTGGTGAAGAACCTGACGGGCGCTGATCAGGTGGTTTCCGCCTTTGTCATCACCACTTTTGAACCGTTAGTCTATTTGGCTTTGCTGACTAAAGAAGGGAAGATCAAGCGTTGTAAACTAGCTGATTTTACCCAGGTCAAGCTGACCTCCAGGCCTTTAAGAGCTATCGGGCTTAGTAAAGACGATTCCCTGATTAAGGTCTGCTTAACGACTGGAAATTCCGATTTAGTCATCTGCCAGGAGAACGGGCTGGTCTGCCGTTATAATGAAAATGAAGTGCCGGTTGTCTCCTTAGGGGCGGCCGGGGTGAAGGCGATGAATCTCGGAAAGGGGAATCCGCCGGTCTCTTACTTATTGTCTTTAGCCCCCGATGAACATGTGAAGCTTTTGATCTTGGCTGATATGGGAGCGGTGAGAGCCGTGATGTCCACTAACCTCGATGTCTTGCCACGTCTTTCCTCGAAGCAGGCTATCGTGAAGATCTTTAAGTCCAATCCGATGGCGATCGTCACCCTTTATAAGGCGGAGATCACCAGAGGCGACGAACAGAAGATCGTCGCTTATACCGATCGGAGGGATTTTGTCATCGATATCAAGTCTTTGGAGACCGTGTTGCCGGGCTCGGGCATGAAGGCTAACTTGGATTTAGAATCCGGGGAGCTTTTAAAAGGCGTCCATGAGGAAGGAAGCCAGATCGATGAGCACGTGAGGGTTGAAAAACCCTTGATTGTGGAGTCGGTGAAGCCTAAGGATGAGTCCGGGGCTAAGCAGATGTCACTATTCGATTTATTCGAGCAGGATGAGGGCGGGGAAGATCCTTCTTCCTCTTCTAGTGCCTCCTGATCGATTTTAGGCTATAATCCACTTAGAGGCAGGATGGTTCATAATCTAGTCTCCGATTATCGGGCAAGTTCGGTTTACGAGGTCGATCCCTTAAAGATCAAGGCCTTGGGGTTTAAGTATATCCTGATGGATTTAGATAATACATTAGCTCCTTACGATATCTTGTTGCCGGAGCAGAGGACTTACACCTTGATGGAAGCTTACCTGCTGGCGGGGCTAGAAGTCATCTTAATTTCTAATAACACCAAAAAGCGGACTTTGCCCTTCAGTTCCCATCTTTCCTTGAATTGCCTTTATTCGGCTCATAAGCCTTGTAAAAGGAAAATCGATCGTTTCCTGAAGAAGGCTTCGTTAAGTAAGGAGAAGACCTTGTTGATCGGGGATCAAGTGATCAACGATATGTATCTAGCCCATAAGCTGGGTGTGAAAGGATTATTGACCGATCCGATCAGCAAAAAAGACCATATCTCCGCTAAACTGATCCGTCCGCTTGATACTTTTTTAAGAAATCGTTACCGCAAACAAGGAAGATTAGGCATCCTACTGGAAAAAGATGAAAAGGAGGTCCAGCAACTATGAGACAGAAAGTCACGTTAACTAGTCAGATCCGCATTCAGCGTTGCTCCGATTGCGGAGCGATCCTCCAGAGCGAAGATCCTTCCTCCCCGGGTTATTTATCCCAAGAGAGAGTTATTAAAAAGCAGGATCAAGGCTTATGTGACCGCTGCTACAATCTTAGGCATTATAATTCACCCGGCGACCCGGAATTCGGGGCGGATTATATTAAAATCCTGAAAAAGGCCACAACGTCAGGGGCTTTAGTCGTCTACGTCCTCGATCTTTTCACCTTGGAATCTTCCTTCGTCCCGGAAATCGGGGCTTATTTAGGGAAGAATGTCTTAGTTGTCTTAAATAAAAGGGATGTCTTACCGAAAGATGAAGATGATAATAAGCTGATCGGGGATGCGAAAAAACGCTTGGTCTTAGAGCATATCGTTCCGACCGGCGTGATGGTCACTTCTTCGGCTAAGAATATCAATATCGATGCCTTTTTAAAAGAGATCAACGCCCTGCGTAACGGGAAGGATGTCTACTTTATCGGGGCCTCTTCGGTGGGGAAGTCGTCGTTAGTCAATTCGATCCTCCGCCGCTATAAAAATGAAACCGATAGGGTAATCCAGACCTTGAAAGTCGAAGGAACCAGACTCGAAGTGATGGAGATCCCGCTTGATCAAGAGTCTTCAATTTTTGATACTCCGGGTATCTATAACCCGAAATCGCTTTTAAACCAAGTCGAAAGAGCGGCCTGGAAGTACTTAGTCCCGAGAGAAGAAATCGCTCCCAGGGTCTACCTTTCCCAGCCGAACCAAGCCTTCGTTTTCGGAGGGGTGGCGGCTTTCGAACTGGTAAGCGGAGGGAAGACGGAATTCACTTTCGCTTTCTCTAATGAAGTTGCGATCACTAGGACCAAGGCCCTGAATCTTGAGAAGACTTTCGCTTCCTTAGCTCAGACAGATCAAGTGAAGCCGACTTCCGCTTATATTAAGTCTCTTAGCGATCTTGAGAAGAAAGAAATCGCGATCCCGGCTTCCGGGAAGATGGAGCTTTCTTTGTTCGGGTTAGGGAAGATCACTTTCTCCGGGGCGAATCAAAGGATTGCGATCTATCTGCCGCCCCACGTCGGAGTTAAGGCGATCGTCACCGATCCTGATTTTAATTAACATGGCGGAAAAAGTCCTGCTTTTCGTTTCTTCTTTCGATCCTTATCTTTTAACTGATCACCTCATCTTATTAAACGGGGTTAAAAATAAGGCTTTTACAAGGGTGAATTTTCTGGTGAAGAAAGATAAGACCCCCTTTAAAGAGAAAGAAAAGCTGATTAAAGCCGCCGTAGATGGTTTATCAGGATTAACTTATTCAATTGAAGAATATGAAGAGCTGGAAAAGGGAATCGAAAAAAAACGTTTAGAAGGCTCAGGAGACTTTTATTACCTTTATGCGCCTATTTTATCTATAGAAGAAAAAAAGAAGCTTACCGCCTCTTATAAAGGGCTTAAAGAGTATTCCTGTGGCTTAGAGGACTCTTTATCCCAAGAAGAGTATTTAAAAAGGCAGGAAGAGATACGCTTAGGACGTTCTTTTCTCCTTCCTTTAGCTTCGATCAAAGTCCTTTTAGAAGAAAAGATGTACTTTGTTCCGCAAGTCCTTCCTTATTATAAAGAAAGGCGCTACCAGCACTGCTTAAGGGTCGGAGAAGTCGCCTTCAATATCGCTTTAAAGAATCATTTAGACCCTTATAAGGCTTATTTAGCTTCTTATTATCACGATATCACCAGGGCGGGAGCTAAGCTCTCCTACGAGAAAAGAGCTAAGGAAGAAGAAGGGCAGTATTTTAAAAACTGCGAAGTCCCTTCCTGGGTCTTGCATCAGTTCACCGCACCTATGCTCCTAAAAGAAGAATTCCACTTAGAAGACGAGGAAGTCCTGGAGGCTATTAAGTACCATACGACCGGGAAAAAAGAGATGTCGTGGCTCGGGCAGGTGCTCTACGCTTCCGATAAGATCGAACCGGGCAGAGGTTACGCCTCTTCGGGGCTTATCGAGAAGATGGAAGAGAATTACCAAACCGGGTTTAAGGCGGTGTTAGAAGCCAATGCGGAGTATTTATTCGAAAGATTAGGTAAAGACGGGATGGACGATAAGTTAACCGAAAGCTGTCTCGCTTATTATCTGAAAGGGGATTCTCGATGGACTACGATAGCTTAAAGACCGCTAAAAAGCTCGCTGCCGCCTTGGATTTCCATAAAGGCGAAGAGGTGAAGTTATACGATGTATCAGCTTTAACACCTTTAGCCTTATACTATATCGTCGCTTCTTTTTCCTCCGCAAGAAGAGCTTCGGGGGCCGAGGATGAATGCGAAGAGATCATCTATAAAAACGGCGGGAATCTCTCCCACGTAGAAGGGAAATCTTCTTCCCCTTGGATTCTGATCGATGGGGAAGATATCATTATCCATCTCTTCAGCGAGGAAGAAAGAGCCCGACTAAACTTCGATGAGCTCTTAAAACGCTGTCCTGAGATCGATTTTTCGTCAGAAGAACCTGAAAAGGGGGAATAAATTATGAAAACAGCCTTAGTTGTCTGTGCGATGAAGGAAGAGTTAAGTGAATTAATCGGGAAGCTTCCGGAAGCGAAAAAGACCAAAATCGGCCTGATTGAAGGGTTTTCTTTCCAGGTCGGAAGCCAGGATTTCTTCGCTTTTGAAGGGATGATAGGGAAATCTAACGTCGGGTTTGATGTGGGCTACTTAGCCGGGCAGATTGAAATCGAGAGGATTTTTTCTCTCGGGGTCGCCGGCTCTTTAAAAGATGATATCGTGCCTTTAAATGTCGTGGTAGCCGATAAAGTCTGCTATTACGATGTCGATGTCACCTCGGGTGGGTCGAAATACGTTTTGGGTCAAATGCCCGGCTGTGAGCTTTATTTTAAAGCGGATGAGAAGCTCGTCAACTCGGTTAAGGACTTGAATACGACCTTGACCATCCACGTGGGGACGATTATCACCGGAGACTCGTTCGCGACTAAGAAGAATATGACTAGTGACCTCTTAAGCCATTTTGATAATCCTTTAGCGGTCGATATGGAATCCGCTTCCTTAGCTCAGGCCGCTCAAAGACTTCAGGTCCCGTTCATCTCCATAAGAGGCATCTCCGACCAGGTGTTCACCCAGGCTGACAATGGCGAGGTCTTCGATGAGTTCTTATCCTTATCAGCCAGAAGAGCTGCCTCGGTCTTCCTTCATATGGTTAAGAATGAGTTTGTAAGCGATGAAGAAGAGATCGGCGAAGATAAGTAAGAAGAAGAAAGAAAAATCAATCTAGCGAAAAGACGGTCTTAGGTGACCGCCTTTTCATTTAACCTTAAAGGCTTTATCATTTAATTATAAGGATGAAGTGTCTTAACAGATTTAAAAGATGTCTAAACGGGTCAAAACGGCGTAGAGAAGGGGCTTCGCTTCCCTTTATATTGTACTTCGTATAATGTCTATTATGTAAACTAAGCAAAACAAAAGACCGAAAGATAGGACTTTTTTAGAAATCGGACTAAGCCAATCCACCGCCATGAAGGCTAGGAGAAGAGAACTTATCCACCGATTTTAAAAACTTACAAACGACTAGAAATATACTAATTGCCTACTATGATAACCTGTTATCTTTACCCTGTCTAACCTTTTCCCTGCCTCGTCCCAGCTTGTTACTATGGGTAAAACTTGTTCACCGCCTTTAATCGCCTTTTTAAATATCGTTTCCCTTTTTAACTTATCTTCCGTAAAAAAAGAGACAGCCTGATGCCGTCTCCTATCATCCTCTTAGTCTTCTCCTCTTATCTTCTATAACCAGTGGAAGGTCTTAACAGACTTCGTCCCGTAGCGCTTCTCCAGTTCCCCTTTGATCCAGACCCCGAGTAAGTCGAAGAGGCTCATCGTCAAGATCGCAAGCAAGGTAAGTGAGAAGAGACGAGGCATGTTCACATCTATATAGGCTTGATTGATCATCCCACCTAAGCCCTGGGCGTTAGTGTAGTTCATGAAGACCTCGCCCATGATTTCGCCTTTTAAAGCTAAGCCGCTAGCCTGGAAGACCCCTAGGAAGATAGAAGGCAGGCTTAAAGGGCATAAGACAAGAACGAAGCTTTTAAGGGAATTCTTCCCTTCCAAGCTTAAAGGATCGCTGTATTTCTCCATAATGTCTTTCCCGCCTTTTAAAACAGCTTTATAGATCACTGGGAAGGTCAAAAAGGCCACGATGATATAAGAAGTGATCTTGGTATAGATAATTAAGAAGAGAATCATCGAAACTGTCGGGAAGGCGGTCATCACGTAAATCAAAGGTCGAAAGAAGGCCTCTAAGGGCTTAAAGAAAGCCGCTAAAAGGCCTAAAAGAGACCCGAGGAAGGTCGAAATCACCAAGGTAAGGATAATCCGCCCTAAGGTCATTAGAAGCGAGGTTAAGACGTTTTGTTCCCCTAAAAGAAGGAACATCCCACCTAAAGTCCTAAAAAACTCCGGGAAGGTTTCTCCGCCTAAAAGATAGATCGCATCCCAAATCAGGACTAAGAAAAGGAAGCCGAGGAGTATATCTAAGGCATGGAAAAGGACTTTTTTCTTCTTTTCTTCTTCCTTTAAAGGATTATGATGTTCCTCTTCCATCTTTTAATTCTTCCCTTTTAAAGTTTCGGAGCGTGGGTGTCATCGACCCCTTTAGACTTATATTCGACCTCTTCCAGCCTTTCTTCCTTAGCTTCGTGGATCTTCAAATCCTCCGAGGCGAAATCATTTTTCGCGGTGTCTTTAATCAAATAGCAGAGGACTAAGGAAATCAGGAACATGCTGACCTCCGGATCCCCCATCATAAAGCCTAGAAGGACATTCTGGCCGGTAAAGGTCGTGGTGTTGAAGAAATACTTACCTAAAAGGCTGGTCCCGTAGCCTAGTCCTAAGGTGACAGAAAGGACGATGATGTTCTTTCTAGTGAACCCGGCGCGGGAAATCATCTCAAAGCCGATTAAAAGGATCGACATATAGACCATGATCATCGCCCCGCCTAAGACGCAGGAGGGTATGGATTCAAAGAAAACGGCCACGGGTGGGAAGAAAGAAAGGATAATCATCATCACGCCGCTTAAAAAGGCAACGTAGCGGTTGATGATCCCGGTTTTCCCCGCGAAGCCGACGTTTTCCGTTGACGTGGTGATCGGCATCCCGCCAAAGAGGCAGGAACAGGCCGAAATCAGCCCGTCGAGGAACAGTCCCCCGCTGATTTCCCTGTCGTTAGCCGTCCGGTTATAACAGACGTGGGCGGAAGCGACCATATCCCCGGAGCTTTCCGAGGAGGAAACTAGATAAATCAAGCAGATAAAAAGCACCGCTTCCCAGTTAAACTTCAGCTTAGTAAGGTCAAAAGGGCGCGGGACATTGATATAATCCTCCGCTCCTTTCATCCCGAAATAACTGAAATCAATAATATGCAGGGCCGGATAGATGGCGTTAAGGATCAAAGCGCAGATGTAGCCCATCAAAAGCCCGACGATAATATGGATGTTCCGCCAGGCTCCTTTGACGTGGAGGTTCCAAATGATGGCGGAGGTCAGACTGATAAAGCCGCAGAGGATAAAAGGCCAACCGTTGCCAAAAGAATATAGTTCGTCGGTCGATAACGAAAGGACACTCTCGACGGCGAAGAACTGCTCCGCACCCAATTCAGCTAACTCCAGTCCGACGGCGATTAAAACGACCGCGGAGACTAAAGGAGGGATAAATCGGCGCCAATATTTAGCAAAAAGACCCATCACCATCAAAAATAAGGCACCAATTAAGGCAGACAGCAAAGTGACTCCAAGGTCGTTATAGGTGGAGTTCACCTGCATCAAAGCCCCGATAAAGGTGAAGGAGGTGCCCATCAGGTTAGGTAATTTTGACCCGAAGGGATAAAAGCCCAGACACTGGAGGATCGTTCCGATCCCCGCCCATAATAAGGCGCCAGTTAAGGCATTGACGGTCAGATAGTGATCGCCCAAAGAGCCGAAGACGACTAAGATCGGGGTGACGTTAGAAAGAAACATCACCAGAACTTGTTCGAAAGCGAAAACTCCGGCCCGTTTAAAAGGCACGTAGCCGTCGACCGACATCAGGTTCTCATTTTTCCCTGCTTTAACAAAGTTTTTAAGTCTTTCCAGTGGCCGAACCATCATTAAATACCTTCCTTTGACATTATACTCCTTTAAAAAAGCCCTTTTAAGGGCTTAAAAGGGCTAGTAGATGCTTAAAAGGCTGAAAAGCTGTTTATGAAGGAAAATATGAAGAAAATAAGCTGGTGTCGATGGAAGGAAAACCCGTGATCTTGGCATCGCTCAGAAAGTCATTAAGCTTAAAGGACAGCGGGTTAAACCCGAACGGGTTAGCGCTATTAGTAAAAGAAGGAAGGTTGACGATTGACTTAATCATGTTTAAGGGCAGATTAAAGACATCCTCGGTCTTATATAAGCCGGAGGAAGTGTCGTTTTCCAAAATCTGGATGGCTTTTTTCCCTTGGTTCAGCTCAAAATCTTCCCCGGTTTCAGCAATCTTATCTAAAAAGGCGCTGACTTCAGCCTTTTTAGTCTGATCATCCTCCAAGGTCTTGGAGATGAAGATTCCCGCTTGCGGGAATCCATCGTATCCTAGACCGTTATTCAGCTTTTGCTCTTTTGAATACTCCTGCCACTTTTCAGTTAAGTTAGCGTAGATAGAGGTCGTTAAGGGGGCGGAAGAAGAATCCGTCGCCTTTTTAAGCATAAGCTTAGTCACCATCGGCTCGCTTAAAAGCACATAATCTACGTCTTCCCCGTTATTTAGCCCCGTATCCGCCACCGTATAAGCCACGGAGACATCGCTGACTTCCGTCAATGTGGAGACGTTATAGACCTTCTTAAAAATGCCTGTAAAGAGGGAGTTAGTCCCGAAAGAGACGATCTTATCCCCTTCTTCAAGGGTTTTATTGGCGTCCTTTCCGGTGGAGATGATAAAGACATTTCCCTTAGTTAAGACCCCGGCCAATTTATAATTGAAGGAATTAGCCTTGATAAGCTTAGCTCCGACATTCAGATCGAAGACCACAGCTCCGTATTCTTGAGTGGCAAAGGCCGCTCTGACATTAGCGGGGGCAGCAAAACTCAACTGGCCTTGGTAACCTTTTAAAAACGGCGTAAAAGCCATCGAAGGGGCGCCTTTCGGGCAGATAGCCTTAAAAGAAAACGGCGTCACATCATCTAAGCCGGCTTCTTGTGATGAGGAAGCTGGTAAAGAGCTATTTAAGCTTTCTAAGGAGGAAGAAGAGGCTAAGCTTGAGGAACTTACTTCCCCGCAGGAAGCTAAAAGACTAAACGATAAAAACGGGACGATCCATAATGACTTCTTCATATCTAATATTTCTCCAGATTCTATTAGCCCTTAGGCTACGATTCCATTGTAATACGAGGAGTAGGAAGTGTTAAGCACTTCGCTCGTCCAATAGTGCTTAAAGTTCTTCTGGCAGTTCTCCTCGAAGCCTTTTAAATCGACCGGATAGGAACAAAAGCCCATGGCGTTAACACCATACGGGCTTTTCGAGCTGTTTAAAATCGTATAAAACTCATCTCCGCTCGCCCCAAAAGAGCTTAAAGGAGAAAAGGTCTTTTGATCTTCCCCTTGATAGAGGTAAGTGATAACTCGGCCCCCGTTATTGCGCTCTAAGGAAGTCACCATATTATCGTAAGATTCAAAAAAGTTATCGTAGGCCGCCTTAGTCCTCTTATCGGCTTGGTCTAAAGAGGCGGGGACAAAAAGCCCGCTTTCCGGATAGTGGGCATATCCCCCATCCACCAGCTGATCGGTATTAGACATCTCCTTAAAACGATCCGTAAACGAATAAAGGACTTCATAAGCGTCCGTTTCCTTTAAAAGCCGGCTGACAAAAGGCTCCCCGAGTAAGGCATAATCGATCTCTTCTTCCCCGTCTTTCCCCGTTTTCAAGGCTTCAAAGACTTCTTGCATATCCGAATAGAAGGTATCGATTAAAGGGGTTGAAGGATTATAAGAATAAAAGTAATGCAGAAGATTATTCTGGATTCCTTCATTTAGATAGTTAGCTTCGTATTTATCGTTAGCGGCATTAAAGGAGATAATATGGGCGGAAGTTGAAACCCCGTCCTCTTTAAGGCCTTTTTTTGCTAAAAGGAAACAATTCCCGTAGGTATTGACCCGGGCTAACTTATAAGGGACATGCTCATCTTGGATTAACTTAAGCCCCTTTTCCAAATCGAAGATAATTCCCCCGTAATCCGAACTGAAAAAGGCTTTATAAACTTCCTCGTTTTTTAAAAAGAGCACGTGGGTAGCATCATCAGCGTAAGAAGCTAAAGAAAGCCCTTTGCCGTCAGAAGGACAAATAAGCTTAAAAGTCAGGCCCTTTTGGACAAAAGAGCAGCTGGAAAGCCCGACTAGCAAACAAACTAAAGGCCAGGCCAGAGCCGTTTTCTTCATTATCAGTTTAAAGAATTTCCTTGACGGGTTTACCGATTTCGTTAGAAGAAGGGGTAAGTCCAAAGTTAGCCAGAACCGTAGCGCCGATATCAGCAAATGAATCTCTCTCTTCGAGCTTCTTCCCGCCTTCTAGAAGCGGAGAATAGGCCAAGAAAGGCACCTTTTCTCTCGTATGGTCGGTCCCATGCCAGGTCGGATCGTTACCGTGATCAGCAGTGACAATAAGCAAATCATCGTCTTTTAAGGCATCCATAAAGGTGTGGAGCCAGACATCGAACTCTTCGATATGTCTTCCGTAGCCGATGACGTTTCTCCGATGCCCGTATTCGGAGTCAAATTCGACAAGGTTCACAAAACAAAGCCCGGTGAAAGGATCGTTAGAAGCAAAAGAGGTTGTAATCTTCATGCCCTCTTCATCCGAAACGGTATGGACGGTCTTATTGACACCCTGGTGATTGAAGATATTATCGATCTTCCCGACGCAGGAAGTCATAAAGCCGTGGTCTTTTAAATCATCCATCGCGGTTCTTCCCGTCGGGGATAAAGCGTAATCTTTGCGGTCCGGGGTTCTTTTAAAGTCTTTAGCCGAGGTTCCGACATAAGGTCGAGCGATAATTCGCCCTAAGCGATATTCCGGACGGTTGCAGATTTCCCTAGCGATTTCGCAATCCCGATACAGCTCGCTTAAAGGCACATAAGCCGTATTCGCAGCGACCTGAAGGACGGAATCGGCGGAGGTATAAACGATCAAAGAACCTTCCTTACATTGCTTTTCGCCTAAGGAAGCGATAATCTCCGTCCCGGAAGCGGCGATATTGCCGATGATCTTACGGCCCCAGCGTTCCTCTAATTCCTTGATTAAGGCCGGAGGAAAGCCGGTATCGGTAAAAGTCTTAAAGGGCTTAGTGGTCTTAATGCCCATCATTTCCCAGTGCCCGGTCATGGTGTCTTTACCGACCGAGGCTTCTCTTAAAGTGGTGCAATAAGCGTGAGGGTGGCTGACTTTGCTGGTGCCCAGAATCGGGGCTAAATCCCCTAAGCCAAGCGAATTCAAGGTCGGAACATGAAGCCCGCCCATCCTTTCAGCGATATGGACGTAAGTATTAGAGCCCTTATCTCCGTAGGCTTCCGCATCCGGCTCGGCTCCGATTCCTAAGGAATCAGCGACGATGACAAAGATTCTTTGGTATTTCATATCTTGGCCTCTTTCTTTCTTTCTTTCTTTTATATTATAAACTAGCTTCTTAAATAGATAAAGAACGATACATCCTTAATCTACTTTCCCTCCATAAACCTATCATAAGCTGAAATAATCCTTTTGGTAGAGACATGAGTATAAATCTGAGTCGTCTCAATCTTGGCATGGCCAAGCATCTCTTGGACCTGCTTTAGATTAGCCCCGTTTTCTAAAAGATGAGTCGCAAAAGAGTGGCGTAAGGTATGGGGGCTAATCGGGGTCATCACCCCAGCCCGCAAAGCGTAAAATTTAACTTTACGCCAAAAATACTGCCTTGAAATGGTCTGTCCCTGCTTATTTAAAAACAGATACTTACTCCCCCGGCCCGGATTATGGGAACGGACTTCTTCCACGTACTTATCGATATAATCCAAGGCGTATTCCCCGATTGGGACGATCCTTTCTTTTTCTCCTTTGCCCCTGATCTTGACGTAGCCCTGTTCGAAGTTGATATTGCCACGTTCAAGACTTAAAAGTTCCGAAACACGTAACCCCGAGGCATACATGGTCTCCATCATGGCTTTATCCCTGACTTCCGAGGGATCTTCAAGATTAAACCCATCGAGGAGGTCTTCTACCTCCTCGGTCGTTAAGACATTAGGCAGATGCCTCTCCCCTTTAGGCAAATAAAGCCCGATTAAGGAAATATGGATCAGATCTTCTTTTGCTAAGAACAGATAAAGGCAACGAATCGTGGTGGCGCGGCGGATAATCGTCGAGGTCATCAGGCCTTTTTTCGATAAAAACTCAATAAAATCGCTGATATCATCCCTTTTTAAAAGGGAGATATCCTTATCATTGGTGAAATCCTCAAATTGGATTAAATCATCGGTATACGTCAAAATGGTCGATTTCTCATCGCCCTTTTCAACGCTGAGATAAGCTAGAAACTCATCCCTGACCTCCGATAGTTTCATTTTTTCTCTTTCTCCTTAGCCCCCAGAGTCGTGACTAAGCCATTTAAAGAACCTTTATTTAGATCCTTCAAAAGCTTTTCCCTTTCTATTTTAGCTTTTTCTTTCTCATTCGGGAGAGTGGAAAGAGGCGAAAATAAGGAAAGCTGGCCATCTTCTTGAACTATTTTGGTATCATCAAGCCCCACCCCGAGAAGACGCACTTTTTCCCCACGGTAAAAATCGGTAAAGACGGCAAGAGCCGCCAGATAGATGGTCTCAAAATCATTAGTATCAATCCCGATATTGCTCCTTTTTGACCGCGTGTTAAAATTCTCATCCCTAATCGTAACGACAACCGTATGGGACTTCTTCCCTTCTTTTGCTAATTCCCTACTGATATCCTTACATAAGGAGCGTAAAAGGTCCTTTAAGACTAAAGGATCATCGCAATCCTCATATAAAGTCTGAGCCTCGGAGATCGATTTCCTCTCCCAAGAGGAAGTATCAACTATGTCATTTCCTTGCCCGTTCGCCCAGTCTTTAAAGGTCTGATAAGAAATCCCCAGGACTTCTTTTAAGGCGGGAGAAGAAGAAGTAGCTAAATCTCCGATCGTCAGTATGCCGATTTCCCTTAGTTTCGGAGCGGTCTTTTTCCCCACGCCCCACATCTTCTCGATCTCTAAAGGCCAAAAAAGCCTTTTATAATCGTCTTTAATGACTAAAGTCAGCCCCATCGGCTTTTTATAATCGGAAGCCATCTTGGCTAAAAAGCGGGTGTGAGCATAACCGATGGAGCATTTTAAAGAGAGATCATTAAAGATTCTCAGTTGCAGATCAGTCAAAAAATCATGGGCGTTCTCATCGTTGATAAATGCGCTCATATCGATGTAACATTCATCGATTGAGGCCGGCTCCAAAATCGGGAAATCCTTCCTAAGATAGGACATAAAACGATGGGAAACATCAGAATATAAAGAATAATGCCCCGAGACAAAAATCAAACCCGGGCACATTTTCTTGGCTAGATAGGTAGGCATGGCCGAATGGACGCCAAATTTCCTCGCTTCATAAGAAGCCGTGGAGACAATGCCCCGCTTATGATCCCCGCCGACGGCGATGGGCTTGCCTTTCAATTCCGGATGCGCATTAATCTCGCACTGGGCGAAAAAGGCATTCAGATCGATATGGACGATGGCTTTTTCCATCTTTTAATCTTTTTTTCCCTTCTTGTAAATGATAGCATAAAAGCCGAAGAAAGGACTTTTTAAGGATGAAAAAGACCCTTATCATCTGCTCGGGGATCTGGCTTTCGGTGATCCTGATCTGCCTAATTGCCGGCTTATTCAATGCCGAGGGGCTTTTTATCGCCCTTTTAACGCTGATTTTCCTCGTGATGGGGGTGACTCTTCTCGATATTATCATTCAATTTAAGATCCGTAAGGCCTTCCTCCTCTGCTCAAACCAGGGAGCTTACTTAGACTCCTTACAAGCCCTAAAAAAGATGGAAAAGTGGCCTTTAACAAAAAACGAAAAGGATTTTCTCCTTCTTAGCGAGATTGTCTGTCTGCAGTTATCAGGGGATCCTGATAAAGCTCCCGCTTTAAAAGATAAAATCCCCTTTGAAAGCCTAAAAAGCAAGAAAATGCGTTATACCTGGCTGATGGTCATGAAGGATAACGCCTTAATTAAAGAAGATGAAGACGCCTATTTAAGTCTCGACCGAATAGAAAGAGAAGATAGAAAGGCTCAGGAAGAAGCCTTAACGAAAGAAGAAAAAGAATCCGCTTTCTACTTCCTCCTTTTAAAAGGCCAGATCAATAGAGACGAAGAAGAGGAAGTCATGTCATTTTTAAAAGAGGAAGCTTCTTTAGGGAGAGCGGAAGATCTCTTCTACCGCTACATCGGACTAATGATCAAGCTCCTCCGCCACCAAGAACTGATCGGCTTAGAAGCCTTTATCCGGGATAGCCAAGGGACCTATTTAGAGGAAAAAGGACAAGAATTAAAAGAAAAAGGTCTAGCCTTAGGTCTGGTTAGCTCAACAGGGCAAAAGGACTGATTTTTCCTTAAAACCGTTGTTTTAGTATTAAATTAGTATATTTATAGTTGTTTCACAGTCGAACTAGACATTTTCTTCACTTTAATGGAAGGAAGCCTTTAAAGCTTTAGCGGCCTTTAAGGCCTCTTTAGTTAGATCGCTTCCGGAGATCAAACGGGCGATTTCTTCTTCCCCTTCCTTGGGACTCAATTCCTTAAGGTGGGAGGTCGTTTCCCCGTTAAACGTTTCCTTATAAACGAAGTAACAATTATCCGCCCTGGCCGCCACTTGCGGCAGGTGGGAGATCGCTAAGACCAAGGAGGAAGAAGCCAATTCATGCATCTTCTCCGCCGCTTTGGCCGCGATATTTCCCGAAATCCCGGTATCGATCTCATCAAAAATCAAAGTATCGTAAGGCGTCAGCTTATTGAATACCGCCTTTAAAGCCAAAGTCAGACGCGAGTTTTCCCCGCCTGAGATGGCTTCTTTTAATGGGAGGAAACGTCCTCCTTCGTTCATCGCGATGGTAAATAAGGCTTTATCAAAGCCTTTTTCCGTAAGCTCTCCCTTTATTACCTCCGCCTTGAAGCCGCCATCTTTTAAGCCTAAGGAAGCCAGTTCCTCATTAACCATCCCCGTCAGCTTCTTCGCCTCTTTTTGACGTTCCAGAGTTAAACTCTTCCCTTTTAAAGTAAGCTCATCAAGGGCCTTTTCAGCCTTTTTCTCCAGCTCCTTTTCCTCTTCATCGTAATTTTCCAAGTTCTCTAAGCGTTTTTTAAAAGAGTCGTAGGCACTTAAGATCTCCGCGGTCGATTTCCCGTATTTCCTTTGGAAGGAAGAAAGCTCAAATAAACGGCTATTCAGCTCTTCCAGCCGCTCCGGGGAGGCGGAAAGCCCGTTAAAGGACTCCTTTAAGCCATTTAAAGCCTCTTGGAGCTCATTTATACTCCCCTGAGTCCTTTTAGCTTCTTCTTCTAAACTGGTCCCGAAGAAGCCTTCCAGGCTTCTTAAGGAGGAGGAGAGCCTTTCTTCTAAGCTTCCTTCTTCCTCTTCTTCACCTAAGGCCTCCATCAAGTCTTTATAGGCCTTCTCAGCCTTTTCAAAGCCGCTTAAGGCTTCTAGCTCGCTTTCAAGGTCTTCGATCTCGTGGGGCTTAATAGAGGCCTTTTCCAGCTCCTGGACTTGGAAGGAAAGATAATCCTTCTCAGCTAGGTTATTGTCCTTTTTAAAGTCTTCGATGGCCTTTTTCGCCTCTTGATAGGCAACATACGCTTCTTTAAAAGACACCAGTGCTTGTTTTTGCCCCGCTAGACTTACCAAAGCATCCAATAAGGCCAGATGGCTTTGTTCCTGATATAAAAGCAAGGAATCGCGCTGGGAATGAATATCGATGATGCTGTCCATCAGCTCTTTTAATTTGCTTAAAGAGACGTTTTCCCCGTTGATCCGAGCGATCGCCGCTTTGGAAGGCAATAAAGTCCTCGTGACGACCATCGTCTTATCTTCTAAATAAGGAACTAATTCCTCATGTTCAGAAATAAACTGGTCCGTAAAGACAAAAGTGCCTTCGACTAAGGCTTTTTTGGTCTCGTCTTTCAGTTTATCGAACTCGGCTCTTTTCCCGCTTAAAAGGCCGATGGCCTCCACCAGCAAGGTCTTCCCGGCCCCGGTCTGGCCTAAAATCACATCCATCCCAGGTTTAAAAACGACATCCAGATCGGCAATTAAGGCAAAATTAGTGACGCGGAGTTGGGCTAGCATACATTTTCCTCCCCATAATTATACTTCGTTTCGGCCCCTATTTTTAGGAAAAAAAGAGGCCCGCAGGCCTCAAAAGCTTTTAATCAAGGGTGAAAATGGTTACTTTTTCATCAGACCGTAGACGTTATCGATAGGGAAAGTCATCATGAATCCCGTATCCGGCTTATTGATATCCCCAATCACCTCTAAGGCCAGCTTCACCACGCGCTGGATTTCCCCTTCCGAGGCTGCCACTAATAAAGTCTTAGAGTGAGAAGGAGAATTCTTAATCAGCGCCCTTAAGGCCTGAAAATGGTTTTCGTCTTTATCTTCCGCAACGATATGATGAGTCATCCCTTCGGAATCCAAAATCGTGCAGCCGCGGACATCGTTAGCTAAAAAAGTCTTCAGCAGCGGGTCGATTTTGCTCTGGTCGTTTAAGACGATCAGGAGTCCTTCTAATTGGGCCATATCTTTTTTCTCCTTTGTTAATCTAAGTTTTTAAACCAACTGACGGCAAGGCTGGGGCTGATTTTCTCCTCTTCCAACTGCTCTTTTTTCGAGGCGTGCTCGATGAAGGCGGTAGGGACTGTCTTATAAGCCAAATGGCCTTGATAGCCGGCTTTTAAGAGATCTTTAGATAGGGAGGCAGCAAAACCATCTTCGGAAGAAGTCGGATCGTAAAGCGCGATGAGCTTTTTCTTCTTTACAAGGCTAATAAGCTTTTCCGGCAGCGGATGCAACTTATTCAATAATACCACATCTTGTTCGCCCCTAAGAGACAAAATCGCTTCTTTGCCTTCTTTGCCAAGACCAATCAGAATCTTCCCATCCTCTTTGGCCCCCGGAAGATAAATCATCCCGTCTTCTTCCTTTAAAGGCTCACTAGAGGCATTCTTTTCATCAAATTCCCTTTCGATCCTGATAAAGGTCGGACCCGGAAAAGTAAAATCCGCTTCCGTGATTAGTTTAGTAAGGCTAGCCCCGTCATAAGGGCAATAAAGGGCGGTATTAGGCATGCTTAAGACCATACCGGCATCAAAAATCCCCTGGTGAGAAGACCCGTCTTGCCCGATTAGCCCCGCTCTTTCGACCACGATCAAAACGCTAAGCTTCATCCGGCACAGATCATTAAGGATTTGATCGTATCCTCTTTGCATAAAGGTTGAATAGATCGAAAGGATCGGATGCAGGCCTTTTAAAGCGAATCCGCCCGCTACTTCGATCGCCTCCTCTTCCGCAATCCCTAAATCGAAGCACCTTTCAGGGAACGCCTTAAAAGCCTCCTCCAGATGGGCGCCTTTTTTCATCGCCGGGGTAATTAAGACCGCCGCAGGGTCTTTTTCCATCTTTAACTTAATAGCTTCCCCGGAAAGATGGGAAAAAGAAACGCTATCCGGATGGTTAATTAGAGGAAGCCCGCTTTCCGGGTCAAAAGGTGAAGTCCCGTGCCAGTAGCCGGATTCATCTTCCTCGGCCGGCAAAAAGCCTTTGCCCTTTTTAGTTCTGACATGTAAAAGCACCGAGCCTTCGATGTTTTTCGCGCGTAAGAGGAACTTCTCGGTCTTTTTCGAGTTATGGCCATCGATCGGCCCTAAATAGACTAAAGGGAACGAGGAGAAAAAGTTAGGTGCGGTAAAAACTCTTTTCACAAAGTTCTTAAAATGGACGCCCAGATGATAAAACCAACTTAGCCCTTTATGATCAAAAATCTTCTTGAACTTCCCCGCCCCTTCCTGATAAAAGACCGAAGTACGGACTTTATTGAAGAAAGTGGATAAGGAGCCTTTAGGCTTAGAAATCGACATATTATTATCGTTAAGGATGATAATAAGCTTACCGTAAGTCTTATCATCCAAAGAATTTAACGCTTCGAAAGCTAACCCGTTAGCGATTGAGGCATCCCCGATCACAATCACCGTGGCGGAAGTATCCCCTTTGAGCTTTTTAGCAGCTGCTAAGCCTAAACCCACCGCTAAAGAGGTCGAAGAATGGCCTGATTCAAACTTATCCGCCTCCGATTCCCCTCTTTTCTGGAAGCCGGAGACACCGCCTTTTTGACGTAAAGTCGAAAGATCTCTCCCGGTCAGGATCTTATAAGCGTAAGCCTGATGCCCGACATCGAAAAGGATATCGTCCTTATAAGGATCGAACTCCTTCAATAAAGCGATCGTCAGCTCCACGATCCCCAGGTTAGATGAAAGGTGACCGCCGTTAAGGGAAACATCATTGATTATTTCCTGCCTTAAAGCCGCGGCGAGGGCTTTTTCGTCTGCCTCGCTTAAGGTCTTCAAGGTCTGATAATCGAAGTGTTTTAAGTCAAAAGAGGCCATATTTTACTATTTATATACTAATTATCTACTTATCACTTACTATTTCGTTCGTTACGAGGTCTTTTAAGCTCGAAAGCTCTTTTTCGAGCTCCGCTAAAAGTTTCTTGCCTTCCGCATATAAAAGGCTCGTCTCCTTTAAGGATAAATCAGTCCCGTTTTCGAGCTTCGCGATGATCTCATCAAGTCTTTTTTCCTTATCTTCAAAGCTCTCCTCGACCTTTTTCTTTTCCGCCATAATTACTTCCCCTTTCTATTTGATCTCAGCGTTCAAGACGCCATCATGTAAACCGATCTCTACTTCATCGCCTTTTTTCACATCTTTAACAGAGCTCACCGGCTTTTCTTTAAAGCGGATTAAGCCGACTCCCGCTTTTAAGCCATTAAGCGGATTCGCTTTATCCAGTTCATTCGCTTTCCCTTCTAAGAAGACCTTGCGCTCTAAGAGGCGCTGGAGATATAAAGAGGATAATCGCGCTTGCGCCTGAGAAAGCTTACCGCCAACTCTAGAAAGGTAATTGACCGGAGAATGCTTATCTAAGATAGACCCGAGGCGGTTAAAATTCAATTCCTTGTCTTTTAAAAAGTTCTCGCCGGCATTTTCTAAGGCATTTTTCCGGTCTTGAAGCCCTTTAAGGACTTCGGAAAGATCCGGTAAGGCCACATTAGCGGCCTCGGTAGGGGTGATGGCGTACTTATCAGCGGCTAGATCGCATAAGGAGCGATCGATCTCATGTCCGATGCCGGTGATAACTGGAATCGGGGAGGATGCTAGGGTCCTTACTAGTTTTTCGTCGTTAAAGCAACTGAGATCGGTCTTCGAGCCGCCCCCGCGTCCAAAGATAATCACGTCAGCATCCGACTTATAGGCTCTTTTTAAGGCGCGGATTAAAGAAGAAGGGGCATCTCCTCCCTGGACTAAAGCGTCAAAAAGAACCGTGGAGACAGGAATTTTCTTACTTAAGGTCTCCATGATATCGTGGTAAGCCGCTCCGGAAGCCGAGGTGATAATGGCAATCTTATGGATATGAGTTGGAAGCGGTCTTTTTTTGGCCGGGTCAAAAAGGCCTTCTTTAGTGAGTTTTTCTTCAAGCCTTTTTAGCTTAATAAGTTCCAGCCCCTCCCCGTAAAGCGCGATATCCTTGGCGTTAAAGGAAAGCTGGCCAAAAGGCGCGTAATAAGAAAGATCGCCCCGGGCGATCACTTCGTCCCCTTCCTTATATTCTTCTTTGATCTGTTTATCATACCACGAGAAAACAATGACCTTGATCACGGCCTTTTTCCCGTCCGGTTTCTCACCTGGATCGACCAACGTCAAATAGACATTGCCGTTTTTAACTTGCTTAGACAGGATCTCTCCTTGGACTTTGATGTCCATGAAAAGCTCCGAACGCAAGACTTGGGAAATCAAAGAGGACAATTCCCCGACCGTGAAGACTTCCTGCTTATGAAAATATTCCCCGACGCTCATCTGGTTTATAAGACCTTATCGAGGACCGCGTTAATGTATTTATAATCCTCAGCGTCGAGATATTTCTTTGCTAAATCCACAGCGCAGGAAATCGCCACTGCCTTAGAAGTGGCTTTCGCGTACTTTTCTTCGCTGATTGCCTCAAGGAAAATCGCCTGAGCCAGCTCATTAAGACGCTCAAACTTCCACTTATTCAGTTTCGGTTCCACTAAAGCGATGATCTCTTCCCGATTCTTCAAAGCCTCGTAGAAGACTTGCTGGGCGAAAGGATCGGCATCCGCGAAGTTCTCGACTTTGAAAATGCCTTTAAAGGTCTCCAAAGGATCGACTTCGATCGAAGTCTTTTCCTTGATTAAGACCGCATAAAGGGCATCGATGGTCTTTTCCCTTAAGTCATTGCGCGACATTAAAGGCTTTTTAGCATCTTCTAAAACCGGAGAAGGTTTTTCTTCTTCCGTTTTGGTCGTTTCGACGAGTTTCTCTTCTTCCGTCTTTTTCTTGATAGGCATATGATTTCCCTTTTAATTTCTAGAAGATCCCGTCGATCTTGATATTGACCTGGCAAGAAGGAATCTCCGTTAAAGAAAGAATCTGTTCGGAAATCTCCTGCTGCAAGCCTTTAGCTAATGACGACGCATTCTCATCTTTTCTGATCTGCACATGGATAAAAAGAATCGGCATCCCCTGGTTGATCCAGCAGGTGATCTCTTTAGCTAAGCGGATATTGATCCCCGACTCTTTATTAATCTTGGCTTTCGGATCGGTTGCGACATTAGGCATTTCTTCTAAAGCCGCATAAGCCATCTGGGCGAAAGCTTTGCCGGCGATAAATCCCCCGCCGGTCTTTTCGGCCTGTGCGGTCTTAATGTACTTAGTCTGTGCCATATTCTTTCTCCTTTTAAGCTAATTAAAAGCCTCAAATAAACTATATCACGTCTTTGCTTCTTTGTCGGGGTTATGGTTTAACCGATGACAAAATTAATAATCTTGTCCGGGACAAAGATGACTTTTAGAATCTTCTTCCCTTCGATGGCGCGGATGACATTTTCTTCTTTTAAAGCCTCATCCATCGCTTTCTTCTGGTCTTTTTCGCCCTTTTGAAGCTTGATATTGGCCTTGTGTTTGCCGTTTACCATGCAGGCTAAGGTCACTTCGTCTTCCTGGCAAGCCTTTTCATCGTAAGTCGGCCAAGGGACAAAGTCGATAAAACCTTTATAACCTAATAGTTCATATAACTCCTCTCCTAAATGCGGGGCGATAGGAGCTATCAGCTGAGCTAAAGACAATAAATAAGGCTTATATAGGCTCTTTTGCTGATAAAGCGCATTGACGAATATCATCATCTGGGCAATCGCCGTATTGAAGCGGAGATTTTCAAAATCCTCGCTGATTTTCTTCACGCTCAGATTATAAAGGTGAGTTAAAGACCCATCATCAATCTCGCTCCAGGTCTTAACGTAATCGGTATCGGCATATAGCCTATAGACCCTATTAAGGAAGCGGTTAGCCCCCGCTAAGCCTTCATCCGACCACGGCAAAGACTGTTCAATCGGGCCCTTAAAGAGCTCGTAAAGCCTTAAAGAATCCGCTCCGAAGTCTTCGATGCACTGATTGGGATTCACAACGTTTCCCAATGACTTTGACATCTTGACCCCGTTTGCGCCGAGAACCATGCCTTGGTGGACGAGTTTTTTAAAAGGCTCTTTGCATTTAACGATTCCTAAATCATAAAGGAACTTATGCCAGAAACGAGCGTAAAGCAAATGGAGGACCGCATGTTCCTGCCCGCCGATATAAAGATCGACCGGCAACCAGTGCTCCAAAAGCTTCCGATCAGCGATTTCTTTCTCATTATACGGATCGAGGTAACGGATATAGTACCAAGAAGACCCAGCCCACTGCGGCATGATATTCGTCTCGCGCTGCCCTTTTTGGCCATCGATCACGACGTTAACCCAAGAAGTCGCTTTGGCCAGCGGAGGTTTTCCATCCCCTGAAGGTGCGTAATTATCAAGTTCCGGCAGCTCCAAAGGCAAAGCTTGGTAGCTTACCGGGATCATCTTGCCATTTTCTAGATGGATAATCGGAATCGGCTCCCCCCAGTAACGTTGGCGGGAGAAGAGCCAGTCGCGAAGCTTATAATTGACTTTTCTTTCCCCTTCGCCGAGTTTTTCTAACTCTTCGGTGATCTTTTCGGAAGCACCTTTAATATCTAACCCATCGGCGTAGGAAGAATTGATATGCTTACCATCTTTAACCATCGCCTCTTTGGAGATATCCCCTTCCAAGACTTGGATAATGGGTAAAGCGTGCTCTTTAGCGAAGGCGTAATCTCTTTCGTCGTGGGCTGGGACCGCCATCACGGCGCCCGTCCCATAGGTCGCTAAGACATAAGAACCGATAAAGATCGGGACTTTACGTCCGTTGATCGGATTGATAGCGTACGAGCCGATAAAGACCCCGGTTTTCGGCTTATCGACGGCCGTACGAATGGTCTCATCCTCGTTTTTCGCTTCTTCGATATATTTCTCCGCAGCTTTTTTATTTTCCTCAGTTGTCAGTTCCTCAACTAAAGGATTCTCCGGAGCTAAGACGATATAAGTGCAGCCGAATAAAGTATCGACACGGGTGGTGTAGACATAAACCTTTTTGTCGCTCCCTTCAACCTTAAAGGCGACTTGGACCCCGGTTGATCTCCCGATCCAGTTTCTCTGCATCGTGACGGTCGATTCCGGCCAGTCTAAAAGGCTTAAATCAGTTAAAAGCTTATCCGCATAAGCGGTGATTTTTAAAATCCATTGATCAAGATCCATCTGGATGACCGGGAACCCACCGCGCTCAGACTTGCCGTCGATGACTTCCTCGTTAGCTAAGACGGTCCCTAATTCCGGGCAATAATTGACCGGACGTTTATCCATGTAAGCCAGGTGATTCTCATAAAGCTTTAGAAAGATCCACTGGGTCCATTTATAATAGGAAGGATCGGAAGTCTTCACTTCCTTGGACCAATCGATCGAAAGCCCGCAGGCATCCATCTGCTTTTTGAAATTATCGATATTGGCATCGGTGAAAGGGCCGGGGTGCTTATTGTTCTTAATAGCGTATTGCTCCGCCGGCAGGCCGAAGGAATCAAAGCCCATCGGATGGAGGACATTAAAGCCTTTTGCTCTCTTATAACGGGAATAGGCATCGGTGGCTGAGTAGCCTTCGATATGACCGACGTGAAGTCCCTGGGCGGAAGGATAAGGGAACATATCCATGATGTAGCATTTAGGCTTAGAAAAATCGTAGACGTCGCATTTATATAAATCGGCGTCTTTCCATCTCTGTTGCCATTTGGCTTCTAGGCTTTTGAAATCGTATCCCATATGTTTTTTCTCTCTTTTATAGATAGACTTTATTATAAAAACGAATGGGGAGATAGTCAATTGACTTAACCCCCTTTAGCCCTTAAAGTAAGCGATTTTAGGCTGGAAAGAGAGATTAAAGTACCTTTTAAAGGATTTAGGCCTCTTTTAAGGTCTTCAATCTATTTATCTTCCCTTTTCCTCCTTTAGGGTAATCCTTAATAAATCTTCAAAAATCCAATGGAATTAGCTTACCCAATCTGTTAGGCTAATCTTAAGTAAGGAGAAACTGATGCTTTACCAGAGGTAAAACTTCACTTACGTGCCTTATGGAGGTACCTATTTATGGGTTTAGAATTGAAAGTCTTAGCTGACCTCAGCAATTATAAGTTCGATTGGATTTCCTTAGTCTATCTGGCGATTATTTTGATTTGGATGATCCTCGGAATCAAAAAAGGATTATTATGGACCATCCTTTCCCTCTTTGGCGTAGCTTTAGCTGTAGCCGGGGCTTATTTCCTCTGCAAGCCCACCGGGAACTTCATCAAAGGCCTGAATGGCTGGGGCGATAGTTCCCAGCAAAGTATCTACGATTTTTTGGTCTCGAAGAATTCCGATGTCTCGATGAGTATCCCTAAGTCTTATCTGGAAGATTCCGATAATATGGCTTCCTTGCTTAATTCCTTAGGAATCCCTTCCGTTTTCCATGGTTACGTCGGAAAGTTCGTCTTGGCAGCGATTCCTGATAGTGGGAGCGAAGCAGTCGGCATCTATATCGCCCAAGCCGTCAATACGTTCTTCTACACTTCTATCGCCTTCTTAATCCTCTTTATTCTTTTCCTCATCGTGGTCGGGATTCTGAAATTGCTGACTAAAAAGCTTATTCAAAATAAAGTCTTTGGCCCGATCGACAGATTATTTGGAGGTATTTTAGGTCTCGCCATCGGGGCGGTCTTCGTTTTAGGTATCTCTTTTGGTCTCGCCTTTATCGCTACTTCAAATTCCGCGATTTACACCTGGCTAGATGGGATTATCTATCTTTCCGACGATTCCGTCTTCACTATCACTAAGTACCTCTACACAGAAAATTTCCTCGTTAAGTTGCTCGGCTTTGCTGGCGTTAGCCTGACTTAAGCCCCTTAGATTAGAATTTTCTTGACTAATTTTTCTTTAACCTTTATCATATTTACTGCATGCGTAGCATGCGGATATTCTCTTGTCCGACGGACGGCAAACAAGTAACCTTGCTAACAAAGGCGAAACCGCACCACCCGGAGATGAAGGATCCGCACCTATCCTGCTAGGAAAGGAGAGATAAACATGTCCAGATACACTGGTCCGTCATGGAAAGTCTCACGTCGTCTTGGCTATTCGACCCTCGAAACCGGAGAGGAGCTTAAAAAGAGAGCTTACGCCCCTGGTCAGCACGGGAATACCGAAAGACGCAAGAAACAATCCGAATACGGCAAGCAGCTCACTGAGAAACAGAAGCTCAGAATGACCTACGGCGTCTCCGAACGTCAATTCCAGCGTTTGTTCATGATCGCTAAAGCTGATAAACACACTGTCACCGGCTTAGCCTTTATGCGCATCCTCGAATCCCGTTTGGATAACCTCGTCTTCCGCTTCGGCTTCGCTCGCACCAGAAGACAAGCTAGACAGCTTGTGAACCACGGCCACGTCCTCGTTAACGGCAAGAAGGTAGATATTCCTTCTTACTTAGTCAGCGTCGGCGATAAAGTCACTTTAAGTGATAAGGCCAAGAAGTTCGCTTTGGTGGCTGAAGGCATGAAGGCGCAAGTCTCCATGGTCCCTTACGTCAGCTTGAACAAGGATACCTTAGAAGGCACCTTACTCAGACTGCCGGAACGCAACGAACTCACCTCGGAAATCAACGAAGCGCAGATCGTCGAGTACTACAACAGAAAGCTCTAAACCTAAGGCTTGAAGACATGCCGGTTTCCCCGGCATGTTTTTTTATGTCTTAATTCCTTCTCTGCTCTCTTTTATCAAAACACCTTTGTCTGTTTTTACAATTAATTGTCCTTATTAGCAATTAAGCTCTTTCAGGTTTTTTTATATTAAAGGTAACTTAAGAGGGAGATGTCTTACGTACTTTTCATCTTAGAAACTGCAAAATGAGCAGAATATATGAAACAAAAGGCCTTAGCGTTATTTTCTTCCTTGCTCGCCCTGATGACTTTAGTCTCTTGCCAAGGGCAGACAAGCGTGATTTCTTCCCTTCTATCCGGAAATAGCGGGTCGATTAATTACGAAGGTAAGTCTACAGATTTCTCGTTCTGGATTGGGACCCAGGGCATCAATGGCGGACTTTACACCTCCTACCAGGATAACCCTGCTGTCAAATGGTTGACCGGGGAAAATAAGTTCGGCCTTAAGAAGGACCGGAAAGTCTCTTTGACTTTCGATGTTCCGCCTTCAGGGGCTGAGGCTGATAATTTCAATACCTGCATTACGACCGGCGATTACCGCGATGTCATGATGACTTCCTATACGACCACCCCGATTAAGCAGTATTACGAGGATGGGATTGCGATGGATTTAACTCCTTACGTCGACCAGTTTATGCCTAATTATAAAAAATGGTATGAGGAGCATCCTAATTATAAGAAGACCATGACGACGAAGATCGATGGGAAAGCCCATTATCTGCTCTTGGCTAATATCAATAAATCCATCAGTTACTGGGGCGGGTTTATGTACCGCCGTGACTGGATTGCCAAATACGGGACTAATCCGAAGACTAACGCGGCCTTCCACGGCAGTTGGAATAGCGATAAGACGAAATGGAGCGATGATATTATCTTCCCTAACGGCACTTCCGATCCTCTTTATATTACCGACTGGGAATGGATGTTTAAGATCTTTAAAAAGGCGATGGCGGATCAGAATGTCAGCGATGGTTACTGCCTTTCAATTCCCTATCCTGGTTATTATGAGACCGGGGATTTAGCTTCCTCTTTTGGTGGAGAAGGGCCTTATTTTTCCACTTTGAAAGATGGAAGCGTGGATTTTGGTGGGACGAAGGATACGTTTAGGACTTATTTAAAAGCGATGAATGCGTGGTATAAGGATGGGTATCTAGATAAGAGATTTGCTGAAAGGACCAACGATGCCTTCTATATGATCGATTCTGCGGATGTTTATACCGGTAAAGTCGGGCTTTTCTATTCTTACTTAGGTCTTTTAGGCCATAATATCGAGGATGAGAACATGCCTCTTACTAAGGATATCTGTATCTATCCGGCTCCTCATCCCATCAATAATATCTACGGAGATGATAAGGCTCAAAATATCGCCCCGCAATCTTTCTATCAAAGTGATTATGTTTCGACCGAAACCGCCTATATGGTTACTTCATCCGCTAAAGATAAGGATCTTGAAGCTTTATTTACGATGTTAGATTATATGTATTCCGATGAAGGGATGATGCTGACGGTCGGGCTGAATAAAAAACAATATGAGGCTGAGAAAAGCGACGTCTATCAAAAAGAAGGCTGGACAGATGGAGCTTATACTTATGTGGATAAAGACGGCAAGGAAGTGGAAAACGGCTCCTTAACTCAAGAAGGAACCTACTGGAAAAAGAATCCTTATCTAATCAATTCGCCAAATGGCGAGGCAGCCTCCGCGGCGAGAATGCCGGCGATGATGGTTAATTCTTATAAGGAATATGCCGGTGACTTTGATCAGTTCCAGCTGCTTGCGAGTGAAGTCTTTTCCCGCTACACTCCTAATTACGGCTTATTGAAAAATATTACCTCTTATCTTTCTAGCGAAGATGCTGCCTCTTATTCTAAGACTCTCTCCTCCGTCCGCACCTTTATGGCCAAGCAATGTCCGAAGTTTATCAGCGGTTCTTTAGATCTGAACTCGGATGATTCTTGGAACGGCTTTGTCAGCGCTTTGAAGAAATATAAGGTCCAAGAAGCTCTAGATTACGTCAACAAAGCTATCCAAGAAAATTCTTAATCTTCCTTTCAGGCCAGCTCTTTTTCTGGAGTTGGTCTTTTTCATGCCCTGAATTTTCTCTTTATCCATTCTATTTTGAGAAGGACAAATAAAAGAGCGGATTTTTCCGCCCTTTAACTAAAGGTAATTATTTAAAGGTAGGCAGTAAATCTATCTTCCCTTTTCCTGATTTCTCTTCTCCAAAATCTCGTATTGCTCTTTAGAGATGATTCCTCTCGCCAGCAGATCGGCGTTCGAAGCGTGACGGGCTTGCTGCTCGGAAGTCGCCCCATTTAAGGAACTCCCGTTTGATAATTCCATCTCCTGACGAGAAAGCATCGTGGTATAAGATAAATTCTTGTCTTCCCAGATTTTTTCGGCCTGTTCATGAAGGTGCTCTTTTTCAAACTTCTCTTTGGCTAAGAGCACATCCGGTTTAACCGCGTGCACGTAGATCAAAGCTCTGGCATCATCCTCGGTGACCGGAGATAGGCCTTTTCTCTTGATTTTCTTCCCCAGAAGCCAATTATCGCAGCGGAAAGCGAAGGCGATCTGAAAAGCCAGGACTAATGCGATTCCTAAATAAGGAGGAAAAGTATTAAAGCCGGAACGGAAATACATCGCAAACGAGTATAGGCCGTTATAAAAGCCCTCATTTAAGTTCCACGTCTTCACCCAAGACATAAATCTTCCCATCCCGGGGAACGGGATCAGCCAGCAGTAGAAGCAAAAAAGGAGCAGCCCTTCCCATCTTAACTGAGCTAATAGCCAGATAGGTCCTAAGGTCAAAAAGCCCCACGAAAAACCCACTCTCTTACTGAGGCGGTTTCCGGCTTTATCCGCAAGGAAGACTTTGACCATTTTATTACCTTAAAATCAGAGGTTTTTGACTTTCTATTACCAAGTTATCTTACCATAAAACCGCTTTAGATTAAAAATCTCTGGCTTAAATAGGTGCTTTTAACCGCTTTATCTACGATTCTTAAGCCTTAAATGTCTTCTTTCAGTCCTTGATGCTTTTGGTCGCGATAAAGCACGGGATCCCATTAATAGATAATAAATCATCTTTCCCGGCTACATCTTCGTATAGATCTTCTAACCTGAACCCTTCTTCAATCTGACCGATGATTTCTTCTCTTAAAGTGTGGGAGAACTGGTAACCGCAGTTTTCTTTTAGGCATTCCTGCCTTTGTTCTTCATTCTTTAAAGGATTAAAAGGCAAGGAGCAACAGATCTTATCCCCTTTTTCATTAAAAGCCACACCCACCGCATTCTCAAAGCCAGTCAATAAAACCCCGCCCTTTTTTAAGACCCTCGCGCATTCATGCCAAATGGGTTGGATTTCTTCAACGTAACAATTCGCGACCGGATTGATGATTAGATCAAACTCCTCATCTGCAAGAGGAAATCTTTCCGTCATATCAGCCTTGACGATTTTAATCTTGTAACCTTCCCTTTCAGCCACCATCTTTTCACTTTCAAGTTGGGTGTCGGAAAGGTCCATCACGGTGCATTGAGCGCCTAGCGCCGTCAAAATGGGCATCTGCTGTCCGCCCCCGGAGGCCAGACCGAGGACTTTTTTACCTTTGATTTCCCCTAACCACTCTTTAGGCATCGCTTTTACAGGGGTTAAAAGAATCTTAAAATCCCCTTTTAAGGCCTTTAAATATTCTTCGTGGCTAAGAGGTTTTCCCCATTCCCAGCCATTTTTCACCCATTGATCAATCGTCTTCGCATTTTTATAGGTATACTTTTCCATTTTTAAACTCCTTCATTCTTTTAAGACGTCTTTTTCTTTAAAGAAAAGCGGGCCGTCCCCGCTTTTATCTTTTCTCTTGATACGCCTTAAAGGCTTTTACTAAGATTTCCTGGTCAGAAGGGAAAGTCAGAATCTTCTTCCCTTCCTCTTCATTTAAGAAAAGGATCTCTTGGACTTCGCTTTCCTGGGGACAGATTTTTCCGCCTTTTATAAAGGCCAGAAAATAAGTGACAGTCTTGATAATTCCCGGATAAGGAGAATAAGTCTCTTCTTCACGAAAAGACATATCAAGCTTAACATCAAGCCCGGTCTCTTCTTTAATCTCTCTTAAGGCGCATTCTTCTTCGCTTTCGCCTTTTTCAATATGACCTTTAGGTAAAGAGTAATGTCCTAAAGCCATATGCTCAATTAAGACTAAACCGTCTTTGGAAAAGACGACCGCCCCATATGAAGATTCTTTTTTCATCTTTATAAAGTCTTGATAAACCTGATAAATCCGGCTTTGCCTTTCTCGTCTCTTTTAAAGACCCCGGCATCGGAGAGGACTTTTTCGAAGACCAGACCGACTTCTTCTTTTAAGATCGCTTCCGCGTTCTTTTCATTTAATTCCGGATGCTTAGCTTTAACTTCCATAAGCCAAGGCAGATGTTTTTCAATCGAGGGATCGATATCTGTCGAAGGTTTAAGAAGCTGGAGGCGGCATAATTCCAGTTCTTTTTGCAGTCTTCCCGGCAGAATCGCTAAGCCGAGGACTTCAATCAAGCCGATATTTTCTTTCTTGATATGCCAGTATTCCGGGTGGGAATGGAAAATCCCCAAAGGATATTCTGTCGAGGTCCGGTTATTCCTTAAAGCCAAATCGAACTGATAAGCCCCGTTTACTCTTCTCCCGATCGGAGAAACGGTATTATGGATTACCTCATCTTTAGCGATGATTCCTAGACTTTCATCGGAATAATTCCGCCATTTATCTAAGACGTAAGTGCAAAAAGCCACGATTTCTTCTTTTGAAGAGGAAGTGACCCTTAAGACACTTAAAGGCCATTTAACAATTGCGGCTTTAATCAGAGGGAATTTCTTAAAGGTGAAGCTTTCTTCCTCCCCCGCTTTAGCTAAGGGGAAAAGATAGTCTCCGCCCTGATAATGCTCATGGGTCAAGATCGAACCACCGACGATCGGCAGTTCGGCGTTGGAGCCAAGCATATAGGTAGGGAACATCTCCAGAAAATCGGTGATCCGTTTAAAGGTCTTCTCGTTCATCGTCATCGGCGAGTGTTCTTTTTTCAACACGATGCAGTGTTCATTAAAATAGCCGTAAGGCGAATACTGCAGATAGAAGTCTTCCCCGTTCAGTTTTAAAGGGATGATCCGGTGATTAGCTCTCCCCGGATGGGTAAAAGTCCCGTAGTACCCTTCGTTTTCCTTACATAAAAGGCAAAGAGGATAGGAGGAGGATTTAACCTGTTGGGCTTTAGCGATTTCTTTAGGATCCTTTTCAGGTCTAGAAAGATTAATGGTGATATCTAGATCGATCTTTTCGCCTTTCACTTTATAGACGATATTTTTCTTCAGGCGATCAGTCCTGACATATCGAGCGTTAATTGAGAATTGATAGAACCAATCGGTGGCGGCTTTAGGCGATTCTTGATACTTCTTAAAGAAGATTTCTTTAACCTGGGAAGGACGAGGCAATAAAGCGTCGATCATCTCTCCTTCAAAGGCATCCTCTTCATTAAGGTTTTCTAATTCGGTCAGCTTTTTCTCTTTTCCTAAGCCAATCCCTGCTTGGACCGCTTCTTCAATCGAAAAGCTATTTTTCGGCTCTTCGTAACTATCTTCCCTGAACAGACGTAAAAGCTTATTGATCGCATAGATCCGATCAAGGGGATCTAAAAGCCCTTTTTCTTCCCCGTAATTTACTAAGGAATAAATAATCTCGGAGGGGGTCATTTACTTGATTCTCCTGGCACCATCGGATGCTTCAGCGTAATAGCAGTCGCATTTACGCCCACATTCTCTCTTATAGCCTTTGATGACTTCGTTGATGATGCGTTTAGTATCTCTCTTATCGGAGATGAAAATGGCGCACCCAGCATACCCAGCTCCGGTCATTCTGGCGCCTTTAGCACCATTCTTTAAAGCCAGATCGACTAAGGTATCAAGTTCTTTACCCGAGGATTCAAAATCGTAGCGCATCGATTGATGTCCTTCGTTTAAGACCTTGCAGAACTCATCGATCTTCCCTTCTTTTAATAAAGCGGCGGATTTAAGGACTCTTTGATTCTCTAAAATCAAATGCTTCAGTCTCTTATAAGCGTTCGGATCTTTGATATGGGAGGCGTTCTTTTCAAACTCCTCATAATTAAGAAGGCAGGCATCCTTGATTTCCATATAGGGCTTTAAATCAGAAAGGCCCGAAGCGATTTCCTTGACCCTATCATTGTATTTTGATTCTGTTAAGCCCCTTTGTTTATTGGAGTTCATGATGATCAGATCATTATTCTTCAAGTCTAAAGGCGAATAAGAGAACTCTAAAGTCCTCGTATCCAAAAGCATGCAGTTGTCTTTCTTTCCGAACTTGCAGGCGAACTGATCCATAATCCCGGAATTCAGGCCGATGAATTTATTCTCCGTCTCCTTGGCGAACTTAACGATATCCCAATCGCTGACTTTTCCTTTTTCGGCCTTAGATTGGATAATCGTCCCAAACAAGACTTCCAGGGCCGCCGAGGAAGAAAGCCCGGAAGCGGTCGGCAGATCGGAATTCAAGGCTACATCGAAGCCTTTTTCTAACTCGATACCGTGGGTTTTAAATATATAGAAGACCCCGATAATATAATTCAGCCATCTGACAGGGCTTTTAACCAGATCATCTAAAGAGAAGGAGGCCTTCTCACCTAAGGAGAAAACATTGACCATCCGGTCTTCACGATCCTTTAAGGAAGCGAAGATTCCTAACTGAATCGCAAAGGGTAAGACATTTCCGCCCCCGACATCGGTATATTCTCCGATCAGGTTAGCTCTCCCCGGCGCAAAATACTGTTCTTCGCTTGCAGTCTTAAAGGCTTGTAAGAAGAGATTATCAGCGGTGATCATGTTACTTAGCTCCTTTGATATATTAAGTCCTTCTTAATTTTAGCACAGCCATCTTCCTTTTGAAGCCATCGAGGCATTTTTTGCATTAACTCTAGCGTTTTTTGCATCCTCTTAAGCTTATCTATTTTTCTCTTTTTCTATAGGTTCTTGACAAGACGGGCATAAGCCCCTTCCTTTTTCATCGATTTTTGTGATGTTACGGAAGAACATCCCGGATTCGATCTTTCTTTGATAGAGCCATTCTTCATTACGTAAAAAGTCGCTCCGGTGGACTTCCCGAGGAGGAAGATTAGCAATCGAGGTGATAAAAAACTTTTTCTTATCCTTCGGACAGGTGACTTCTTGAATTTTGGTGAAGCAGCTTTCACACTGATAATAATCCCCTTCTTTTTGATAAATGAGCTTACTGTGGCAGAAGGGACATTCATCCTTGACCTGATCGGCGTAGACCATGCCTTTCAGAATCAATTGCTGGATTCTTCTAAAGGATTCGATGCTTTCGACCGAAAGAAAGACGGTCTTTCTTTTAAGATAATCTTCTTCAAAAGGTGAAGCTAAAATAACTTCTTCATCTTCATTTAAATTAACCGGGGCCTTTTTTATATCATCCTCAGTTAAAACCGGCAGGATGATAAAAGAATATGTCTTCTCTTTAACGATCTCCATCCTTAAGACCCACCCCTCTTCTTTAGATAGATGTACTTTCCAGCCTTTAAAGGAAAAATCCGCTTTTAAGGCTGTTAAGTCGAGCTTTTTAGCCTCTTCGGTCTGGAAATTAAAATGCCCGAGAGCGAAGATAGTAAGGGTCTGAATAAAGTAGAAATAATCTTCTTTCAGCTTCTCTAAGGAGATTTCTTCTTTTTCTTCGCTTCCCAGGATTTTCTTATCTAGCAAGGACTTATAAAGGACGTAGACCTGATGATAATCTTTCTGCATCAGGAAGATGTTGGTCTTGCGCAGTTTCAATTTCCGATTGCGGATTTTGTTATTATGGTAAACCGGTTTTTTAAGTCTGGCCTCTAATGGGGCGGAGACCTGTTTTAACTGACCATAAAGGACTTTAGCTAACGCGTAATACTTATCAAAATCACGGATATACCCGGTATGAAGCTTACCTAGGGCCAGATAATAATCCAGGTGATTCACCCTTTCCAGAAGGTTGAATTCCATAGTTTCGTTGGCGTATATCAAGTCTTTTAAAGCTCGAGTCGAGGTTCTGACATAAGCTAAGATCTCATCGATGAAGTTACAGAAGATCAGGTTTTCATAAATCCCGTAATCATCTTCATAAATCCTCGTCAAAAGTTTTCTCGGCTGGACTCCTCTCGAGGTGAGATTAGCTACATTCTGGGCGTGGTTAGAAAGATGAGTCAGGGTTTCTTGATTGATGACTCTAACTGTTTCCACCGGTAAAACATCATCGGAGTCTTTTAAGTTGATGATGGGCTTTGAGAAAATTCTTTTGATCGAGGGGAGGATTTTAATGATCTTCGGCAGGGTCCTTTTTAAAGCCAGAAAATCAAAATCAGGTTCGACGGTAAATAAGGTCAGGTCGTGGACGGTATAATAGTCGAATTCGATGTAGTTGATAAAAGGGTGCTTAGCGATAAACTCCCCCATCGGACTTAAAAGCTTGCTAGCCCGATAAAGCTCTTCGGCCTCTTCTTCGGCCTTTTTCCCTTCCATCGTCAATCCTCGTTAAGTTTAGAAATAAAATCGGCGCAGCGGAGGAGATTAAGATCGGTGAAATCGCGGATCAGCTCTTCTTTATTCTCGATGGTCTTCACTTCCAATTTGGCGACCACCTTGCTTAAAAGGATCGTCTCCACACCTTCCGCTTCGACATTTTTCTCCGGGAAGCATTCTTCGTAGATATCAACAAAGGTCTCAATCTGGTTCAAAATACGGTTACCAAAAGAGATATTGTAAGGAGAGAGAAGCTCTTCGGTCTTTTTAATCAAAGGATTATTCTCCGCATCGAAATGATGCTTACTTAAAGCATCCTTAAATAAGGAAGCCAAGGTCGGATAATCATAAAACTGCGAAGGGATCGGAGCGGAGTAGTCGCGGACCTTTTTCGCGCGCTTATTAAAGTTCATCGTGGCAGCGCGGTCATAGACCTTATCGGAAATGACAAATGTCGATTCATCTCGATTCGCGGTCCCGATAAACCAGATATTCGCGGGTACTTTTAAAGTATGCCCTTCAATCAGTTCCTTATAAGGATGCTCCCCGTCCGCTTCTTTACGGGCTAAGGAGATATTCAAGAGCTTGATTTCCCTCTTATCCTCTTCATTCTCCATCAAGGACAGGAAATCGGAGAAATAATATTCGATACGAGAAAGGTTCATTTCATCTAAGACGATAAAGGTCGGGATCTTTTCATTCATCTTGGCTTTATAAAGGTCCTGGGTGAACTTTTTAGGGGTATAAAGCCCGGAGAATTCATTGTAATAACCTAAGAGTTCATTCTTATCCTTCCAAGAAGACTCGACTTCCACAATCTCACAATTAGCCTTGATAGCCTCCGCGAAAATCTTCGGCAAGGAAGTCTTCCCGGTTCCTGACATCCCTTGAAGAATGGAAAGTCTCGCCGCCCCTAGTCCGGAGATAAAGGTAGCGATATCCTCTGGCGTATAGGAAAGATGAAGCCTAGAGTCTTTGGCGTATTCGACTACGAAATCCACTAAGCCTTTTAAGGAAGCTAGTTTAACTAAGCTTGCTTCTCGAGAAGCTAGATCAGCTTGATAAGCCTCTTCTTTTTTATCTAACTCGCTAAAAGCCGGGCACGGATCGAATTCCTTAATAAGTTCTTCTTCGCCGTTTAAACCGCTAACTTCTTTACTTTCTCCATTTACTTCAGAGGCAGAAGGGGTCAGTTCCGGGGCAGCGTTTTCTTTTTCAGGTAAAGAAGCAGAAACTTCACTTGGTGAGGACTTAGAGTTATTGACTTCCCCTTCCCCTAAGTCTTCGACCTCGATCTTTTCACCGGTCAGAGCCTTTTTAGCCATCATCAGGATCAAAATCACGACATCCACCCCTAAGGCATAGATGACATCGGTGGACATCTTATAGTCATAACTTTCATCGTAAGTCAGGTTATAAAGCTTCAAGACGCTGATGAGGTTTTCTTTATTGATCTCTTGAGCGATAGAAAAATAAAAGCCGGAGATTCCGATCACAAACATGAAGAAGATATTGATGTAACTGGCGGCTTTAGCGATGGTTTTATAGCGCGGATATTTAGCTAAATAGGCCGCAAATGTCAAAATCAGACCTAGCCCCGAGCAGACTAACATCGTAATTAAGATAAAAGCGAGAATCTGATAGCCGGAACCGAGGGAGGAATAATCAGTCAGAAGCTTAATCCCGCTGAGGTAAATCGATTGCCCGTAAGCGTCATCGATCACGACTTTAATGACGTTCATAAATAAAGAGCCGACGGTCACCGCACTAAAAGTCAGAACGTAAAGAAGCGGATCGATCAGCAAGGAACTAAATGGTTTCTTTCCTTCTTCCTCCTCTTCCCCGTAAGAAAATCTTCCGTGGAAGAAAGCGAAAAAGAGGCCGAAAAAGGCCGTTACAATAAGCGGAATATAAGAAAGGGTCACCGCTTTCTTTTTCTGGAAAGCGTAGACGAAGACCACCACAAAGCCTAATAACAAATATGTTAAAGAGCTTCCCAGCAATACTTCCATCAAGGTCTTCGACTTTTTAACGAAGATTCTCTTATTCGAGAAGAAGTAAGAGAAGGTATTTAAGAAGAAGAAAACACAGGTGATTAAAATAAGGAAGATCGAAAGGAAATAAATCGTATCCTCAATCGGTGCCTCCTGATCAAATAAGATCTGCCCGAGGATACATACTCTCCCACCGGATGAGGTGTTAACGGCATAAAGCGGCAAAACCAGAACCAAGATAAAAAGCGATATCAATGAAAGGATGTCGATGATCAAGATTCCTAACGCAGCTTGGCCTTTCGAGTGTTCAATCGGTTCTTTTTCAACCGGTTTTTCTCCCTTAAAGGCGCTTTTAGAAAAGGCGATAACTAGGAAGGAAGAAAAGACCAAGATAAAAGAGACGACCATCAATATCAAAGCGAAGACGGTGAAGACCGGCTGGAGACATTCAAAGACGAGAAGCGAGATCAAGAAACATAAGAAATAACCTTGGCATAAGGTTATGAAGCCATTCTTCTTTTTGATGATTCCCAGGACTCCGACTAATAAAAAGACCAGCTGGAGGAAGTAAGCGATGATAATTCCCTGCGAAAAATAAGAATAAGTATTGGTGCTTTTCTGCTCACCTAAGATCCAGATGGAAAGAGAATTATAGTTACCGCTGAAAGGCGTTCTTAATAAAACCACCTCTAAAAGGAAAGCGATAAGCAAAATACTTAAAGCGACAATTCGTAAGACCAGCGGTTTTTTAACTAGGTTTTTCATAATTTGGACCTCGATGATAATTATACCGTTTTTTTTAAAAGCTTTGACTTGGTATCACTTGCGAATAAAAAATATCTGTCTTTAGAAAAAGCAAGTAATCCAACAGCCTTTAATAAGCTTAAAAGACTTGAACCACTAGGATATAAAGGAAGTTTGACTAATATAAAACTGAAGTCTGTTCCTAGCTTATTCTTTCTTTTCGCTTTCCGGCTCTTCCTCTTCTCCAGCTAACCCAGCGACATCATCGACCAGCAAAGCAAAAGCGATCCCTTGTCCTTTGGTATCGATGCCGACTTCCCTATTGACCGCCGCCATGACTTTATCCTTGATTTCTTTAGGGACCAAAATTAAGACAATCTGTTTTTCAGGGGTGATGATAACCCCGAAGAACTGTTCGATTTCCTTATTTCCGGTTCCACGGGCCGAAAGGATGGTTCCACCTCTAGCCCCGGCTTTTTTAGCCGCATCCATCACCAAATCGGTCAGGCCTTCATTTACGATGCACATGACCAGTTCGTAGTCGTTTCTCTTGATTTGGGGTTCCATCTTTTTTTCCTCCTTCAGTTTACTAGTCTCGATTCCTCGATTGTCCGTCAGCATCTTATAGACACTTACGCCGCAGATGGCATCTAATTTAACGATAAAGGCGATACCCTTGGTAAAATCCGAAATGGCAAAGCGCGCCTTTAAGTTAGCTTTAACCGGGAACCATGTGGCTTGTTTAATAAGAGAAATCACAATCTGTTTACGATCTTCCCCGATACCGAAGACTTCATAAAAGTCACGGGAAGCCGTACCTTTGCCGTGGGTTAAAAAGCCGACCGCTCCCTGGGCGGAGATGACTTCTTTAACCACCGCATCCGCCTGTCCATCGGGGACGATGGCCATAAAGAAATAAAGAGGTTCGAGCTTATGGCTCTTTTCATAAGGAGTAAAAGAGCTTTCGCTCTCTTTTTCCGGGGCGAAAAGGTTATTGGGAGGTAAGACATCCTTGATCTTTCTTAAGTTTGTCATCTTTAGATGTTCCCTTCCGCTTCAAAGTGGATTATCTGATCATCGTTAGGTTCGATGATCCGCTTTCTGGCCTTGGCTATAATCGCCTTTCTCTTCAAGACGGCGTATAAGCCGACTAACTGAACGACGATAAGCGGCATCATGGAGATCATCGCGACCACTCCGAAGGCATTTTTATAAATATCCGAGGAGAAAGAAGCGGACGAACTATCGTATTGCCCCGTGGCAAAACCGATGATAAAAGGCATCGTAAAGGAAGCTGCCATCGGCCCGGAGGCCACCGTGCCCGCATCATAAGCGATGGAGGAGTAGATATTCGGGACTAAGAAAGATAAGCCGAAAGAGATGATATAACCCGGGACTAAATAATACATGATAGAGAAACGATACTTAGCTCTGATGACCGCTAAAGCAACACCTAAAGCAATCGCTAAGGCTGTCACCGTTAAGAAGCCTGATTTTTTGATGGTGCCTTCGGAGACGAGTTGAATCTGATGGACTAAGACGGCGACGGCCGGTTCAGCTAAGACCGCAAAGCAGCCGAATAAGGCACCGATAAATAAGGCTAAGGAATACCCTTGCTCACTAGAAGATAAGGCCTTACCGATCGATTGGGCGACCGGGGAGAAGCCCGTCTGGACCGCGGAGAGGAAGAAAACCAAGCCGAAATAACAGAAGAATAAGCCGATGAAGATGTTCATCAGTTCCTTTAAGTTCATCTTTAAAAACAGAAAATTATAAACTAAAAAGAAAAGCGCAAGGGGGCCGATGGCTAGCCCGACATTACCTAAACTCGAGATAAATTGCTTACTAAATCCTTCGACCGACAGTTCCAGATTGATTTCCGGAGTCACGTAAGACATCGTAAAGGACGGATTTGCGACGGGGATAAAGATCGCTAAAAAGAGGATGGCTAAGATCGGGCCCATAGTGGCGTGAGCTATTAAGCCGAAGTCATCCGAGCCATTTTTCGAGTCCTGGCGAGAAGAGGCGACCGAGGTGCCGAAAGCGAGGATAAAAGGAATCGTGACCGGGCCGGTGGTGACACCCCCGGCATCAAAGGCGATCGAGTAGAACTCTTCCGGGGCTAAGGCAACCAGCATAAAGACCACCGCGTACACCCCTAAAAAGACGACTCTTAAGTCCAACTGGAACAGGATTCTTAAAGTCCCGAGGACCAAAAAGAGACCGACGCCTAAGGAAACGGAGAGGACGATAATCCAGTCATCGATGCCGACTTCGCTGGAAAGAAGCCGTAAATCAGGCTCGGCGACGGTGATTAAAAAGCCTAAAAGGAAGGTGACGATTATTAAGAACCACTTCTTCTTTTTCTTGGTTAAGGAGTCGGAGATCACCGAGCCGATCCGCCCGAGTGATTGATCGACGCCGATGGAGAAAAGCCCCAGGCCAATGGCGACTAAAAAGGCGCAGATCAAAAAGGCAGCCAGTTCATTCAAGTAGCCGAATTTATCAACATCATGACTGTAAGAGAAGGCGGAATCGATCCCGGCGAAATAAATGATGAGCACCACTAAAGCAATCGGTAGGACGGAGAGGAATGATTCTTTTATTCGTTGCACCCATTGAAGGTTTTTTCTGCGGTTAAACATTTTTAAAGGAAGAGTTAGCTTTCTTGAAATTATTCTACCATCTTTAGGTGCTATGAAAAGGGATTTTTACTTTAATTTTCATTTAAATTAACAAGGTTAAATAAATGCATTTCCCTTTTTAAAAGAAAACCATTAGAATAAAAGTCAAAGAGGACAAATTTATGGGCAACACTAAGACTCAGGAGAAATCCGGTTTAGGTTTGAAGACTTGGCTTGTCATTTGGGTGGCGGGCATGGCGGGACAGCTGGCTTGGAATATCGAAAACCAGTGGTTCAACACCTTCGTGTACGCCAAAATCGCCCCAGATCCTGGCATTATCACCTGGATGGTTGCTTTATCCGCCATCGTATCAACCTTGGCGACTTTCTTCGGAGGTACCCTTTCTGATCGAGTCGGTAAAAGAAAGATTTTTATCCTAATCGGCTACGTCATGTGGGGTGTTTCCACGATTATCTTCGGTTGCACTCAGTTCTTCCCAGGGGTGGTGATGGAAGCGGTGATGGTCGTTGTCTTCGATTGTGTCATGTCGATGTTTGGCTCTTTAGGTAACGACTGCGGTTTCAATACTTGGACGACCGATATCTCGACTCCGAAAAACCGCGGAAGCCTCGGTACCGCGATTGCGATTCAACCGGTCGTAGCGACGATCGTGGGTTCGATCGGCTTTGGAGCCATCATCGATGCCTTTAAGGATTTTAAGGTCAATGGACAACAACTCGATTACTTCATGATGTTCTTGATCGTCGGGGTGTTTATCGCTTTAGTTGGCGTTAGTACCTATTTCCTGATTCAGGATTCCCCTTCCTTGAAGCCGCATAAAGATGGAACTTATCTTGAAGCGATGAAGAAACCCTTTAACTTCAAGCTCTTAAAGGAAAACAAGCTGCTTATTTATGTCCTTTGTGTCTTTATGGCCTTCTTTATATCCTTTAATGTCTATTTCCCGCATATCTTGAATTACTTCATCTATTCCTGTTCTTCGGTGACTTGGCTTAACGATAAGCTGCAGATGAATAGCATCAATACGATCGCCGGAGCTATTATGGCGGTCGGACTGCTCTTAGGTGTCCCTTTAGTCATCGTCTCCGGGAAGGCCTTAAATAAGCAGAAGTTTATCCCGGTGCTGATCCTCTCGGTCGCTTCTAATCTCATCGGTTTAGTTATTCTTTTCTTAGGAGGGATCTTCGGGGCTATAGAAGGCGGACAGTTAGCGATTCTCTTCATCGGCACTTTCTTTATGGGTGCTGGTTATATGGGTCTTTACCAGGCCTTGATGGTCTGGGTAAAGGACCTTTATCCAGAAGATATGCGCAGCCAGTTTGAAGGCGTCAGAATGATTTTCTATATCTGCATCCCGATGTTTTTAGGAACCTTGGTCGGGGATGTGATTGTGAAGAATCTAGGAACCCCGATCTCCTTAACTTATACGACCGGGACCGTGAGTGGCTTCGCTCCGAATCACTGGTTGTTCTTAGTCGCCATCGGGCTTGGCTTATTGACCTTTATCCCTATCTATCTATGCGATAAAGAAGCTAAAGAACATCCGCCGGTCTATCAGGGTTTAGATGAAGATATGAAGAAAAATGAAGTAGACCAAGCCCCCAAAGCATAAGTCAGTAAGAAGTATTATTAAGTCAAATTCAGGCAGAATCAGCCAAAATAGACTCATTCAGTATTAAATTAGTCGTTTTATAGTTTTAATTAAGTATTTTCATCTCTTTCTTTAATCCTAATCCGTCTTCTTTCTCCTCGCTTCTTTAAAGCCCGGTTCTTCTTCTCTTACCCGTCTTTTCATCAAGAAAAAACTGCTTCCCCCTTTAAGTCAGGAGAAGCAGTTTTCATTTAACCTTCTTCTTTCCTTACCAAACTTCCGGAAGGCTCGTCGGAGCGTTATACATTCCTTCGCCTTCTTTGATATCGAAGGTTGTATAGAACTCAGGCACAGAGCTTACTAAGCAATTGCAGCGTGCTCTGCCATAAGGATGAGAATCGGAAGCGAAGCCCATGCAATAAAGGACTTGGCTGGTGATAGAGTAGAAAGCTTGAGCCGAGCAGACGAAGAACTTCTTCATATCGAAGTTTTCCTGCTTCTTAGCTAAATCCACCGTCAGACGGAATCCGGCCACATCGGCGCAAGCCTCGGAGATGACAGTCTGGGCGTTGGTATAAAGCCCCGGCATGATTTCCCTGCCTTGGTAGAAATCCAAGACGCTTTGGACTCGAGAAGTGTAAGCGGCTTTATCTTCTGAAGAAAGCCAGTTAGTATTACGGACCCCAGCGGAATCAAAGTTGACGCCATTCGTATCAAAGCCGTGGGTCAGTTCATGCCCGCAAGCGATATAGACCTGGGCGAAGAGTTCCTCTTTAGATAAGGCTTCAAAATCACCGTGGGAGGCCAGATAACCCATCAGCATCGAAATCCCGTTAAAGCCCGGATTATAGAAGGCGTTCGGGGTGAATTGAACCTGCTGGCTCTGATAATCCCAGAAGTCCATCGTCTCATCCTTACTTAAGGAATAGTCCATCTTGGCTTTTCGAGCTAAGCACAGATCCTGATAAAGGTCGTTATCGACGTATTCGGGTAAAGGCAAGGCCAAACTGGAGCCATTATCATTGCTGGCCATGATGAAGGTACGGACTTTCTCGACTTTATCGATGGCTGCTTTTTTGCCATCTTCGGACAGCCAGCTCTCTTCCCCGATTCTTCCTTTAAAGGTCATACGTAAATCCCATAAGGCCTTGGAGACCAAAGCGAGGTTATTACGATAACCAGCTGTCTGCATGTAGTCTTTGATGACGATGTTCTCTAAAGAAGTCGTATAGTTCTTGAACTGAGTATCGCCGAAAAAGAGGGTATCAGCGGTATATGTAGAATCCAAAGCTTGGTTAGCGCTTAACGGGTTGCAGGCCACGAAAAGCATCGCTTCATTTCTTAAGGCTAACGCCTTGTAGCCTTGGAGATTTTCATCTTTCATCGCTTCGAAGAAAGCCTTGACCCAAAGGCTATTTTTCGCTATCGCACGGCAGTAATTCCCTTCGGGCATTCCCGAAGCTTCCGCTTCTAATTCTTGCGAGGTATAAGGAGTAAGTGTAACTCCGCTTTCCTCTAGATGTTGCTGCAGGAGGAAGTTTTGAGGTCCCATGGTCTGGGTGGTCTGATATAAATCAAAATTATCAACCGCTCCACCGCTAACCAGTTTTTCATGTTCAGCGATGATGTCATAGGCGGCTTTTCTTCCCGCCACCGCATAGGTCTCCGCCTCAGTTTCACTAAAGCCCAGACCATTAATTAAGCCTTTAAGGCTATTTTCCAGATAAGTAGCTTCCGACCCGCCTTCAACCATATCGGTGCTGGGGGCTGTAAAGCTTAAGCCAGTTAATTCGATAAAGCTCTTATTTATCAGATTTAATTGGGATTCAGTTTTCACATCGGAGAAAAGCGGATCAAAACGCTGAGTCTTAAAAAGATTAGCGCAGGCGGAGAAGAAATCGGTATAAGTGGTCGGAGCTAAGATAGCTTGGTAAGCCTTAAAAGCTCCTGAGCAATTCCCAGCGGTCTTTAAAGAATCATCACTATAAGCCTTCTGGAAGGCAGCGGCCTTCGTTTTAAGACTAGGTAAAGTCAGTTTATTCGTAGCGTAATCTTTAACCCAAGCATTGACATTTAAAGTGGAGACGATAGTGGAATCTTCGAAGTAGTCACTGCGGGTCTTATCTTTATAAGCCGGATTATCATAAATGAAGGCGCTATTATGGGTATTGGCGAAATCATCTTTCTCCGAGGTCCCAAAATAGGCGTGGAAACGATCGAGGTAAGTCTTCAGCTGTTCCGCGCTGAATTCTTCATCCCCGTTAAAAGCGGTAATCTGAACTCCCTGTTCATCGTATTCTGGAGTCAAAAGGCCGATGCCATTAAGGAAATCGACCGCATCTTTAGCCTGACTAGGCAGATCCTGATAAGTCACTTCTCCGGCCATCGCGTATTTCCTATAGCCGATCTGTTCAGGCATATTCTCATGATAGGCCAGATAGAAAAGATTAAAGGCGATCGTTTTGGTCAACTTCTCTTGTCCGGTGAGTTTAGCCTTCTCTAAAAGGCCTTTTTTCGTGATGGAAAGACCATCACGAGTCGCATTCTCCGCGATCGTATTAGCAGCTAGTCCGCTTTCCCCATCGCTGACGATTGAGGAAGAAGAGGAAGAGCTGATAAGAGCGGAAGAGGAGGAAGAGGAGACAACCTGACTTGAAGAAGCGGAAGAGGCAGCGGAAGAGGCAGCGGAAGAGGCAGCGGAAGAGGCAGCGGAAGAAGCGGAACTGGACTGATTATTATTGCCGCAGCTATTTAGATTTAAAGTCATGAAGACACTAAGTGCTAAAAGGACTATTTTCTTGGTTTTAATCATATAAACCTCCATTTACTTTTATTATTCTAAACCTCTTTATTATTAAAGGTAACTTAAGTTTTATGAAAGGGCTTTCTTTTTTGGCTCTTTCTAAGGTTGTTTTTATTAAAAAGTGGGTTTTATTCTGGCTTATTGATCTTTCTGCTCTTAAGTCCTTTTTAAAGGAAAATGAATCCTTTATCAGTTTTAATGAGCTCTAAGTGATGTGTCTTTTTTACTCTGTCTCTTATTAAGAGACGGAAGACTCTCTCTTCCGATAGGCTTTAGGAGCTATTCCGTATTTTTTCTTAAAGGCCCTTGTGAAAAAATTAGCTGATTCGTAACCCACTTCAAAGGCGATAGTCTTAATACTCTCCCCGCTTTCTTTTAACTTCTCGCTTGCTAAGTCCAGACGGTAATTCGCAAGATACTCCATCGGGCCATAATGGAGATAGTTTCTGAACAGCTTGGTTAAGTAGGAAGTGGAGACGGCTAAGGCCTGACTAAAGGAAGAAAGCGAGATATTTTCCATATAATGGGTTCTAAGATAAGAAACAGCGTTTTTTAAGATGGTCAGCGAGGAGGAGGAAGAGGCAGGGTCTTTAGAGAAATAAGTAAGTGTCTCCTGCCATAAGCGGAAAAGAAGCGAGGAATAGATCAAAGGATTCCCACCTCTGTTTTTTTCTTCCCAGAGTTGATCCATCGTTTTCATGGCTAATGAGTCTTTTTTAAAAAGGATGGCGCTTTCTTTATTTAAATAAGGAGCGACAAATTTATCATCGACTTCAGGGCAGTTAGCTAATAAGAGGCTTGGGAATAATAAGCAAAGGAAATCGCAGTCCTCTAAACCGATTCCAAATCCGTAATGGATAGCGTTGACGTTGATAAAAATCCCTTCGCCTTCTTTTAGCAAAAACTTTTTCCCGTTCACTTCATACCCAAGTTCGCCTTGAAGGATCTTGATGTATTCAAAATCCTTATGGTAATGGGGAAAAGCTTTACGATTTAAAAAGAAGGAAATCCTTCCCTCGTGGAAATAGATCGGAAAAGAAGGGGAGTCATAGATGATCTTCTCTTCCCCATCAGCATATTGATTAGCCGGGCATAAAAAGCCATCCATACTTTAAAGTGCTACTTTTATCCTTTCTAATCCTACTTCTTATTTATTACTATACGCTAAAATACTATTAAAGGTGGTAATTAAGATGGAAACAATGCATGAGAGGATGAAGTCGGGTAAGCTTTTCAGCGATGAATGTGAGGGTCTGCCTAAGGAACGAAAAGATGCAAAAAGAAGAATGCGTGCCTATAACAAAACGAGCGGTGCTGGTCTAGGCCTTATTCGCCGCTTTAAATTGATGAAGCAGATTTTCGGGCAAAGGACTTTCGCTTGGATCGAGCCTCCTTTTTACTTCTGCTACGGCAGGCATATCAAGATGGGCTCTTATGTTTACGTTAATGTCAATTGTTCTTTTATCGATGATGGCGAGATCGAGATCGGTGATATGACCGAATTCGGGCCTAATGTATCCGTAATCACAGTCGGCCACCCCCTTGATCCTGAACATCGGAGTTTGATGTATACGGAGAAAGTCACAATCGGTAAAAATGTCTGGGTCGGAGCGGGAGTAACGATTTTACCCGGTGTGACCATCGGGGATAATAGCGTCATCGGGGCTGGTTCAGTCGTAACCAAAGATATCCCTGCTAACGTAGTCGCCTACGGTTCTCCCTGTAAAGCAATCCGTCCACTTAGCGAGGAGGACAAGAAAGTTTACCGTCATGGGAAGAAGATTGACGAAGATGATTTAGCTTCCCTTCATGCTTTGGAGGGTAAAAAAAGATGATTGATCATCTCTGTCTGAATGTGAAAGACATCGAAAAAGAAAAAGACTTCTATTGCAAGTATTTTGGCTTAATTCCTAGTAAGAAATACCATAATGATAAAACCGGCTGGGAGAATTATTTCCTTTCCTTTTTAGAAGGAGGAACCAGATTGGAGCTTTTAAGCCATAAGGAATTAAAATTTAAGCATACCGATCGAAACAGCACCTGCCTTGTTCATTTTTCTTTCTCTTTAGGAAGCCAAATAAAGGTCGAAGAGTTGACTGAGAGACTAAAAAAGGATGGTTATCAGATCCTTTCTCAGCCCCGGTTAACAGGAGATAACTATTATGAATCCTCTTTGCTCGATCCGGAAGGAAATATGATCGAGCTCACGGTATAAATCTATGTTCATGAAAATACGTCCTTACCAAACTAAGGATTTAAAAAATGTAACAGACATTTGTGAGGAGACTGCCTTTGATTCCTATAAAAAAGACCCCGTGAAGCTTAAGACTGTCCCGATTAACTTCCTCGATTACTTTATCGAACAGGAAAAGGAACATGTTTTAGTCGCCGTCGATGAGAAGGATGAAGCTATCGGCTATATCGAAGCTACGACTTCTTATCCTAAGTTTGTCCAAGCGATGGAGCAGATTTATCTTCCCCGCCTGCAACAGATAGATCCCAGTGAAATCGAATTTGAAAAAAGATTTCTTCTCGCTCTTTCATGCATTGAAGATTGGCCTTCGCATCTTCATATTAATCTAAACGGTTCTTATCAGCATCAAGGAATCGGGACCAAACTAATCCAGGCCTTAATCGACCTCTTAAAGAAAGAAGGTTTTCATTCTTTAGCTATCTGCTGCTGCCAACAAGGCAGCAACAGTTACGGTTTCTATAAGCATTTCGGCTTTAAGGAAATCTTCGATTACGGAAAAGGAATTGTCTCTTTAGGAATTAAGTTCTGACTTTTCTTAAGTAAGTGATATCAGTTTTCTAAAAACGGGTTGCTCAGCCCGTTTTTCTTTCCTTAAGATTTAATATATTGTCCTTGACACAGGCATTTTAACTAGCTATAGTCTAGGAAACGATTTAATTTATAATCGTTTCCGAGGGTTATGGATAATAACGAGAAAATAGTAAAAGCCGCAATCAGCAGTTTAATTAAAGAAGGGGTCTCTTTTTCTGTGGATTCCCTTTCGAAGACAATGAGGATGAGCAAGAAAACTATCTACGCTTCTTTCCATGCCAAAAGTGAGCTGGCTTTAGCAATCTATGCTCATCTTAAAGATAACTTCACTTTGTCCTTAGATAAACTTGATCTTGATTCTTCCTTTTATGCTTACGCCCTTTACTTATATTTAAGCCGAGAAGAAATCATCCGTCGTTTTTCTTTTTCTCGCCCTTTAATAAAAAAGATAAGAACAGATAAAGACGAAATTTTCTTCCTCTTCTACTCCGCCTTTCTTAAAGACAAAAACGGATTAAAAGAAACTTGGAGACTTATCCTTGAAGCCTCCTTACCTGAAATCTTTAAATCTTCCACTCCTATTAAAGCCGTCAAGGACTTTACCGAGGTGCTTTTTAAATGAACGAAACCGTTATCCAGATTCTTTCGTGGCTGGGAATTCTTTTTATCGCCTATGTTTCCGGTAAGCTGATCAGCAAGATCAAATTACCCGCCATTTTAGGCTGGCTAATCACCGGGATGGTCTTCGGCCCCCATTTAGTAAATCTCGTATCCGTCCAGACCTTGAATCAGACTTACTATTTAGTAATCGAAAAGGCCGCAGAGTGCTTCGCCGGGGTCATGATCGGGTCAGAAATGGTGATTTCCAAGTTAAAAAAGTACGGGCGCAGCATTCTTATTACGACTCTTTTTCAGTCTCTAGGGACCTTTTTGGTCGTGAGTCTCGCTTTTGCGTTGGTCCTTTTTCTAACAGGAAAGCCCCTCTGTCTTGCTTTCATTTTCGGCGGGATTGCTTTAGCTACCGCTCCAGCCCCTGCGCTTTCAATTGTTAAACAATATCATTCTCACGGTCCCGTCACCGATACTTTGCTGCCGATGGCGGCTTTAGATGATATTGTGGGTATCGTGGTTTTCTTTTCGGTGATGAGTCTAGTTTCCTCTTTTAAAGGCGGGGCTACTACACCGTGGTATCTGACCTTAGCTACAATCTTTCTTCCGATTCTTACCGGTTCCCTTTTAGGCTTTCTAGGGGGCCTTCTTCTTAAAAAGGCGAAATCTAAATGGAGCGTAATGCTGGAAGTTATTTTCTCTCTTGCCCTTACGATAGTTAGCGGTGTTCTTATGGATGTCTTTTTCTTTAAGGCATGGTCTTTTAATTATCTGATGGCGGGTATGTGCGCCTCAGCTTTTATGGCTAATTTTCTTAGCGAGGAGGAGCTTAATTCTTTCTTAACTTCTTATGACCCTGTGCTTTCTATTTGTTTAATTGTTGTTATTGTTAACCTCGGGATGCCTCTTGATTACCATACGATTGCCGGAGCCGGGCTTTTCACTTTCGTTTATATTCTTTCTCGAGCCTTAGGAAAATACTTTGGAGCCTTTTTGGGTAGTCAGCTAACTAAAGCACCTAGGACCGTACGCAATTTCCTCGGCTTTACCTTACTTCCCCACTCCGGTGTTTCTTTAGTCTTTACGGGTATAGCGGTTTCTACTTTAAACGCTTTTGATCCTTCTTCGGCCCTTTTTATTCAAGGAACCATCGCCTCCGCGGCGATTATCAATGAGATTATCGCGGTGATTATGGCTAAGGAAGGCTTTAAATGGGCTGGGGAGTTAGATAAGAAAGAAACTAAGGCTGATAATTTAAGTCTAGAAAAATAAAGTCTGGCTTCGCTTATCGTAACTGAGGTAATGATTCGTTCTATTGAAAGATTTATCGATCCTTTTATCTTTCTTTAAAAGGCCACCGATTAAAAAGATCGTCGTTAAATATAACTAATTAAAGAATTTAAGAGCCCAATTTCTCTTTAATCCTTAAAACCTGTTTTCTCTTGCCCTGTTTTCTTAAGAGGTCTAAAGTATTACTAAGTTAATAAGGTCTTCTTTTTTATCCATCAAAAAAATGTTGAAAGGAGAAGAATCATGATGAAAAAAGGTTATGAATTATTGAATGATCCGTTTTTAAATAAAGGTACAGCCTTTAATGAAGAAGAAAGAAAAAAATATGGCTTAGTCGGCCTTTTACCTCCTCAGGTTGAAACCATAAAGATCCAAGCTCAACGCGCTTATTTAAATGTGGAAAGCAAAAAAGACGCGGTGGAAAAACGCCATTATTTGATGAGTATTTTCCGCAGTAATCGTACTTTGTTTTTCAATCTCTTCTCGGAACATATCAAGGAGTTGATGCCGATTGTTTATGACCCGGGGATTGCGGATAGCATCGAGAATTTCAGCGAGTATTTCCTCTCTCCGCAAAATGCCGCCTATCTTTCTATCGATCATGAAGAGCAAATGGAAGAATCACTTAAAAACGCTGCCAAAGGGCGTTCGATTGAATTGATTGTCGTCACCGATGCTGAAGCGATCCTCGGAATCGGAGATTGGGGGACTAATGGAGTAGGAATTGCGATCGGTAAGCTGATGGTCTATACAGCGGCTGCGGGGATCGACCCTTCGAAGGTCTTACCGGTTGTCTTAGATGCGGGGACTTCTAGAGTTAGCCTTCTTAATGATCCTTTATATCTGGGTTTACATCATTCGCGGATTAAAGGCGTTTCTTATTATACTTTCGTCGATCAGTTTGTTAACTTAGCAGAAAAGCTCTTCCCTAAACTTTATTTGCATTTTGAGGATTTCGGGCGGGATAACGCTCAGAACATCCTCGCTAAATACGTTGATAAATACCCTGTGTTCAATGATGATATCGAAGGTACCGGCATTATTACTTTGGCCGGAATCCTCGGTGCTTTAAAAATCTCAAAGCAGAAACTCGCCGACCAGAAATACCTTTGTTTCGGAGCGGGGACAGCGGGGTATGGGATCATTAAAAGAATCTATCAGGAAATGCTCGATGAGGGGTTAAGCCCAACTGAGGCCAAAAAGCATTTTTATCTAGTTGATAAACAAGGTCTGCTTTTTGAGGATACGCCTGATTTAACGCCCGAGCAGAAACCTTTTTCCCGTCAACGAAGCGAATTTAAAGACTCTAGTTCTCTTACCACTCTTTTAGCGGTCGTGAAGGCTATTCATCCTTCGATTCTGGTTGGAACCTCCACCCAGGGCGGGGCTTTTAGTAAAGATGTAGTCTTGGAGATGGCCTCTTCTACTCCCCGTCCGATTATCTTCCCGCTTTCTAACCCTACCAAGTTAGCGGAAGCGAAAGCCAGCGATTTAATAGAATGGAGTCAAGGAAAGGCGCTTGTAGCCACCGGGATTCCTTCGCAAGATGTGAAGTTTAAAGGAGTTAATTTTGAGATCGGTCAAGCCAATAACGCTTTAGTCTATCCAGGGCTAGGGTTAGGTGTTATCGCTTCCGGTTCCAGGCTTTTAACGGATAAGATGATTTCCCTCGCTGCCCATCAGGTAGGTGAAGGAGTTGATACTAGTTATTTAGGGGCTGCCGTCCTTCCAAATGTCTCCAAAATAAAAGATTTCTCTTTAAATGTTGCTTCAGCCGTGGCGGAAGAAGCCAAAAAGGAAGGACTTAACCGCGTTCCATTCACGGATAGCCAAGCTTGCGTCAAAGCTAAGCAATGGTTCCCTGTTTACAAAAAAGTTAAAAGATCTTAAAAATTCTAACGGCAAATTTAAGTCCTTAACTAAATAACATACTTTTCACTTACTTAGGCAAAACTATGTTCTACTTTCTTTTCCTTCCCTTTCGATTACTTTTCTTTCAAGCCTATTTTCTAGCTTTCAAGGGATAATCAAACTATCAAACTAAAAAACAGGCGTCATTGCCCGTTTCTTTAGTAAGTTTAAGGTACGAGGTTTTTTATTTATATTAGTTTATTTTTGATTCCAACTATATTCTCAGAAGGTAAAGTTGGGAAAAGTATCGTTGGGCAAGCAAACTATTTCATATCCGAACCCCTAGGGGCCAAAACCAAGTTCTGGTTTAGGCAAATATCTCAGCTTTATTCGTAATGTGTCCACATCCTAAGTATGTGGATTTCTTTTTTCGGTTCATCGACTTCGTAAACCAGGCGGTGCTGAATATTGATTCTCCTAGAATAGCAGCCTTGATAATCTCCCCTTAGTTTTTCGTAAGGAGGAGGATTCTGAAAAGGATTGTCTTGGATAATACCTAAGAGTTTTCTTGCTTTCTCCTCGAGTCCAGACTGTTTTAACTTCTTTTTGTCCTTTTCGGAATAAGAAGAAAACTTGATGACATAGTTCACCACTTTTCATCCTCCGAATAAGGCTTCTTCTTCGAATAATCTTCCTTCTTTGCTTTTTTAATCGTATCACCAAGTCCTGGAATTGAGGCTAAAGCTAACGTTTCTTGGATATCGTTCCAGTCGTCTTCGGAGATCACGACAAAATTGCTCCCTCTGGAATTAACGACAAGGATAGGCGAGGCTGCTTCTTTCGATTTATCAGCCAATTCAAAGATGTTTTTTCGGGCATCGGTAATACTAATTGTTGGCATAGGCTTTCTCCTTAATGTACTTTCAGATGTACATTTATAATGTACATTCAAGCGTACTTTAAGTCAAGGGCCAAAACGGGCTTATCGCCAAAATACATCGCTCATTCTCCCATGCACTTTTTTCAAAGCATTTCTCGTACTTTGAAATTTATAATAGTTAAAAACCGCGGTCTTAACAAAGCAAAAACAAGCAAGGAATTACCACTTTTTCCAAAATCGTTCCCTAAATATTAATCTAAATGTATATCAAGAAATCCTTCAGATGACCTAGAGTTCTTAGTTATTTTGCTGAGCGAATGCGACAACAGACGGACCATTGTCCGAGATTTCCCCTATCGAAGGTTTCACAAAAGTTGCAATTCAGTTGATTGGATTTATTCTATTTACGGAAATTGTTAAAGGACACAGAAATGGAAAGTACAGTTCAAAGAGAAAAATACGTCGAACAATGTCTTTCCGCCCTCGGTGACGGAAGGGTCAAAGTCATCACTGGCTTAAAGCGTTCAGGAAAAAGCTTTTTGCTGAATCATCTTTTCCGCGACAGACTTCGCGCCAAAGGGATTCAAGAGAGGGATATCATCTCTCTTCAACTGGATGACGACGAATTTGCTTTTTATCGGAATCCCATCGAGCTTGGGAAGTTTCTTAGAACCAGGATTCAGGATGACAGCCGCCACTATTTTATCTTTCTCGACGAAATACAGAATGTGGCAACAATCCATAATCCGGCCCTTCCCAAGGAAACTTCCAGAAATATCGGATTTGTTGATGTCTGTCTTTCGCTGATCAAACGAAGCAATGTCGATCTTTTTGTCACCGGAAGTAACTCTATGTTGCTTTCCAAGGAGATAGCGACCAGTTTCCGTGACCGTCATACGGATATCCGTGTTTACCCGCTTTCGTTTTCAGAATATAAGTCCGCTTCTTCCCTTCCTGAGGAACAGGCTTTCGAGGAGTATCTTTACCATGGCGGCATGCCGTTCCTCTTTCAAAAGAAAACGGCTCAGGAGAAGGAAGAATACTTAAAGGATCTCCTTTCCCTCACTTATCTTAAAGACATCGTAGAGCATCATGGTATAAGGAACAGCAAACAGTTGGATGAGTTGCTAAGCGTTCTGGCCGATAACATCGGTTATTTGACGGATGGAAACAGCCTGGCCAGTGGCTACAGAAAGAATGGAAGCCTTGGTATCTCCCGTCCCACGATTGATGACTACCTTTCCTATTTTGAAGATGCGTTTCTTGTCGAGAAAGCCAAAAGGTGGGACATCAAAGGAAACAGAGAAATCGGAGCACCGGTAAAATACTACTTCAGCGACCTCGGACTAAGAAATGCCAAAATGGGTTTCCTTCCGAGTGACAAAGGGGCAATTTTGGAAAATGCCCTCTACAATGAACTGCTTTTCCGTGGATATCAGGTTTCTGTCGGCAACCTGGAAACGTTTTCCAAAGACAAGGCAGGTAAGATAATCCGCAAGAATCTGGAAGTCGACTTCATCGCGGTCAAAGGAACCAAGACAATCTATCTTCAGTCAGCCTATCAGATTGATAATCCCCTGACCCTAGAACGTGAGAGGTCTGTATTAGAAAAAATCGATGACTCCTTCCGGAAAATCATCGTAGTGAACGAAAGAATCGGATTGAGACCTGCCGGCAAAGGCATTGAGTTGATGGATGTTCTTTACCTTCTTGCCAATCCCCATAGCCTTGATTGAAGGAAAACCGCTGACATTCAAATAATCTTATGAAACTCAATAGAAGGCCATAGCTAATAATCAACGGAGACGTCAGCGATTTCTTAGACGGCATCCACCGGCAGAACTCAACCCTGCTCTATCAGGGCTTCTGCTATTTTTTCCAAGCCAATGATCTGCCTAATGAAAAGCTTCATTTCATAGGGATGCGTTGGAGAGCCCATACGGATGACCACATCGGAATCATCGACGAGGAGAACCCCGACGGAACACTGAAGGACTGGTCTATTTTCTATCAGTATGACGGAATGGATGTCGACGATTGTGTCAAGCATTTCCTAGAGGCGAAGATATTCGACAACAATACCAAAACATTCTGGGAAGTCCAAGACAAGATGGAATGGCTGGGCTAGAAAGCTAAATCACCAGTTGACCACAAAACCACTTCTTCCGTAAATCGCCATGCGGGTTTCCCGCTGACGGGCTTTGCCCAGAGATGTAGGGTGACGCAAATTGCGCCACCCTCTTTCTTGCTTGTGGTCCTAACTTGTCTTACCGAGGTAGAACCTTAAGACGAATGCGCCGTCGAGAAACTTGAATTCCGACGGACGGTCCGTCTGGTGTTTCGTTTGCTGGAGCAAGCCGTTTTGTATCCGAACCACAAAAAGGCCTTGTTTCTATTGTTTTGTTAGGTGACAAGCTAAAGTATACGGGACGAGGCTGACACGATGCTTTCGGACTTTACATGCAATCCTTTTGCGCTTACCATGTCAAATCTTCGTCATTAATCGCCTTTTGTGCCATATTCTGGGTATGGCGAAAGTGGAGCCTCAGATGAATGTGTCAGACTCATCGCAAAGCTCTTTTAATAGGTAACTTAGCCCCGCCTCACTCCTCTGTGCAGTAAAACGTGATGAACCAGGTTCTGTTATCGCAGAGCAGCATCCGAACAGCGTCTTCGCCTCTTCGTCTGTGAACCTGGGTAACACAGGACTTGATCATTTATTCCAAGTCAGCTTTCACCGATTATGATGGGCGGGCGGAGGGCGGGGCTAAGATAATTATCTCACGAAACGAAAAAAATTTTTTCTAAGCCACTAGTGGCTTAGTGGATGAGATACATACCCCTTTGCTTTTAACTTGTCACTTAACAAACGACACCACGACAAAAGCTTAGTTGCTTATGCTGAGGAAATAAAGTAAAATTGTCTTTATAAGCGAAGCGAGGATGGATTTCAAATGAGCAATGTTTCAGCAAAGCCAAACGCTAACGAAATCGCTGGGCAATGGGTTCATCAAATGGAGGTTGTCGCCATGCTTAAAGCGACTTCCGACAATGTCGAAAAGGGTTACCGGACCGATTTTGCACTTCACATGCAAGTTTTGGTAACCAAAGTTGCCTCAATCGTCTCCGAATGCGTCTATGCTCCAAAATTCAGTTCGGGGTTGTATTGCAATGCGATAGTTTATTTATGCAAAAGGGTTCTTGGGGATTCTGGCCTTTATAGTGCGGTACTGAGTGACGGGATCAATCTCAAAGGAAATAAGGTAAAACATGTTTTGAAGGCAACTCCCAAGGTGGTGAATATTCAGCAAACCGTCAGCCATTACAATGAACTTTTATCCGAATTGGTAAATCGGCTTCACATTAATGCTTTGAATGATATGAAGATTCGCTCTTTTTTTCATTCAAGTGCTCAGGGAAATAATGGGCAATCACGAAACGACCAGCATGCCTCTTTTTCGCAACATTCTTCAAGAAATCAGCAAAGAAAAACGGCTACTATTAGTACTGCAACCGGGCTAACGCTTTCTTGCTCATTCGTCCCTCAAGAGGGACTGATAGAAAAAGGATGGATAAACAAGAAAAAATTTGTTCGTTTTGGGTTCAAAGTGAATATCAATTCGCGAGGTTATAAAGTTAAGTCAATCAAAGGCGTCGTAAAATGCTCAGGTCATTCGCAACCGTTAGGGAACTTGCACACCGGTTTGAATGTTCGTGAGGTGGAACAAACCGTGCTAAGAACTAACCAATTTTCAATAGTGGTAAGCGTTGTCTACAAAATATCTTTGTTCACTTCAAAAACTCAAACCGCAACGATTTTAGGAACATATTAAAGAGGTGGCGGTGGAGAGTTTCGCCGCCAGACAGGCCTCAACTATGCCTTAGAAAAAAAGCGGGGAAAAAGGCGAAACTCCAGAAGCCTAGGCGGCTTCTCTCTTTTGACTCGCCGAGACCAGGACGAGGGCGGCGTCGAGCGCCTTGCCGAACCTCTTGCGCTCTTCCCAGGTGTTCGCCTCGACGTAACTCTCGGCGATGTCGACCCACATCGGCACCTTCCTCCACCCCTAGGGGGATTTCACCTCGTCCAGGATGGCGACGGCGGCCAGGCAGGCGGCGCCTTGAATGCGTTCCTCTTTCATTAGAAGAACCTCCATTTCCGGAGAATGTCTCTCCACTTATAAGTAGTGGGGAAAACGCCGTTTATGCCCTTCGAGTTTTCTGGGACTCAAAAAAAGACTGTTGGAATCAGCCTTTTTTGAAATAAATTTTACTCTATTTGGCTAAATGGTTGGTAGCCATCGGATTTCTCCCTCTTGGGCTATAATATCTTTGCCAGAAAACGCCAGAAAGGTGAGAAGCCTTTAGGCAACCCGTGATTCTTTCGGCGTTTTCTGGCGATTATGCCTGAGGGCCGCGGGTTGCCTAAAGGCTTTTTCGCACCCATGTTCGAGAAAATGCTCAAAGGTCTTTCGTACGACCAACTCTTGGAGCCGGGGAATGAGGTCGTCGCCGAGCTGAAATCCACCGGATTCTCCAAAACGCTCGACCAGCTCGCCTCTTCCGCCGGGAGGAGGATCGCCTGCCCAAGATGCGGGTTCGACGCCGTGGAAAGGTATGGGAAAGGGAAGGAAGGCTCGCAGAGATGGCGATGCCTGACCTGCGGGAAGGCCTTCACCTCCGCGACGGGGACCGCGCTCTCGGGGATGAAGGTGCCTTCGCTCAAATGGCTCGACTCCGTCCGCTGCGAGACCGAGCAGACGGCGCTCAAGGCCGAGTCCTCGCGCCTCGGGGTCGGGATCCAGACGGCGTTCTACCTCCGCCACCGCTATTAATTGCAAGTTGATTTTCACCGATTATGATGTTTTAATTTTCACCACAATTGGCAGTTTTTAAAACATCAGAAGTGGTAATTATTATTACATCATTAACACTCGCCAACGGTATTGTTTATTCCGATGATTTGCGTACCCATGTATTCTAACCTCCGTGGACGACCGGTCCGCCCCTTCCCCTATGGCGAAAAGGCATAATAGCATGCATTCACATGATATTCCGAAACGGCTTGACTTCGCCAATCCAATTTTGCTTGATTAAAAAATAGAACCTCAAAGGTGACCCAGGGATAGGCTTGATCTCAACCAGTCATCCTCTTTTCCGCTTTTCTAATTTGGAGCCTGGGCAAAGAAGGTGCTAGAAGTTACTTCTGCCCAGATTAGAAGTGACATAGAAGTAGTGCTAGAAGTGACTTAGAAGTTGCGATAGAAGTGGCTTAGAAGTATAATCAAAGTAATTAGAAGTAAGGAGGTAAAAATAATGATTCTTGAAGAAATTACCAATGCGGATATTCTCGAAAGCAAACAATATGAATGCAAGGCTCGTTTAAATCGGGATGATTATATCGGTTGGCTAAAAACCATTCCTGGATTTGCTAATGCAAAAGGGGGAGTCTTTTATATTGGTGTAGAGGATAAAACCAATAAACTAATCGGATTTGATAAAAAAGACGCCGATGAAGAAAGAAATTATTTCAATAACATGGTGAACCAGCATATTTTTCCGGTTCCCGAATATTCAATTGATTTTTTAAAGTATACCAACAATGGAAAAGAGCTCTTTCTCTTGGTCATAGAAATCAGCGAAGCACTGAAAAAGCCCATTATCTTGAAAGATAAAGGAATTCCTTCAATCTATCTCCGTCGTGAAGGCTTTACAAACGGAGCAACGTATGAAGAAATCATCCGTATGGCACAATCTTCTGAAGGCGTTCAATATGACAAGGTGTCAACCGACGTTCCCTTTTGCCTAAAAGATTTCTCAGGAATGGCTGAATTATACAAAAAGAAAACAGATAATGATCTTACGGAGTCTCTTTTGCTGTCCCATGGTTTTTTTGATAAAAAAACACACTGCTTAACAAAAGGCGCTCTTCTTTTCAGGGACGGCAGCCAAGATTCCTGTAATCTCCAATGTGCTCTCTATAATGGTCTGACGGCTGGAGACGATAGAATCGTTACCATCAATAAATATAACGGAAATATTCTTGAAGCAATAAAGGCAGGAAAAGAGTTCATTGCTTCGCGAATGAACCACGGCTTTTTAAAAACGAAAGATGGTCGAATTGATACTTATGCCTATCCAGAAATTGCAATTCACGAAGCGGTTGTCAATGCCTTTGCCCATCGAGACTACTATTTGAAAGGCACTCAAGTGCAGATTGATATGTTCCGCGATCGCTTAGAAATCTCCTCTCCTGGTAGCTTTTATTTAGGAGATAATATCGTCAATCGTTTTGATTTGACAGGTATTGTCTCGAATCAACGTAATGTATTGATTTGCAATATTCTTTTCCTCTTACGTCAAATGGAGGGCGGTGCAACAGGTTTTGACAAGATTGCGGATGCTTATAAGAATGCTGACAATCGCCATAAGCCTTTCGTCTATTCGACTTCTGACCATTTTACTTTGACTCTTCCAGATTTAACTTTTGAACAAGGAATTGTGTTAGAAAATATTTCTTTAAATTATGTAAGAAACGCTCCTGGTTCCAAATACGATGATAAAATCCTTTCCTACTGTTATAATTTTGCTCGTCGTGCCAAAGAGATTGCCGATTATTTGGAAATAAGCAATTCTACTTATTTTAGAGAAACGATTTTAGCTAAACTTGTTGCTAGTAATCTCCTAACCAAAGAAGAGAACACCAAAACGCCACTCTACAAAACAAATCTGAGCAATGTTCATTCTCGATAAATAAGAGACGGAAACAGTTTTTACTTTTTCTGTTTTCAAAAGAAGCTCGTAAAGGGGCACAATATTTGATGTAAAGGATTATGGGATTCGTCCCCATAACCCTCTTTCTTGCTTGCGGTCCTAACTTGTCTTACCGAGGTAGAACCTTAAGACGAATGCGCCGTCAAGAAACTTGAATCCCGTCGGACGGTCCGTCTGGTGTTTCGTTTGTTGGAGCGAGCCGTTTCATATCCGAACTAATTGGTCCTAAACGAAAAGCTAAAGAATGCTAAGATAGGCATCCAAAGCCTCATTTAAATAAGAGGCAAGCAATGATTCCATCGCCTTAAGATCGCCTCTGAGGTGATATGCATCAAAAGCGTCGTAATACCGTTTTCGGTCCTTGAATTTGATATTGATCGGCGGAAAACCCGCTTTCATCAACTCCAGATTAACCAAAAGCCTTCCGGTTCGTCCATTCCCATCAATGAAGGGGTGGATGGCTTCAAACTCGATATGAAAACGGGCCAGTCTAGTAACGATATGGCTTTGATCCGCACGATACCATTCGAGCAATTCCTGCATTTTCGGCTCGATAAGATAAGGCTGAACTGGCTCATGATGGGCCCCCATGATGCGGACGGGGATGCGACGATATACACCACGATCTTCGGGCTGATCACCTAAAACCAAAAAATTAATTTGTTTAATCACGCCTTCGTTTAGAGGCACCTTTCCTTTAACGAGTTCTCTCACGTAATCAAAAGCTTCTTTATGGCCTACCGCTTCAAGATGGTCTTTTAAAGGTTTTTGGTCAATGGTTAACCCGCGAAGCACCATATCCGTTTCTCTTAGAGTAAGGGTGTTGCCCTCGATAGCGTTAGAATCATAAGTGTATTCGATAGCAAACTGTTCATTAAGACGAGAAAGCTCGCCAGCTGTCAAAGGGCGCCGGCTTGCCAATTCTTGTTTCTTCTCATCAATTATCGGTAACAAACTCTCCGACTTTTTATAACGCCCATCTGATGGTTTGATGGCTGATTCAGGGATCAACCAAGTTTTTCCTTGCTTCTCGGCACCACTAATTTTTCCTTGTTGGCAAAGTAGGCGAACCCTTCGCTCGGAAATATTCCATTTGGCTGCGATTTTTTTAGAATCAAGCATCGCTGTTTCCTCACAAATAGCATAACAAGTTTCCGGAATGATATCAACACTATCGGAATAATATTTGCAATGATACGGAATAATGATTATTTCGCTAAGAAGTAAGGCAAGAATTTAGGATGAAATCTATAAAAAATCCGAGCCTCTTTCAAGGTTTGGATACGTTTCGTTTTGGTGGAGCAAGCCGTTTCATATCCGAGCCGTTTTCCAACCAAGATGTGGGGGAATAAAAGGGGGATTAATTGGGGGAATAAACGCCTCCAAGGAAAACCGAACCGACCATAAAAAGGGCCAATAAACCAACCATAAGAACAGTTCAAATACCAGCGATGTCTATCGATATGGCCTTTTTCGACGCTTCCCGGTCTTTCAACAATTCCGCCATGTAAATCGGAAGATACAAATTTTCACCATCCCGTTCAAGGTTGAACGGCGAAAAGACAACGCCTTTTTTGAGCCCCGTTTGGGCCAACAAGTTATTCAGAGCCTTGTGCTTCTTGTAGTCGGCACCCGACTTAATCTCCAAGGGGAGAACCTCGCCGTCTTTCTCGATCAGGAAATCAACCTCACCAACACTCTTGCTCCGATAGTAATAAGGAACCACGCCGTTGGCGGCCAGCTCCTCGGCGATGAAATTCTCAAAGAGCGAACCCAAATTGACTAATTGTGTCTCGTTTTTCTCAAGAATCTCTTCCCGCACGGCGAAAGGATAGCACGAGGTCAATAACCCGACGTCCGAAAGAAAAAGCTTAAAGCTGTTCTTCTCTTTAGAATTAACTAACGGGGCCTTGCAATCGGAGGCAATGTAGACCGGAATGGCCACCCCGGCATCCTTCAGCCAAAGGAAACTGTTCTCGTAACGATCGAACTTCAATTCCTTGTTCAGATAGGTGAAGATAAATTTGGAGTTGGCTTTGTTGAGTTGGGAAGGAATAGCATCGTAAATCGATATGATCTTCAGTTTCTTGTCGTCTGCTTCGTTTTGGATGAAATCTGCCTTGTAGTGGCTAACGATGGCCTTTTGTTCCTTATCCACTTCGTATAGATCACGCTTGGTGATAAATGCCTCAACCGCCGAGGGCATGCCTCCAGCAATAAGATAGTAATAGAAAACCCCGATCATCTTCTCGTGAACGATGGAATCAACCTTCTGCTCTTTCTCATAGCAATCACGAACATAATCCAGCGTCTCTTGTTTAACTCCAAGGACCAAAGCGAATTCGAAAAGACTCATCGGGTAAAGGCGCAAGATATCGACGTAGCCCACCGGCATCGAGGTAAGACCTTTTAGCTCCACACCAAGAAGTGATCCGCTGAGGGCGTAGCGATAGGTTCCTTCATCGACTAGGAATTTGATTTTGGTGATGATCTCCGGATATTTCTGAATCTCATCAAAGAAAATGACGGATTTTTTGTCTTCAAGGGGCAAGGGAGATAGCAGTTTAAGCAAAGGAACCAGTTCACGGTTGTCGTGAATGGCCTGAAGCTTCTCCAAAATGTCAGGCCGCTCAATGAAGTTGATTTCAAAATAAGCAATATGGTTTCGCTTCAGCATTTCTCGGATGATATAAGTCTTCCCAACTTGGCGAGCCCCATCAATGAGAAGAGCTTTCTTGCTTTGGTCAATCCAGTCTTGAATCTTTTCTTCGATAAATCGGTACATATGGCCTGCCTCCTACTTACTTATAATATACTCTTCCTCCTCTTATAAAGTATATATTTCGGGGCATTTTGCCCCGTTTTATTTAATTATTTCGGGGCATTTTGCCCCGTTTTTCTAATAATGCTCAGCCATCCGAACACTAAAAAACGGGCAATGACGCCCGTTTCTTTGATTTACTTCAGATGGCAACGCCTTCTGTAGTCATCGAAGTTTACTCGAATTCCGACGCAATCCCCGACGAGGTAGATTGAGTTCGGATAGGTTTCGTTTGGTGGAGCAAGCCGTTTCATATCCGAACTTAAAAATTACCTATTTTGAGGGATTGATAACGGCATCTCCAAATGCTTGGTGATAGTTTATCAAGAGATTTCCAAGAATTGAATAAGTCAAAAGAACACAGGAACGCGCTTCGTCGATAGAAATGCTTTTGTGAACGCCTTTGCACTGTTCATCATTAATGTTTTCAATGATGTCACATAGATAAATAACGCTCGAGCCGACCAAAGTATTTTTTCCTAATTTGTTGGTTATTATTTCTGCAATAGCCGAAAGGCGGTTCAAATAATGATCGCCGGAAATATCAAGATCTTTCCCTGTGCTGCTTTTGAATATCTTAGATTTTGAATCCTTGGCTACTTTAAAAAATAGATCTGTCGAAACCGAATCAAGAAGTCGTCTGCAACTAGTCACTGCTTGCGAAAGTTTTTCAGGGTTGTGCTCATCTAGAGAGTCCTGAATAGCATCAATCTTTAAAACGTTCCCAGTTGAAAGCGAGTTCAGATAATTGTTAACAACAGAACTATATAAATCAAAAATGCCTTCAGCAGCATTTCCAAACTTAAGGGTAATCATCTTTTTTAACGCAAAATCGTAATATTGGCCACGAAGAATGGTTGCTTTCCTTGTGCATTCCCTTGAGTCTTGAATCATCTGGACGATGGAATTATGAACGCCAACTTCGAAATTATTCAAAGCAGCATTTGAATATTCCCCTCCAGCAGATGCTCCGCTTGTAGAAAAACTACTTATCGCCGATGAACAACTTTGCGCAGAAGATTCGAGTTCAGTAATAAGTTGGCAAAACATGTAGGTTTTCCCGTCTTTTGCGCTAATATACCCACGGCCGTGCTTGCACCCAATAGCAAAGGCGTTGCCTTCTAGCAGGCCCTTACTATCCGTCGGATATCCGCCATTTTCATATGAGAGCCATTCTATCGAATCCACGTCATTTGTTAATCTTGCAATTCGCAAGCAAAGCATGGCCGCCCTACTAGCAGGAAGCGAGCCATCCTCTAGCCCTGAAACCACTTTTTCACAGGTCGTTATTGCGTCATCTTTTTTCATAGTTCTCCCCTTTCATTCGGCTTTCCAATATCCATTTTTATCCGAACCCACTCGAGCGATGAAACCGTTTTTCTTTAAAATACGAATGGCGTCCTTTATTGCTGTATTTTTAAGAGAAAGAATCTTTTTTAGCTCTTCTATAGTTACGTTAGGATTATCTCGCATCTCATTTAAAACAAGAGTCTGTGTCTTGTTTAATTGGTGAGTTGACATACTGGTCGGTTTACTGGTCGGTTTACTGGTCGGTTCAGTTGAAACGCCAATTCCTAAAACGTGTTTGAAAGGGATACTAACACAGATAAAATTTGTATCTATTTCAAAAGCATCCTTTCCATAAACGTCAGTTATTTTCGGCACGCCTCTTCCAGAACGCTCGCTTATTCTTAACTGCAAGAAGATGTCGGACAAAGCCTGATTGACTGGAACACTCTCTCCGATATAAAAACCATGTAAGTTCTGTTTCGGTGCAAGAGAGCCATGTGAAAGAATCTCAATACGGTTGGAAAACACGCTAATCTGTGGCCCGTTCAGTCCAAGCCAATAGTTGTGAACAAAGGCATTTATCACCGCTTCACGATAGGCTTTGGAATCAAACAGTGGAATTTCTTTTCTCTCCACCACCCTGTCAGTCTCATCTGCCTGCATAACATTAATCGTTTTCCCAAATTCCAAAATGCTATCCATGGCATAAAGAATGCACGTACAACCATATTCGGTAACGGAATAGAGGGGATCGGCCTTTGTCTTTCCGTTGAAAGTCGAAACGCGAACATGGACATCATTCGAATCGGAAAGTATGTAGGCAAGCAGGTTATATTCCCCCTCCTCAGTACGCAGCTTGAAATTTTTCTCAAAGTTTTCTGGTCTTATCTCGAATCCTTTGGCTGCGCAATAGATTAGGAACTTGCTGAACTTCAATTCTTGGGTCGGGGACTTTGTATTAACGACTGATGGGTATCCATAGCGTAAAATAGTCCATAACTCGCCCTCTCGGTCTGGATATTTTTCGGCGTTTTCTTTGCTCGAGCCGATTCGAATGTATCGCACATGGTCAAAAGAAGTGGGGACTTTTACAGCCGTCGGAACCCTTAAGGCAACGACACGTTCCCCATCAACCTGCAGTTCTTCAAAAGAGAATGCGATGCTAGGAACCACCCGTCTAGCCAAAAAATGTTCCAACGGTTCATTATTAATCGATTGCAGATAGTCAAAATCGGTTCCGATGACCTTGTGTATCCCATCCTGAATTCCCCAGATGAGATATCCCTCAGGGACTCCGCTCAAAGCTGCGGCATTTGAAAGGGCGGAGATATAGCGACCAAGTTCGTCTGGTTCAAACCAGTTAGTCTTGAATTCGAGCCAAGGCGTTTCATCCCTGAAAGCGCAAAGACGATGAATGTCTTCTGGGGTTAATTTTTTCATTTCAGCACCTTTTTTGATTATTATAGCATTAATTGGGGAGGGCCGACCAGTAAACCGACCAGTAAACCGACCAGTAAAAATTTCTCTCAGTGCCGTTGAAGCAACGATATAGCCGTAATGCTTTTTTTGCAAGCTCTCAAGTTTTGATTTAGATATGATTGAAAGCAGTTTTTTGTCAAAACTAATAAAGAGCGAACCATCGTCATGTTCCATAAACGCATCCAGTATGGCCATATCAATAAAATCGTTTGTCTTAATTTGAAATTTTCCATTAAAAATTCGGGAAAGTTCCTTTTCATAATACGTCCTTTCAAAATCATATTTGCATTCATCGGCAGGGACCCTTTTCATTATCCACTGTGTCAATTTTTCGAAATGGTTCCCCAAGAATAATCGGAATGCTTTGCATAATTGAGATCATCGGATAATTCGGCATCTCCATCCAAAAGTAGATTCTTATTCCAAAGATGATCATGCCAGTCTACTAAACAATGGTACAAGTCCTCCCAAGAAAGAGCGTTGTTGTTCAATTCAACGACGATTTTGTTTCTTAAAGGGACGAAAGAATGGAGAATGTTGTTAAGAATTAATCAAAAAAACGGAGATAAGTCTTTCTCATAAACAGTTTTTTCAACGAGCATATCAAGGAAAGCGTGGTAAAGCTTTTCTCCATAATAACTATTGATTTCATCAATGGATTATTTTGATTTTAGGCGAGATGCAACGATAATTGAGCATGCTGATTTCCAACTTGAAAAAGAAATGCTTTTCCTTCGACCTGAAAAAGCCGCCGATCTTTTAAAGAAGTTAACCGGATGTGTACTATCAAACTGCCAAATAAAGCCATGTATCATAATGTCTAATTGTCGAACGGCGTGTAACGAGAACGCAAGATTTCCTATTTACTCATTTTATGAGTTAGAAATGGCTGTTGACGACGGTGCTTTTACTGTTAGTGGCAAAAGGTATCGATTAAAAGAAGAAAACAGTGATGTTTTTTACAATCTAGAAAAGAAGACGTTGGCTAAAATCGTTTTAAAATCTACAAATGATTCTAGACTTAGTTCTATCCTTCCATTTATATGGAGGCATGATTTTCAAGAATTCATTTTTAATCCTTTTGCTTTTTCTATGTATACAGCAAATGTCTATGATGATATTCCACATAAAAACTGTTTTATTAATAACATTAGTATGTTCTTGGTTACCAATAATTATTGGCTATGGCCGCTTTCATTGATTATGCTCTTTCGGCAAAGAGCCAGAAAGGATTAAAAGAATATGAAAAGGGCGGCCCTTCCGGACCGCCCTCTATCGTCAAGTCAGGTGATTACGTCTTCGGTATTCATCAAACATGACTTTAATCCCAACGCAATCCCCTACGAGGTAGATTGAGTTCGGATATAGACCGTTTGGTGGAGCTGACGAGGATCGGACTCGCTACCTCCTGCTTGCAAAGCAGGCGCTCTTCCAGGTGAGCTACAGCCCCAGGCTTAATAACAGTACCATTTTACGCTTTTTCTTTCAAGAAGGAAGATAATACTATTCGCTTTTTAGCCCCCTTCCCTTTCGTTAGTTCGCTTTTGATGTTTAAAAGGATTTTTCGTTTTGATCATGGCGATAGTCTATAATTTAATTAAGAGGAAAAAGTAAAATGAACGAGGTTTTAAGAGATCGCTACGGAGCTAAATTAGGTGAGATCCGTCAAGAAGGCAGTAGGAAAGTCATCTATGACCGCTACGGAGCAAGACTGGGGTATTTTGATGGGAAATACACTTATGATAGATACGGAAGGAAAATCGGTGAAGGTAATCTTTTAGTTTCCTTCCTTCACTGATTCTCTCTTTTTCTAGACGTAAGGTAATCCTCCTAATATGTTATAATCAGGAAGTTAAAAAGGACTTTCGGATTATTTAAATATGGTAAAAGGTTTAGCGGTTTATAACGGTTTCCGCCTGATGGAAGCCACCAAATATAAGATAACAAGGCTCCAGGAGGAGTTTAAGGCTTTAGGTATCTCCTTTGAGGCGAAGGATAGCTTGTCTTTAAAAGTCGAGGAGACAGATTCGGAGATTTCGATTAAAGGTATCAACGATTACGCATTCTGCGTTTATTTGGATAAGGATGAATCGATGGCTTCTTTGTTAGAGAAGAAGCTGCCGTTATTTAATTCCGCGGAGTCCACAAGGCTTTGTAACGATAAGATGCGGACCTATATCGCTTTGACCGGTTCCGGACTTAAAACCCCTCGGACCATTCCTTCGCGCCTTTGTTTCCGTAAGGAGGAAGCTGATCCTTGTAAGATCGCCGCTTTTGCCGAGGAAGTCGGAGAGGAACTCGGTTATCCTTTGATCTGTAAGGATTGCTTCGGCTCTTTAGGCTTGCAGGTCTATTTAATTAAGAGCAAAGAGGAACTGATGGAGAAATATTCTGAATTAGCTCTTGAACCCCATCTATACCAGCAATTCATCTCTTCTTCCTGCGGGAAGGATTTCCGTATCTTCGTCCTGAATGGAAAGACTATCGCCTATATGGAAAGAATCAATGACCATGATTTCCGTTCTAATATTGCCTTAGGTGGGGTGGGCTATCTTAACCAGCCTCCCAAGGGCTTTAAGGAAGCAGCGGAGAAAGCCAGCAAGATCCTCGGGTTAGATTTTGGAGGCGTCGATGTCTTAATCGGGCCGGATAATGAGCCGATTATCTCCGAAGTGAACTCGAACGCTTTCTTTACGGAAATCGAGAAGGTCTCAAAAGTCAATGTCACCTCTCTGGTCGCTAGGCATATCGCCACTAAATTACATCTTATTTAATAATCTTATTTCTTCTAATATTAGATCCTTCTGATGTTATTCATCCATCGTCCTTTTATTTACATTTCCGTTTTTCTCGTCTCTTTTTATTTCCTTTCCCTTTTGATCTGAATCTGCCATTTTTCGTTTTTTATTGAAATTCTAAGCGGTTTCATTTATATTCTATTTACGGCTCTTTAAAAGTAGAGCCTTTGAACTTGTTATGAAAGAAGGTCATATATCTTATGGTTCCTACTGATACTTTGAAGATTGAATACGCCGAGGATAAGGAAGTAACGATCGAGTCCTTGATTCCTAAGGAGAAAGCTAAGATGTTTATCCGTGCGCAGGTTGAAGGACGTCTGCGCGAGCTTTCTTATTTAGTAAAAGGCCCGACTACGATTGAGTTATTCGGGCTTAAGGGTGATGCGGAGTCGATGTATATATATAAGAATACCTTGATGTTTGTGATCGCGATGGCGGCCCATCAGGTCTGCCCGGATCTTCATCTGATCTTTTCTAATGATGTCTCGCGTTCGATCTATATCTCTTCCGCTGATAATCAAGCCACGGTCACTTTAAAAGAGATTAACTTGATCAAGGAAGAAACCGAAAGGCTCGTTAAAGCCGATCTGCCGATTAAAAAGATTCTGATTCCGAAGCAGGAAGCCATCGAGACTTATAAGAAACTCGGAATGAGCGATAAACTCGATATTCTCCGTTACCGTCCAGAAGGGATGGTTCACTGCTACGTCTGCTCTACCTATCAGGATTACCTTTACGGATATATGGCTCCTTCGACCGGCTACGTCGGTAAGTTCAACTTTATCCCCCGTCTGCCCGGTTTCTTAGTTCAATTCCCACGCGCCGAGGAAAAAGGCCTGATTCCGTCTTTTAAATCGGAGCCGGTCTTTGAAAGAACGATTGAAGAGACCAAAGATTGGTCTAAAAAGGTCGGGTTGGATACGATTGCCGGCATCAACGATTTTGCTAAGGCTTACGGACCGACGGACTTTATTATGATGTGCGAGTCCCATCATAATAACCAGCTGGCGGAGTTAGGGGAGATGATTTCTTCTTCCCCTTTGCCGATTAAGCTTATTTGTATCGCCGGTCCTTCTTCCTCCGGTAAGACCACTTTCGCTAACCGCTTAAGACTCGAGCTTTTAAGCCGCGGTCTTTTCCCCATCCGTATTTCTTGCGATGATTATTATAAGGAAAAGAAAGATATAGTCCCCGAGGAGGATGGCAGCTACGATTTAGAGTCCATCTCCGCTATCGATGTCGATCTCTTTAACGATCAGATGCTCCGCCTTTCTGAAGGTGAGGAGGTTACTTTGCCCCACTTTAATTTCGTAAAAGGCGTTAGAGAAGACGGAAGGACTTTACGTCTGGGTCCGGGGCAACCGATTATCGTTGAAGGCATCCACGCCTTAAATGAAAGGATGACTTCCTCCGTCGCCCAGCATAATAAGTTCAAGATCTTTATCGCCCCGCAAGCGCAGATCAATATCGATAACCACACTCCGATTTCTTTGACCGATTTACGTCTGATCAGAAGAATCGTCAGAGACTCGAAGTTCCGCCACGCTTCCGCTGAGGATACCATCCAGATGTGGCCAAGTGTAAGACGCGGAGAGTTCAATTGGATCTATGCTACCCAGGAAGAAGCCGATTACGTCTTTAATTCCTTATTGCCTTATGAGCTCTGCGTCATGCGTAAATACGCCTTGCCTTTAATCAGCCAAGTCCAGAAGACTTCCCCGGCTTATGTCACCTGCCGGAGGCTGATTATGTTCCTAAAGTACTTCTCCGATCTTGAGGAAAACGATGTCCCGGATAATTCTTTGATGCGGGAGTTTATCGGCGGTTCCTGCTTTAAAGACGTCTAAAGCTTACTTGAAAGATGTCTCTTCCCCGCTTCGGCGGGGATTTTTTCATTTGTTATCATATCTTTCATTTCCCTCTTTACTTTCGCTGAGAAAGGAATATACTCATAGCGTGAGTTATTTTAACTCACATTGTGAGGTTAATTACATGGATGAACAAAAAGTCAAAGATTACGGACTGCGTTTAGGTCAAATCTTAAGCAAATACTTTAATCACCCTTCGGAGAAAGAAACCGGAAACGTCGCTAAAGGCCAAATGAAGATCTTGGTTAGCTTAGCTGAACATCCGGAGGGTCTTCATTCCGGGGAGTTATGTCCCCAGCTTAATGTCGGGACCGGGAGGATCGCTAACGCCTTAAAGGAGTTAGAGAAAAAAGGACTTGTTAAAAGAGTCAGCGATGAAAAAGATCGGAGGATGACTCTGGTCTTCTTAACCGAAGAGGGCCATAAGGCGGTCGAAGACGGGACCAGATGCTTTCTTCTCCGCTTAGAAAAGACGATTGAAGGAATCGGAGAAAAAGAGTTTAACCATCTGCTGCTGACCTTAGAGAGGATCAACGACTTAAATGCCAGACTTGATCAGGAAGAAAAGAACAAGAAAGAGGCCATATAATGCTAAAGTTATATAAAAAGATGACGTTGAAGGATTGGCTCTTGGTCTTATTGATCATCGGTTTTACGATCCTTCAGGTTTATTCGGTGATGACGATGACCGATTACGTTTCCGGGGTTATTAAGTCGATCACTTATCTTAATTACCATAATAACCCCGCTTCCATGGGTAACCAGTTTTACGCTTTTTACCAAACGGCTTTCCAGTCCGATTGGGCTAATGTGACTCAGGAGAGCCTGGCTTCTTATGGAATCACAGGAACTGCCGCTTCTTCCCTTCTTTCGATTGCCAGGGCTTCCACCCACGAGATTTGGATGAACGGGCTTTATATGGTCCTTTTATCTTTAGCTTCCGCCTCTTGCCAGGTAGTAACGGGCTTTATCGCTTCTTATGTCTCCGCTGATTTAGGGACAACTATCCGACGGGATGTGAATCGGAAGATTTCTTCTTTTTCCTTAGAGGAAGTCAATAAGTTTTCTACCGCTTCTTTAATTACCAGAGCGACTAACGATACCCAGAGAATCCAGATGTCCAATATGATGTTGATGGGTATGGTCTTCTCCGCCCCGATTACGGCTATCTGGGCTTTATGTAAGATTCAAGCTTCGTCCGGGGAACTGACTTTAGTGACCGGAGTCGCGATTTTCGCTTTGATTATCGGAATCGTGGCCTTGGTTCTTTTAGTCATCCCGAAATTCAAGGCGATGCAGAAATTGCTCGATCGGGTGAACGGGCTAGCTAGAGATAATCTAACCGGGATCAGAGTAGTCAGGGCCTTTAACGCTGAGACTTACGAAGAAAATCGATTCGATAAAGCCAATAAGGATCTGGCGGATACCCAAATCTTTACCGGCCGGGTGATGGGTCTTTTATCCCCTTTGATGATGATTATCATGAACGGGTTGACCTTAGGCATTTACTGG
>JALCRV010000007.1 GCA_022652945.1 Bacilli bacterium
CGCGCGGCCCGGCCGCGATGACGCGGCGGAGACGCCCGTTCCCATCCCGAACACGGAAGCTAAGCGCCGCAGTGCCCGATGTACCCGCAAGGGGAGACAGGGCCGCCGCCGGGGCTCTTTTTTTTTACGGGGAAAACTCTCTTAATTAAGGTATAATCTTCTTATGACTAACGATAAATATTTCGGCCCGTTTGAAACCAGCTATCAGTCCCAGCGGCTTTTATGTTGCCTGACGATCTCTTCAAGAAGAGGAGTGGCGGTGAGGCTGTTTTACGGGATTCTGTTCTTTTTTGTTTCTTCCTTTGATGCTAGGAGATATTTCCATTCTGATGATCTAGATAAGATCAGCCAGGATCTCTTTTTTATGGATGGCTTTAATAAGCTTTTAGAGGACTTTTTTAATCAGACGGATGCTTTAAGGAAATTTCAACGTAAAGGGGTTTATTTATCCGGGGAAGAATATTTATGCCCTAGGCACGCTTTTATCCTCGGGGAGAAGAAGCTCGCTTGTTACGATTTAAAGGAAGCCGGGGAAGGAAAAATCTACGGGAAGGATTATGAAAGCATCAAGGAAGTCTATAAGACTCTGGCCTTAGCTCATTTTAAGAAAAGAATCGCCTTTTATTCTGAACAGATGCAGATACCTGTGACCTTTAAAGTCCGACTTTCGACCGCCGTTAATTATTTAGGGGTCAATAACTTTAAGTTAAACATTATCGGTCTTAACCAGGCCTTATACGCTTATAAGGAAGAAGTCTCCGATTCGGTGATTGTCCACGAGCTAGCTCATTTCTTTTATCACGACCATTCGAAAGGCTTTTATGATATAGTAATTAAGAATTGCCCGTCTTATTACCGTTACCGCAACATTATCATGAGCGGGGATTTCCAAAACAAATGAACAGAGAGGATAATATCATCACTTCTTTTTCTAATCCGATCTTTAAAGAGCTTTTGGATTTAAAAGAAAACGGCAAGAAAAGCGGAAGGGTCTTAATCGAAGGGGAAGACGGAGTTAAGATTGCCTTAAACCGTGGCTTATTAGTTAAGACTGTCACCTGCGAGTATGATTATGCTTACGCGGAGAAAGAAGAAATCATCATATCTAAAGAACTGATGAGAAAACTTTCTTCTTATAATTCGCTTCCGAAGGTAATCGGAATCGTCGAATATAAGCTCGCTTCAAAAGCTGAGGGGGAAAGGATCGTTTATCTGGATGGGATCCAGGATCCGGGAAACCTTGGGACTTTGATGAGGAACGCTTTAGCCTTCTCTTACCGCTCGTTAGTCCTTTCTAAGGATTGTGTCTCACCTTATAATTTCAAGGCTGTCCAAGCTTCGAAAGGGGCTTTCCTGGGCCTTGATATCACTTATGAGTCTTTAACTGATTTAAAAAATGACGGATATAAGATCATCTCCGCGGATCTAAAGGGAGAAGATATTAAAAAGTTCGTCCGTCCGGAAGGGAAAATTTGTCTAGTGATCGGTTCGGAAGGGCAAGGAATTAAGAAGGAGAATCTTCTTCTTTCCGATTATCGGGTCCTCCTGCCGATTGAAAAGGAAATCGATTCTTTGAATGCCGGGGTAGCCGGTGGCATTATGATGTATCTTCTAAGGTAAAATGGCTCAGGAATTAAAAGAAGAAAATAAAGAATCTATCTTAGATCAGACGACCTTTTTTGAAAAAGTAAACGTAAAAAGGGTTCTGATTTGTTTCCATGGATTCCAGACTTCGACCATCCATGACTTGGATGTTTTTAAGAACTACTTTTTAAAGGTAAATAAGAATAAGAATTACGAGGTGAGCCTTGTTGATCTTTTTGATTTCGGTGAAAAGAAAACTTATAAAGCTCATCTGATGATGAAAAGAGCCACGGAAGCCGTCGAGGATTATTTAAAAAAAGGTTATATTGTCTATCTTTTAGCGTATTCTTTCTCGGTCGGGATCGCGGCGAAGATTGCCGATGAGCATCCGGAGATTACGAAAATCGTCCTGGTTTCACCGACGATTTATCTGATGAAGACCGGGCTTATCAACGGATATTGCCGTCTGATTGCCAAACACTTCCGTTTAAAAGCCATGTATCGGAAGAAACTTAGTAAGATGCCCGGAGTTAAATCGGGGAATAAAGGCTTCGTGAAATTGGCTTTCCAGATTGCCAGAGCGACAACCAAATACCGCCCTTATCTTAAGGGACTTAAATGTAAGGTACTGATGTTAAAAGGAAGCGAAGATGAGCTTTCGATCTCTCCGACTTTTTCTTATATCTCGAAAAAATCTTCCTCCGCGACGACCATGTCAAAAATCTATCCGGGTAAAGACCATGTGATGATTACGACTGAAAAGGATGGCAAGGATGCTTTCGATGATATTTTGCTCTTTATTTTCCATATGAGTTTTAAGGAAAAAGAAGACGAAAAGATTTTCTGAAGTACGGAAGATAAAATAAGCCGATTTACTTAGATAAAAATGACTTCCTGAATTGAGAAAGAAAAAGAAGAGCAAAAAATGAGATAAAGCTTGTCATATTATTTAAAAGAAGAGATGGAAAAGAACGCTTATTCAAAAATTACTAGCAAATCCTCATCCGATTATATTTACTGACAAAAAATCCTTAGTTGCGGAAGCACCTTTTTCTAAAAAATCCAACGAAAAATCTTTTGATATTTTTAGTGAAAAAATTGTTCTTTTTATATTGCATTTAAGTGTGGGCTATCATATCATTCTTTTGTTGAAATATTTAAAGGGGGCAACGATGAAATGGATAATGATAATCAAGTGCCCCTCCTTGAGCTAAGGAACATCACCAAAAGCTTCGGAGGGACTAAGGTCTTAAAGGGTATTAACCTGAAGATCAACGCTAATGAATTTGTTACGCTTTTAGGACCCTCCGGTTGCGGAAAGACCACAACTTTAAGAATCATCGGTGGCTTTGAAGCCCCGACTTCTGGCGAGGTGCTTTTCCAAGGGAAAGATATCACATTTGTTCCGCCTTACCAGCGTTCGACTAATACCGTTTTCCAGTCTTACGCTTTATTCCCACATTTGGATGTTTATGACAATATCGCCTTCGGCCTTCGCCTTCATCAAGAAGAGCATCCTCACCCTTATCCTGATGGCCCTTTGACATTTACGGAAAAGATCAAAAAGTCTATCAATAAGACCACCAAAAAGTACACGGAAGCTGAAATCGAAGCTAAAGTCAATTACGCGATTAAGCTTGTTAACCTGACTGGGATGGAACACCGCAATGTCACCCATCTCTCCGGCGGGCAAAGACAAAGAGTCGCGATTGCTCGTGCTATCGTTCTCCGTCCGAAGTTGCTGTTATTAGATGAATCCCTCTCCGCTCTGGACTTAAAGTTAAGAAAAGAGATGCAATACGAACTGAAAGAGCTGCAAAGATCCACCGGAATCACCTTCGTCTTCGTCACTCATGACCAAGAAGAAGCGCTGACGATGTCGGATAAGATTGTTGTTATGAAAGACGGCCTCATCGAACAGATAGGAACCGCCGAAGAAATCTACAACGAACCGACCGACCGTTACGTCGCTAACTTCATCGGGGACTCTAATATCCTCGTCGGAAAAGTCATCGATGAAAAGCACGTCGAATTCGATGGCGAACAGTTCTTATGCCCGGATATCTCCTTCCCGGAGAATTCGACTGTCGATGTCCTCTTACGTCCGGAGGATCTTGATATCGTCTATCCTTCCAAGGGAAAGCTTACCGGGATTGTCGATTCTATCTTCTTTAAAGGCGTTTTCTACGAAGTCGATGTGAAACTGGATAACCAGCGCATCATCACCATCCATACGACAGATTACATCCCCGTTGGGAAATATGTCGGTGTCAATTTCGATACCGATGATATCCACCTGATGGAGGTTATGTAAAATGGCCTTTCATGCTAATGCGCGTCCTCTAGGCGCTTCACGAAAGGAAAAAAGAGAATTCGGCTTCAATGCCGTCTCCGCTCTTTCGATTCCTTTCATGATTATTCTCTTAGTTTTTGTTCTCCTGCCGTTTTTCTTCATTATTCTCTATTCTTTCCTTCAGAAAATCCCGAATTCCGATAAGCTTTATCTGACATTCGAGAACTTTTCTTCCTTTATCACTAATGCGACCTATACGAAAGCTACTTGGCTTTCCTTATGGTTCGCCTTACTTACAACTTTAATCTGCTTAGGGCTAGGTTATCCCGTCGGCTATTTCATGGCCAGGACCAAGCCGAAGAATCGAAGGATCATGGTGATGGCAATCACCATTCCGATGTGGATCAATATGCTTTTAAGAATTCTCGCCTGGAAACAGATCTTCCAGTTGATCACTACCTGGACGGGAATTGAACTCGATGGCACTAGATTCGCCGTCGTCTTCGGTATGGTTTATGACTTCCTGCCGTTTATGGTTATCCCGATTTATACTTCAGTCCTGAAGATCGACCCGGCTTTATATGAAGCCAGCAAAGATCTCGGAGCTAATTCCTTTAAGACTTTCTTCCGTGTGACTTTGCCTCTTTCGATGCCGGGAATCATCTCGGGAATTACGATGGTCTTCCTTCCGGCAGCAACTTCTTTGATTGTTCCGATGAAACTCGGCAATCGTATGCCTTTGATCGGCTATTTGATTGAAACTTTCTTCAAGGAAATGAACGACTACTACTTAGGCTCTGCTGCCGCGGTGGTGCTCTCCTTGACGATGCTGCTGTTGATGTTCTTGATTGGCAAACTCGACCGCTCCTCTGTGAAAGATGACCAAGGAAGCCGGAAGAAGCGCTTCAAGGATATAAGCCCGCTCGGGGCTGGAGGAGGTGAGATCCATGGCTAATCGTTCCCACATGCGTAAATCCTCCTCGCGCGACTGGAACGGGGGAGTCTTCTACGCCCTATATATTCCTCTGATTCTGCTTCTATTCTATCTTCCGATCTTCTCGGTGATGCTATTCTCCTTCAACGCTGCAAAATCCGCGACAGTCTGGGGTGGGTTTTCCACTTACTGGTACGAATACCTGTTCTCTTATCGAGAACTGAAAGAAGCCCTCTGGACTACCGTCTCTATCGCCTTATTGGCTACGCTCATCTCGACGGTGATCGGGACAATCGGTTCGATCGGCTTAGCGGAATTAGCGAAGAAGCAGAAGAACTTTGTTTCCTTCTTGCTCTCGGTCAATAACCTTCCGGTTGTTAACCCCGATATCGTGACCGCTGTCTCCTTATCGGTTCTCTTCCTCGCCTTGATGAAAGATTCGATGGGCTATATGACGATGTTATTAGCTCATATTGCCTTCTGCACGCCTTACGTTATTATCCAGGTCTATCCGAAAGTCCAAAGCCTCGATCCCGCCGAAATGGAAGCGGCCATGGACTTAGGAGCCACTAAGCATCAGGCCATCAGGAAGGTTGTGATCCCTGATTTAGCCCCTTCGATCTTATCGGGCGCGATGATGGCCTTCACGATGTCCTTCGATGACTTCGTTATCTCCTACTTCGTCGGTGGGAAGGTGATGAATATCTCGATGTTTGTCTACAACATGAAGAAATTCAACCCGGTCGTCAATGCCTTATCTACTCTGATCTTCTTAACGATCGGCATCGTGCTGGTCGGCTTCGAGATTATCCGCTCCAAAATGGAGCACAATGAGGACGAGGAAATCAGCCGTAAAAAGAAGAATACTCGTCCAGTCGCTAACTAAAAGTCGTTCTAATTCAAGGCCATTTAATTAAGGAGGACCCGAAAATGAAAAAGAAAAATCTCTTCGTCGCTGTCGTCTGCTCAATCTTATCTGTCTCTTCTTTAGCCGCTTGCGGAAGCGGAACTGGTGATTCCGTCTCGGAAATCGCTGATTCTCCTTTTAAAGGTCAGACTTTGGAGTTCTTTAACTGGGGCGAATATATCGATAATACCCAGGAGACTAACGTCATCACTCCGTTTGAGAAGAAATACGGCTGCAAGATCAACCTTTCGACCTTCGATACCAATGAAAGCATGCTGACTAAGCTTGAGACCACCGCTTACGATGTCTTAGTCCCTTCCGACTATGCCATCGAACAGCTGGCGGTCCAGAATAAGCTGCAGTCTTTGGATTACTCTAAGTTCAAGACTTATGCGAAAGATAAACTGGTTCCGTCTTTAAAAGAGGATCTGGAGAATCTAGCTAAAGATGTCAATGGGGTTAAAGGCTTTGATCTGATGAACTACGCGGTTCCTTATACCTGGGGTATGGTCGGCTTAATCTATGATTCCTCAGTGATTTCCGCTGACGAGATTAAACAGGAAGGCTGGAACGCTTTAAAGCAGGCGAAGAATAAAGATGGCTCTCAGCGTAAAGTCTGCCTTTACGATGCTTCTAGAGATGTCTACTCCGCGGCCTTAGCCGCCAACGGGCTGGATTTTGTGAACCCGAATGATGAGCAGATCTCCACCGCGACTTCCTGGCTTAAAGAAGTCGTGAATTCCGGTGCGAAGGTCTCCTTCTCCACCGAGGAAATCCTCGATGATATGCCTAACCACAAATACGATATCTGCCTCGATTATTCCGGTGATGCCGCTTATTCGATCACCAATGAAGTCGATCCGAAATCCCCTTTGAAGTACTATGTTCCGGATGCTCAGCCGGGCGCAAATGTCCGCACTAACATCTACACCGATGCTCTCTGCATCACTTCGACCTGCAAGAACGTCGATCTGGCTTACGCCTGGATTGATTATCTTTGTCAGAACGATGTGGCGGCCAAGAATACTGAATACATCGGCTATACCACTCCGCTTAATGATGTATATGAAGCGGAAACCGGGGAAGGGGGCTACTTTGCTGATATCGGTGATGCTTATAGGATTACCGCGACCGATGGCGACCATTTCTACCGTTATAACGCTGAATTAAAAGCTAAGCTTGATGAACTTTGGACCAGCCAGATCCACGTCCTCTAATTTATGATTAAGGCTTTGGCTTTCGATTTAGATGGAACATTAGCTGACACCCTTCCGGATTTAGCGGAGGGTGTCAACTTTTCTTTGAAGATGAACGGATTTCCTCTGCATCCGGAAGAAGAGTATTTATCCTTTATCGGAAACGGCTCAAAAGTCCTGATTCAGAAGTCTTTGCCTCCTCAGGTCGATGAAAAGACTTTCAAGAAAGTGTTCGATGATTATCTGACTTATTATTTAAGCCATGTCTGTGTGAAGAGCCGGGCTTTTGAAGGAATGAAAGAGACTTTGAGTGAAGTTAAAAGAAGAGGGATCCGATTATTTTGTTTAACTAATAAACCTGAAGAAGCCGCCAAAAAACTAATCGTTTCTTTATATGACGATTTGTTTAGCCAGGTCATCGGCATCAGGGAAGGGGTGAAAGTCAAACCTGATGCGGCCATGATGGAAATCATCTTTAAAGAACAGAATTTAAAACCTGAAGAAGTCGCTTATTTTGGTGATTCCGATGTGGACTTATTGTTCGCTCATAATTCGAAGGTTAAATATGCCATTGGAGTCGGCTGGGGATATCGTCCTTTAAAGGAACTGATCGACTTAAAACCTTATAAGATTATCTACCGTCCTTCCGAAATCCTCGATTTAGACTTCTTAAAGGATAATAAGTAAAATTGGTTATAAGCTAAGCGGCCCGAGTTGCCGCTTTTTTGTTTAAGCCCTTAAACAAGCATTATTTGGGCCTTTTTTACTGATTTGTCAACAAAATATTGACAAAAAGCAAGAAAGCACTTTCTTTTTAAAAAGATAGGGCTTACAATAATTAACAGAAACCGCTGTAATGCGGTATGGAGGAACTGTAATGAAAAAGCGTTTCGTTCTAGGAAGTGTCTTGATGATTTCTATTTTTGCTCTTACTGGATGCGGCACTCCTGCAGCCAGTTCAACTGTCGCTGATAGCTCGGCTGCTGGTACAAGCTCAGCTGCTGGCACTAGCTCGGCTGCTACTAGCGAAAAGATTGAGGACGCGCTGACCATCTATGGTGGTTGCGAAGAGCCCTATCTTAAAGCTGTCGCTGCTGCTTTCGGTGCTAAGTACAACATCAATTGCACTTATCTCCGTCTTTCTTCCGGTGAAATGCAGTCGAAGATTGAAGCCGAGGATGGCAATCCTTCTGCGGATGTCCTCTTTGGTGGCACGACCGATCCTTACAATGCTTTAAAGATCGACCAGCTTCTGGTTCAGTATCAGTCTCCTAACGCTGTCCACATCACCGATGCTCATTTCAAGGATGCTGATTCTTATTGGTATGGCATCTATAAAGGCATCTTAGGCTTCATGTGGAATAAAGATCAGATTAAGGCTGCTGGAGTTGCGGCTCCTGCTTCTTGGGATGATCTGATTAAGCCCGAATACAAGAAGATGATCACTTGGTCCGCTCCGACCACCGCGGGCACCGCGAAGCTTGTTGTTAACACCATGGTTCAGAAGAAAGCCGCCGGCAAGAAGACCACTTATCAAAATGATGCCGGGACGGAAGTTTCCTGCTACGACGATACCGCCGCTATGGATTACTTCAAGACCTTGGATGGCAACACTGCTGAATACACTAAATCAGGTTCTGGTGCTTCTAAACAGGTCGGTAAAGGCGAATGCAAGATCGGCATCGGCTTCTTACACGATGTCATCACTCAGATTGTCGATAATAAGTACACTTCGATCGGTATGGCTGCTCCTTCCGATGGCACTTCCTATGAGGTTGGTGCTACCGCTATTCTTAAAGGCTGCAAACATCCGGTCTTAGCGAAGAAATTCATCGATTTCGCTCTGAGCCCTGAATGCGTTGAATTAGCTGCGAAGAACGGTTCCTATCAGTTCTTGGTCCTCGATAATGCTAAGCAGCCGCAGGCTGCTATCGATGCTGGCCTTAACGAAGTCAAAGTCATGGATTATGACTTTGAAGATGCCAAGGTCAATACCGGACATTATGTCGCTGACTTCCAGAAGGTAGTTACACTTCCTACATTCTAAAAAGCCATAAGAGGGGAAGGGGATTTTTCTCCTTCCCCTTTTGTTTTTTTGCGAGGGGGAAATTTAAATGTCAACTAAGCAGTCACGGGCCTTAGCGCGGAAGAAGTTCTTCGCTGACCCCATCACGATCCTCACGATGATCGTGATTTTCTTGTTTCTCTTTTTCTTTGTCGCCTACCCGTTGGCCATCCTGTTAAAAGACAGCTTTGCAACCAAATACAAAGAGTTTACTTTTGACTCTTTAGCCTACATTTTCGGCACTTTGAATTACGGAGCGCCGATCGTCCATTCCTTGATTATCGGTTTGGCGGTAGGTGTCGGGGCGACGATTGTCGGTGTCTTGTTCGCTTATGTTGATGTCTATGTAAAAGTCCGCTCGCCATTCATGAGATGGCTATTTAAAATCGTCTCGTTCTTACCGTTAGTTTCTCCGCCTTTCTTGGTCGCTATCGCCATCATTCTATATTTCGGCGATACGGGTTTTATCACCTCGGGTGTCTTCCATTTATCCATGCATCACGAGCTTTATGGGTATCCGGGTATCATCATCGTTGAAATCATCACTTTCTTCCCGACCGTCTATCTGATGGTCTCGGGGTTACTAAAAAACATCGATCCGTCTTTAGAGGAAGCGGCCCGCGACATGGGTGCTTCGCGCTTCAAAGTCTTCAAGGATGTGACCTTGCCTTTGCTGGCTCCGGGCATCACCAATGCCTTCCTAGTCACCTTTATCGAGTCGGTTGCTGACTTTGCTAACCCTCTGATTATCGGCGGTTCCATGGAAACCATGTCGACTGCTATTTATAACCAAATCAACGGCGGCAACGGCTTCAACGGCCCGTATCGGGCTTCCGCGATGTCTTTAGTCCTCCTAAGTATTTCCATGACGGTTTTCTTCTTCCAGAAGTACGTCTTTGAAAAGAAGACCGTGGCGACTTTGACAGGGAAAGCCTCCAGACAAAGAATGCTGATCGAGGATAAGAAAGTCACCATTCCGCTCTCGATCATCTGCTCATTGATCAGCTTATTTGTCATCGTCTTATACGGCACTGTCATCTGTTGTTCTTTCTGGGTTAACCTCGCCAATTATTCCTTCACTTGGGATAACTGGGCTGTCGTCTTCTCCTCGGATGGCTTAGGTTCTTTAGGGGCCACGATGGAGACTTCGCTTATCGCCGCGCCGCTCACCGCTTTGATTTCGATGATCATCGCCTACCTGGTAGTAAAGAAGAAAGTCCCCGGCAAGGGACTTATCGAGTTTGTTTCCATGTTGGCCATGGCGGTCCCGGGAACTATTCTCGGCGTCGGATTCATCCGCGGCTACGTCAAAGGCTTCTTCCATACTGGTTGGATGCAGGGGCTTTATGGCACGGTGTGGATCATTATCATCGTCTTCATCGTCCGTTCCTTGCCAATCGGCACTAGGAGCGCGACCGCTTCACTTCGACAGATCGATAAATCCATCGAGGAAAGCGCCTTCGATATGGGAGCCAATAGCTTCAAGGTCTTTACAACGGTAACCTTACCGCTCGTCCGCGATAGCTTCTTCGCTTCCATCGTCACCTCATTTGTCCGCAGTGTCACCGCTATTTCCGCTGTTATTCTGTTAGTAACGCCACAATTCAAACTGATAACTTACGTCATCAATGAATTCGCCGGCAAAGCTGCTTATCCGACCGCCAGCGCCTATTCGACCGTGCTGATGATTGTCAGCGGCATCACGATCTTAGCGATGGATTTCGTTATTAAGATGCTGACTCATAACCGTACACCTAAGGAGGAGAGAGCATAATGTTCTGGGATAAGAAAAAGCCTGAGGCTAACAAGCCTCAAGAAGAAAAAAGAAAGTTCAGAAACGAAGCTTTGATTTACTTCGACCACAAGGAACCGAAAGGTGTCACGGTCAAAGGCGTAGGTAAAATCTACGAGGAACCGAAAACCAAAAGGAAGTTCTATGCGGTAAAGGATGCGAACATCACCATTAAACCCGGGGAATTCGTGACTTTATTAGGTCCTTCCGGCTGTGGCAAAACGACGATTCTCCGTATGATCGCTGGTTTTGAAACACCCGATGAAGGCGATATCTTGCTCGGAAACCAGGATATCAATCCCCTCGCCCCGAACGAACGTGATTCCGCCATGGTTTTCCAGTCTTACGCTTTGTTCCCGCACTATAACGTCTACGAGAACGTCGCTTACGGGCTGAAGATCCGTAAACGTATCGGGCCGGATGGCAAACTTACTCCTTTAAGCAAAGAAGAAATCAGGAAAAAGGTTTCGGATATGTTAAGCCTTGTCCAGCTTAAAGGCATGGAAGAACGTATGACTAATCAACTCTCCGGCGGCCAGCAGCAACGTGTGGCCTTAGCTCGAGCCTTGGTCTTGAATCCTTCCGTCCTGCTCTTCGATGAGCCGTTAAGCAACCTCGATGCGAAATTGCGTATCTCGATGCGTACGGAAATTCGCGCCATCCAGAAACGTGTCGGCATCACGGCCGTTTATGTCACTCACGATCAAAGCGAAGCCATGGCGATCTCCGACCGTATTATCATTATGAATAAAGGTGTCATCCAGCAGATCGGCACCCCGATGGAGATTTATTATCACCCGGTTAGCGCCTTTGTCGCTGACTTTATCGGGGAAGCTAATTTCCTTGAAGGTGTGGCTGTCGATGAGCCGGGGCAAGGAAAGCTCGTCGTCGATGTTGCAGGTTATAAGTTCACCGTCGATAATCTCGGCAACCTGAAAAAAGGCGATGAAGTCAAATTGGTCCTTCGTCCGGAATCGGTCCATATCGATGATGGAAAAGGACTCCCGTGCAAAGTGGAAGTCTCCACCTTCATGGGCTCTTATCAGTTCTACCACGTGAGAGTCGGCAGTGATCTATTGAAAATCACCGAATACAATCCGCGCGGTAAGAAGATCTATCAGATTGGCGATGAAGCTCATCTGGCCTTCAATGAAGGCGATGTCCATATCCTACCTAAGCATGCGCCGGTCAACGATACGATCTATCTTAATCCGACAATTAATCCTAAAAAGAAGTAAACGCTTAGTAAAAATACTCGTCTGAAGAAGGCGAGTATTTTTTAGTCTTGGAAAAAAGAGCCTTTTGAGGTTAATTATTTAAGCCTGCTGATCAATAGTTCTTTTTATCAGGAAGTTTCTGATATTCTTCGTAAAGCCTTAAGCATTCTTCCCTGGAAAGCTCGTGGACAAACTGAGTGATGTGCCCGTTTTCGATCTTCTTATAAAAATCCGAATCGCGGAAGCCGATCTTTTCGGTATCCTCCACGGTGCAGCCATAATAAACCGCATCGATATTGGCCCAGAGAATCGCCCCTAGACACATCGGGCAAGGATAGGCGGTCGTATATAAAACAGCACCGCTTAAATCGAAAGTCTGAAGGTTCTTGCAGGCATCGCGAATTGCCATAATCTCTCCGTGGCAGGTGGGATCGTTGTTCTTGACGACCTGGTTATGCCCACGCCCGATCACTTTCCCGTCTTTCACGATAACGGAGCCAAAAGGGCCCCCTTCGCCACTCAGGATGCCTTTTTGGGCTTCCTCGATGGCCTGTTCCATATATGTTTTCATATAACCATTATAAAGTATAAATTATCTTTTTTACTAGTAAAATCGCTTCGGCTCGTTCTTTAAGGGAAGAGAGGAAGAAAATTAGATGACTTTAGGCAAACTGTGTCCCCTTAATAGTAAGTTAAGCCCTGAACTTTAATTTTAATGCGAGATTTTGTATAATTTTCCTAGCCTAAAAGGGCATGGGGAGTAGCCTTCTTGAGAGCAAGCGGCAAACACGGTACCGTTGAGATACCCGCCCTCTCAAACGGGAGAAATCTCGTCGCCAGACCAGGAATTGAAAGGATTTCTTCCTATGCTTGAAAATTATCGTTAACGGTTCGTCTTTTTTTGACTCTTTTAAAGTGTTTTAGGAAAGGAATTAATATGGAAATTCAAGCTTTATTGAATATCACTTACGGCTGGGAAGGATTAAATAGCCCTTGGCGGATGGTGGTGGTGATCGTCTATCTTATTGTGGGGTTGGTGTTGTTGGTTTACGGAGGTGACTGGTTTGTCGATGGCTCGGTCTGGTTTGCCGAGAAATTTAAAATCCCGAAGTTAATTATCGGAGCGACAGTTGTCAGCATGTGCACGACGATGCCGGAGTTTCTCGTCTCGACTTTCGCTTCGATTGAAGGAGCTTCTTTCTTAAGAGCAGGGGAAGATGCATTGGCGGTTTCTTCGGTTGATATGGCGACTGGCAATGCGATTGGCTCAGTTATCTGTAACACAGGCTTGATTCTGGCTTTATCGATGCTCTTCCGCCCGATGAACGTCGAACGTAAGACTTTCTTAGTAAAGCCTTTGATGCTGATTTTCTCTATCGGGATGTTCTGGATTTTGGTCATCGATCGGCAGTTCCAGTTCTGGGATGGGATTATCATGCTGCTGATTTTAGTGGCTTTCTTGGTTGATAATATCATCGAAGCTAAACAGCAGATGGCAAAAGAAAGCTCTCTAGGTCGAGAAATAAAAGAGACGAAGATGCCGGTTATTCCCTCTCAAACTGCTTCTAAAGAAGACAAGAGTCAGGAAAAGGTAAACGAAAACCAAGAGAAAAACGAAAAGAAAAATTCGACAGCTTACTATGTGTTTCTTTTTTTCATCGGCGTCTTAGCGATAATTGTCGGAGCGCAGTTACTGGTGGATAACGGAACGGAGTTCGCCACTGAATTAGGCGTCTCTAATAAGATTATCGCGGTCACCATCGTGGCAATCGGGACTTCGCTTCCGGAGTTAATTACAGCGATTATTTCGATTATTAAGAAACAGTCCGATCTCAGCGTCGGCAATATCATCGGGGCTAATATTATCGACCAATGCTTGATTCTTTCCGTCGCCTCCTTTATCTTCCCCTCGGCTTTGCCAGTTTATAATTCCACGATGTATCTGGATTTGCCTTTCGGCCTGACGATCGCTTTAGCAGCGATTGTTCCGACCTTGGTAAGCGGGAAGCTTAAAAGATGGCAAGGGTTTACCTGCTTAGGGCTTTATATCTCTTATCTGGTTCTTTACTTTATCTATTTCTAATTCTTCAGTCGAGCTTTGGGGAGAGGGTGACCTCTCCTTTTTAATTCTTGCTTATTTAAGTTAGAAGCCTGAAGAAGGTGCTATCATAAAAAAGACAAAGATAAAGGAGAAAATCATTTATGGCTTGCACAACAATCTTGGTCGGCAAAAAGGCCAGCTACGACGGCTCGACAATCATCGCCCGCAACGATGATTCGCCTTCCGGACAATTCCATGCGAAGAAGTTAGCAGTCATCCAACCTAAAGATCAGCCGCGTCATTATAAGTCGGTCATTTCCCACGTCGAAATCGATCTGCCGGATAATCCTTTACGCTACACATCGATGCCTAATGTCGATAAGTCGGAAGGTATCTGGGCGGCCGCGGGAGTTAACGAAGCTAACGTCTCGATGACCGCTACCGAGACTATCACTTCTAATCCGAGGGTTCTCGGGGGCGATCCTTATGTCAATTATGTAGCCGGAAAAGGCAATCAGAAGGAAGTGAAAGGCGGAATCGGGGAAGAGGAACTGGTCGTCTTAGTTCTGCCTTATATCCATACTGCGAGAGAAGGTGTTTTACGCCTAGGTTCATTACTGGAGCAGTTTGGGACTTATGAACCTAACGGCATCGCTTTTTCTGATCAGGATGAAATCTGGTGGTTGGAGACTATCGGCGGCCATCATTGGATCGCCAGGAAAGTCTTAGATGAGGAGTATGTCGTGATGCCTAATCAATTCGGCATGGACCGCTTCGATCTAAATGATGCTTTCCAAGCCAAGGAAAATAACCTTTGTTCCGCTGATCTAAAAGACTTCATCGCTAAGAACCATCTGATGCTAGATCTAAAAGGAAAACTGAATCCGCGCGAGGCCTTTGGCTCCCACGATGATTCCGATCATGTCTACAATACTCCGCGCGCTTGGTTTATCGAGCGTTACTTTAATCCTCGGACTATTAAATGGGAGGGGGAAGAGGCGGATTATACTCCTGAATCCGATGATATCCCTTGGTCTTTAGTCCCGGAAAGGAAAATCACGATCGAGGATGTGAAATATGTCCTTTCTTCTCATTACCAGGGCACTCCTTATGATCCGTATAGCAAAGTCAATTATCCGGAGAAAGGGAAGTATCGTCCGATCGGTATCTCGAGAACCAGTTTCCTTTCGGTTTCTCAAATCCGCCCGTATGTGAAAAACGAATACGCAGCCTTGGAATGGATCGCTTTTGGCTCGAATGTCTTTAATGCCTTAATCCCGTTATATGCGAATATGGTTCAAGTCCCGGAGTATTTTGGGAATACGCTGTTAAAAGTCTCCAGCGAGAACTTCTACTGGGCTTCAAGAATCATCGGGGCTTTAGCTGATCCCCATTTCGGTATGGTCGGGATGCTTATTGAACGCTACCAAAATGCGACCGCTGCCAGAGCTCATGAGTTAATCAATAAATACGATGAGGAACTTATAAAGAGCAAAGAAACAGCTCTCACCATCAAGGAAGCTAATGAAGACTTAGCGAAGATGGCTCAAGAAGAGACGGATAAGGCTCTTGATAAAGTGCTCTACGCCGTTTCCTGCTTGATGAAGAACGGCTATAATCGCTCCGATAATTAAAGGTAAAATTCTTTTCTTCTTTCCTTGTTTGCAATACTTAGCCCTTTAACCGCTTTATCTTGAAAGAAAGCGGTTATAAGGGCTTTTTATCTTTAATACGTATGCTATAATTGTCCCTATGGCTTTAGATTTAGCAAAAGACGATATCCATCATCTCTACACCCACTTTTTATGGAATGCTTTAGGGGCGGCTTTGGTGGCTTCTGTTTTCGGGGTAGTTGATATGGCGATGATGGGGCATTATCAAGGCCCCGATGGCCCGGCGGCTTTAGCTATCATCTCCCCATTTTGGAATCTGGTCTATTCTTTAGGCTTGCTTACGGGGATCGGCTCAAGTGTTTTATACGCTGCCTTAAAAGGAAAAGAAGACAAGTTTTCTGACCCGAATGAATACTTTACTCTGGGTCTTATTCTGACCTCGATTATCTCAGTTCTAGAAGCGATTTTTTTAAATATTTATCTTGAACCTTTATTGGTCTTTTTCGGGGCGGAAGAAGTGACCTTGCCATTATGTCTTAAATACCTTACTTGGATCAGATGGGGCTTTCCGGTCTTTACGTTCTCCAATTTCCTCGCGGCTTTTTTAAGAAATGACAAAGTCCCCGGCTTAGCGACCGCGGCGGTAATCGCTGGGGGCAGTTTTAATATTCTCTTTGATTACATCTTCATTTTTACTTGTAACATGGGGATGGAAGGAGCGGGATTAGCCACGATCCTTGGCATGTGTTTAGGAGACGGGATTATGTGCTCGCATTTCTTCAGCAAGAGCAACTCACTTCGCCTTGTTTCCTTCCATAGTTATTTTAAAAAATCTTCTTTAATACTCCTAACTGGTTTTTCTTCTTTCTTTGCGGATGCGGCGATGGGAATTGTCAACGTGGCTTTTAATAAACAGATCCTGTTTCTGTTTCCGGAATCCTCGGATAGTTATTTAGCTATCTATGGGGTTTTATTGAATATATACGTTTTGATGCAGTGTATTTCTTACGGGATCGGTCAGGCGGCTCAGCCTTTGGTTTCCTTTAACTACGGGGCTTCCTTATTCCCCAGAGTTCGCCATTTACTTCACGATCTTTTAATTACGATCGGGGTTGTCTCTTTACTCGGTTTAGTTTTAACAGAAGGTCTGCCTTCTTATATTCTTAAGATCTTTATGACTACAACCCCGGAAGTCGAAAGACTTGGTCCTTTAGTCATCAGGCCTTTCTGTTCCTGCTTTATCCTTTTACCATTTAACGTCGTGATCTGCTACTACTTTCAAGCTATCTTAAAAGAGAAGGCGGCTTTTGTTGTCTCCGTCTTAAGAGGAGCCGTGATCCCTTTAATTACCATCTTTTCTTTCCCTTACCTTCATAGCGATCTTATCTGGTATGCCATGGTCTTTACGGAAATCCTCACCGGGATTATCAGCATTTCCTTATTGATCGTTTATACAAAAAAACTAGAAAAACAATCTAACCCAATATAAGATAGTCTCAAGTTAACTCTTTAGTTATTAATAAAGGAGTTAGAAAAGAGAAATCTATGGAAACTGAACTGACCTTTCGAAAAGCCGAAAGAAAAGATGCGGACTTGCTTTTAAGCTTCATAAAGAAACTATCCGTCTACGAGAAGATGGAAGATCAGGTCAGCGCCGATCGTAAGACCATTGAAGAATCTTTCTTTAAGAAGAAAAATGCGGAAGCCATCTTCTTGATGGTGGAAGGGAAAGAAATAGGATTCGCCGTATATTTCACCAATTTCTCCACCTTTAAAGGAAAAGGCGGACTTTATGTGGAAGATGTTTTTATCGATCAAGCTTACCGTCACCATGGATACGGAAAGAAAACCTTTATCTATTTAGCTCAACTTGCTAAAGAGCGTAACTGCCCGAGGATGGAATGGACCTGCTTAGATTGGAATACCCCTTCGATCGCTTTTTATAAATCTCTCGGGGCTAAAGCCATGGATGAATGGACAATCTATCGCCTTGATGAAAAGGCCATTAAAAACCTCGCTGAAACTAAGCTAAATAAGTAATTTTGTCTTTTTAAAGAGTTACTAATAAACCAGCTAAGGAAGCGAGGATGGTCGGGATAGAGATAATCGCTCCATCTCTGGTAAACTTACCGAAGGAATAATCGTAGCCGTAATTTTTAATAATGGACATCCACATAATGCCTGCTAAAGCTCCGATTGGCGATAAGAAGGCTCCGATATTCGAACCGATAATCGAAGCGTAAATCGCCTGTGCTTTTATCGCTTGGGAAGCGGAAGCTATGACCGAGGTATAGAAAACGGACATCGGGATATTGTTAACGATATTACAGGTGACAAAAGAAGTCAGCCCGTAGCGGAAAATCGGATCGGTATCCGCTAAAAGGGAAGCCAGTTTCCCGGCGATGCCGTAAGTCTCCAGGCCGTAAGATAAGATAAACATACTGAGAACAAAAGGAATCAATTCATAAGGCAGTCTTTTAATCGCTCTGAAAAGAATCCCCTGAGCGTCTTTGGAAATAAAAGAGTAGACAATATAGTAAAGAAGAATCGTCCCACCGCAGATTAAAGAAACCATCCACATGCTGAAATTTAAGAATGAACTGGCCGCCATCAAAGAAATGCAGATGATAAGGACGATTAACGGTGGCAGAACTAACTTCAGATTCAAAGGTTTATCGGAATATTTAATAATACCGCTGACCTGGACTTTCAAACTCTTCGCAAACATTATTCTCATAATAGTAAAAGAAACTAGCCCCGCCAGTAAAGCTGGTAACCACATCACTTTAAAATAACTAAAGAAACTGATGTCGAAAGAGGAGGCCAAATAAATATTGGTGGGGTTTCCGATAATAAGGATAATCGACCACGTATTGGCCGCCACGAATTCGCTTACCAGATAAGGCCGAGGATCGATACGGCTTTTTAAGCAGAAAGAAATGATAAACGGGGTAAAGGTCAGGATGATGATATCGTTTGAAGTAAAGACCGTTAAGATAGAAATCAAGATATAGAAACTCAGGAATAAGCCGTTCTGGTTTAAGTAGTTCTTCGAGGCGGTCTTTTCAGCCAGATAATGGAAAAAGCCTGCTTCATCTAGAAGGATAGAAATCAAAGTCATCGAGAAGAACAGAACGAGGATATAGATAGGATTGATGGTGGAACTAGCCGTCATTTTGCTCCAAAGAGCGCCGGGATCGATAATTTGAAAGACCAAAAGGCAGAGGGCCCCGATTAAAGGGGAAAGATAAAATGTTGAAAAAGAAAACTTGCCGATATGGGCTTTCGGGAAGAAGATAATGCATATGAACATGCCGATCACGGCAAGGGAGACAATTGTAATTAAGCCGGCCATACTCTAAACCTCTGAGTGTTTTAATCTAAAGACGATTAATTATATATCCCCTTATAGATAAAAAAACGTATCCCCGCCTGAAAGCGGTATCATGCTTAAATAAGATTACTTCATTTATAAAAAAACGCCCTCTTCAGGAGGGCGGAAGATAACTTAGGAAAAATCAGTTAGAGGCTTTCGTATTTTTATTCTTGTCGAGCAACTCCTGGCAGGCCCTTTCGGAGATGAAGTTCATATGGTCGCCGCAACGTTCGAGGTTTCCGACTAAGTTAATAAAGACATTGGAAGAAGCGGGACGGCATTCGCCTTTCGCTAAGCGATCCATATGCCCGCCGATCATCGAAGTACGAAGATTATCGATCTCATCCTCCATCTTCCTCGTCTTAGCTAAGGAATCGAGGGAAGGGCGATCGACAATCTGATCCGAATTGGCAAACTGTTCGTTTAGCAAGGCTTTCATCTGCCTCAGTTGGTCGAAGACGATATCTGAGAAAACCAGTTCTTCATTGACTTCATGGATCGTATAGCCGGTGATGTTATCGGCGACTTCCGTCAGACGGACGATATCAGCGATATCAAACTGCATCTTCGAAATTCTCATGGCTCCGTTCTCTCCGATACCTGAAGAGGCAATCCTTACGATAAAGGAAGTGAGATTTTTTGACATCGTCAGGACTCTATTTTCCATCAGATCGATCGCTTCCTGTTTATTCTTGTCTTTAGCGATAAAAGCATCGATAGCCATGTTCAAGTCATCTAAGGCGGCTTTAGCCATCAAATGGTAATACATAATAGCCTGGTTTAAGGCGATACCGGGATTCTTTAAGAAGCGTTCATCAAGGAGATCGACTTGCGGTCCTTGCGTTTTCTTTTTGACGGGAATGATTTTCTCCGAGAGCCAGACAAAGCCCTTGATAAAAGGCACGAAAAGAATCGTGCAGATGACATTGAAGAAAGTATGGAACATAGCGATCTGGGTCGCGGCGTGGCCCGGGAACCAGTTTTGGAAAGTGACCTCGAAGAAAGAAGGCCAGCTGATCAGCAAAATAAAGAAAAGAATCGTACCGAAGACGTTGAATAAAAGGTGGATGATAGCAGCTCTTTTGCCGTTAGGGGTTGAACCGATTGCGGAAATCAAAGCGGTGGAGCATGAGCCGATATTAGAGCCGAGAATCACATAGAGGACTCCGTTTCCCGAGCCTCCGACGATGGCTCCAGCCATGGCCATCGCGATAATAACGGAAGTTATTGCGGAAGAAGATTGGGCTAAAGTCGTTAAGGCGATTCCTAAGAAAAGAAGCAGGAAGGGATTAGTTGTCTGAGTTAAAAGATTCTTGACACTTTCATCCGCATCGAACATCTTCCCCATATAAGTCGTCATCACCCATAAGCCGAGGAAGAGAAGACCTAGCCCCGCGATTAAATCGCCGGCCTGTCCGACTTTCTCATGCTTCTTAGAAAAGAACATCGTCATCACCGTTCCGATTAAAGTCAGGGCGATAATTATTTCAGTAAGCGGAAAAGAAGAGGAATTAAGCCCACCTAAAGCGACAATTTGGGCAGTGATCGTGGTGCCGATATTCGCGCCCATAATATAAGAGGTAGCCTGAGCCAGAGACATAACTCCGGCATTGACAAAGCCGACGACCATGACAGTCGTCGCCCCGGAGGATTGCATAATCATCGTCGATAAAGTACCGATCCCGACCCCCGCTAACGAAGAGTTAGCCGTCTTCGCAAAAAGCTTTTTTAAGGAACCTGTCGCCAGTTTCTCTGTCGCCTCTTGTAAAAGTCTCATGCCCACCAACAGGGCACCAAGACCTCCCATCAGCATCAAGACAATTATTGCCATGCTTTGTTTTGACCTACCCGTTTATTATATATGGGCTTTCTTCATGCTTACAAGTAGAATTTAAAGAAGTTCATAAGAAGCCTTTACTAATTATTTTTTCTGAATTATTATAATTACATAATTGACCACTTAGCCGTATTTTAGCGGAAAATTCAAAGAAAGACGAGGTCTTGGAATGCTGGTAAATCTAATTACAATTCTCGATTGGCAACCCTTCAATGAAATGAACCCGTGGCAAGTGTTTGCTATCGGTCTTGGGACCGCAACCGTCCTTTTGGTCGCTGCTTATTTAATAATTTTCTTCCACTATCGCTCTGCGCGTCTGAAGGTCCATAAACTAACGATTACCTTGGATGGAGGCGAGTTTCAAGGTTCGACCCAAGACTTGGTTTTTAAGGCTAAGTTAGGCTCCGATATCGATATCAGCCACATCGCTCCGACCAAGGAAGGCTACCGTTTCAACGGCTTCAATGTCTATAAGAGATTCGTCTCTTCCACCATCGATGAAAACGGCATCAGCAAGTCCATGGTCACTTCAGAAGAGATGGATGGCATGGGCAAAGATGTCATCATGATGCCCGACTATGATCTTTATCTGGTCGCCAAGTATTCTCCGCTTCCGAGTTTACCGGCCCAGGATTTATCAAATGCCGAGTACTATCCGGACTTTTTATGCTTCGAAGACTTAGTCGCTGAGCTTAAACATCTTAATTACAATCAGAAGGATTATCCGATTCAATTGAACTTCAGAACCACCGAACGCTTCCCGGGGATGTTATTTATCTTTAAGTCCGGGACCATCTGCGCCATGTTGATGGCATATAAGTGCTTAACGAAAGTCTTCTTAAGGACACCCGATGACTTAGATGGTAAACTTCTTACTCCTTTCTATCAGGAGGAAGACATCAACGATGCGATGAACTGGTATTCCTTCATCGTCTCTTATACCACCAAGCCCTCCCGCTTCCTGCGTTCCTTTAAAGAAAGCTACGATGCTATTGACTCGACGATTCCGACCTCCGAAATTGAATTTGATTTAATCGTCGGTTCCTTATCAGCCGCCTTAGCTGATCCGGTTCTCGATCGGGCCTTAGCCTTAACTCAACAATACGAGAAAGATCGTGGACTTCCTATCCCTCCTTCCTACGTTGAAAAACGCGAGTTACCTGGGGAGTACGGTTCCCAATCTGAAGTCACTGATAACTTAGGTGAAGATGCGGGGCCTTCTATCAAAGCTGGCGTAGGAATCGAAGAACCTGAAGAGGAAGAAAAACCTGAAACGGTTGAAGAGAAGAAACCTGAAGAAGTTCAACCTGTTGAAGAAATAAAGAAGGAAGAACAACCTGAAGCAGAAAAGCCTGAAGAAGTAAAACCTGAAGAAGTAAAACAGGAAGAGGTTAAACCGGAAGAAGTAAAACCTGAAGAGGTAAAACCGGAAGAAGAAAGTAAGCCTGTTGAACCTACTCCTGCTCCAGTTGAAGAAGTTAAAGAAGAGGAAATTGAAGTCACCAGTCCTTTCGATTTAGAGGAAGAATATCGAAAAGGGCATTATATTCAGCCTCGTCATGATCATAAGTTCATCGTCTGGGATGAAGCGACCAAAGAAGAAAAGATTCTTTCCGTTGAGAAGTACTATAAGTATCATCCTGCTGAAAGACCTTCTTCTTATGATTCCTTTGTGGAAGCTAATCCCTTGGAGGATAAATCCGCTCCAACCCAAGAGACTGAAAATAATGAACCGGTAACTGAAACGCAGACTGAAGAGAAACCGGAAGAAGAAAAACCGGTAGTCGAAGAGGAAAAACCGGTCGTTGAAGAGACTCAGCCGAGCGAAGAAAAGCCGGAAGAAGTTGTTCCTGAAGAGACTAAGAAGACAGAAACGGAAGAAGTAAAACCGGAAGAACAAATGGTAGAAGAAACTCAACCGGTCGTAGAACCGAATGAGGAGACTACCTCGGATCAGGCTGAAGATAATAAAGTTAAGAATGAAGAACCTGTTTCAGAGGATAATGTTCCTTCTGAAACTCAAGAAGCCCCAAGGACTTTAGTCCAAGGTTACGATTTAGAACAGGAGTTCACTCTTAAGCATTTCGCTCAACCCCTTCATGAACATAAGTTTGTCTCTTGGAAAAACGCCACCGATGATGAGAAGGTCGAAGCGATTAAGAAATATTACGCTGCTCATCCCTCTTCCGATCATGAGGAAGTAGAAACAAAAGTCGCTCCAGCAGAAGTTAAAAAGCCAGAGGATGCTCCTCTTGATGAACTGGAAAAAGCTTATCAGGCAGGGCATTATATCCAGCCGAAACGAGATCATAAGTTTCTAAGTTGGAAAAAGGCGACACGGGAAGAAAAGATTGCCGCGGTCGAAGCCTATAAGTCATTCCATCAAAACTAAAACGTTTGATGTCAATTAGCTCCTGGGGGTTATCCTTCAGGAGCTTTTTTATCTAGAACAAAGAAGACTTATTAAGGAAAAGGCAGTAAACAGGTGGTTTTGAAGATAACCTTAGGTCAGCAAAGTAAAATTTTCTTTAACTCCCTAGAGGGCTAGTGTGATAAAATTACTTTGTATAATTCATTAAAAAGAAAGGGAAAGAAAATGAAGCAAGTATTCGAGATGGATTTCTTCGGTAAGCACCTGTCCTGCGAAGTCGGAGAAATCGCCAAGCAGGCCGATGGAGCTGTGTTGGTTCGTTTCAATGACACTGTCGTGTTGTCCACTGTCGTCGCCGCTAAAGAGCCTAAGGAAGGAGTCGATTTCTTCCCGCTCACTGTCAATTACGATGAAAGAGCTTATGCCGCAGGGAAGATCCCTGGTGGCTTTATGAAGAGAGAAGGACGTCCGGGGACCCATGCGATCCTTGCCGCCCGTCTGATCGATCGTCCAATCCGCCCGATGTTCCCGGAAGGCTTCGTCAATGAAGTCCAGTTGGTTAACACCGTCATGTCGTTTGATCCGACTGCTACTCCGGAACTTTCCGGTATGCTTGGTTCTTCTTTGGCCTTAGGCATCTCCGATATTCCTTTCGATGGTCCGATCGCCGGCGTTTATGTCGGCAGAGTCGATGGAAAGTTTGTCATCGATCCGACTCCTGAGGAATGGGCTAAGTCCGATCTTAATCTCACCGTCGCTGGCAATTACGATGCCATCAACATGGTCGAGGCTGGAGCGGCTGAGCTTCCGGAAGAAGTCATGCTCGATGCGATCATGTTCGGACATGAAGCTATTAAGAAACTGATCGACTTCCAGAGAGATATTATCTCCAAGGTCGGGAAACAGAAGAGAGTCATACCTCTTTACCACCTCGATGATAAGATCCGCGAGGAATTGGTTCCGGTCTATAAAGATAGAATCTGCAAGGCTGTCTCGATTTTCGATAAACTCGAAAGACAGAACACCATCGCTGATATCACTAAAGAAGCGGTCGATGCTTATGCCACTAAAGAATATCCTGATGAAAAGACCAAGGCTTACACTTTAAAGAATGTCGCCTCTCTCTGCGAAGAGTTCGTCCGCGATGAAGTCAGACGTCTGATCACCGAAGATAAGGTCCGTCCGGATGGCCGTAAGATCGATGAGATCCGTCCTCTGGATGCCCAGGTTGGCCTGCTTCCGCGCGCTCACGGTTCCGCTATGTTCACCCGTGGCCAGACTCAGGTTATCTCCGCTTGCACCTTAGGCGCTCTCTCCGATGCGCAGATTATCGATGGCTTAGCTGATGAACCTGATAAACGTTGGCTCCATCACTATAATTTCCCGCCGTTCTCCGTTGGCGAATTAGGCAAGATGGGCACTCCGGGCCGCAGAGAAATCGGCCACGGTGCTTTGGGTGAAAGAGCTCTGTCCTACGTGATTCCTGATGAAGATACTTTCCCGTATACGATCCGCTGCGTTGCTGATGTTGTCGAATCCAACGGCTCTTCTTCCCAGGCTTCCATCTGCGCCTCCTGCATGGCTTTGATGGATGCGGGCGTTCCTATTAAGGCTCCGGTCTCCGGTATCGCGATGGGCTTGATTACTTCTGGCCCGCTCGATGGCAAACATCCTTATACCATCCTCACCGATATCCAAGGCATGGAAGATCACCTTGGCGATATGGACTTTAAGTGCGCTGGCACTACTAAAGGTGTCACAGCTCTGCAGATGGATATTAAGATCAAGGGTATTACCAGAGAGGTCCTTCAGCAGGCTCTCGCTCAGGCTCATAAGGCAAGAGCTGAAGTCCTCGATGTGATGCTTAAGGCCATCCCTTCTTACCGTCCGACTCTCTCCCAGTACGCTTTGAAGATGAAGAAATTCGATGTGCCGGTCGATAAGATCAGAGAAGTCATCGGCTCGCAAGGCAAGGTCATCAACGGAATCATCGCTGAATGCAATAACTGCAAGATCGATATCAATGATGATGGAAGAATCATCATCTACTCCGTCGATCAGGCCATGATCGATAAAGCTTACGGGATGATCCAGAATATCGTCCGTGTCGCTGCTGTCGGTGAAGTCTACGAAGGCAAGGTTGTCAGAATCGAACCGTTCGGCTGCTTCGTCAACCTCTTCGGTGATACCGATGGTATGTGCCACATTTCCAAGCTCGATTGGAAACGTGTCGAGAAAGTCGAAGATGTCGTTCACCTTGGCGATACTTTGAAGGTTCAGGTCATCAATATCGATGAAAAGGGCAGAGTCGATCTGTCCCACCGTGAGTTCTTACCTAAACCGGAAGGTTATGTCGAGGAAGCTCCGCGTCCGAGAAAACCGTATCAGGGCCATAATGACCACGATCACGGCCATTCTAATTACGGACATGGCGGCGGACATTCTGACTACCATAAGAACTAAGATTAGTTCGTCTAGCTAGGCTCCCGAATGGGAGCCTTTTCTTATCAGCCTTTTTTTCTTCATGTCTTAATCGTATTTATATGAGATTAATCTATTAAGAATCTGCTAAAATACTCTACGTATGGAAAATCTCACCTCTGATCAAAAAGAAGAATTCGGTTTGTTGAAGGCCCTCAGTTATTTGGAGGATGGTTATATCCTCTCCGCCATCAGCGAAAAAAGACGCAATTACTTTAAGAAAAAGGGCGAGAAGATCCTTGTGGCTTCCGGGGATTTTAAAGCCTCGTTGTCTTTAGATGATTTTAAAAGACTTTATAAGGAAGCGATATTTAGCTTAGTTGAAGACGATGAGCCGATCTGCGACCCGGAGAAAGATGAGCAATATTATTCCTGGGGAAAGGAAATGTAGGATGAGAAATATCTTGGTGGATATCGGCAATACCTCAATCGGGGTTTATTGCCTAAATAATAAAGGGCTGCCTTTTTCTTTTAAGTGCTTCGACTCGAAAGATCTCGATACCTGCTTTAAAGCGCTCTTTGGTGATCTAGGCGGAGAAGAAGGCTTGATCTATATTTCTTCAGTCAACTCCGAGAAGACCAAACTGGTAAAAAACCTCATCGCTTATAAGGACAATCTTTCGATAAGGGTGCTCCATAATGATGAGATGGCTGAGAAGGTCAAAGAACTCGGCTATACGATTCCTAACCTCCATATCCTCGGCTCGGATTTGCTTTACGATATTTTAGGCCTCGAGCCTTCCACGTTGCTCGCGGATTACGGGACCGCTTCAAAAATCCTCGCTCTGGATAAAGATAAAGTCTTCCTCGGCGGGATGATCGGACCGGGGCTGAATATCATTAACCGTTCCTTATTTAAATCGACAGAGCTGCTCGGTGATTATATCGTCGAAATGCCTCCTGATTACCTCTCTTACGATACCAAAGACGCCATCAACGCCTCCACGGTTTTCGGAGAAGGGATGAAATTGGTCGAAGCTTATCAAAAATGCAAAGCCGATCTGAAAGATGAAAATCTCAAGCTGGTCGTGACGGGCGGAGACGGGAAAATACTGGCTAAAGCCTTAAAGAAACTCTCGTTTGAGGATTTCATCCTCGACGAGATGGTTATCTATAAAGGCATGGCGAAAGCCTTAGATCTCAAAGATGAGTTGTTTAAGAAAACAGAAGAAGGAAACTAACATGGAAAAGAAAGTAAAAACAATCTATGCTTCCTTAGCGAAGAAATACTCTAAAGAAGCTTTGGAGTTTTTAAAGGAAGCCTGCAGTATCAATTCGATCTACGATGAAAAGACAATCGCTCCTGAAAAGCCTTTTGGTGAAGGAGTCGATAAGGCTTTAAAATACATCGCTGATTTAGGGGTTAAGCTCGGCTTTAAGGCGGAAAGATGCGATGGGTATGCTAGCGAGCTTACTTACGGAGAAGGCCCTTTAATCGATATTTATGCGCATATGGATGTCGTGCCGGTCTCACCTAACTGGCTGAGCGATCCTTTTACTCCGCGAATTGAAAACGACGTGATGTACGCCCGTGGATCGGCGGATGATAAAGGCCCGGGGATCGCAGCCTTATACGGAGCTAAGCTCTGCTTAGACCAAGGCTGGATCAAAGGGTATAAAGTAAGGGTGATCTTCGGCGGCAATGAGGAACGTGGCTCTTTATGTCTGGACCATTATTTCCATAAGATGCATAAGCCTTACCCGACTTACGGTTTCTCCCCGGATGCGGATTATCCTTTGATTTTCGCTGAAAAAGGAATTTATACCTATAAAGTCGATTTTGATTTGGATGATCAAAGAATCCCGTCTTTTAAATACGGACAGGCGACTAACGTAGTTTTGGATGAAGCTTATCTTCCGCTTAAGGATTCTTCTTTATTCGTTAAGCCTTTAGCTGATTATCAAAAGAATCATCCGGAGATCATGGCGGAAATCTTGAACTCGTCTTTGCACTTTAAAGGCAAAGCTTCCCATGGCTCGGTTCCTTGGAACGGGGTTAACGCTGGCTTACATCTTTTGAACTTCCTCGGGGAAGTCTTCAATATTAAAGTCTTAAAAGAAATCTTCCTCGATTATCAGTACGGGGACGGGAAGAACTTCGATGGGGATTATAAATCGGCTTACTTTGATTCTTCCTCTTACTGCGTCGGGGTGATGTCCTACGACGGGAAGACTTTATCTTTGCTGGTAAATATGCGTCTGCCGGAGAATGTCGAGGCGGATAAGGCAGTTGAGCACGTGGAAAAAGTCACCCATCCGAGCTGCATTGAATTGCTTGGTGGCTCTCCTTCTTTAGTTAAAGATCCTTCTTCACCTTTCATCCAGGCTTTATTAAAAGCTTATCAGGAAGAAACGGGTGATTATCAGACTAAGCCTTTAGCAATCGGAGGCGGGACTTACGCGCGCGAGACGGAAAATACCGTCGCTTTCGGCATGCAGTTCCCAGGTGTGGATTGTCTGATGCATCAGGATAATGAATTCCTGCGCTTAAAGGATTTCTATCAATCGATCGGTATTTACGCCCATGCGATTCAAGCTTTAGGCGAATTAGCTAAGGAGCATAAGTAGATGCGCTTACGGCATAAGCCTTGGGCGGATGACTTGCTTCAAGCCCATAAGGAAGTGGCCTTGAACGACAATGATTTACCTTCCTTGCCGCCTTTTAATTGTTTGGAAATCGGTTCGGGCTGCGGAGAGTTTTTAATCCAGATGGCTTCTGCTCATCCGGAAAATTCCTATCTCGGAGCGGAAGTCGCAAACACGGCTTTTGCGATCGCTATTAAAAAACTCGTCGGTGAGGAGAAGTATCCTCATAACCTGATTTTTATCAATACTCCCGCTGAAAAACTGATGGAATTTGTCTCCCCGTCCTCCTTAGACAGGATTTTCCTTAACTTCTCCGATCCCTGGCCGAAGAAGAGACATCATAAAAGAAGACTGACGTATCCGACAAGGTTAGCGGAATATTATGCCGCCCTGAAAAAAGGCGGGGTCTTAGCATTTAAGACTGATAACGATGATTTATATATGGATTCTGTCGGGTATTTTAAAACCTTTGGGAAATTTCACTTTACCTCAATCGATGATTATAAAGTTGAAGCCGAGGATGATTTTCCTTCCGAATATGAAAAGAAGTTTCGCTTAAAAGGTGTTAAGATCCATCGGATCGTTGCGGTGAAAGAAGAGGACTGATATGATATATCAAGCCAGTTTGTTTTTTAACTATCAGGTCTATAAAGACACTTTATTTATCGTTATCGATAATGAAGCAATCCCTGATCAGATTGTTCATAAAGGCGATATCGTTGGCTTATATAAAGAAAAGAAACTGATCGGAGTAAATATCTTCAATTCCAATAATTATCTTAAACTCCGCCTGTCCGGATTAATCCATAATCCTAATGAACCGCTGATTAATTTAATCAATACTTTAATTAAGCAAGCCCTGGAAGAAGATGTTCTTTTAGTTTCCTCTCCGGTGATCTTAGGTCAATTGATTTCTTTAACTCCTTCGTTGCTTGTTGAAGTCTCCGCCGGGGAAAAAGTGAAAGCTGGAATCCTAGAAGAAGATTCCTCATTAAAAGAAGGGGATTATGTCCTTCTCTCCTTAAAAGGCTCCAGATTAGATAATGGGGAGTTATCTTCCGCCTATTTAAAAGCTGATGAAAAATACCTTATTGTCGGCTCCGAAATCGGTGACATCGGTGATTACGAATTAGGGAGCGAGACTTATTCTTTAAAAAAAGATTAAGGGTCTCTACTTAAACTATCCCCATTCTTCTTTATCTGCTAAAATAAATCCGTGAAAAGAATCAGTCTAGGCGTCCATGATTTTGTTGATTTGATCCTGCGTAAAGGGGATCTGGATAACCGTATTTTCAATACGCTTTCGATGGAAGAAGGCACCAGACTTCATAAATGGTATCAGGATAAACAAGGACCTGATTATCTTTCGGAAGTCTATCTTTCCCATGATTTCACTTACGGTGATTTTCTTTTAGAGATGGACGGCAGAGCGGATGGAGTCATTGTCCACTCTAACGATAACGTCACCATCGATGAAATCAAAACGACAAATACCGAAATCGAAGACTTTTATAACGCCCAGAAAGAATGGCATCTAGGCCAAGCCCAAGTCTACGCCTACATGTACTTAAAAGACCATGGCTTATCCGCCATCAAAGTCCAGCTCACTTATATTTCTCAGCTCGATACGACTAAACTAAAACAATATATTTTCATCTATCAAGCGGAAGAACTAGAAACTATCATCAATAGCTATCTAGAAAGGTATGTCTCTTATCAAAGAATCCTCTCCGAAATGAAAGAAGGAAGACAAACCTCTATTAAAAACCTCGCCTTTCCTTTTGCGACTTTAAGAGCGGGCCAGCAGGAAATGATGGACTTCGCTAAAGAGACCATCAAGACCTCCCAAATCGGCATCTGCGAAGCGAAAACCGGAATCGGCAAAACCGTCTCCGCTTTGTTCCCTTATATCAAAGCCTTGCAGGAAGAAAACCTGGAGAAGATTTTCTATTTAACCTCGAAAAACTCTATCAAGCAGATCGTCTTTGAAACCTTAACTCGTTTAAATCAGTCCGGAGGACGTTTAAAGGCGGTCTTCATGACCTCGAAGGATCGGATTTGCCTTAACAGCCCGAAAAGACACTGCAATCCGGACGAATGCATCTACGCCAAGAACTACTACGACAAAGCCAACGCCGTCATCATGGAAGCCTTAAGGGAAAAAGATCTTTTCCAGGAGGTCGATATTTTGCGCTTGGCGGAAGAGAATCAGATTTGTCCTTTCGAATTGCAGCTGGATATGCTTAATTACGTCGACATAATCGTCGGGGATTATAACTATCTATTCGATCCGAAAGCTCGTCTCATCCGTTTCTTTGAGACCTACGCCCCCAATCCTTATCTCCTCTTAATCGATGAAGCCCATAACCTTCCTGATCGGGTCAGGGATATGTTCTCCTCTGAGATTGATACCTTAGAGATCCAGAAAGTCTTGAGTTCTTTAAAGAAAGAAAAAGGGAAAGGACTTAAACCGTTAAAAGAGGATTTAGCGGTCCTTTTGAGTTTCTTTCAGCAACAGAAGTTCACTTCTTCCTCTTCCTCCTATTCCCAAGTCCAGGAAGAAGCTTCCGTCCCGGATAATCTGATCGATATCCTTCAAGGCTTCATCGGACACGGAAGAAAATACATGAAGGGCAGGAAGTCAATTAATGATGAGTTCCTGTCGTTTTATTACTTAGCTCAGCAGTTTGTTTCTTTACCTCCTGATGATAAGCGTTTCGCTTATTATTTTACTTATAGCCCCGATCAAAAGACCTGCTTTAAGTTTTCCTTATCCTGCCTCGATCCCCGCTTTTTGATCAAGGCTGGTTATCAAGCCTTCCGGGCTGGCTTATGTTTTTCCGCCACCTTGTCCCCGAAGGATTATTTCGTCGATCTTTTAGGCGGGAATAAAGACTCTTTGACTTTATATCTGCCTTCACCTTTTGATCCCGCGAAGTGCTTGGTGATGGTCGATCCTTTTATCTCAACCAAGTTCAGAGACCGAGATAATTCCTTAGGGAAGATCATCGACGTGATCTTAGCCGTCGTCAATGGAAAGATCGGCAATTACTTTATCTTCTTCCCGTCCTTTGAGTATATGATGAAATTTAGGACGTTCTTTGAAGGGATGGAGCAGTTTAACTGCTATTTCCAGTCCTCTTCGATGGAAGAAGGAGAAAGAAACGCCTTCCTTTCTCACTTCCAGCGCGCTCCTAAGAAGACCAATCTGGGCTTTATCGTGCTCGGAGGAATCTTTGCGGAAGGAATCGACCTTGCCGATGATAGGCTCATTGGGGCTATAATAGTCAGTATCGGATTACCCAAGCTAAATTATATCTCCGACCGGATTCAGACCTACTTCGGGGAAGATAACCCGGATCTCGGTTATTCTTACGCCTATATTTACCCGGGTATCAACCGGGTCTTCCAGGCGGCCGGGAGAGTAATAAGAGGCGAAAACGATCAAGGCGTAATCCTTTATATCGACACCCGTTATGACTATTCCGTCTATCGGACGAATCTGAATGCCAATTATGTTTCCTACAAGAAATTCGGGACTCCGGATTTCATCGCTGATGCCGTCAAGAAATTTTGGGAGAAGAAGAAATGAGCAACTACGATTTACAGCACATCCGTAACTTCTGTATCATCGCGCACATCGATCACGGCAAGACCACCTTGTCCGACCGCATTTTGGAAAAGACCGGAGCGGTCGCCGTTAGGGATCTTAAAGAGCAGATGCTGGATGATATGGCTTTGGAAAGAGAACGCGGGATCACCATTAAACTTAACGCGGTCAGCATCAACTACCACGCTTTAAATGGGGAAGACTATCTTTTTAACTTGATTGACACACCGGGACATGTGGACTTCACTTATGAAGTCTCCCGTTCTTTAGCGGCTTGTGAAGGGGCTATATTGGTGGTGGATGCCACCCAAGGAGTCCAGGCGCAGACCTTAGCTAACACCTATCTGGCTTTGGATAATGATTTAAATATTTTTACGGCGATCAACAAGATGGATTTAGCGACCGCGGATCTTGAAAGAACCAGGGAAGACTTAATCGAAACCTTGGGAATCGATCCGGACGATACGATTCCTATCTCCGCCAAAACCGGCTTGAATATCGATAAGTTGCTCGAAGCGGTCGTCAAACGTCTCCCTTGTCCTAAAGGGGATGAAAACGCTCCCTTGCAGGCCTTGGTCTTCGATTCAAAATTCGACCCGTACCGCGGTGTCGTGATTTTAATCAGAATCAAAGAAGGAAAAGTCAAAGTCGGAGATCAGATTACCATGATGTCCTCGGGTAGGACCTATAAAGTCGAGGAAATCGGAATCAGGACTCCTAAAGAAGTCAAGACCGGCGAATTGAAAGCCGGGGAAGTCGGGTATCTTACAGCGCAGATTCATGATATCCGTGATATTGTCATCGGCGATACCGTGACTTTAACCTCCTCTCCAGCCCTCCAGCCTTTAGCTGGTTATAAAAAGATTCTGCCGATGGTTTACGCCGGGCTTTATCCGACGGATAATAAGGACTTTGAAAACTTAAGAGTCGCTTTGGAAAAACTGGCTTTAAACGATGCATCCTTAGTCTATGAGCCGGAGACTTCGGTAGCCTTGGGCTCGGGGTTCCGCTGCGGCTTTTTAGGCCTTTTACATATGGATGTCATCCAGGAAAGACTGGAGACTGAATATAATCTCGACCTGATCTGCACTTCACCTTCAGTTGTTTATAAGCTGGGGATGAAAGACGGAGAGGTGATTATGCTTCAAAACCCTTCCGAGTTCCCAGAGCCATCCTCGATTGAATACGAAGAAGAACCGTTCGCTAAAGCGGAGATTATGACCCCTAAAGAGTACATGGGGGCAATCATGAATCTTTGTCAGAACCGGAGAGGGACTTATATTTCAACTGAGTTTGTCGATGAAAAACGCGTGCAGATCTTCTATAAATTGCCTTTAACGGAAATTATCTTTAACTTCTTCGACCGCTTGAAATCTCTGACCGCAGGTTACGCTTCTTTGAACTATGAAGTGACCGGATATGAGAAATCCGATCTAGTCAGGATGGATTTCCTTTTAAACGGGGATATCGTCGATGCTTTGACTATGGTCGTCTGGCGGGGAAATGCGGTTTCTAGAGGCCGAGCAATCTGCGAGAAGCTGAAAGATGTGATCCCGCGTCAACAGTTCGAGATTCCGGTGCAAGCCGCAATCTGGGGTAAGATTATCGCGAGAGAAGATATTAAAGCCGTCCGCAAGGATGTCTTAGCTAAGTGCTACGGCGGGGATATCACCCGTAAGAAGAAACTGCTGGAAGCGCAAAAGCGCGGTAAGAAACGTATGAAGGAATTCGGCAAAGTCTCCGTGCCGCAGGATGCTTTTATCGCTGTTCTGACGGTGGATTAGGCTTGCTTTCTCTTCTTTTCTGCTTTGCTAGGTAATTAAGGCCTGAGGAAAAACTCAGACCTTTTTTCTTTTCAAAAGAAAGGGAAGGCTAATGGAAATAATAATTAACAAAAGCGCATCTAAAAAGAGGCGTAAGTTACTGAATAATCAATTGATTTAGATGTAATAGCTCTTCATGTGCTTTTTTCTTCTTAACGACACTTTGTTGAAGGTGAAAATGGGAGGAGTACATTGATCTAGACCTGCTTTGCACTTCTTCTTAGAAAAAGGGGAGGGGTTTTGTCGAAACTTTTGATTGAAAATCCGATTAGTAAACCGGTTGACGAATATTAGTATTTTTTTAGTAAATGGATTGAATAAAGGGCTGACCCGATTTATAATTAATCCAGTTGAAAAGATGATTAAAGGGAGTTTGTTTTAATGGCGGAAAGCTACGACAAAAGATTCAGCGAGGATGCTTATGCGACTAAAGAAGATGTCGCTAATGCCTTTAATGTCACTTCCGCTGATTTTATCTGGAATCAAGTTGTCAATTACCGTAAGAGATTGACGACCACTCTGGAGTTACCTAATGTCGATCGGACCAAGTTCTCTTTGGTCTACACCCAGTCGATCACTAACCGTCTGCTTTCCTTTGAAAGAATGCTGACTAAATGCTTCTTCGATTACAATTCGTTGACCTCTTTCGGGAAGAAGTCTTTCCGCGATAAACGTCTGATTAAAGTCTTAGGCAATGTGGCGGCTTCAGCTGGGGCTAAACAAAGCGATTCCTTTTTAACGACTCTAATTGAAAATAACATTTCCACTATTCCTAACGATGCGGTGGTGGTCGATAACTACTTGATTGCCTTGCGTTATATGGAAAGCCACGATGCGGGTGTTTTAAGTTATACGGATTTCAATGCTTTGAATGATATCTGCACGAGCGGAGCTGAGCCTTTGAATTCCTTAGAAGAAAAAATGTATCGGAAGACTCAGTTGGAAGAACCGCATTATTATCAGAAAGGCTACGTCTATAAGGCGGCTTTGGTTGAAAGAATCGATGAGATGATCGATGGCTTGGTCAGTTTCATGAACGATGATAATCTTTTTGTCTCGGTTCGTGCTTTGGCGGCTTTATATTACGTCAGCTATGTTAAACCTTATGAATATCTTAACGAGATGCTGTCTTCCTTAGCCTTTAAGCTGGCTTTATCTCGTTCAGGCTTTTCACAGTTTGCTTCCTTTATTAACATTGAAGGCTTAGTCCTTTTTAAGGATGCTGATTTAGCTAAATGCGATGAGAACGTCCAAAAGAATTTCGATCTTACTTACTTCTTTGACTACGCTTTGACCTATCTCGGAAATGAAATCCAGGAAATCAAAGATGATCTGGTTGCTTCCCAGAAAGAAGAAGTGGCGGAAGAAGCTAAATCCGTCGGCTTATCGGGTCTAGAAAAAGAGCAGATGAGAGAAGCGGAGCCAGAAAGTCTGGCGCAGGGTGTTGTTAAGACTCCTGATCTTTTAAAGCCTGAGACTCCTTCCTTAGCTCCTGATGAGGCTATTAAACCTGCGAGTGATAATCAAGTTACCGCCCCCGCCTCGGTCGGCTCGGTACAGATTTACGGCAAGGTCGATGTGGCTTTACCGGTTTTTCCGTCCGGCTTTGGAGCGGAAGATATCGAGAAAGTCACGACTGATCTTATGGAGACTTATCCGACCTTAAGAAGATCCCAGGCGCATTTTTACGCTTCCCATTGTACGATTGGTCGTTCCTATACAATCCAAGAGTTTAAGAAGTCGGAAGATACCTCCTACGAAACAGCTCGTACTTCGATGGATTACTTAGCTCAATTAGGTTTCTATGAGAAAGCCAAGATCCGGAATAAATTTGTCTACCGTCCGATCCCTAGACGTTAAGGAGATGGAAAAACCTCAGGCCTTATATATCCATATTCCTTTTTGCAATAGGATTTGCACCTACTGCGATTTTCCTAAACTCCTTTCTTCAACCGGTTTTATACCTGAGTATCTAAAAGCCTTGAAAAGAGAACTGGAGACTATTCCTCAAGGTCAACTAAAGACGATTTTTCTAGGTGGGGGGACGCCTTCTGTTTTAAATGAAGAGGAGCTGGAGGAACTTTTAAGTTACCTTCAGAAGTCTTTTTCCCCGAGCGTGGAATTCACTTTAGAAGCTAACCCGGAAAGCTTAAGCGAAAGCAAAATTAAAATCCTTAAAAAGAACGGAGTAAACCGCGTTTCTTTAGGTGTGCAATCTTTCGATAAAGAAATCTTGAAGATCTTAGGAAGAGAAGAAAGAACTGAAGAAGAAACAATTAACTGCGTAAATAATTTAAAGTCTAACGGGATCAAAAATATAAATCTGGACTTTATCTACGGTCTGAAAAAAGAGAAAAGGGAAGAACTGAGAAGAGAAATCGAATTGGCCTCTTCCTTAGATGTCAGCCATATCTCTGCTTACTCCTTACAAGTTGAAAAAAACACTCCGCTTTTTTATCAGAAAGATGTCGTTAAGGATGATGATGGCTTAGCTTCCGATTATGATTTCCTAAGAAAGGTCCTTAAAGAGCACGGCTACGAAAGATACGAAGTCTCGAATTTCGCTAAGAACGGCTTTGAATCAAAACACAATCTGACTTACTGGCATGGAGATCCTTACTATGCAGCGGGGCTAGGAGCTACTAGTTATGTTGAGGGAGTAAGAGCGACACGGACGAGAAATATTAAAGACTACATAGCCGGGGAGAAACTTTTTATCTCCAAAGAAAAAGAAGATCTTTCTGATCAGGAGTTTGATTTTCTGATGCTTAATCTCCGTCTGGAGGATGGCTTCTCTTTAAAAGAATTCCACGATCGCTTCCAGAAGGATTTCTTAAAGGCTTACGAAGTAAAGCTTCAAGAATGTAAGTACGATTTAGTCATTTCCAGTAAGCGTGTCAGAGTCAAAAAGTCTCTGATTTATGTCCTCGACCAAGTGCTTTTAAATCTTCTGGATTTTGATAAAGAAACAAAATAGGCTTTTATCCAAACTGCGAAACTGTCTATAATGAGGGCAGTTTTTATGGTTAAGGAGGATGGTTATGGGGATTAAACTAATTGCCATCGGGGAACTCTTAATCGATTTTTTCATGGAAGACAAAGCTTCCTTTAAAGCGAATCCGGGTGGAGCGCCCGCCAATGTCGCGGTGGCGGTGAGCAAACTCGGTGGGAATGCTTTGATGCTTACCAAAGTCGGTGAAGATTACTTCGGTTCTTTTCTGATCGATTGTTTGAAGTCTTATAAAGTCGATACTTCAAGAATATTGAGGACGAATGAAGCGAATACCGCTTTAGCTTTTGTAAATCTGGATAAGGATGGAGAAAGGCATTTTACTTTCTACCGTTCGCCTTCCGCTGATATGCTGCTTAACGAAAACGAAATCAAGCCGGAGATCTTTAACCGCGGGGATATCCTGCATTTCTGCAGCGTGGATCTAGTGGATTATCCGGTGAGAAAAGCGCATTTAGCGGCCTTGAAGTACGCCTCTTCACGAGGCTGCTTGATCTGCTTTGACCCTAATCTCCGTTATAATCTCTGGCCAAGCAAAGAAGAACTGCTAGAGACGGTCAATTCCTTTATCAGCTACGCGGATATTGTTAAAGTCTCCCAGGAGGAATTGGAAGCGATCAGCGGATTGAAGAATAGGGAAGAAGGAATTAAAAAGCTCTTTAGAGGCAATGTCAAACTGGTGATTGTGACTTTAGGTAAAGATGGAGCGGAAGCTTATACTTTAGAGGGCGAAAAGATCGTTTCTAAAGGCATCAAGCCGGAAAAAGTCGTGGATACGACAGGGGCCGGGGATACTTTTATCGGAGCCTTCCTTTATCGGATTATGGAAGGGAAGAAGGACTTTGATAGTCTTTTAGAGGAGCGAAGCACTTTAAATGAATATCTGGATTTTGCCAATAAAGCCGCTAGTTTCTGTTTGCTCTCTAAAGGAGCTATGACATCTATGCCATCTAAAGGGGACATACCTTTAAAATAACTGGTTGATTTAGTTGTTCTTTGTTTTCAAGACGGTGGGGATTTTAAAAACTCCACCGTTTTTTTCACCGTTAAGAGTTTTCCATAAAGCGGTGACCGCCATTTTTCCGATTTCCGTAAAAGACTGCTCAGCGGTAAGAAATTTTTCATCTATTTCATCGTTAGAAAAATTATCGAAACCTGTGACAACTATGTTTTTTAACTTGGGTTCCTTCTTGAAACTTTTAAGGAGGACGTTAGCTGAAGAGTCGTTGACGCAGCAGATAGCAGTTGGAGTCCTGTCTAAGGCTTGAAGTCTTTCCGCAAATCTTTGACAGTTTTTTTCCGGATGGTAATGATCATATGTTTGAGTGAAATAAACAAAGTCCTTAATCAGAGGAACCTGATTCGCTGCTAGAGCATCGCAAAAACCAGAAAAGCGTTCTTTTTCTGTAACAGCCATATTGTCGTGAATGGCAAAATAGCCTAGGTCTACATGACCTTCTTTTATCATTGCTTCGACGATAGCCCTCATACCGCCTTCGTTGTCGGAAGTAATCAAGGGGGCTTGGATGCCTTCAACGTTTCGGTCTAGAAAAACTATAGAAGTTCCTAAAGACTCCAGCCTAAGGAGAATATCAATATTATAAAAAGTCTGCACAGGGAAAAGAATTACCCCTTTCGGGCTGGCTTTAATCACTTCTTCAAGGATCTTTCTTTCCTTTTCTTCGCTGTTGTTGGAAATATAGAGATTAAAGAACAAATTATTCAAAAGACCGACCCTTGAAGCTGATTCGTAAATTGGAAGAAAGCGTTCGTCTGGCAGGATGAATGGTACAACAAGCTGATGCGCTTTGTTTGTTTTGCCGTTAATAAAGGTGCCACCTTTTTTGACTCGGTAAATAATGTTCATCCCTTCCAGAATCTTTAAAGCATGCCGAACAGAAACACGGCTAGCATGGTAGACGGTTGTCAAATCCATTTCTTTGGGTAATTTATCCCCGGGCTTCAATAGACCTGAAGTGATCTTTTCAGTAATGTCGTTATAGATTTGAACGTATTTCTTGTTTGTCATGCCCTTAAAATAACATTTTTCTGAGATTAGGTCAAAAATATGTATCATTAATAAGCGCTTACATTTAATTAGAGAATACATAAAAGGCTCGATTTAAACATTAATTATTGGCTACCACCTTTTTGTTTTCCATAATTATGGTAGGAGCAAGGTATGGAAAAGAAAGTGACGGTGGCTGGAACAATCGTCGTAGATAACATAAAGACCATTCAGTCTTTTCCTTCTTTAGGCATGCTTTCAGAGATCACTTCCTTGCAAAAAAGGCCTGGTGGAATCATCCCTAATGTCCTCTCTGTCCTCCGCCAACTTGATTCGTCTTTGCTTCTAGCCGCTATCGGCTTGGTAGGTAAGGATTCTGATGGTGAGTTTCTTTCTTCTTGGTTACAAGAGAGAAATATCGACACTAGCGGTCTCAAAAGAATGGATGATGTCACGACTGGTTTTACGGATGCGATGTGCGTAGAGAAGGGGGAAAGAACTTTTTTCACTTTCGATGGTGCTGATAGTTATTTCGATGAAAAAGCCATCGACATTGATAAATTGGACTGCTCTATATTCCATATCGGTTATCTGATGTTGCTTAAAAGTCTTGACCAGAAAGACTCCGAGAAAGGAACCAGGATGGCTTCTTTGCTCTCAAAGATCCAAGCTCGTCATATCAAAACCTCAATTGATCTGGTCTCCAAAGATAGGAAAGATTATTCCTCCTTAGCAATCCCTTCCTTAAAATATGCCGATTATGTCATCATCAATGAAATAGAAGCTGGAAAAATCGCTGAATTAAATCCTCGAGATAAAGATGGAAAACTTAATCTGGATTCGATTAAAGAGATAATGACAAAACTCATGAGATATGGAATCGGTGAGTTGTTGATTGTTCATTCCCCGGAAGCTAGTTTCTCTTTAAGCAAAGGCGGCATTTTTACAAAGCAAGGCAGTTTTCTTTTTCCGCCCGGTTACATAAAAACCACGGTTGGAGCTGGCGATGCTTTCTGCGCCGGGGCCTTATATGGGCTTCTTAATGGTCTGAAAGGGGAAGAACTCCTCTCCCTTGCCTCCTCTACAGCTGGGCTAAAACTGAATATGGTGAATGGAATTGATATTAATAAAGAAGCAAAGTCGCTCAACAATAAATACTCACGTCGTCAGATATAAAAGGACAAGGAACATGATAACAAAACAACAATTTAAGGAAAATTCCGAAAAGACCCTTCAAGCTTTTGAAAAGGCTGGAATTGCTTTGACTGAAAAAGAAAGAAATGAGATTGAGGTTGCTGATTTCAATCTTTCAGATCTTAATCGGGTTGGCCTACAACTTCTTGTTTATGTGAACACCGAACGGGTTTGTGCAAAGGAAATGTACCTTTTACCAAACCAGACCTGTCCGCAGCATCGCCATATTATTACTGCTGGGAAGCAGGGAAAAGAAGAAACCTTCCGCTGCCGCAAAGGTCTTTGTTATTTATATGTTGAAGGTGAAGGCAAAAAAGAAGACGCCAGGGCAAAAATCCCTCCGACCGATGTTGATGTATTCCATGAAATAGTTCTCTATCCCGGTCAAGAATATACGATTAAACCTTATACTTGGCACTGGTTTCAGGCGGGAGAGAACGGCGCGATTATCAGTGAATTTTCAACTCATTCCACCGATGAGACTGATGAATTTCTCGATAAGCGGATTCTGAGGGCTCCGGAGGTCAGATAAATATATGCTTGTAAATTTGAACGAAGTCTTAAAGAAAGCGCAAGCGGAGCACTACGGAGTCGGACTATTTAATACAGTCGATTCTGAAATGCTTCAAGCCGCTATTGAAGCCGCAGAGGAGCTATCATCCCCGATTATCATTGGAACTGCCGAGGTGCTTTTACCATACGGCGAACTAAAGTTAATTGCTCCAAGCATTATTGCTATGGCTAAGCAAGCCAAAGTTCCCGTCGTTGTCCATTATGATCATGGCTTGACCTTCCAACGCTGCTTGGAGGCACTTCATCTTGGCTTTTCTTCAATAATGTACGACGCCTCAGCCAAAACATATGAACAAAACGTATCTGAAACAGCTGAATTAGTTAGGATAGCCCATGGATTCGGAGCCACAGTCGAAGGAGAAATAGGCCATGTTGGGGAAGCTGTAAATGGCGATAATGCTACCGACAAAATGTATACCACCGTTGAAGCTGCCAAGGATTTTGCCGCTAGGACAGGGGTCGATGCTCTGGCAGTCGCTATCGGAACAGCCCACGGTGTCTATAAAATTAAGCCCAAGCTAAATATCCAACGTCTGAAAGAAATCCGTTCAGCAGTCAATGTCCCATTGGTTCTTCATGGTGGCAGTGGGTTAAGCGACGATGATTTTAAAAACACCATTGCAGCTGGGATTGCTAAAATCAATGTCTTCACCGATCTCTGTTTGGCTGGAGAGAAGGCGATGAAAGAGGGCATTGCAGCTGAGGAAAATTATCTTCAGATCCGCAACTCCAAAAAGGACGCCATAAAAGAAGCGATTAAAGTCAAGATGAGACTGTTTGACTCACAAGGGAAGGCTTAATTCCAAATTTGCCTACGAGCCGTTGACAAAAAGCGCTAACATTGGTATATAATGTTAACGGTAACATAAATAACAAATAGCGATATAATCGCTGATTAAAGCGAAAGGAGGAATTGAACTAAAAACTAAGTAACCGATAAAATGATAACGTTAACTAGAAGATTTACTCGAAGATGACTAAAGGCAAAAAAGGAGAAAATAAAATGAAAAATTTTGCTAAAGGAACCTTAGGCATGCTCTGTATGCTGACTATGGCTGGTCTATTGACTGGATGTGGTAATCCGACTTCTTCTGTGAAATCCGAGACTTCTGCAGCTTCGTCCGCAACGAATTCCACAGTTGTTTCTTCGGTCGCTTCTTCGACCGTAGGTATCTCTTCTGCTAAACCTTCTTCTTCCGCAGCTTCCTCGGTGGCGGAGAATCAAATCGGCATTTCTCAAAAGTTTACTTTAAATGTCGGTGAAAACGTCCAATTATATGCCACCGGGCTTTTAACTGGTGAAACGGCTGTCTGGTCGAGCAGCAAACCTGAAGTTGCGACTGTCACGGCTGGGTTAGTCGCTGGCGTCGGTGTCGGAGAAGCTGATATTACATTGACCGTAGGGAAACGTACCGCGGTCGCCCATATCGAGGTTGTGGCAGCGCCAGTTGTTGAAGAACCGAAAGTCTACGCTGGGATGACTGTTAAAGAACTTGATGCTATTCCTGATGTTACACATTCCGATTTTGATAACGCGATGAATTCCACATGGAATATCGGCTGGGATGGTGATGGCTCCTTAACTAACGGAACTAACAAGATTGACTTCGACGGTTCAGCTCCGGAATCCTTAAAATGGAAAGTCAAGAGCTTGGATGGTGTCGGCCAAGCTATTAACGCTGGGTGGGGCTGTGAACTTTGGTCTCAAGGCCAGGAAACCCTTTCCGAGGGCGCCGATGTCATTATGTATAACAAGATTGATGTTCCGTGCAACGTCAATCAGTTCCGTGTCTGGGGTGTCGGTATGTCGAATGTCAATCTTTCGGGCAACGGAGCTTTCCGCGTCAAAGCTCTATATAAGGATGGAGCTGGTTACTATGAGTCTTTAATCCTTAACCCGATAACTCAGGTCCCGTCTTACACTTATGATGGCTATGTTGCTTTCACCGGTGCAGATCAGACCTTGCCGAATGCTTTGGATAATTGCATGGTCGTCTACGATATGTCCGCTATCAAAGGAAAGACTGTAATTATCTCCATCGAATTCGATGCTGGAAACGCTAAACGCGGAACCGAAGATACTGAAGCCGCTGAGGGTGTCAAGAATGGCGCCATCATGCCTGATTGCTTCATTGTCAAGAGAGTAATGTTCTTAGCCGCATAGTCTTTAGTATCCATTTGGGGGCATCAATAGAAATATTGGTGCCCCGGTCTTTTCGTTTTTATCAAAGACTGATAAATTCAGCCTGCGTAGTAAAATGTATTCGAAACAAGGAGGCTTTATGGAAAAAAGCAAGAACATCGTAAGAGGTTTTATTGGAATTGCCGCTGCTTTCACACTCTGCTGGGGTCTAGCAAGCTGCGGAAACAGCGGAAATTCCTCCGCAAATTTGAATACCTCACTTTCCGACTCCCAAACTCAATCCGGTTCTGAAAACGAAACGGGTGTAAATGGAATTACCATCACTGGAACCGGAGTAACTAGCGGAGCTCTTAATGTATATATCGGTAACAAGGATATAACCTTAAAAGCCGTTGTCTCTCCTTCTGATGCGACTGGATACACGGTTATCTGGAATTCCTCTTCGGAAGATGTGGCAACTATTTCGCAAACTGGTGTTCTACACTTTGTTTCTGTGGGTAGTTCAATTATCACCGCTGCTGTTGGAAAAATCAAAGCATCGGTTAATCTCACTGTAAAAGACAAAGTCCTAATTACTTCTATGGCCTTTAAGCAATCATCTTACGATGTGGCTTTATCTGCTAGCACCACTACGACTTTGGATTTAGCGGATGAATTAGTTATCCTTCCTGATAACGCTACCTCAAAGACTGTCGTTTATTCTATAGCTCCGGAAGACAGCAATGTAATAATTAACGCTCAAGGAATGGTTAGCGTTGGAACTTCTGCGACTCCAGGTGGAGAATATACGGTTACCGCCGCTTCTGTCGGCCAATCGGATATGAAAGCTCAGACATTGGTCAAACTTACATCATCTTTACCGACTGGTATGTATGTTCGTCTGTCCTCTAATGCTGGAGCCAAGCGTGATTCTTACGTATATGAATTCTCCTTGTCAGATAAGCAGTTTGAGAACTTGACTTTCGCTGCAGAATTGCGACCGGTGGGTGCCATTGGAACTATAAACTATTCTTCCAAGAATCCTTCGATCGCCGACATCAATCAAAAAGGAGTCATTGATATTAAAGCAGTTGGGGAAACTCAGCTTGTCTTTACAACAGCTGGAGCAGGGAATATCACCATTGAAAAAGATATCAATATTAAAATAACCGACCCTGTCAACTATCCGATTAGTGACTTGAATGTGCTAAATAGTGAACTTCCGACTTCTATCGATAACGCTAACTATTGGGATATGGAAACTAATCCTTCCGTGAAAGCTGGCTCCGCCTTCTATTGTGTGCAGGAACCGACTGACACCTTAGGGATGTATTCAGATAATATTGATAATACTGGATTACGTGGTAAGCTGATGCCTAACCAAGGCAATGGGGCTTACTTGGAAGATGGCGGGTGGTGTGTCGTTTATACCACTTGGGATTGGCCCTACGATAATGAGCAAGCTAATGCTTATCTCTTCGATAGGATCAAGAGCCCGGCTGGTGCTACAACCTTGCGTTTACAAGCTCGTTCACAATCTGGCCTGCATACTTCGGGAATGGCAAAGTTCCGCGTCCGTTTAGTTGATGCCTCTGATACATCAAAACAAGTATTCTTAAATATCAATGGCATGAATCAGGAAGGATTCACTCCGATTCCTGACCGCAGCTTAAACGATAATGGGACCTTTGACCCTGATACTGGCTGGATTAAGATTTCTTCGGTCGGTGATTATAACATCGGGGAAGATATTTACTTCCTCCCGATTCCTGAGGCTTGGAGACAAAAGGATTGCTATATCTTCGTTGAAAATGATGATATCCATGTTCCTAATGCCGCTGGGACCGATACAGAGACTGGAAAATGTGACGTTTTCCTATTTATCAGGATGGGCTTTGTTGATAATTCAAACGATATGTCGATTTATTCAAATGTCGGTAAATAATTGATGCGAACTAAGTTTCTGATTTTGAGGGAGGAAAAATGAAAAATCATAAAATAAAGGGGCTGATGTTGTGCCTGCTGGGGATAGCAACCGTATTTGGAATGGCTTCTTGCCAAGAAGCTGATACTACCGGTTATACCAAAGATTACACAGCTAAAGGCTCGAATGCTGATAAGTCTTTCCACATTGTCGGAAACTGGACTAAGACTGGCATCGGTACTCATTTTGCTTGCGGGGCCGATCCGGGTCCGGTAGGTATGTACACTATTGAAGGGTGCATGCAGTATGCCAGAGATACAAAATACTTTTCTTACTTGATTGCTGAAAAGTTTATTCATGGTGATGAAAGCCAGACCGATGATGTCGAGAATGGAACCTCAGTAATCAAAATCAGAGACAATGCGTATTGGCATGATGGTGGAAAAGTCACTGCCATGGACATTCTATCCTATTACGCTCTTTGCTATACCTCGTTAACAACTTATGTATCGGATATGTATGTGGTAGATGACAACCAAAACGGTGATCTTTCGGATGATTTAACTCTTAAAATTGTCTGGAAATCATGGAAAGAGCCGACAGATTACGCCAAAAATGTCCTCCTGGCTCAGGACACCAAAAATTGCACGATTCAGTATTCAAAATTCAAAGCCTTCGTCGATGCTTCCTTAGATCTGATCAGAAATGGCGAAAATGGGACTCCCAATCCAGCAGTCACCAAAAATGATGATGGGGTCGGTGAAGAAAGATTAGGCAGACACACTGCTGGTGTCAGCGGTTCTTTAGGTTCAATCTACAATAATTTCCGCGCCACAGTTCTCAAACCTGATGGAGCTTACGATGGTTACTATTATTGTGGAACTGGGCCATTTAAGGTTCAGTCAGTTACTGAAAATCAGCTTATTTTGGTTAAAAATGAAAAGTATTATAAGGCTAACAATGTCGGATTTGATAAGATTGTTTGCACTCAGTATTCCAATTCCAACATGATGTTCGCTGATCTTCAAAACGGGAATCTCGATTTCGTCGACGGCTGCTACGATAAACAACTTAACGAAACGATTCTGGCCGGTAATCCGTCCCTGGTTTCCTATAAGGTCTATGATCAAGGTGGAATCGGAATCTATTTCAATCTTGAAAAAAACATTTGGGATGACGATAAAGTACGTTTAGCTTTCCAATATTTGTTCGATCGCAAGAGCATTGCTGATACTGCCAATCCATATGGAAAAGTTTCTTTCCGACCGATGATGGTTATGTCTCCGGTGGAAGCAAGACAGTATTTGGATTCGGATGTTTATGATATGATTTCCAATTACTCTTTCGACCAAGAAAAGGCCGCTGAGTTGCTGACGGAAGCCGGATGGACTAAGAGCAATGGCAAATGGCATGACAAGAGTGGGGCAGAAGTAAGTCTGACCCTCGGTTATCAGAACGTCCAGCCCTTCTCAACCATCGGACAAATGGCCAAAGCTGAAGCCGAGAACTTTGGGATTAGCCTAATTCTGAAATCAGGCAATGATATGACGACTTGGTTTTCCACAGCTTCTGCTTCTAATTCAATTTATGACTTGGTGGCTGCAAGTACTGAACTAAATTCATTTGGTACGCATCCGGGTGGATCGATGAAGCATTTCTTTGAAATGGTGCAGTGTGGTGTCCTTCATCTGCCGATTGATAAAGATGGGCATTATGGGACCCGAGTAGATTTGCTTTCCCCCGACGATCACACCGTTTCTTTAGGCAAAGTGCGCGCTTATGATCTTTACGCAAAGATTTACTGCTGCGATGATGCAACGCTTAAACAATATTCTGATTCAATTGTTCTCGGAATGTCGAAATATAATTACGGGATTCAATTCTATGAGAATGTTTCAGGCTCCTACTTTAATCTCGATCGAATCGGTGGACTTCCTTCACCTGAAAGATTTAAGGTCGATCGAAATATTACTTTCATTCCAGAATATACTGATAAAGAATATGCTGAGTACGTATATATCAATAATGGTTTCTCACAAGCGATTGGTATCGTCGATGGTTTCTTCTATGCTCGCTGATATTTTGATTGGGAGATTGCATGAATAATCCGAAAGTCTCAACTAACAAGAACGATTTAAAGACGCGCTTAAAAAAAGGTCTTTTAATCGTTTGGAGTTTGTTATATAAAAGGCGTTACCTTTTTAGAAGTATCGGCGTTGCCTTAGGTACGCTGATGCTTTCGATTCTGATGCTTTTCTTCATGCTGAGATTGATTCCTGGCTCCTCAGTTGATTTATTCGCTAGGACACTAGTAAGCCAAAGAAACATTCCTTTTGAGGATGCAAGAATCCTAGCAATTCAGATTCTCGGATATGATCCCGACCAGCCGGCTTTCGTCCAGTTTTGGAACTATCTTGTCAAACTATTCCATGGCAATTTGGGACAATCATTAAATGATCCGAACCTTAGTGTTAATAGTGTAATTCCTAAATTTCTCCCTTGGACTTTGTTCCTCTCAGCAGTGTCGCTTTTCATCTCCTTCTTTATTGGGATGTTCATGGGAAGTAAGTTGGCCTATCAACGGAACGCTCTGAAGAATTCTTTCCGCACAGCTTACATTGTTATTTCCGGCGCCTTCCCCGATTTTATTTTCGGCCTTTTGATGTTAATAATCTTTGCGACCAAGCTGAAATGGTTTCCGACAGGCCAGGCCTATAATCCCTCTTACTCAACTCCAGGTTTCAATTTGAAATTCTTTTGGGATGTTCTTTATCATGGTTTTCTTCCTATCGCTACCTATGTCTTTATTTCCTCTTCGGGTTGGGCCCTTTCGGTGAAAGGAAGCTGTGTAACGGTGATGGGAGACGACTATATTTATGCCGCTAGAGCCCGTGGCATTCCTGATAGCTTAATTCAGAAAAGATATTTAAGAAAGAATGCGATGCTTCCGTTGATTACTTCTTTGGCCATTTCTTTTGCAGCCACTTTCGGCGGTTCTCCATTGATTGAAAACATCTTCAACTATCCTGGATTAGGGCAATTGCTAGCCAACTATATCGCCGCGAGGGAATACTTCATGATTGTCGGCATTCTTTTCTTTACCTCAGCAATCATTATCTTGGCAAACATGATCACCGATATGCTTTATTCTGTGATTGATCCGCGAATTAGAAGGGGAACATAATTATGGAAAATATCACTGATAAATCCCTTTCTTTTAAGGAAAACATAGCCGATTTAGCTAAGACATTCTGGGAAAAGATAAAGAAAATCTGCAAGGCTTTGTTTTCAAATTGGCAAGCTTCCACCGGCACGTCTATTATGTTGTTCTTCATCTTGCTGGCTTTTATTGGACCGTTGATTTTACCTTATAACGGTATCGGGAATCCTGTCTATAAATTCGCGGCTCCGAGCGCTTCCCATTGGTTTGGCTGCGATTCGCAGGGTCGAGATGTCTTGGCCATGATTATCGCCGGCACTAAGAATATTTTTGCTATCTCACTTTTAACAGGTATCTTTACTGTTATCATCGGAGTTCTGATAGGCATGATTTCCGCTATGGCTAAACCTTGGGTGGACAAGATACTCCAGTTAATTACTAATATGTTTCTTACGATTCCTTCCTTTCCGATTCTGATGATGATTTCAGCGGTTATCACCATTCGAGATAACTTTACGTTTGCCATTATTCTGGCTTTATGGTCTTGGCCTGGATTAGCTAGAGCAGTCCGTGCGCAAATCATTTCCTTGAAAGAAAGGGACTTTATTCAAATTTGCCATGTCATGAAAATGCCACAAGCGCATATTATTTTCTTTGAGCTAATGCCTAATATTTCTTCTTATATTCTGATTAACCTTATTATGGTAATGCGCTCTGCCATTACCTCTTCGGTCGGCATTATGTTCTTGGGTGTTGCTGAAATGGATCCTTCTAACTGGGGTGCCATGCTCTATGACATCATGAATTCGGGTGCTTTAATGATCAATTCTGCTTTCGCTTATTGCTTAGCCCCGATTTTGACTATCGCTCTTTTCCAGATGGGAGTTGTGAATCTAGCAAATGGATTGGATGAAACTCTTAATCCACGTTTAAAGAAGAACTGAGGAATGCCTATGGATAAAGAAAATATCATTGAAGTTAAAGACCTCTGCGTGGATTATAAGATGAAACATTTTACAATACGCGCCGTAAATCACGTGGATTTCAATGTCAAAAAAGGCAAAATCACGGCTTTGGTCGGAGAATCAGGCTCTGGGAAAACCACTTTAGCGACCGCTCTTTTTAACTGTCTTTCCTCACCTGGGGAGATAACTAATGGGCAAGTCCTTTTCAACCAAGCCGATGGGAAGGAACTTGATGTCGCAAAATTAAACGAGAATGAATTAAAGCGTTTCCGTTGGAAACATATTTCGATGGTCTTCCAAGGAGCCCAATCAGCCTTAAATCCTGTAATGACGATTTTTGATCAGTTTCTTGAGACTCTCGTGGTCCACGATGCGGTGAAAAATCGCAATGAAGCTGAAAAAATCTCTCGCCATTATCTTGAATTTGTTAATTTGGATGCCGATCGTATCATGGGTAGCTATCCCCACGAGCTTTCCGGCGGAATGAAGCAGAGAGTCATGATTGCTTTCGCTTTGTTGATGCAACCTGAGTTGATTCTTCTTGATGAACCCACTACCGCCTTAGATGTCATAACTCAGCAATATATTTTTGAACTCTTGAAAAAAATCAATAATGAATTGAATATTTCGATGCTATTGATGACTCACGATATCTCAATTGTGGCAAAATACGCTGATTACGTGGGCGTGATGTACGGTGGCCATATTATGGAATTTGGGGATGTCTACAAAGTCTTTTCTGGCAATTATCATCCGTATACTTCCGGACTGATTCACGCTACCCCATCTTTAGTTAAGCCTTTAAATGAATTGAAGGCTATCGGGGGCAACCCTCCAGATTTGCTTCAGATGCCTAAAGGATGTCCTTTTAATCCGCGCTGTCCCAAAGCGATGGATATCTGCAAAGAAAAAGAGCCTGCCTTTATCAATTTGGAGGATGGTGAAGGTGTTAAATGCTGGCTTTTCGATAAGAGGGGGATAAGGTAATGAGCCTTTTAGAGTTACAGGATATTTCCATCCAGTTCCCTAAGAAAGGGAAGTTTCTGGAAGGGGATAAATACATAAAAGTCTTACGCAACATCAACCTGACTATTGATGAAGGGGAAATCGTTGTGCTCGTCGGTGAATCAGGTTGTGGGAAGACCACGATTGGAAAGATTATCACTGGTTTATTAAAACCCACCTCAGGACATTTGATTTTCAATGGGAAAGATATATATAAATCCGCTTTGCTCCAACATAAAAGATGGTATTCTGCTAAGGATATCGATCCCGAATTACTAAAAGGGAAGAGCTTTTTTGCTCGCAAACTTATTATCAAGAAATACATAAAAGAGCAAAAAAAGGCTGAAAAAGAAAAGCAGGAGGAATTTTCCAACTCGGTTCAATTTGTTCAGCAGGATTCTTATGCCGCTTTAAATCCTGCTCGCACGATTTATCAGTCTTTATACGCACCAATCGCCAATAAATTTCATCATCCCCATCCTGAAGAAGTTGATAAAAAAATCGATGAGGTCATGACTTTGGTCGGGCTCCAACCGAAGGAACAATTCCTTCAGAAATATCCTCATCAACTTTCTGGTGGGCAAAGGCAGAGAGTCTTGATGGCTCGGGCGATTTCTTTAGAACCCAAATTGATTGTCGCTGATGAACCCGTTTCGATGATTGACGTTTCCTTAAGGCTTTCCATTCTCGAACTGATGAAATCCTTAAATGAAAAGCTGAAGATTGCCTTCGTCTATATTACTCACGATCTCTCCACTTCTAGGTTTATTGGTGAACATGGGCGAATCTGCATTATGTATTTAGGGGAAATAGTCGAAGAAGGCAAGGTTGAAGATGTGGTGAAAAATCCGCAGCATCCTTATACTCAAGCTTTATTTTCTGCTGTGCCCGTCCCTGATCCTAAATTAGCCCGTAAATCCAAGCCTTTGAAGTTAAAAAGCATGGATGTTGGCAATCTTTTGGAAAGGAAGGATGGCTGTCCTTTCTTCGCAAGGTGCATTTATGCCCATCCTGAATGCGAAAACAAGAAGATTGCTTTCCACGATTCCATGGGCGCAAAAGTTAAATGTGATTATCTTTCGGAGGTCGGTAAATGGACGAACGAGGATTAGGATTTTTCTTTAAAGGTTCGTGCATCATTTTTATCGCACTTTTGGTTTGTTCATTTTTCGTTAAAGCTGGAACGCCGGAGTTCTATATTACGATAATTGGTCTGGTTTTGACTTTCGTCGTCTGTTTAGCCAGCGGCATTCTCTTGAATAAAAGGCATAAGGAGTAAAAATATGAATAAAAAGTGTCAAAGAGTTTGGGCTACAATGGGTTTATTAATGATTCTATCTCTCGCTGGATGTCAAGCGTTTCCGACTTCAGAGGTAAACTCTTCTTCATCTTTAGCCTCTGATGATTCAGTCTCTAGTTCCTCTTTGATTTCAAATGAGGGAGAAAGCAGTGATTCTATGGAACAAAAAACATATGCCCCTGGTCTTATTGAGACCACTTATCCGACTGAAGAAAACATCGTAGCTGATTATATCGCTTATACCGAACAAGGCTTGGATCCAAAAGGAATCAATGACTCCTCGGAAGCATTAAAGAAGGTGCTTTCCGATGCCGAAGAACGGGGTGGGGGAGTCGTTTATTTGCCGGCTGGTAAATATTTAATCACGGAAAACATTTATATCCCTCCATTTGTAACTATCCGGGGCGATTATTGCAATCCGGATAGCGATATGTTTAAAGGCGATTATGGGACTGTTATTTTAGCGGAGCCTGAGGTTTCAGCGACGGAAACCAGAAATCCAATCCTTGGGGATAGGGATGATATTTATACAAATTTCCCAGCCTTATTTTCCATCGGAGGCAGCGCTGGCTTAGTTGGTGTGACGATTTATTATCCTAAACAAAATATCGATCATGTGATTCCTTATCCGTTCGCTGTGGAGATTCCTTCTTTTGCGGCCCAAGGAATCCACGCTAACCATGAAGCCTCAACTGTTAAAAATGTTACTTTCCTCAATTGCTATAAGGGTATTATTGCAGGTGCTTCCGCCTCAGCCTTTTCTAACGGTTACGCTGCGGCCTTCGAACAAGTCCATATTGAAAACATTAAGGGCACTTTCCTTTATCAAGGAATGCAATTATACATTGCTTCGGAAATCGGTGTTGTAAAGAAGGTAATGATTTCTCCTAAATATTGGGCTGAAAATACTCTGGGGAATCAACCTGAACTGGTTAAGGTAAAAGAATATACCCATAAATATACTTTGGGAATGCTGCTAGGGGATTTGGAATGGCTTCACTTCTCGGACATTACTATCAACGATCTGGCGATGGGCATCAGGATTTATGATTCACTAAGAAGATTTTTCACTAATACAATTTACTTCATGGGTATGTTTGAAAATCTTCAGGTGAGAGGGTCTCAAACGGCGATGAGAGTCGATAATTTATTCGACACCTTCGGCATGAGCATTGCGGATTCTGTTTTAGAAGGCTCGATTTATGCCTTGGACCGCCGGGATACAACTACGGCGGTGATTCGCTTGGTCAACACGGCTTTGAACGGGGATATTTACGGGCAGAGGATTTATCTTTCTTCTGCAGAGGAGGCCTATGCTTCCTTGAAGTCTAAAGGCGCATTGGCTTCGACCGAAAGGCCTTATTTAAAAATGCCTGATAGCCGTAATTTCATCGATGCCGTAAAAGATTATCAAGTTGATAATACCGCCGCTCAGGATGCCTCTGAAGGTATCCAAAAGGCACTTAACGATGCAGCCGCCGCTGGTGGCGGAATCGTTTATTTAAAGCCTGGGTATTATATTTTGAAAAATAAGCTGATTGTCTATGAGAATACGGAATTACGCGGATCAGCGGGAGTCTCTACCCGAGACCAGATTGGCTCTTCGAAAGGAACGGTCCTTCTGGGCTTCTATGGCTATTCTTCGTCTGATTTAGCTAAGAACGCTGATGCCTTAGTAACATTAAATGGCAAAGGAGCAGGCCTAAGGGGCATCAGGTTTATCTATCCGGAAAATAAGCCAACCTGGAAAGCGGATGTGAAATACAAATATCACTCTTACGTAGTCAGGATTCTTGCTGAATCCTGCTATGTAGCTCAAGCATCCATCGTCGGGGTTCCTTTTGGAATTGAGATCTCGAATACTTCGAATGTAACTATCTCTGAAGTCAGCGGGACTTATTATGAAATCGGAGTTCACATTGTCGGGTGCAATAATATTTATCTAGACGAAATGCTGGAAAATGCAGCTGTATTAGCCAGAATCGGCTATGGGACGGTTCCAGCTTTACAAAAGTATTTTCTCTATGGCTGGCCGACCGATTCTGATCTTTCAACTGTCTATGCTAATCTTACCAGATCCTCGACCGTTTTGTTCAAAGCTGAAAATACAACGAATCTTTCAATCGTTCATTGTGGAGCATTCGGAATCCAAAATTTCTATGTGGGAACGAATTCTGCTGCTAAGGTATTGCAGGCTTCGACTGATAATTTCGGCGGAAATATCTTCGTGGTCTCCGGCGGCACGCTAAACGTCGTCAACAATTTAAGGTTTAATGATATCGACTATGTTTCAATCTTAAATGGAGGGGTCTTCAATGCGTTTAATGAAGTTACCCTTCATTTCAATACTTCCTTTACCCCGGATGCGGACTATGTTAACAATGTTCAAGTTGCTTCGTCTCTGGCTTCTTCTGGGGCAGATCATGCTTATCTTCCTGACCGATACGTTTATTAAACTGATAATTTAAGGTTGATTAATTAATCTTCTTAACTGACGAACGGATTTCCAAATAAGGGGAAAGGAATATCTCCTTGGTTTCTCCCGTTGGAGACTGGAGCTTTTGCAAGGACAACTCAGTTAAAGAATCAACAATCTTATTAAAAGGATGGGCAATGGCGGTAATGGAAAGATAGTCGAGGAGCGGGGAATCATCATAAGCGACAAGTGAAACATCATCGAAAATCCTCTTTTGGACTTGCTTCAAAGAAGTCATAGCCGCCATCGTGATCTTTTGAGTGACTGAAAAAATAGCTGTCGGTTTATATGAAATAATCTTTTCTCTGATGACATCCGCATAAGTCTGAGGCTCGTTTTCTTTCAGGAGAAGAATACTTTCGGGATTGAATTTCAACCCAGCCTCTTTCAAAGCCTTTTTATAGCCGATGTCTCTCCCCATGGGAATGGTCTGATCATAATCGATTAATAGAATCCTTTTATGCCCGTTCTCGAGAAGATACTTTGTACCTAAATAACCACCTTGGGAGTCGTCGATTTTTATCGAATCCATTCCTTTGTAAATAGGTCGGAAAAGCTGGATGCATTTATCCTTGTTTTCCTTTTCCATCTGCTGAATCCTCTCATCGTATTTGGTAGGGATGAAAATCACAAGGTCGACGTTATATGCCTTTAAACGCGAGACCAGCAGATAATCATTAGTTTCTCTTTCGTTTTCAAAACTGACTAAGGTTGAATAATTATGCTTGGATAAATTATCCTTCAAGCGGGTAATAAGTTGAGAGATAAAGGGGTTTTCAATGTCGAAAAGATTAATTCCAACGGTATGGCTTTTAGCAGAGCGAAGCACAGCGGCGGAATAATTAGGGACATAGCCTAGTTTATCGATCGCGGCTTGGACTTTGATCCTGGTGGCAGGTTTTACTAATTCCGGAGTATGCAAAACACGGGTTATCGTAATGGCCGATACCCCAGCTTCTTTTGCTACATCCTTAATCTTTGCTTCTGGCAAGAGTAAACCTCACTCGGAATTATTATATTATAAATTGTTCTTCCAAGGGTTTTTATTTCATCTCAAACACTTGGAAATTCTTTATTTTCCCGTCGGCATCTTCAAGATAAATTCCCAAACTATTCGGATCGATTGAAAGAGTCTCATCTCTAAAGGAAGAGACGTAGACATCATCGGAATAGACTTCGATAAACTGTCTGCGGGCCAGAATGCGGACATGGTTCGTTTTCTTAAATGCAAAGTGTTGGAAAATCAGTCCGTTAAACATCATATTCGGTCCCCAACCCAATTGAAGATATCCGAATTCCAACCGCTTACGTGAACGGGAAAATGAGCAAGCGATACGCCTTCCATCTTTTCCTTTGAAGTAAAAACCTGCGGCATCTCCGGAATCTAAAATTAAATCAGCTTCGATAATTCTTCCATCGCTTAGATCATTCAACTTTCCACCTAAAGAGCCATTCAGCGGCTTAAGATCTAAGGCTGCTGAAGTCCCTAGACTCAAAAAGGAAAGATCTTTTCCTTCTTTGACCAGAGCCGGGGGATTGACTCCGACGTTCTTTACGAAGGAAAGCTCTGAGACGAAAGTCTTATCGTCCAGACGTCTTCCTCTAAGTCCTTCATTAATCGGGTTATATTTCAAGACAAGCTCATAAGGTTTCTTTTCTTCGAGCAATTTGATTGTCCCCACCCAGCCTTCAGGGCCGTTGGTACCCCAGATATGGTAATAATAAACTTTTCCGTTTACTTCAATGGCTCTCCCGACCGAGACCACACCGGTGGTCGGAAAACCTCTAGTACCTTGTAACATAAAATCGCCTTTAGGCAATCTATACGGACCTAACAAATTATCGGAAGTCACGTAGAAAGTTCCTCCTGACATATCGAGAGAATATTTATCAAAGCGATATCCTAAATATGAGGAAGTGCAGAACATCACATAGTGGCGATGATTGAATTCCACGTGACAGGGGACTTCAAACTGGGGAAAGAGGGAAGTATCCTCGACACCTCCGGGTAAACAGGTCCAGTGAAGTCCATCCATGCTTGTCACGATTCCTAACGTGCCAGCGTGGTTGATCTTACGGCCAACATGCATTTTATCCGCGGTTAAAAAGGCGTAGTAAGGTGGCTTATCTTCTTTATATGGATTGACGATTCCCAATGAATCCCAACGACAAATGGTGTTGGAAGTATCTTTCGGCTCGCCCATATAATTGATTTCATCTGGCTGGCAGACTACATTCTCCACCCTTTTCCAATGAATGAGATCTTTAGAAGTTGCAAAATAAATACGTTGATAACCAAGTGGCTTTTCCTCGGAAAAATTCATAATAAAAGTATCACCGATCTGTTGAATCATCCCTGTTCCGATCCAGGAAGAATCCGGGTCTTTAGTAAAAACACGTCCATATTCTTTCCAGTGAATCAAATCGTCAGAAATGGCTAAAGAGATTCCATCCCAGCCCCCCTTTCCTAACTGGGCAGGTGAGAGGGAAAGATGAAACAGATAATACTTCTTCTCATAAGGAAAAATCCAACAATCCCATAGTTTTTCTTCTGAAGGTGTATAAATCATGGTAAACTCCTTTGATTACGTTAACTTTTTATCATTATAATTCCTTTATGAGATAATGTAAATGGATGAAAAACTTTAAATAGACAAAAATAATTAATAAGATAACGTTAACATTCCCATTGACATAATTGCCCATCTAACTTAAAATTTAAATAACGATTAGTGAGGCCTGATTTATGGAACAAAAGATTGATTTGCTTTCAGAAATGAAGAGTAAATATTCGGCATTGTCTCATGGCAAAAGAATTCTTTCAGAGCTTGAATACGCATATGCTTTTTCGGCCTCTGAAGGCCATCTTTATGATGAAGAAATTAATAAAGCGGTTTTAATGCTGGATAAATTATCACAAATGCAGGGAACCATATTAGCAAAAGATGCCCAGGCGATCGAAGCTGAGCTTCATGATCTATCTGTTGAGCTTAAAAAAACTACTATTATTTGTCTCGGCCATGCCCATATCGATTTGGATTGGCTGTGGGGTTATGACGAAACGGTTGCCAGCGCACTTGCGACTTTTCGAACCATGCTGGATTTGATGAAGGAATTCCCGGATTTTGTCTTCGCCCAATCCCAGGCCGCTTTATATGAAATCGTAAATAAATACGATCCCGAAATGTTGCAGGAAATCAAGGAGCGGGTTAAAGAGGGAAGGTGGGAAGTTACCGCCGCCTCATATGTCGAATCCGACGATAATATGCCTTCCGGTGAAGGTTTAGCCCGCCAGATTTTATACGGGAAAAAAGATCTTGCTCGCTTACTTGATATTTCACCCGCTTCTTTAGACCTTTATTTCGTCCCTGACACTTTCGGCCATGCGGAAACTTTACCGACCATTCTCGCTTCTTCCGGAATTCGCTATATGTATCATTGCCGCGGTAAAATCGTTCCTGATTTGTATTACTTTAAATCCCGGTCTGGATCGGAAGTGCTAACTTTAAGGGAACCCGCTTGGTATAACTCTGAGATTAATCCCGAATCTTTGCTGATTTATCCTGCTTTGATGTCAAAGTATGGCTTAAATGCCTTTATTAAGCTTTATGGAGTTGGGGATCATGGAGGCGGAGCTACTAGACGCGACTTGGAAAACATGAAGGAGATGGATAAGTGGCCTCTTTATCCTCATATCCAAGGTGGGACCCTTCATAAATTCTTTTCACTTGTGGAAAAGTCACGGACCCATCTTGAAACCATCACCGGTGAGATTAACAAGATATTCCCAGGCTGTTATACTTCTCAATCCGCTTTGAAAGAAGCCAATGCAAGAGGGGAAAAAGACCTTTTTGAAGCCGAAATGCTTTCGGCGATGGATTTTGTTAATGGCCAAAAGTCTATCCGTAAAGACCTGCTTGACGAGGCCTGGCGCATACACTTATTCAATCATTTCCACGATATCCTGCCCGGCTCTTGCATTCATCCCTCCAAAGAATACGCTTTGGGACAATCGCAAATTCGCAATGCTGACCTAAGCTTGATAAAAACTTCATTGCTATCCCACTTGGCATCCAATATTCATCTAGAAGGAGATTTTTCTTCCGATCGGAATTCTGTTTCTCAAGGCGCTGGAGTTGGCTTTATGTCCAAAGAAGGGCTAATGGGAGCTGAGTCTTCTTCAGGACCTAATAGAGCCTTTCTGCTTTTTAATCCTAGCGGAATGGAAGGGGAAAGGGTCTGTAAAGTCCAGCTGTGGGATTATTTCTATCCGCTGGATTGTCTGATCGCTGAAGATGGAACGGGTCATAAAATACCTTTTGAAATCATCGGAAACCAACAGGATTATTTCGGTCATCGTTTTTACGAAGTGGCGATTGAAGCCTCTTTTAAAGCTTACGGATACAAGACTGTGATTTTAAAGCAAGGTAAAAAAGGTGCTTCTTCTTATAGTCAGGCCGGTCCTGGATGGTGGAGGGAAGAAGAAAAAAGGAACTTCGTGTTGGAAAATTCTGCTTTAAAGGCAACGTTTTCCCCTGTCAGTGGTGCTTTGATTGCTCTTTTTGATAAAAAGTCACAAAAATTATTGGATGCCAGCCAGGGCTTTTCGGCTTTCTTCCAGACCGAAGCGGAGAGCGGCGATGATAAAAGAATGTCCGCTTGGATAATGTCACCAAGCGCAAGGACTGTCTCTTTAACCACGAATGTCCAAGTCGAAAGCGAATCATATAAGCCATCTGGAATAGTAAAACGTTTAACATCCAGTGTTTCTTTCGGCTCTTCGAAATTAGCTTTCACCTATTCTTTGAACGGCGAAGATGCGTTCCTGACCTTGGATTGCCGTGTAGATTTTAATGAAAAGGGAATCTCGGGGCAGAGTGTGCCGAGTCTTAGATATGTTATTAAAGGTGCCGGAAGCGACGAAGGAATCTACAAAATACCTTTTGGCTTCATTACTCGAAAAGCGGAAGATGGCGATGTTTGTTCGCAGGGTTTGATGGCCAGCGGAGAAGATAACAATCTATTTGGACTTTGGGCTCAAGGCAAATATGGCTTCCGACTCATTAATAAAGAGATGTCAGTTAATCTCTTAAGGGCCACTTCCGATCCGGATCCTTATCCCGAAACTGGAGTTCACGAAATAAGATTGCGGTTAGGAATCCTACCGAAGGGAACAAAGCCTTCGGATTTTTCCCTGGCTCCAATTTTTCAAAATTCCGAAGTTCTTGCCTTGCCTTTCCTTCCGAACAAAGATGCTAAAGGCGAGTCGGAAGGAAGCATATTGGATATGGATGGCTCACTTGTCTTATCCAGTTATAAAGTCTCCGAAGATAGAAAGGGAATTCTTATCCGCTTTTCCGAAACTGAAGGGAAGAAGGGAAATGAGATGGTTAAATTGCCTTTTATTCCGAAAGCCGCGTATCTGTGCGATTTAGAAGAAAGCATTAAAGAATTCCTAACCGTCAAAGACAATCTGATAAATATATCTTACGAGGCTTACAATATCATCAGTGTGTATATTAAAAAAGATTAAGAGGATTTGATGCGTTAAAAGCAGATTTTACTTGCCCGGAGCCTGATAATCAGCTCCGGGTTTAATCTATTTGTTTTTAAAAAAGCCTCTGATTTCTCAGGTTATTTCATGTTGCAATATTTGTTCGTAATTTGTATTTTTGATTATTTTCCTAAGGCATTTCAATACTAAAAAAGCAGTTGCTTACTAATTGATGCCGGACTAAAATCAAATCGGGGGTACTAATACATGCGTCTACATTTAAATGACTCAGAGGAGAGAAGGCATTTTCTTGTAGTAAAATCACCTCAACCTTCTTTAAAGATTCAACTGCTTTACACCGGTGTTTTTTCCACTTCCCATAAAAGCGGTGTGCTCCCTCACGACCATAATTTCTTTGAAATCATGCTTGTTCGTTCCGATGAAGGTTTGATTCATATTGATGGGCAAGAGTACAAAGTAAAAAATGGCGATATTGTTATTTATTACCCCAAAGAACAACATTGCGAAGAAATGACCGGGGAGAATCCCTTGGAGACGCTTTTCTTTGCGTTTCGGACCACCGACTCATTTAAAGAAACTTTAAAAAACTACGGGCTTCCTCATATAGTTCCGACAGGCTTTCAAAGTATGGAGATGAACTCCTTATTTCAATTCTTAATCTCGGAATCTCAAAATCAAGAAGCGGGTTTTGCTAACGATGTCTCGCTTCATATCGGCGCTGCCATAATTTATAAATTCCTTCAGATTTCCTCTGACTGTTCTTCAGCCAAAGATCATCAACCTCAAGACGAGACTTTTTCAAAAATAAAGGACTTTCTCGATGAGAACTACCAAAAGAACCTAGAACTGGATTACATCGCAAAGAAAATCTTTATTTCAAAGTTTTATCTCTGCCGGTTGTTTAAGGAATACACAGGTTTGACTCCTTCGGAATATATGATTGAAAAAAGAATTTCCTTGGCGAAGCAATTGCTGCAAACTACTGAATTGAGTATTGAAGATATATCCCAGGAAGTCGGTTATGATGATAAATACTATTTCTCCCGTCTATTCAAAAAGGAAGTCGGAGTGTCGGTTATGCAGTATCGGCGCCGAAATAGTTTCGTGGCTGGGCAATTGCCAAAGGATTAATTTACTTTGATTTCGTAAATTTGCAATTCCTCACATTCAGCGTTATGGCTAGAGATTACGATATTTTTCCATTCCCCGGAAGGGAAAACTAAAGAAGTCATCGTATATTTTCCACCTGAGATAAAGATTTCGAGGGAAGAGACATCCAAGAAAACCTCGAAAGAAAGCTCGTCATCTTTTTCTAAAGTAAGCCTCCGAAGATTTGAATTTTCTTCTAAGGGAGATGTTGAAGAAATGACAGCGCCGCTTTTTGAACGATCGAAGGTCAAACGGTTTCTGTCTTTTTCATAGGTTAGAGAGACTTCCTCTCCCTTGGAAGATATTAAAGAGAAGGAAAAGTCATCTTTGTTCTCTTTGGAAATCTTGAAGCTGATTTCGACCGATGATGATGGAAGCATAAAAGCTTTTCCACCATTTGGGTAAAAAGCCTCTGTTTTTTCCTTAAGGGTTTTATAATTTTCAATTTCGCGTACTGGACGTTGAACCAAATGGTCGTTTATATATGATAATTCGCGCGGAAGGGTTAAAGAACCGACCCATCCAGCTAGGGAATTTGGATAGTTTCTTTGCCACATTTGCATCCAACTGACCATGATGGTTCTTCCATCGGAAGTCTTCATCGTCTGTGGAGCGTAGAAATCTAAGCCACGATCGATTTCCTTCATTCCTTTCTCTTGGTTGAAATGTCCGCTTTCAAGATCTAAAGATCCTTCCATGTAAATTGGGCAGGCGAAATTTGCAAACTCTTCGCCTTTTGTCGGCATGAAATTAATAGAAGCCAAAAGAAAATCCTTGTCTGCAAGTTGAAAATAAGAAGGACATTCAAAGATGCCGGGATCTTTCATCACTGCAGAAGAGGTGACCTCACCGACAAAATCCCAACTGAATAAATCTTTGGATTTATAAAGAATGATCTTACCGTATCCGCGAGTATCTCTAGCCCCCATCATAGAATAGAAAAACTTATTTCGTTTAAAAAGGAACGGATCTCGAAAAGCGTGCTTATCGGTAAATGGGGGAAGTGAAGAAGAAGGTAAAATCGGGTTGTGTGCAAATTTCTCAAAATCATAGCCATCTTTAGAGAAGGCAAGACATTGCTGCTGAAGATAGTCATGAAAGCCCGTATACATTAGATAAAGATTGTCCCCGTCTTGTAAAGCGCCCCCGGACCAACATCCCCAGTTATCGTAATCCTCGTCCGGGGCTAAGGCTATTGGACAAGTTTCCCATTTAATGAAATCTTTGGTTCTGGCGTGCCCCCAATAGATTGCTTTAGGATTTACGCCAAAAGGATAATCCTGATAAAAGACATGATAATAACTGAAAGCTTCAACTGAACCGTTGGGATCGTTCATCCAACCGAAAGGTACTGCGTAATGATAATTACCTTGATATCTTTTTTTGACAAAATCATTTAGATTTGCCTGTAAATAAGCCCGAGCTTCCTTTAGTAAGTCAGACATGGTGCTCTCCTTTTTTTCTAAGGATACCATCAAAAAAAAGGTTTTGAAAGGAGCGCACGGAAAAGATTAATTCACAAAAGTTCTTTAAACATACCGCTTTTCAACATTTATATGCACTTTTTTGCAAAATTTTGTCGGATGAAGACCACATTTAAGATGAAGCGGGAATAGGTAGCAATGATTGCACCGGTTTTAGACTGAAAATAATAAGCCTTGATATAGGAAGTCTTTTATCACGAAAAATTGGAACTTTTTTCTGATTAATACTGATAAAGTGTCTGATTAATAATTTCCGAAAGAGTTAGCTTTTCAGGATGTTTTTAAAATTTCCTTCTTGATTTTAAAAGCAATTTTTCCACCTTGGCATTTCACAATATTTACACTAACTTTTGGCTAATTTTATTACTTTTTGCGAAAGATTGCTCTAAATTATTGACAAATGCGGACATTGAGTTGTGAAAGCGCTTTTTTTAGAATTAGAGTGACGATGGAAATGGAGGTATTTTTATGAAATCTGTTTCAGCCAGACGTCTATCGCCTTCCAAAAAGCTGACTCTTAAAGGCATGGTCCTGATTTCGAGTTTAGCTGTTGGCGCTCTTACCGGCTGCGGAAATGTAACTTCTTCAGTTGCCACTTCATCTTCAGTCGCTTCTTCAACGAATTCTATTGCTTCTTCCGCCACCTCTGCGACAGGGTCTTCTGCCGCTTCTTCCACGGTGGCTTCTTCTTCCGAATCAACGGTTTCTTCCCAGACCGAACGGAAGGTAAACACCTATCTCGACTGGACTTTTGACGAGCTGGCCGTGGGTGAAGCCGTTCCGGAATCTTATTACAATTATAAAGAAGGTGGCGGTTTTAAAGCCTCTTCTAAAGATGAGGACGGAAACGTTTGGGTCCAGTGTGCCGATGTCAACACTGGCTCTATGTGGGGAATGATGGTCCAAGCCCCGAAGGATGCGAACGGAAAAGATGTCTCTTTGAAAGACTTCTGTATTTCTTTCTCGACACGTTATCCTGATGGAAACTATACGACTGATGGCGATGGAGGCATTGCCTTATTAGCCAGCAGTCTATACGGACGTTATGACTTGGCTGTTCATAATAACGTAGCAGCTGGCGGAGAAGACTCACAAGTTTCCTTATGGCACGCTATGGACGTTGACGGGGGACCTTTTGCCACCACACTTCATAATACGGACTGGGGCGAAAGGGGCTCAAGAGTCGGCTCGATAAGCTTGTACAGTGAATTGGTTTATAATTTCACGGTTTGCGGACGTTATCAAACGCCGGACCAAGATGGCAACGAGTTTATGACATTATATGTTTTCTTAGGCGATAAGTTGATCATAGAACAGAAAGATATCGCTTATTGGGAAGGGAACTTTGGCCTCCGTGGGTATATATCTCCTTGGGAATATGGTGACTTCAAAGTTACTGATTTCCCGTTGGTCTGCCCGGATGGGATTGATCACTACAACGATAGCGGACTTAATGACCCGACGATCAATGAAACTCGTCTTCCGACTCCGGAAGTAACAATCAATGGCACCACCGCATCGTGGGCAGCTATCGATGGAGCCTCAGGATACGAAGTTTACAATGGTGACACTAAACTCGCCAGAATTCATGAGACTTCATACTCTTTGGCCGGACTCACTGGAGATGGTTCTTTGAAAGTCCGGGCTCTTTCTTCCGGCTTCCCGATTAAGAACTCGGAATTTGGCCAAGCTACTTATGCGATGCCTCGGGCCTTAAATAAACCGGTGCTTACTCTTAATGAAAAGATTCTTTCATGGGCTGCTATCGACCACGCGACAGGCTACAAAGTCTATCATGATGGCACGGAGATTGCTTCCATTGGGTCCGACGTCTTGACCTACGATATCAGCACTTATACTAAAGGGACTCTTGGCGTTAAAGCTATAGGTGATGGTTCCTTCTATCTCGATTCGGAAATCGGGACTTATGATTTGATTGAAACCTTGCCGGCCCCCAAGATTGTCTACGATGGCACTAACCTTACTTGGGCTGCTGTCGAGGGTGCGACTAAATATGAGGTTTATTTCAAAGATGCCAAGATTGCTGATACGACTGACTTACTATATAAAGTAACTTCAACTGAAATCGGAAAGTATCAAGTAAAGGCAATCGGCGATGGCGGAATCAAGACATATGATTCGGCTCTTTCCAACTCTTGGGCTTACCGTGAAATCGCTTCGTATGCCTCCCATAATTTCAAGGGTTTGGCAGTCGGTGCGGCCTCTACATTGCCTTGGGGCGATCCGGATGTCTACACCATTGCTGCTCAAGAAACTGACCATTCCTGGGCCACCGGTCCAGATGCCACCAAAGAGTGGGCTGGCGTCTTCTTCCCGGCAAAGGTTCAGGACAGCGCTGGAAATTGGAACAATTTAAGCGAATATGCTTATACGGTTACCTTCCGTCTGCCTACAGCCGCAGATGATGGAAACAACGTATTCCAAATTCTTTATTCTACCGGTACGGTCAGATATGCAGCTGAGATTGTGATGAGCGGTGCCACTTCTAGTTTGAACATCTATGCTGCAAATCACATTGGTGATGCCTTCAATGCTGATTTGGGTGGAAAACTAACCAGTTTGGATCTAAAAGACGATGTGGCATATAAGTTTACAGTCTTCGTTCGTAACCTCGGTGATGGAAATTGTCGAATGACTTGCTTCATTGACAATGTCTGTGCAATTGATATTCCATCTACTGCCATGTTAACCGGCGATTTCGGACTAGCTTGTCGCAATGCGACCCCGGCCCAATTCACCGATATCGCTGTTACTGATATCCCTTTGATCGGTCCTGACGGGGTCGATCGTTATTAAAAGGATTTCTGAAGGGAGGATCTTACTGGCCTCCCTTCAGTTTTTTTAAAGATTGAAGCGGTTTAAAATAACCTCTTTGCTATAATAAAGGGGAAATAAAACCAGATTTTATCCTCAAAAAACGCAATTGTTTATTTTAATGATCTTTTATCAAGGGAGGTATTGATATGGAAGAAATGGATGACAAGCTTTACCACTCCTACGATATTGAAACACGTTCTATTTCCCCAGAGAACCCAACTGGCAATGCCGGACAAGGCGGAATGAGTGAAATCCCAGCTGAAGAGTTTCTCACACATCCTGCTCGGGAGTTGGGGCTTGGCTATAAAATTCGCCCTTTTGTCAATATCAAGGCAGGGAGCAAGACAACCCTAGCTGATTTTTCCGGCATGGGAATGATTAGGCATATCTGGATGGTCAATTCCTCTCCGCGTACCAGGGATTTAATTCTCCGCATATATTTTGATGGTGTCTTATGTGTGGAAACTCCTCTCGGCGATTTCTTCTTTAACGGTTGGGATTATTATCAGTTGATTAACAGCCGATATGTGGCAGTCAATCCTGCTAAAGGTTATAACTGCTTCTGGCCGATGCCATTTAGAAAAGGCTTTTCTTTTACTTTAGAGAACCGGGGTAAGGAAGATGAAGTCCTTTATTATCAGATTGACTTCCAACTGCGGAATATTGAAAAAAACGATTTATATTTTCATGCGCAGTTTGCTCGCACAAACCCACTTAAAGAAAAGGAAGACTTTGTCATTCTCGACACAGTAAAGGGAAAAGGAAAATTGGTGGGGATCTATTTAGCTTATCAAGCTTTCAATACCGGCTGGTGGGGCGAAGGGGAAGTAAAAATGTTTTTGGATGATGATGGCAAATTTCCGACTTATTGTGGAACAGGGACCGAAGATTATTTCCTTGGCGCATACAATTTTGAGAACTGGAAGAACCATTCTTACGAGAATTTTTCTTCGCTTTATAGCGGGTTTTGTAAAGTGAATAGCGATGTGATCTATAACTGCCAAAGTCGCTTTGGAATGTACCGTATCCATGAAGAAGATCCCGTTTATTTTAAGAGAAGGATTAAGGTCACCATCCAATCGCTTGGTTGGCAAAGCGAAAGACGTTTCCATCCACAAAAAGACGATCTAGCAGCTGTAGCTTTCTATTATCTAGAGAAACCTGGAATTCAATGCTCAAGGCTTCCTGATAACGATAGTTGTCAGACAAATTAAGAAAGGAAAAACAAAATATTATGAAAATGAAAATCGGCATTCGCCCTATTATCGATGGGAGACGGAAGGGAATCAGGGAAAGTTTGGAAGGTTTGACGATGGCTATGGCCGAAAAGGCTAAAGCTTTGATAGAAAAGAACTGCTTTTATCTTGATGGGACTCCAGTTCAATGTGTGATTGCTGACACGACCATTGGTGGCAACAAGGAATCTGCTTTGTGCCGGGAAAAATTCTCCAAGGAAAATGTAATTGCTACTTTATCCGTTACATCGTGCTGGTGCTATGGTACCGAAACAATGGATACCGATCCTTTGGACTTGAAGGCTGTTTGGGGTTTGAACAGTCCTTCAAGGCCGGGTGCCGTTTATTTAGCGGCCGTGATGGCCGCTCATGCCCAACTTGGCTTACCGGCTTTTGCCATCTATGGAAAAGATGTGCAAAAACCTGAAGAAGAGATTCCTTCTGACGTTGCTGAACAAATTATAATTTTCTGCCAGATGGCCGCTGGGATCGGGGAAATGAGGGGCAGGGCCTATGTCAATATAGGCGGGGTTGCTATGGGTATCATGGGCTCTTATTGCGATATAAGTTTTTTCAAAGATTACCTTGGGATGCGGACAGAATTCGTCGATATGTCCGAGGTCAAGAGAAGACTGGAATTAGGGATTTTTGATAACAACGAATTTAAGAAAGCCTTAATTTATGTAAAAGAAAATTTAAAAGAAGGATTCGATAAGAATTGCAAGCCAAAGTCGCGTGAAGAGAAAGATGCCGATTGGGAGACCGTCGTTAAGATGACTTTAATTGTCCGCGACCTCATTATCGGAAATACAAAATTAGCTAAAGACGGCTGGATTGAAGAATCTAACGGACATGATGGGCTCCTTGGAGGCTTCCAAGGACAACGGCAGTGGACCGACTTTATGCCTAACGGCGATTTTACTGAAGCTATCCTGAACTCTTGTTTTGATTGGAACGGAATCAGGGCACCGCTAACCTTAGCAACCGAGAACGATACTCTTAACGGCATATCGATGCTCTTTGGACGTATGGCTACCGGTGGGGCTGCTCTATTTGCCGATGTGCGGTCTTTTTGGAATGAGGAATCAATCGAAAAATTCACGGGTGTCAAGGTCCAAGGCATGGCTAAACAAGGTGTCATCCATCTTATCAATTCTGGTTCCGCTTGTTTAGATGCGATTGGTTGTTGTAAAGACAAAGACGGGATGCCGATTATGAGAAGATGGTGGGAAACAACCAAAGATGACGTTTCTTTATACCTAAAAAAGACTGTCTGGTGCCCCGCTGATTTAGACTATTTCCGTGGCGGTGGTTATTCCTCTCGGTTTGAAACGGAAGCTGAGATGCCAATTACGATGATTAGAATTAACATTGTCAAAGGCATCGGACCCACGATGCAGCTGGCGGAAGGCTACACTGTAAAACTACCGACAAAAGCCGCAGATGAAATTTGGAAGATTACGGATTATACTTGGCCTTCGACTTTTGTCACTCCGATTTTAAAAGATAAATACGGTTTCCGCTCCGTCCATCAGTTTATGTCCTGCTGGGGGGCTAATCATACGGCGATGGTTTACGGCCATGTCGGAAGGGAATTAATCGCATTAGCTTGTATGCTAAGAATTCCTGTCGTTCTCCATAATGTTGATGCAGATCAGATTTTCGCGCCTAGGAGTTTTTTAAGCTTCGGTCAAGCTGGCAGCGATGATAGTTATTTCAATGCCTGCCGAGCTTATGGGCCTTTATATAAATAACGAGGTTTTATGGCATATTTCTTTCGCGCCGCTGTCATTATCTTAGCCCTTAGTCTCCTGCTTCTTTTCATCGAGGTCCCGGGGACAATCGGCTTTAAAGTTACGGTGGTTTCTATCCTTGTTTCACTATTTGCTTCAATTATCAGCGGTATATATTTACGAAAGAAAAGAACGGAGGGGGAAAATATAAAATGAAAATCAGCAAAGCAAAATTCTTATTTCTAAGTCTTTTGTTAGTGTTTTCCGCCAGCGGGTGTGGAACCCAATCTACCTCAAGTGCTGTCTCCACGGGGAGTCAGAATCAGAGTGGCTCAGTTTCTACTGGAACCAGAGCGGGAACGGTCTTCCGCCTTGCCCGAACTTGGGACCGCACCGGTATCCGGTACCACTATAATTCCGGCTCCAATATCGGTGCCTTAGCATGGCTTTCTTGCGAAGGGCTCGTCCAATATGTTCGGACCACCGACGAGCTTTTCTATATGTTGGCTGAAAGTATCGACCATCTTCCGGATCACACGTCTTTGATTCATCTTAGGCATGGTGTTAAATGGCATGATGGTCACGAATTTACCGCAGATGATGTCCTTTCTTATTATGGAATTCAATTTACGACAGTCACTAATTATCTGGCTAAAGAGATGGAAAAAGTCGATGAATATACGGTGAAAATGACATGGAAGACCTGGATGGAGCCAACTGATAAAACTAAAACTTTGATGATGGCTCAGGATAAAGTCGGGACCGTTCCTTATTCGGAATTCAAAGAGTACGTAGATACAGCTCGCAATATTCTAAAGAACCAAGCCAGTTGTAAAGATGGGTATTTTGGCTGGGCACCTTACGGCAAAGTAAACTCTGCTTCCGACGACACGAAATACAATGACAACTATAAGAAATTTATGGCACATAAACCGGCGGTTTTCTGCGGGACTGGACCCTATAAGCTTTCGAAGTTGACCCAGACACAAATGATTTTGGTTAAGAATGAAGACTATTATTTTGCGGATAAGATTCCTTTCGAAAAAGTCCTCGCCTACAATATTGCCGATCTTTCGACTATTTATAACATGTTGCTTACGGGTAAATTGGATTATCAGGACGGTTTCGCCCCCGATACGACGATTGATGAAATTACTTCGACTAATCCGACAATGATCCATTTGAAGGCTTACGACCCTGCGGGTGTTGGGATACTTTTTAACCTCGAAAAGACCTCGCTTTGGACAGATAAAGTCCGCGAAGCTTTCTTATATCTCTTCGATCGTGAGGAGATGAAAAACTCCGCTAATAAATACGCTGTGACTTCATATTATCCGGTGATGGGAATGGTTTCGAGCGAAGCGAAAAAATTTATCTCTGAATCAGATTTTAAGGGCCTTCCGCAATACTCTCACGATGCACAGAAAGCGGCCAGCTTATTAAAGGAAGCAGGTTGGAGCCAACAGAGCGGGGAATGGTATGACCAAAATGGTAACCAGGTCAGCTTGACTTTGGGATATGATTCCACCAATGCAATCATGTCTTCCTTAGCGGAGGCTACCCAAGGGGGGCTGAAGAATTTCGGAATTAATTGTGAGCTTAAGAGAGCCGCTGACTGGGGAACGTGGAACCAATTAGCCTCGGCGGAGAATTCTTATTACGATTTTGTGGTCAATTGGACTGATTTAGGATTGAACTTTTCGCATCCCAAAGGCTGCTATGATTTTTTCTTTAATGATCAAAACGGCCCTATTATCCATTTCCCACGCATTACTCAGGACGATGTAGCCAAGGGAACTATTCCTGGTTATGAAGTCGGCAATATCAATCTCCATCTGCCTAAACATGACGGAAGCGGGTATTTCGATGCTTATGACTATCTTTCGCGCATGTACGCCATGGATGAAACTGAACTTGCCTCAGCCACTGCTGATTTGCTTTATGGAGTTAGCAATCTAAAGGTTGGAGTTCAATTTTTCCAAAATGTTTCAGGTGGATTTTACAATAGCGGCACCATCGGCAATCTTCCTTTGGAATCTTACTGGAAGACCGAACGCAATGTGCCTTATATGACGGAAATGTACTCGGATGATTATTATGCTCTTGCCCGTTGTTCGTTGGAATTCTGTCAGCAAATACCTTTTATTTACCAATACACCGATGCTGGCCTAAGCCAGTAAAATTGATGGACAATGAAAAAATTATTAGGTAGAATTTGGTATTTTATCAAGGAAATTTTCTATAAATATCGCTTTTTCTGGAAGCGCGTAGGTTTTTCATTGATTACTTTAGTCTTGGCGGTTATTTTCGGGTTCGTAATCATCAAATTAATGCCTGGGGATGTGGTAGCTATGTATGCTAGAAACTTGGCGAATCAAAGAAAAATCTCTTATGAAGATGCTTACCGTATGGCAGTACAATTGCTTAACTACGATCCACAGGAATCGGTCTTTAATCAGTTAGGCAAATATCTTAATGGCTTATTCCATGGGAATTTAGGGACTTCTATGTACCGCGATGATGTCTCAGCCCTGACAGTGATTCGCGATTTCTTGCCCTGGACGCTTTTGATATCGGGAATTTCTTTGCTTTTGAGCTTCTTTCTCGGAGTGGTCATGGGAGGAAAAATGGCTGCTAAAAGAAAGGGCTTTGGCAACGCGATGCGCAATACCTACGTCGTGGTCTCCGGAGCAATGCCGGATTATATTTGGGGGTTGCTGTTAATCTATTTTTTAGCAGTCCGGAAATCTTGGTTCCCTATGGGCGGTTCATATGATTTGCTGCTGGAAGACGAAGGCATGCCTTGGTTGATCAATGTTCTTTATCATGCGGCCTTGCCTATCATCGCGTACACGATTGTCCAAACTGGGAGTTGGGCTTTATCCATGAGGGGAAGCGCTATCGGGGTTTTAGGTGAGGATTATATCTACGCCGCGAGAGTCCGTGGTGTTTCGGAAAGACGCATCCGTTCACAATATTTGACCAGAAATGCCTTGCTGCCTTTAGTCACTTCTTTCGCTGTTTCCTTCGGCGCTATCTTCGGCGGCAGCCCGTTGATGGAAAATATCTTCAATTATCCTGGGTTCGGCGCCGAATTCAACACTGCCATCGGAGATCGGGATTACTTTTTGATTCAAGGTCTGATGGTCTTTATGTCTTTTATGATTATTTTGGCTAATTTTATAGCTGATTCCGTCTACTCCCTCGTCGATCCGCGCGTCAGGAGGGAAAACTGATATGAAGGCAAACATGGTTGATTTGAAAAGAGAAATAAAACTATTCGGTCAGGAACTGCTCGAAAAATTAAAGTCTGGTTTTAAAACACTCTTTGCAAATTCAAAATCGACAGCTGGAACGTTGATTATGGTGTTTTTTATTTTTTTCGCTACTTTTGGTCCTTTAATTTGGCCCTACGATAACTCCACCGATGCTCTTAATAAATTCCTGACGCCTTCATGGGAACATATTCTAGGGACAGATGAACTGGGCAGGGATTTGTTCCGCCAGTTGGTCGATGGCTCCAGAGACGTGATGTCTATCGCCTTGCTAACTTCGATTTTCACTGTTTTTCTCGGAGTATTTTTAGGAATGTTATCCGGTTTATTAGGCGGCTGGGCTGATAAAATTATCATGACAATTACCAATTTATTCCTCTCCATACCCTCCTTCCCAGCCTTACTGATGCTCTCTGCTTTTTTAAATATCGACAATGCTTTTTCCTTCGCCTTGGTTCTTTCGATTTGGTCCTGGGCTGGCCTCGCTCGGGCAGTCCGTAGCCAGATAATTTCCTTGAAAGAAAGAGATTTTATCTTGATTTGTAAAGTCATGAACGTTAACAAGATTCACATCATATTCTCTGAATTAATACCCAACCTCGCTAGTTATATCCTGATTAATTTCATCTTGATAATGCGCAATGCCATTATCGGCTCGGTCGGTATTATGATGCTCGGACTTGCATCTTTCCAACCTTCTAACTGGGGCGCGATGCTCTTCCGCGCTAAGGCAGTCATTACTTCTCCTAAGGCCATTTACCTTTTGATGAGCCCGATTGTGGCAATTACGCTTTTCCAAACCGGTGCTTTATTTTTAGCTAATGGTCTCGATGAGGCTTTAAATCCACGCTTGAGGAAAAACTAACATGGAAGACATTATTGTTTCATTTAAAGACGTCGTAATCGAATACCAGATGCGCCTTTATAATCTACAGGCGATAAGGCATATTTCCATGGATATCCGGCGTGGGAAAATCACTTCCTTGGTCGGGGAATCTGGGAGCGGTAAAACGACTTTGGCAACCGCGGTTCTTAATTGCATCACCGAGCCGGGAGTCATCTCTAGTGGGAAGGTGGAATTTTATAGCCGAGATGGCAATAAATATGAAGTTGAGCAGATGACTAAGGAGGAAGTAAGGAAGTTCCGCTGGGCCAAAGTTTCAATGGTTTTCCAAGGAGCGCAGTCTTCTTTGAATCCTGTCATGACAATTTATGCTCAATTTAAGGAAACCATGGCTGCTCATAATAAGAATGTCACCAAAGATGATGTTCTGAAAAAAGCCAAGGAAGTACTTTCGCTAGTAAATCTTTCCCCTGAAAGGATTCTTGGAATGTATCCGCACGAACTTTCAGGTGGAATGAAGCAGAGAGTAATGATTGCCTTTGCCTTGCTTTTAGATCCGGAAATGATTCTGCTTGATGAACCCACGACGGCCCTGGATGTCATAACCCAGGAATACATTTTTTCCTTGCTGAAAAAGATTAACAAAGAAAAAGGTATCAGTATGATGTTGATGACCCACGATATGGGAATCGTCGCCAAGTATTCGGATTATTTAGGTGTTCTTTACGGAGGGCGACTCATGGAATATGGCACCACCGCCGAGGTGTTTAAGAAACGACTGCACCCTTATACGGCTGGCTTGATCCAAGCCACTCCTTCGCTTTTACTTCCGGTTTCCTCAATCAAGCCAATTGAGGGAAATCCACCAAATCTTCTTGCGCTTCCTCCCGGCTGCCCTTTTGCTCCCCGTTGTCCGCTTGCCCGTTCGGAATGCAATCAAAAAGAGTTTCCTTTAGTAGAAAAGGAAAAAGATCATTTTGTCAGCTGTCCATATGGAGATGAGAGAAAATGAATGAACCTTTAATGCAATTGAGAGACATTGACATGGTCTTTCAGAAAAAAGGAAAATTTTTGGAGCAGGAAAGATCTTTTCATGTGCTTAAACAAATCAACCTTACCATCCAGGAAGGGGAAATCTTGGCCTTGGTCGGGGAATCGGGGTGTGGGAAAACGACCTTGGGTAAGATTATAACGGGTCTTTTGCGCCCGACTAAAGGCGAAGTGATTTTTGAAGGCAAAAGCGTATATCATGCACTTGGAATCGGTGATAAAGAATATAAGGCTGGTGTGCAGTTTATCCAACAGGATTCCTATGCAGCTTTAAATCCGGTTAAAACGATCTATCAATCGCTAGCTGTCGCCATAAAAGTGGCAGAAAAGGGAATTTCACGGCTGGAGATGGAAAAGAAAATGGTGGATTTGCTCGGAGAGGTCGGGCTTTTACCGGCAGAGATGTTTTTGAACAAATATCCTCATCAGATGTCCGGCGGCCAGCGCCAACGGGTGCTTATGGCCCGCGCTTTGGCTTTGCATCCAAAATTGATCGTTGCAGATGAACCGGTCAGCATGATAGATGTTTCGCTGCGTATTTCAATTCTGAACCTGATGATGAAACTCAACAAAGATAAAAAGATTTCCTTTGTATATATCACTCACGATTTATCTACCGCTCGCTATATAGCCTCCGAAGGAAGAATAGCCGTTATGTATTTAGGAGAAATAATGGAATTATCCCCTTTGGAGCCTCTGCTGGAAAAGCCTTTGCATCCTTATACCCAAGCCCTTCTTTCCGCTGTTCCGATCCCCGATCCGGAAATTGCTTCTAAACAGGGAGAAATCCCGATAAAAGGGATGAACCTACTTGATCTTGAACACCGTAATCGAGGCTGTCCTTTCTTCCAGCGTTGCCCTTATGCCAAGGCTGAATGTGAGAATACGCCGATCCCATATAAATTCTACGAAGGACGCGAGGTAAAATGCTTGCTCGATGAGCCGCCGATTTTCAAAAAATACTATTAATAATCTTAGATGGCTTAAGGAGGAAAACATGAAACAAAGAAGAAAAAAGCTCTGCCTTGGCTGGCTGGTTGCTTCGCTTCTGGCGAGCTGTGGGGAAGGCCAGTTGGCTTCCTCGGCGTTTTCCATAGGCTCCAGCGGTGTGTTTTCCTCTTTTTCATCCCTCGGCTCAATTGAAGCCGATAAAGAATTTTGGAACCAGACATATGCGGAAGATCAGACGTATGTCAGAAGCCAAGGAATTTACGCTTCGCGGAAAAAGGAACACTGGGAAAAAGGGACGTGGGTGGAGAAGGACTTTGTCGCTGCTGGCTCTCTCGAGAATAAAGAACTGGTGTCAACCTCAGCTACTCCCGGCGCTTGGCTTTTTACCTTACCTCAGGACGGAAAAGTGACAATTAAGGGAAAGTTTACTTTGTTAAACGGGAGAGGCACGGAAGTAGCTGGTTTTTATAATAACGAAAAAATTTATTCCTCGACTGTTTATTTTTCTTCTTTAAATCTTGAAGGCGGGGTAAATATTGAATTTGAAACCGAGGGAAAAGCTAATGAGAAAATAGCGTTAGTTTTTGTGGGGGAAGGAACAGCCTCTTTTTCTCCTATCGCCTCTTACGGGGTTAAGGAAAAACTCTATTCCGTTCCGAAATGGAACTTTTATGGTGATGTTCATCCTTTTTATTACCAAGGGAAAATGTATATGTACAATCTTCAAGGATATTTAGAGGATGTCGGCAACGAAAGGTATTTATGGTGTCTTCATACTTCGAAGGATCTTTTCCACTATGCCGAAGAGGATTACCAGGTCTTTGATTTTGTTCATGACCATTACAATTCCACTCTTAGTGCTTACGATTCGATTTTTGATAAAATTACTTTCCCGTACGGGAGCAGAGATATGTTCCTTTTCTACGACAAACTGGCTGACCGGTATGATTATATCGGCCTTTGTTACTACCAGGATTATTCATCTTGCCTCGGCATGCGCGTTTCCGATGATCCGGAAGGAATGTCCTGGTCGAATCCCATGTATTCTATCCGCGACTTTCCTGTGGATTGCGATCCGGAATGCACGCAAGCGATGCTGATTGAGAACCGGTGGTATCTGTTGACCTCAGTATGGGGACAATCGATACATTCAGTGGGACGTCCATCATATTTGATTGGCGACGAGGGAAAACCTTTTGCGGAAAATGATTGGGCGAACAAAGAATTCCATTACTTGGATGGCGAAGATCTATGCGCAGCCCAATTGGTCAGATTGGAAGGGGAGGATAAAGACCGATATCAGATTTACGGATGGATTCCAAAGACTAGCTACGGCAACGATCAAGACATATATTTTAACGGGACCAGAGACCATGGCTTGTGGGGTGGAAACATCAATATGCCCCGCGAGATTTATGTCGGGGAAGAAGGCGAACTTTTCTCTCGGCTCGACGAAAAGGCCTCTCAACTTCTGAGTAGAGGCAATCAGCTGGATTTGACTAAAACCGTTTCGGAAATCCGAGCTGGTTCCGGGAAGATTACCGAGGGACAAATCTACTTACAAAACCAAGGAGAAAACATTTTCCAAGTTTCCTCCATGAATTTTCAAAGAACCTTTATCGAGACTGATCTGGATATGAGTTCCGCTTCGGAAGCCGGGCTGATTTTGGATAACGGGGGAAAGTCATATCATTTCACTGTTCAAGATAAAGACGGTAAAGAAATGATTTCCATTTCCTGCCCAGATGATGCTGGACATCCTGTGGCCTCCAGTTTTGAAATCGGACCGTTAGATAAGTCTAAAGTAAATCTCAAAGTTATTTCTGACGGATCTTTAAGCGAAATGTATATCGATGGGAAATACGCTTTGACAGCAAGGATTTCAATGTTCAATCCTGATTTCCATCTCCAAGTTTATTCCAAAGGCCTTGCGGTATTTACTAATCTTCAGGTTAACAAACTTTCGACCGTTGATGACATTTTTGATTAAGGGGCAATTATGAAAAGAAAACAAGGATGGACGTTAAGCATGGTTGGGTTATTGTTATTTTCCTGCGGGGAATCAGTTTCTTCCATAAACTCATCGGGCTTTTCTTCCGATTCGGGGAGTATCGCTTCTTCTCAAAGCTCTTATGAAACATCCCAAGAGGATCAGTTTTTCAGTCAACTTTATCAACAAGAAACAGCCAAAACTACCTTAGCCGATGATTGTCTGTCTTTTAGGGCTAGCGATGGTTATCTTTGTAACCAAACCCAAGGATATAATGGTTGGTCATATCTCTATTACCAAGGAGAAGAGAAAAGGGCTTGCGAGTTTTCTAATGGTGCTTTTCGTGGCGGGGAAGTGAGTTTCACCGGTGAAAAGATTTCCTTCGGTCCTTCCAATAAAGCTGTGCGCTCCTTTCAATTCTCCAAAAGCGGAAAAATTAAGTCTGATGGCTACGTATATATGGCTGAAAAAAACAATTGCGGTTGTCAGCTAGAAGTCTTTCTTGCGGGGGTCAAAGTGTTTCCTTTAGGAGACGCTTATTCAATCTCCGGTGGGGATGAAGAAGGGGTTTATTTTTCCTTTGACCTCGAGGTTAAAGAGGGTGAAACGCTCGATTTTGTCCTTTCTAGTAAAGAAAAAACTACTGTCGGCTTCAATCCACAAATTAACTTTGGCTCCGATAATAATGCTATCCATCCGCAAAATGAAGAGGGATATTTTGGGGATGTGATTCCATATTACAAGTCGGATGAACACAAAATGTATTTATACTACATGACCGGTGATATATCCAATCCGGCTAAACCGGTTATTTCTAATCATCTGGCAACATCTAGAGATCTTTTCCATTATCAGCATTTGGTCGATTTCGACAGCGATGAGGAAAAAAGCCAAAAATACGCTTCGATCGGGATGGATATGATCGGGGGGTTCTGCTATCGCTCAATCGGACCGGAAGCTAGGGATGCCAACGTTTTTGATTTTAAGACTTATCCTGAAGGATATCGTGATAACTTCCTTTTCTTCGATGAAGACAAACAAGTTTACCGTTATTTGTTTTTATGCTATATAAAAGCGAGCGGGATTATTTCTTGCGCCCTCGGCTTGATGACGAGCGATGATGCGAGTGGCAAGAGTTGGTCGACACCTATAAAGACCTTGAAAAAATATGCAAACTATCGACAACCAGAATGCCCCTTTGCTTGGAAAATTGGGAAGCGATGGTATCTTGGTTGCTCCTTATGGGGAAACAAGACCCATGGGGTCGGTCGGATGGAATACTATATGTGCCCGGAAGGGATGAGCCTGGATAACGTCAGCTTGAATGGGGTGGAAACTAGATATCTCGACGGAGAAGATTTGTGCGCAGGCCAAATGACTAAGGTTGGCCCTTATTATATGATGTTCGGCTGGATTCCCAGTTATTTCGATTACGACTATTTTCCTGCCACCTATGTCTCACGCTTGTGGGGTGGAGATATTAACTTACCACGTCTAGTCTATCCTTCAGAGGATGGTACACTTTTTACAAGAATCGATTCGGTTCTTAAACGAAAAATTAAAAGGGGAAGGATTATCTCGGGACAAAAGCTAAACATAGTGGGGACTTTTACTGCCGGGGAAAAAATAATCACTAACGAGGCGATTTCTTCTTTCTACGCCAAGATTTCCTATGTTCAGAAAAAGGTCGGAACCTTTTCCTTCAACTTTACTCAGGGTGAAAAGAATTATTCCATTGAAATCATTAAAAGCAATGAGAAAATGACAATCGATGTGGTCTGCTTAGAAGACAGTGGACACACAGTTGCCAGTTCCTTTGACTTTCCCTTAACTGATAACGTGAACCTTGAGCTCACTTGCCAAGGCGGGTGCGTTGAATGCTACATCAATGATTCCTATTCGCTCTCGGCCAGAATATCTGCTAAAAAAGATTCCTTCACCAACTGTCGGGTGAAGGCAGACAGTGATTTAGAAATAAATTCTTTAAATATTTATAAACTGCAGGACCTTCAAAACTTGGTCTGAAATTCTTATAAAAGTTTTATTTCTAACTTCTGAGGAAAAATGAAAACAGTTACTTGCCGGGATGTCTGATAATCAGCTCCGGGTTTATTTTTATATGCAAAGCCTTATCCGCCGGGAGCTTATTCTTTTCTGCGATTCGCGAAATGGTTATCTTAGAAACCTGGGTTGAGATATCTTCGATCGGCTGGGCAATCGTCGTGATATTTAAAAGTTTCATCCAGTCTAGATTATCGAAAATAATAACCTTGATTTTATCTTGGCTAAGACCCATCTCCTGAAAAGCTGAAAGGGTATCCTGACCGAAAGGCCCAGTCCCAGCGATAATTCCATCTGGCTGACATTCATTGATCAGCTTTTTAATTTCAAAAATAATGGATTGATCCGGACGGAACAATTGAATCAGATTCTCATCGACGGGGATATCTCCTTCACTAAGTGCCTGAATATAGCCTTTGGGACGATCCGGAGTGAAATCTACTTTAGCGGAAAGCAAAAGGATTCTTTTGCAGCCTTCCTGCATTAGTTCTTTAGTGGCTAAATAAGCTCCGTAAGCATCGTTGACTTCGAAAGAATCCACATCCTCATAAGCACAACGATAAACCTGTAAAACAGGGACTTTTCTCTTTAAAGCTATATTGATAAATCTTCGATTCTTATTTGAAGTCGGAGTAAAGATAATAGCATCGACATTATTCGAAAGCAGTTGAGCAAAATTATCTCCTTCTGTCTCCGAGTCCTCGAAAGAGTAGAGAATTAAAACTTTATAATCGTATTTCTTAAACTCGACAATCAGATTCTTCACAACCAGGGAGTACCAGAAGTTACCGATATCAGGAATGATGATTCCAATCGTCTTAGAGACCCCGGTCTTTAAAGTCTTTGCGTTTGTGTCGACAATATAACCAAGTTCATCCGCGGCTTTAAGAATCATATTCTTCTTTTCAGCTGAAACATATCCGGTGTTGCAGAGTGCACGGGAAGCCGTAGCGATTGAAACATTGCAAGCCAATGCTACATCTTTAATTGTCGGCATCTTTTAACCTCCCCATTTTAGCTGAAAAAGCGCTTACTTTCGGCAAAAATAAGATAACGTTTACATACATATTATAGTCATTAAATATCTTTAAAATCAACGATTATCTTCAATTTTCTTCAAAAATTAGTTGCGCTTTTCAGTCCTCGATGTTATATTGTGTGTGGAAACGTTTACAGAAAGGCCTTCCATGAACAAGAATCTTCTGAAGAAAACTTCCAGCATCCTATTGTCCTTGTCATTTCTTTTTTCTTGTTCTTCTAACAATAACACATCCAGCAGCCTTTCTGTTAGTTCAACTTTAAGTTCTTCGGAGGTGAATATGCAAGGAGAAACGCTAATTCCGCCTAACGACGAAGAGTTCGAATTTACTCCGGGAACTAAATCTCTGATCCCTTATGGAAAGACCAGAACGCACTATCAACCCGTTGATCATTGGTATGGAGATGCTCATCCGATCTATAAAGACGGGAAGTGGTATTCCTATTATTTATCTTTACCGTATTCAACTCCTAACCGGGGCACTTTAGCCGGGGTCGAACAAGGCTTAGATGTTTCTGAAGATTTGATTAATTGGCGGGAGACTAAATGCAGCACCGACAACAAAGATCGGAAATGGTGGGCGGTAGCTAATACGCTGGTGAACGGGGAATTATATTCCATGTTCAACGATACGCTTTTAAATTCCGGCTATGGTCTTTCCACCTCTAAAGACATGGTTAACTTTGAAGAGCAGGGACTTAAATACCCTTACTCTTGGGTTGATGGACAAGCTAGGGATCCTTCTCTTTTCTATAACGAAAAAGACCAAGAATACTGGTTTATTTATGCCACGAAGAATTCCTCGGATATATATGACAACGCCCAAGGCAAGATATATTACTCTGTCACAAAAGACTTCCAGACTTTTTCGACTCCGGAGTTGTTATACGATCCGGGTAACTGCAATATCGGAGAATGTGTCGAGATGTTTAAACTCGGCGATTTCTATTACCTCATCATGAACTGGGGAACTACAAAAGTCGGTGGCCCTCGTTACCGCTATTCTTCTTCCCCTCGAGGACCTTGGCTGCGTCCGCAGATTGATACTTTACAATCGACCGATTTTGCCGCGCCCAATAGCTGCACGGGGCAAGAGAAGAGAATCGCCATCGGCTGGACTCCTGAATACGCCAATAAAACTGATAATGGCGCTTGGGCTTGGGGAGGAGTTAAAGATTACCCCTTGGAATATTACAACTTGCTTGACGGCGAACTAAGAGTCCGTCCCGCTATCGACTTTACGAAAATCGATGGGGAAGAAACTTTCTCCTCCTTAAAAGATAATTACACTTATGTCTCCGGGGATGGCTGGTCCAAAACCGGCGGGAGTTACTTCTACGGAAAAGGAAAATCTTACGGGGAAATGTGGCTAGGTGAGAAACATCAATTCTTCGATCTGACGATGGATTTCACTTTCGGGGAAGATAATGCGGGGCTAGGGGTTTCTTTTAGAGCCGGCAATAAGGACTGGAACGGTTATGAGCTTTTTATCGATCCGGTGACTAACCAAGCCATCTTCCGTACCCACTTTGAAAGACACATCAATATCATGAGCGTGCCGATCAGCCTGAAAAGAAACGTCAAGAATTCTTTCCGTCTTGTTTCGGATGGTTCCTTGATTGAATGCTACATCAATAACGAGTTTGCTTTAACCTCAAGGGCCTATCTTCGGGGCAGTGAAGACCGGGTGGGGATTTTCTCCGAATACGGCTCCGCGGCCTTTGAGAACATCTCGATCAAAGACTTAAAGGAGGTCTACTGATGAAAAAACTGAAAAAGAGATCGTTAATCAGTTTCTTTCTCCTCTTGCTGTTGTCTTCTTGCGGGGAAGTGAATAGTCTTATCTCTTCTAAAGCAAGCTCAGATTCTAGCTATTTAGTTTCTAGTCAAGATTCAATAAGTTCTTCCTCAAATGTCTCCAGTCTGTATTCCATTGATTTAGGAGGTTACACCGTGCCACAGAATAGCCCGCTTCACTTCACTTTTCCGCTTTCCGATCGGGATACTTATCCCAATCCATATATCGGGGATGTCCATCCCTATTTTGATGAAAGAACTAATCTTTGGTATCTTTACTATCTCGATACTACAGGTCAATTCAATTCTCAGCTACTAGTCTCTCCTGACGGGCTGACCTGGCAACCGAGAAATGACTTTTGGATTTATTCTTCTTTAGCTAATTACGGCGTCTTAAATGTCACCAAGAAAGCTGACACCTACTATTCCTACTACGCTGATTTCCAGTGCTCCAAATCCAAAGACTTGATGAACTGGGAATACGCGGGACTGGAATGCCAAGTTCCTTTAGATACAGCTATGTTCCCAGGCGGAATGAGAGATCCTTCGGTTATCTATGATAAAGATGATGATCGCTGGTACGCCATCGGGCTGGTCTATCCGAAAAGAGTCGCTTCTGAAGGTATTTATCAGTCCAACTTAGCTATTACAATGTCTAACGATGGAACCAATACCAATTGGAATCGTACTTTTAAAAAAGTCTTGAAGAATGATCAATTCTCCCACGATTACGAATGCCCGATGCTGCAAAAAATCGGCAATCGTTGGTATGTTTTTGGAGCCCATTACGGCTTTTCTGATCACGGGGTTGGCAGACTCTCCTACTTTATCGGCGATGAGAATAAGAATCCTTATCAGGTCGACTGGACCAGCAAGGAAGAACATTTCCTGACCAGCGAAGATCTCTGCGCTCCGCAAGTCATGGAGAAAAACGGAAAGCATTATGTCTTCGGTTGGATTCCGACCAATTATAACAACGGAGTCTGGGGCGGACTAGTTAACCTCACCACTCAAGTGACTCAAGGAACAGATGGTCTGCTCTTTACAAAATGGGAAGAAGGATTGTTCTCTAGAGTCAGCAAGGAAAATCTTTTCACTCTCCCTGGCTCGAAAGCACTTACTACGTCAAGTCCCATCAGTCTGCCGATTAATAATAAACGCTACGAAATGGAACTCGGCTTCGATTTTACAGGAGATGAACTAGTCCTGGAGACTGGTACTAAGAACTACAAAATCACGATTAACCAGACTAGAGATAATATCCGCGTCAACGTCGGTAACTATCAGTGCTTCAGCTTCGATTTGCAAAAGGGTGGAATTAAATCTACGGGGAATATCTTAAGAATCATCGCGGAATCCAAGACCTTAGAGTTAGAGCTGAATAGCCAATATGTCCTAACCGCTCGCCTCGGGACCACAATGGCGGAGAAAGATAGTCTGAATATAACGGCTCAAGGTGGCAATTTAGAGATGGCGATTATCAATTCGTTAGCCTATTTAGATGAGATCAAATAGCAAAAGGAGGATATCTTTATGGTAAAACGCGTTAGTAAGTTGCTGTTGTTGCTCGCCGTGCCAGGACTCTTGCTTTCTTCCTGCGGAGGAGGAAGCTCTTCCTCGGTTTCTGCTCCTACCGGTTCTGAAGGGAATAGTTCGGAAAATGGCTCGAGTGCTACCCATACTTACGATGCCAACGCGGTCTTCAGAGTCGCCAAGACCTGGGATCGTAACGGCATCAGAAACCATTATCATGGCGGCACGAATATCGGCTGTCTGGAATGGTTCGCCGTTGAGCCTTTAGTCCAATATGTCCGCTCGACTGATGAACTCCATTACCTATTAGCGGAAAGCATCGTCCATAACGCTGACCATACCACCACGGTAAATCTCCGCCACGATGCTAAGTGGCAGACCGGGGAAGCCTTTACCGCTGATGATGCGATGGCTTATTGGAAAATCAATTTCACTTCTTTAACTAACTATTTAGCTAAACCGATGGAAAAGATCGACGATTATACCTTTAAGATGACTTGGAAGAGCTGGATGGAACCTAACGATAAAGTGAAGACACTTTTGATCGCGCAGGACAAAGCCGGCAGTGTCCAATATTCGATTTTTAAGGATGTGGTCGATAAATGCCAACAGATTCTCACCTCTCAAACTCGCTGCGAAGATGGATATGCTGAGTGGGCTCCTTACGGGTATATCAACTCAAAATCCTCCGAGACGGAATATCTCACTAACTACACCGCCTTTAAAGCGATGAATCCGCGTCAATTTGTCGCCACCGGGCCTTATAAGCCTTATAAGGTTACCCAGAATCAAATGATTTTGGTCCGCAATGAGAACTACTATCTGAAGCAGAATGTCTACTTCGGAAAGATCCTCGCTTATAACATCTCCGATACGACCAACCTTTATAACATGCTGACCAATGGGACCCTTGATTATTGCGATGGTTTGGCCCCGGAAGCTACGTTAAACGCCATCTTAAACGGCAACAAAGACATGGTGCATCTGAAGATGTTCGATCCGGGGGCCATCGGCCTGGTCTTCAATCTGGAAAAGACGAACATCTGGACGGATAAAGTCCGCTTGGCTTTCCAGTACATCTTCGATCGGGAAGAGATGAGAAACGCCGGGAACAAATACGCGATTGTCAATCAGTTCCCCTTAACCGGCATGGCGCCTTCGGAAGCTAAAACCTGGATGGATCCTAAAGATTTTGAAAAGATTCCTCGTTACACTCACGATACGGAGAAAGCTACTTCCTTATTAAAGGAAGCTGGCTGGACTTTCACCGATTCCAAATGGCATCTGCCCGATGGAAACCAAGTCCGCCTCGCTCTCGGCTACGATGGTTCCCACCCGGGGATGTCCGGTGTGGCGGAAGCCTCCTCTTCAGCTCTTTCTAACTTCGGCATCGATGTGGTCTTAAAACGTGCTTCGGATTTCTCGACTTGGTTTGATACGGCTAAAGCCGCCTCTTCCGTTTATGATTTCTCGGTCAACTGGACCGATCTTAATATGTCCTTCTCGTTCCCGACCGGTTCATTTAACTATGTCCTGAACGATATCGATGGACCGATTATGCATCTAACTGGGATTACGGCAGCGGATGTCGCTAATTCTAACGGGGAATTAAATGAACAAGCCATCGGGAATACCAACCTCCATCTTGATAAAGCGGATGGGAGCGGAAAGTTCTGGGTCTATAAGTACATGGCACATATGTATTCCATGTCCGATGAAGTCTTAAAGTCTTCCTTAGCCGATATGATCTTGGGCATCGGAAATCTGAATTACGGGGTTTCCTTCTATCAGAATGTCACCGGATCCTTCTTAAATACGAAAGTCATCGGCGGTTTGCCGATGAAGCAGTATTACGAACAGGAAAGAAACTGCACCCGCGTCCCGGAAGTTGGAAGCGATGACTTCTACGCGGTCGCGAGAACTAATCTGATCTTCTCCCAGGGTATTGTCTTCTCCAAGGGATATTACTATCCGGCGGGTCAGTAGAACTGTTCGGTCTTTAAGTCTATTAAGGGATTAATGACTGATTTATCTTAACTAATTTATCATTTGGTCTTATTAAAGAAAAGGGAAACAACAAAGTGTCTAAAGCATTGAAATGGCTGGCCTTCCTCTGGAAGCGAATCAAGTATTTCCTGTATTCCACCAGGTTCTTTTGGAAGCGGGTCGGTTTCTCTTTGATCACCATGGTCCTAGTCATCATCTTCGGGTTCTTCTTAATAAAGATGATGCCGGGGAATCCGGTCGATACGTATGCCAAATCCTTGATGGAATCAAGAAGAATCCCTTATGCGGATGCTTACCGTCTAGCAACTTCCTTACTAAACTACGACCCGAATGAAAGTGTCTGGTCCCAGTTTAGCAGATATGTCAGCGGTATCTTCCAAGGAAACTTTGGGACTTCGATGTACCGAGATGATGTCAATGTCACGACGGTCATCCGCGATTTCCTGCCGTGGACTTTGTTCATTTCCGCCTTCGCTTTGCTGATTTCTTTCATTCTCGGAGTCTTGATGGGAGCTGATCTAGCCTGGAGACGCAGCGGCTGGAAAGACTTCTTAGCGAACACCTTCATCGTTGTCTCCGGGGCTATTCCTGATTACCTCTGGGGCATGATTCTGATTTTCGTCTTCGGAATCACCTTCAAATGGTTCCCGATCCAAGGGAACTACGACATCCTTTTGGAAATCGATGGTTGGCCTTTTATCATCAATGTCCTTTATCACGCTTTCCTGCCGATCTTGGCTTTCTCCATTGTCCAAATCGGCAATTGGGCCCTGGCCATGAGAGGATCCTCTATCGGGGTTCTTGGTGAGGATTACATCATGGCCGGCAAGGCTCGAGGAGTCTCGGAAAGACATCTGGAAAAAAGATACTTACGTAAGAACGCGATGCTGCCGCTTGTGACGTCTTTAGGCTTATCATTCGCCGGGCTTTTCGGTGGTTCTTCTTTGATGGAATCTATCTTCAATTATCCGGGGTTTGGTAACGAATTCGCCGTCGCAATCGGAAGCCGTGATTACTTCCTGATTGAAGGCATGATGGTCTTTATGTCCTTCATTTTGATTCTGACGAATCTTTTAGTCGATTCGATCTATTCCTTAATCGATCCACGGATCAGGAGGGATGCATAATGAATAAACTCCAAATCCGTCTCAAGGATTACTTTGTCAATCTCTCCATCTCTTTTAAACTATGGTTTAAAAACGTTAAACAAAACGTCTTTACGAATAAAAAAGCCATGTGGGGTCTAGGAATCTTATTAGGTTTCTTATTGTTCTCCTTATTCGGCCCTCTGATTTGGCCTTATAACCCGATTACCGATGAAAATAACAAATTCTTAGCTCCTTCCATCGAGCATATCTTTGGGACTGATAATCTTGGTCGCGATCTCTTCCGCCAGATGGTTTATGGCTCTAGAGATGTCTTAACCATCGCTTTTTTTACCTCTGTTTTCTCAGTCTTTATCGGAGTCCTTTTAGGTCTTTTATCCGGGTTAGTCGGAGGGTGGCTAGATAACTTAATCATGATGATCGTTAATCTCTTCTTAACGATTCCTTCCTTCCCAATCATGCTGATCATGGCTTCCTTTTTTACCATCGAAGATCCTTTCACCTTCGCTTTGGTCCTTTCTATCTGGTCCTGGGCCGGGATGTGCCGAGCGGTCCGTTCCCAGATCATTTCCTTAAGGGAAAGGGATTTTATCCTGATCTGCAAGGTGGAGAATCTCTCAAGAGGACATATCATTTTCCAAGAACTGCTGCCGAATATCTATTCCTACGTCTTAATTAACTTTATCCAGATTATGAAAGGCGCCATCACTTCATCAGTCGGCATCATGATGCTCGGCTTAGCGGCCTTTGAACCTTCTAACTGGGGCGCCATTTTATTAAGAGCTAAAGATATCGGGGCTCTGTTGATCCCGGAAGCCACTTTATTCTGGCTGATCCCGATTCTTTCAATCGCCTTATTCCAGACCGGAGCCATCCTTTTAGTCGATGGGCTGGATGAAGCCTTAAATCCGCGCTTAAGGAGGAACTGAACGATGGAACAAAAGAATATCAATCCGAATATCGTTCAGATCTCTCATCTCATGATCGATTATAAGATGAGAACTTGTGATATCAGAGCTAACGAAGATGTCTCGCTTGATATCAAAAGAGATAAGATTACCGCCTTAGTCGGGGAATCAGGGTCCGGTAAATCGACTTTAGCTTCCGCCTTATTGAATTGTCTTTCTGAGCCGGGAGTTATTACCTCCGGTGAAGTTATCTTCCATTCTAGAGATGGCCAGGATATAGATATCACCGCCTTAAATAAGAAAGACTTAAGGAATTTCCGCTGGTCGAAAGTCTCCATGGTTTTCCAAGGCGCCCAGTCGACTCTGAATCCGGTCATGACTATCTATGACCAATTCAAAGAAACGGTCATCGACCATCAAGGACATAAGAGCAAACAAGAACTGCTCCCGCTTTTTAACCGCGTCTTAAAAATCGTTAATCTCGACCCGGATAGAATCTTAAAAATGTATCCTCATGAGCTTTCCGGCGGGATGAGGCAGAGAGTAATTATCGCCTTCGCCTTACTGCTGGAGCCGGAATTGATGATTCTCGATGAGCCGACCACCGCCTTAGATGTCATCACCCAGGATTACGTCTTCTCCATCCTGGCCAAGATCAATAAAGAGATGCATATCTCCATGCTGCTTCTGACTCACGATATCTCAATCGTGGCGAAGTATGCGGATTATGTAGGAGTGATGTACGGCGGGAAACTGATGGAATATTCAGATGTCTTCACCATCTTTAAAAAACGCCTTCATCCGTATACCGAAGGCTTGATCGGAGCTACACCTTCTTTAACGATGCCTTTAGAAAAAATGCACCCGATTGAAGGAACTCCTGTCGATCTGATGAAAGTGCCAGAGGGCTGTATCTTTAACCCTCGGTGTCCGAAATGCATGGATATCTGTAAGAAAGAAAAACCCAAGATGGAGCAAATCGGACCTGAGCATCTGATTTACTGCCATCTTTATAAAGCGGAAGGAGGGAAATGATATGGAAAAAGAACAATATCAAGGCCCGATCATCTCGCTAGATAAAGTGAATGTCTCCTTCCTCAAACGCGGCTTCACTTTAGGGCAGGAAAAACATTATCACGTCTTAAAGGACATCTCCTTAGATATCTATCCAGGAGAAATCTTGGCAATCGTCGGGGAATCCGGCTGTGGCAAGACCACCTTAGGAAAAGTCATCACCGGCCTTTTGAAGCCGGATAGCGGCAAGATTCTCTTCCAAGGGGAAGAGGTCTATAAGTTCTTCTCGACGGGCTCGGGTGAATACCGGAAAGCGGTGCAGTTTATCCAACAGGATTCCTACGCGGCTTTAAACCCGGTCAGGACCATCTATCAACTGCTCTATGCCCCCATCAGAGCAAACGATAAATCCTTAACTCTTGAACAGATTGAGAAGGAAATGATCGCAAACTTAGTCACTGTCGGACTTACTCCCGCCGAGCAGTTCCTCTTTAAATACCCTCACCAGCTCTCCGGGGGACAAAGACAAAGGATCTTGATGGCTCGCGCCATCTCCTTAAAGCCGAAAGTCATCGTAGCTGATGAACCGGTCAGTATGATCGATGTCTCCTTAAGGCTTTCCATCCTGAATCTGATGAGCCGTCTAAATAAGGAATTGAATATCGCCTTCATCTATATCACCCACGACCTCGCTACCGCCCGTTATATCGCGCGGAACGGGAAAATCGCGGTGATGTACTTAGGTGAAATCATGGAGTATTCCTCGTTACAGGAGCTTCTGACTAATCCGAAGCATCCTTATACCCGAGCACTCCTCTCCGCCGTCCCGGTCCCCGATCCGGAAATCGCTCGAAAGATGAAGAAAATCCCAATCAAGACCATGGACTTAATGAATCTGGAGCACCGAAAAGACGGTTGCTCGTTCGCTCCGAGATGCCTATTCGCTACTGAAGAGTGCTTAAAAGGAAATATCCCTTATAGGGAAGAGAACCAAGCTGAAGTCAGATGCCTGAAGAAAATCAAGGAGGAAAATCAAGGATGACATATTTCTTTAAAGCCGGTGGGATTATCTGTTTGATTTCGGCGATTCTCTTATTCCTCGAACCCTTCGGCAGCCACGCCTTCCTGCTCGTTTTAGTCTCCTTAATCGTTTCTTTGACTATCAGCTTAATCAGCGGGGTCATGATCCTAATTCGAAATAAGAAAGGCGAAGAATAAGCCTTCTTATAAATAAACTAATAATCTGCTTAATCAAGAAAGGAGGAAAAAAACCGAACGAAATTAACTACCCCATTAGTAAAAATCCTAAGAATCCTGATTCGCTTCTTCAATTTCCTAAAAGGAGGAAAACATGAAAAAGAAAATACTGTCTTTATCTCTCGCTTTAGCGGCCTTGGCTTTAACCGCCTGCGGTCCTAGCCCGGTCAACTCATCCGTCTTATCTTCCTTAGCTTCTTCCGCTTCCGCTTCTTCAAGTCAGGTTATCTCTTCTCAGGCCTCGTCTTCTCAAGTCTCCTCAGCGGTCTCTTCTAACGCTGCTTCTTCTTCAATCAGCTCTTCAGCTGGTGAAAGGGAAGTCAAGACTTACGTCGATTGGGACTTTAAAGCCCTGAACGTCGGAGATGAGATTCCTTCTACCGCCTCTGAAGGTTCGGGTTTTGCCGTCTCTCGTAAGGATGAGGATGGCACCACCTGGGTCGCGACCAAGGATCATAAATCCTGGGGCGCTATGTATTTTGGGACTCCGGGAGCCGATGGCAATGAAGTCTATTTAAAAGACTTCTGCATCAGCGCCAAGATGTACCTGCCGGAAGTCAACGATGGCTTATCTAACGATGGCGGCTTCCCGTTATTCGTTTCGGCTCAAGGCCGCTACGATGCGGCTATCGCCGTCTCCGAAACTGCCTCAGTCAACGTCTGGATCGCCGGCAATACGGATAATGGCCCGATTGCGACCACCCAGAAAAACGACGCGTGGGGCGACCGCGGCTCCTTAGTCGATCGCTTTGTCACTTATCCGGGTGTTGTCTATAACTACACCGTCTGCGGTAAATATCTAGGGGCTAACGAAGATGGTGATGAATTCATCCAGCTTTATGCCTTTATCGATGATCGTCTCCTGATGAGTCAGAAAGTCGCTTACTGGGCTGGCGGGTTTGGTTTACGCGGCTGGCAATCGGCAATCGAATACACCGATCTCAAAGTCACCGACTTCCCGAAAGTCTGCCCGGATGGCATCAACCATTACGAAGTTGAGGATAAAACCACCTTTGAACCGACCGACTTAGTAAAGCCGACGACTTTCGCTTTAAGTGAAAAGCACCTCACTTGGGATGCGGTTGAACATGCCCGCGGCTATAGGATTATGGCTAACGGCAAGAAATTAGCGGATGTCACGACAAATTCTTATGACTTAGCCATCAGCGATGCTGGGACTTACACTTTAGGTGTCATCGCCTTAGGGGATGGGACTCACTTTGTGAATTCCTCTCTTTCCGATACTCTCTCTTACACCGTTAAAGGCGCCTATGTCCAAAAAGTCTATATGAACTGGGACTTCGCCGGTGAGACTGATGGAGCTGATATGCAATATGTCGGCCAGGATGGAGCAGGGTTTAAAGTCGTCACCAAAGACGGCAAGAACTATGTGACCTCCAAAGATCCGACTGTCTGGGCCGCCGCTTTCTTCGGCGTCGCGGAAAACGGAACTGAAGTCAAAATCAACGATTTCGAAATGTCGGCTGATGTCTATATTCCGGCTGATGGAGCAGGCTCGGATGGCGGGTTCTGCATCAATGTAGGCGCTGATCGTTATGATGTGGCGCTTTATGTCGATGCCACCCAAGCTAACTGCGCCGTCAATGTCTATAAATCCTCCGATACCTCTCATGGCCCGGTGGCGACCACTCAAAAGAACCCGGCTTGGGGCGATCGGGGCTCCTTAGTCGATGCTTTACCTGATCTTTCCGTCGATAAGACTGTTAACCTCAAAGTCATTTCTAAAGCGGCGGAAGATGGGAAGACCGTTACGCTTTGGGTCTTCATCGATAATGTCGCGGTTATCGCTAAAGCGGGTCTACCTTTAATGCAGGGCGGGTTTGGTGTCCGCGGTTGGAAATCTAAGTTAATGTATACCAACTTGACAGTTAAAGGCCTGCCGGAGACTTTGCCAGCGACTCCTAGTCAGTATTCCTATCTGTCTTGGGATTTCGCGGGTGAGACTGATGGGGCTGATATGCAATATGTCGGCCAGGATGGAGCCGGGTTTAAAGTCGTCGCTAAAGACGGCAAGAACTATGTGACCTCCAAAGATCCGACTGTCTGGGCTGGAGCCTTCTTCGGCATCGGCTACGGCGGTGGTGAAGGGAAGATCAACGATTTCGAAATGTCGGCTGATGTCTATATTCCGGCTGATGCAGCCGGTTCCGATGGTGGCTTCTGCATCAATGTAGGTTCTGATCGTTACGATGTAGCTCTTTACGTTGATGCCACCCCGGCCAACTGCGCTATCAATGTCTGGAAAGCTTCCGGCAACCCTAACGGCCCGGTGGCGACTACTCAGCATAATGACACTTGGGGTGATCGTGGCTCTTTAGTTGAGACCATGAGCGCCATTAGTGTAGATAAGACTGTTAATTTGAAGGTTATCTGCAAAGCTTCAGCTGATTATACGACTGAGACCTTATGCATCTACCTCGATAACGTCTGTGTCATCGCTAAAACTGGTATCGCCTTAATGACGGGTGGATATGGCGTCAGAGCTTCCAATTCGAAACTCATGTACACCAATATCCAAGTTAAAGGTTTGCCGCTTAGCATGCCCGATGGCATCGCTCGTTGGTAATTAAGTTTATCTATTTCTTCTCGTCTATCAATATTTAGGGTTATCCCCAAGAAAAGAGGTAATTATGAACAAAATATTCTTCAAACCTAAATCCGGTGTCTGCGCTGATTTTATTCCTCTTTTCGATAACGGAGAATTCAAGCTGTATTTCTTAGAGGACTATCGGGATATCAGCGTCCACGGCGAAGGTACGCCGTGGATGCTGACGTCCACTGCTGATTTTGTTTCCTTCAGCGAGGAGGAAGAAGTAATCCCCCGCGGGAAGGAAGATGAACAGGATCTTTATGTTTTTACCGGCTCCGTCTTTAAGGGGGAGGATGGCACTTATCATGCTTTCTATACCGGGCATAACCCGCATTTAATGAAAAAAGGTTTGCCTGAGGAAGGTGTTATGCATGCTGTTAGTAAGGACGGGAAGCATTTTACTAAGCTTCCGGAAGATACTTTTTTTGCTCCTAATGACCGGTTTGAAAAAGATGATTGGCGTGATGCCTTCGTGTTTTTCGATTCGAAATCTGGTCTATATAAGATGCTTCTGGCCGCCCGTCTGAAAAAGGGTCCGAAGATCCGTAAAGGGTGCACGGCTCTTTGTACTTCTAAAGATTTAAAAAAGTGGACGGTTGAAGAGCCTTTATGGTCACCTAACGCTTTTTATACGCATGAATGTCCGGATTTTTTCACCCTCGACGGGGTCGATTATCTGATATATTCCGAATTTTCTGATAAGTGCATGACCCGCTACCGTTATTCTTTAGATGGCAAGCATTTCTTATCTAGCAAGGATGATTCTTTCGATGGGAGAGCCTTCTATGCCGCTAAGACGGCTTCCGATGGCGATAAAAGGTATATCTTCGGCTGGATTCCTACCAAGAAAGGCAACGACCATCTGAAATGGAACTGGGGCGGTAATCTTGTCGTCCATGAAGTCTTTAAAAGGGAAGATAACTCTTTAGGCGTAAAGATGCCTTTAAGTATTATCGATTCCTTTAAAAAGACCGAGATGTCATTCCCAGGAATCGATATCAAAAATGATTTAGGCGTCATGAGCCAGATCCTAGGTGAAATGGATGGCTCGATGTATATGGAAGGAGAGCTAAATGGGCAAGGGGCCACGAGATTTGGCATCTTGCTTGATTACTCTAATAAGGATGATCGTGGTTACTTATATGGCTTTGAGCCTAATTTAGGCTTGGTAAGCTTTAACGTTTATCCTAATACTCCTTGGAATGTCTCGAACTTCATCAATGTCAACCGCCATTTACCTTGCGGAAAGACTTCCTTTAAGTTCCGCTTGCTATATGAAGATGACATCGTTGTCCTCTATGTCGATGATCAGGTGGCCTTGTCCTCAAGGATGTATCCGAAAGGGAAGAAACCTTATTCGTTCGGTCTAATGGTGGAAAACGGGAAACTGACCGCCACTAACCTCATCATCAAACGTCGAAGTTAACTAAAACGAAGTCCTAAAAGGAGGGCAACCTCCTTTTTTCCTTAATATCGGAGCGGTTTTTTTCCTCTTTCTTCTTTTTTCTTGTATCATAGAAGAGGAAGAAAAAATCCAGAGGCAGGAAAATGGCAAATATCAATATTTATCCGATCCGTTCTGATCTTTCCTTAAAGGAAGTCGTCAATAGCGATTCTAAAAAACTGATTGAGGATCTCTCTGAAAAGACCGGCTACACATTTAATATCGTCGAAGATCTCGATGCCCTCCATGATGCGGACCTCGGTCTGATCCTCGTCCAGACTGGTGGCTCGGAGAATAAATTTAAAGAGCTCTCCAACAAAATCGAAGGACCTTACTACCTTTTGACTTACGGCTCCTCTAATTCCTTAGCGGCCTCTTTAGAAATCCTTTCTTACATCCATAAAGTCGGTAAGGATGGGGAAATCCTCCACGGGTCTTTAGCTTATCTTTCGCAAAGATTAAAAGATATCTTAGCGGAGAAAAATGATAGCCAAGAGGAAGCTAGCGTCCGCTTAGGTGTAATCGGCAAACCTTCCGATTGGCTGATCTCCTCCGATGTCGATTATCAAAGAGTCAGAAAAGTCTTCGGGATTGAATTAGTCGATCTAACTACCCAAGAACTGATCTGGGACTACGCCTCCATCGCCGCTAAAGTCCAAGAAGGACGTTTAAAGGCTGACTTTGATAAGGATGAACTGAATAAAGCCTACCGTGTCTATAAAGCCTTAAAGCAGATGATTAAAGACCATCATCTCTCCGGCTTAACTATCCGTTGCTTCGATCTATTAGGCTCTATCAAGACCACCGCCTGCTTAGGCTTGGCTTTACTTAATGAAAAGGGCGTGACCGGAGCCTGCGAAGGGGATATCCCGGCCATGCTTACTACTTATACCGTCGGCCAAGTCACCCATCAGCATTGTTTCCAAGCTAATCCCGCCTGGATCGATACCGAGAAAAACGAAATCACTTTCGCTCATTGCACCTTACCTCTGGATATGGCGGATACTTATGAGTTCAATACTCACTTTGAATCCGGGATCGGTGTCGGGATCCATGGGGAAGTGAAAACCGGTCCTGTCACGATCGTCAAGATTTCCGCTGATCTGAAGAATTTCTACTGCGAAGAAGGCGAAATCCTAGCTAACGAGTACCGTAAAGATCGCTGCCGGACTCAGATCAAGATCAAACTTGATAGCCCGGTCACCTATTTCTTAAAGACTCCTCTAGGCAATCACCATCTTATTTGCCTTGGTCACCATAAGAAGGAACTAAGCGAATTCTACTTAAGCAAAGGCTTGAACTCCATCGAGGAGTAAAAGATGGGAAAAAGCGCGAGAGAACGCGCTTTTTTCGTGCTTATAAGTATGTTTAATACTTTAAAACAATCATTTTAGCAAAATAATTAAGTCCTTTTTTAAAAAAATGGCTTAAATACATATCAAGAAAAAACAGCCTTTTTTATTCGAAAGGGTGTTTTTCTGATTTTCGTTCTCTTCCAAAATAATAATATGCAAGAGAACAAGATCCGCTTGGTTATTTTAGAAGACCAGAAGATCCTTCTGGATTCTTTTATCTCTTCGCTTTCCGAGGAATTCAATATCGTCGGTTCTTTTGATGATGCGGATGAATTAATTGATTTTCTTTCTTCCCAGGGAGTTGATGTTATCTTAGCCGACACCTGCTTAAAAAGAACTAATATGCTCGATTACCTCGGAGAAATCAAAAGACGTTTTCCTTTAGTTAAAGTCATCATTATGACCGGATACCCGGAAGTGAGCTTCTTAAAGAAAGCCAAGAAAGAAGGAGCTGACTCTTTCATCTATAAAAACACATCCTTAGAGGAAACTAAATCGGTTATCCGTTCCGCCTTTAAAGGATACTCAGTCTTTCCTTCCGAGAATATCACCGTGGAGAACCAGTTCCTTTTAGACTTATCCGAAAAGGAAATGGTGATCCTCCGTCTAGTCTGCCAAGGCTTTGATCGGAAAGACATCGCCTTAAAGATGAACTACTCAGAGAATACGATCAAGTCTTATATCCGCTCCATCCTGAACAAGACGGGATATGACTCCATCAGCAAATTAGCCATCTACGCCGTCAGCCACGGCTTTGTGGTCCCTAAAGGGAACGAGAATCCTCCTAAAGAGGATTAAGTCTTTACTAAAAAAGTTAATTAATGACAACGGATTATATAAATATCAAAGGAGGTCATTGTCATGAAAAAGAAAGTATTATCAGCCTTAGTTTCTCTAGCATCTATCCTCGCCTTAGCATCCTGCAATTTCGACTTTAACATCGACGGCTCCGCTTACCATGTGGAAATCGGCTCTGATGGAAACGTGGTCATCTACAATCCGGGAGGTGGAAATTCTACCTCCACAGTTTCCTCAACTTCTTCCTCTCCGTCTATTTCTGTAAAAGACGGGGAAATGAGCTTACAGGAAATCTACGAAAAGCACGATAACCTTTCTGCGGTTGCCTTATCAGCGGTTGTCGTTAAAAAAACGACTTTCAATAACGGCGGAGAAGTCTGTCTTCTGGTCAGCGATGGTTATAATTACGGAACCATTATGGCGGATAGCTCTAAAGCCGATTTTAACAACATCAACGAGAATGACTATATCTCTGTAAAAGGGACGGTCTCCGTTTTTGATTCCCAAGGTGTCAAATGGCTTTTTGTCGCAGCGACTTCACTTGAACACTGCCCGGCGACCGAAAAAGCCCCGGTTATCAGCCGAGAGCCGCAAAACACCTATTTTGAAAAAGACGGTAAATTAGCTGCCTTACTTGAACCGTACTTAAAAGACAACACCTACAACATGCCGACTCAGTGCATCAAGGTCAAAGGCTTAAAGTTCGATTTAAGCCAAGGAACCGGTAACGGTGATTTCGGTCATTTCACTTTCCCGGGGACTAACTATACCGGCGTAGTCGTTAACAATACTCCTTCGATTCCGAATGACGGGAATACTTACTCAGCGGATATGTACGTCTACCAAGGAATTAAAAATACCGATGGGTCAGCTAATACTCTCGATGTCTTTATCGAGAAGGTTTATTTAGAGGAAAGCACTCCTGTCGCCAGCGGAGGTTTCTTGGATTTAATCAATTCTAAACCCGAAGAAGGACAGGCAGTCGATCTCTCCGGAGCCTTAGCTGCGAAAGGGAACGCTTTAGGCTACGCTGTCTTATCCGATGGGAATAGCCAAGTCTTCTTAGTCGATCGTGACCATATGGAAGGAGACGTAAATATTTTCAGCGGGTTTGAACTTACCACCTACGTCGAAGTCAAAGGAAATGTCGTCTACGATGTCTTCCAGAATATGCTGACCATCGCTGTCACCTCTATTGCTAAGTTAGATGGGGTGGGTCCTGGGATCTATGTCGGGCTTAATGGCGGCGGGGAAGTGAAACAGAACCCGATCGATATTGCTTTTAGCCAGCAATATCCTGCTTTATGGAGCTTTAATGACGGCCTCGGCTTTAAAGATGCGAACGGAATCTCGATGATCGGCATGGGTGGGGATGCTTCACTCAGGATTATCATGAAGAGCGCTTCTTATTTAGCGGAAAAAGCCCATTATTATAAACTGACCGGCTTTTTCGGGCTAAGCACGCAGGGCTGGTTGATCTTCATCCCTTCCTACGTAGAAAATAAAGGCGAAGTCGATAAGATCACTGGCATGACCTATTACAAGACTTCCATGCAAGCTGGCGGGACCTATGCTGTTAACAATGCCTTTACTGGCTGCAACGGTTGGATCGATGGCGGCGTCTTACGCTTCCTCGGGACTTATAGCGCTGAATTTATAGATAATTCGAATCTTGATGCTTCGGGGGCGGAAATAATTCAATATAACGGGTTGGGTAATTATTATGTTGCCTTGAAGCCGGGGACGGTCAAAATGAAGATTCACTTTAAATATAGAGATGATGGAACGGAAATCATCTCTAATAGCTTTACCATCACCATCACCGCTTAATCAAAGCCAAGAAAAAAGCCTTTAAGACCGTACTTAAAGGCTTTTTTAGTGATGGAATAAAAATAAATGACTTAAAAGGATTAGTAATCCCTTCGAAGAGTGGTCTCGTTAGAAATGTAGTAATCCGAGATCCTGGAAAGGAAATTACCGAACTGCTTCAATTCCTCGGGTGTGAAAAGGGCAGAGAGTTCCTCTTCAAAGACCGCGATCTTTTTCAGGATTTCTTCTTCGGCTTTTTTGCCTTTAGGTGCTAGGCGGATGACTTTAGATCTTTTATCGGTCTTGGAAGGAGTCTTTAAGATATAACCCCGCTTTTCTAATTCGTTAAGATGCTCGGTAACCGTCGCTCTAGTTAAGCGCATTTGTTGGGCGATACTGATCGGAGTCAAAGCTTTGCCAGAGTAGACTAAAGACATAATCCGTCCCTGGGTCCCTTGGATCCCAATGTCGGAGAAAAGATAGTTAAAACGTGTTTTCATCATCCAGAATGTCTTAAAGACCTCGCGGCCTATTTTGTCCTCTTCTTCTTCGTTTTCCATGATAATCGTGTCTCCTTCATATTGTTAGGCTTCTAGCATATTGGACTATATCATCACTAGAATTTTGTGTCAATGCAATAATTTTAATTTTTTTATAAAAAAATAAATACAAAACCCGTAAATAATATAATCTCGATATATTTCGCTTAGAAGAAAATAGTAATTTTTTATAAGGAAGAGTGAGAAAGATAAGGACTACTTTCAGGTAGATAAAATTCCAATTGCATACTTTAAGGCTAAAAATATGCAATTGAATTTTTAATATTATGATTTAGTAATTCTTGTGAGATTTTTACAATATGGTTGTAAAGGGTTTTCATATGCTTTGATTAATTAATGAAATGAGGTGCAGCTATGAAATGGATCGCCGAATGGATCAATCCCGAAGATTTTACCCCGGATATTAATCAATCTTATCCAGCTTCTTATTTGAAAAAGTCGTTTATGGCAACCCGAGGAGAGAAATATACCCTTGTTGCCACCGCTTGTGGAATCTATGCCTGCTTTCTAAATGGAACTAGAGTAGGAGCGGAAGTCTTGACGCCAGGGCCTACCCAAGAACCAAAGATTTATGTCTACCAAGAATACGATATTTCAAATCTTATAAAAGAAGGTGACAATGAAATAGTCTTTGTCTTGCTTAACGGTTGGCATCGAACTGACACTATTTATCCTAAAGGTTATAACAGGTATGGCAATACGCTGGCTCTTTTGGCTCAGATTATCGATAAAAACGATTTGGTTATTTTAAAGACCGACAATACTTGGCTAGCCAGCCAAGAAGGGCCCATCCGTTATTCGGATCTGATGGGCGGAGAAACCTGCGATTTAACTAAAGAAGATATCGTTAACTGGCATCCAGTCTCCATTGTAAATATAAAAACCGAAACGATAGTAAAGGAAACGCGCCATCAGATTTTGGAGCACGAACACTTTAATGGGAAAGACCTCTTTACTCCTAAAGGGGAACATGTCATCGACTTTGGCCAAAACCTTGCCGGTTATGTCCAAATCGATATCCAAGCCCGAAAAGGACAGAAAGTGGTTCTGGAGTTATTCGAAAGCTTGGATAGAGATGGCAACTTTCAAAATGGCAATTTTCAGGCCATGGATCCGGGCGTAGTCAGTCAGAAAATTACCTTGATTTGCCGCGAAGGACATAATGTCTATAAGCCCCTGGGCGGTTATTGGGGATTCCGTTATGCCAGAGTTAGCTCGGAAACTAAGGTGGAAGGGAAAGATTTAACGGCCATCGCGGTCTATAACGATGTTAAGTTCCTCTCTGTTTTTAACTGCGGACTTCCTCAGGTAAATCAGTTCTTTAAGAATGCTGTCTGGTCATTTAAATCAAATCTTGTCGGAATTCCAACAGATTGCCCGACCAGAGAAAAAAGCGGCTGGACTGCCGATTACCAGGCCTTTATCTATACGGCCATGTATTTGGCTGAAGTCTATAACGATAGTATTTTTTACCTCGATCAGCTGGCTGCGGGGCAAGGAGAAGATGGGCATTTGATGGTCTTTGCCCCTAATCCGATTCACCCTTGGATGCATGACGGGTCTTCAGGCTGGTGCGATGCGATCGCTATTATCCCAGAGAAGCTATTTGAAAGGTACTTTAATCCTCAAGCGCTGAAGAAATATTATGACTCTATGAAAAAGTTTGCTGATTACGATTTAAAAAGAGCCAAAGAATCAACCCGCCCTGAATATCTTAATAACCCTTATAAGGATTATGTCCTCGATCACGGTTTTCACTTCGGCGAATGGCTGGAGCCGGGGGATGATCAGTTAAAAACTATCCAAGACATAATGAAAAATGGCGCTATAGAGGTTACCACGGCCTATCTTTATAACACCTGCCGAATTGTTTCTGAAGCTGCAGGTCTTCTAGGTAAGAAAGAGGAAGAAAAGTTTTATGCCAAGGCCGCCGAAGGCTGCAAAAAAGCCTACAACTGGCAGTTTGTTAAAAACGGGGAACTGGTTAATTCCACCCATATGTGCAACTATGTAAGACCTCTGCAGTTTGGTTTACTTGATAAAGAGGTCGCTAAAAAGGCCGCGAGTCATTTGAATCAAATGTTAATCGCTGCTAACTATGTCCCTAATACGGGATTTCTCACTACTCATATTCTGCTGAAAGTCTTAGTCGATTACGGTTATGCTGATACGGCATATAAGACCTTCCTTCATCAGGGTATCCCCGGCTGGATGTATCCGCTCTCTAAAGGTGCCACCACTATCTGGGAACAATGGGATGGGATTGATAGGGAAGGAAATATCCACGGCTCGCTTAACCATTACACTTACGGAGCGGCGATCAGTTTCCTTTTTGACTCGGTCTTAGGGATCAGGTTAGAAAGAGGGAGACTTACTATTTGCCCGCATCCTTATGAGGAAATGGGTCATGCGGAGGCAACTTACGATTCACCATTTGGTAAGATCGTCTCGAATTGGAAATATCTAGGCCATAAGGTTTCTTACCACATTGAAGTACCTATCCAAGCCTCCATTATCTTACCTGAGGGGACAATGAAGATTGTTGAAAAAGGGAAGTACGACTTTTGCTTTTAGTTTGTCACCTAACATGATTTTAGTAAGCGCCTAAATAAGGCTCATTTCTGACGATTATGATAAAATTTAATAAATGTTAAAAAAGGGCACTAAACAACATATGAAAACCTTGATTTTAAAAGATACGGATTTAAATGTCTCTCCTATGTGTTTAGGGGGAGCCAATTTCGGGGATACGATGGATGAACCCACCTCCTTTCAGGTCCTCGACCGTTTTATGGAACTAAATGGGAATTTTATCGATACCGCGAATATCTATGGAAAATGGTTAGCTGGTAATCTTGATCGGAGCGAGTTGATTATCGGAAAATGGTTAAAAGAACGTCAGGCCTATAACAAAATCATTGTGGCGACAAAAGGCGGACATTTTAAACTGCGCCCTCCTTTTAATAGCCGGGTCGATGAAGAAGATATCAGGGCCGATTTAGAGGAGAGTTTAAAAGCTTTAGGAGTTCCTGTCATCGATTTTTATTGGCTGCACCGGGATAATCCAAAAAAACCGATCGGGGAAATCCTTGAATTAATGGAGACCTTAAGAAAAGAAGGGAAGATCAGATATTATGGAGGCTCCAATTATTCTTTGAAAAGAGCTCAAGAAGCCAAGAATTATGCTGAAGAGCATCACCTTCATGGCTTTTACGCTCTCTCAAACGAATATTCTTTAGCCAAAAAGAATCCACCTTCGGGTCTTTTTCACGATAAGACCTTAGTCGTGGAAGATCAGGAATTTATCGCTTTCCATCAAAAAGAACAGCTTCCTTTGATTCCTTATACTTCCTCCGCCCACGGCTTTTTCAGCAAATACTTGGCTGATACACTGGATGGAAAACTTAAGAAGACTTATCTTAACGAGACGAATATCAAGATTGCGAAAGTCTTAAAAGAAGAAGCTAGTAAAACGGGAATTTCCATCTACGCTTTATCTCAAGCCTGCCTGATGAATTTACCTTTCCAAGTAATCCCTGTAGCCAGCGTTTCTAAAGTGAGCCAACTGGATGATTTTGAGAAAGCTTGTGATTATCAGGTGAAGGAAGAAGTGATGAAACAAATCGCGGCTTGTTTATAAAAGAAACAGATTAAGAGAAGTAATAAAAAAATAAGGATGGGCATTGTCGAAAATAAATTGACCCAAAATTGACCCAAAATTGTCCCAGCAAAATAAAAAGCCCGATTTCTCGGGCTATTCTTGCTACTGGTGCGGTCAGGGAGAATCGAACTCCCATGGTTTCCCATACGCCCCTCAAACGTACGCGTCTACCAGTTCCGCCATGACCGCAACGCTTTATTATTATAAATACACAACTTACCTAAAAGCAATAGAAAAATAGCCTATATTTTGCGTTTACGTAATCCTAGGCTTTTATTCTTCTTAGGAAGTTAAAACAGGAGAGTTTAATTGCTAATGAAACTTAAGTTATGACATAATATAGCCGAGATCAAAAAATATCTTTGCTACCTTTAATCGGAGGAAAAGTATGCGTAAAACAAACTTGGGGCTGCTGGTTGCTTTTCTTTCTGCTTTCGGCTTAGTTTCCTGCGGAGGAGGGATCGAAGTCTCTTCTTCCTCTTCGGCCTCTTCTTCCGCTTTAGGAGTTTCTTCTAGCTCCTCTTCTTCTGCGGTTTCCTCATCTATCTCTTCTTCTATGGAGAGCAGTGTTTCAAGCGATAACTCCTCTTTTAGCTCAGAAGTTAAGAAAATATATGCCACCGAGGGAGAATTTGACGGGGTCAACAATGAGGTCTTAGAACAAAATCTCTGCTATCAGCAACCAATCTGGGGCATGGAGATGAGCCAACATTATCCTTTAAGCAGTCTGGATGATTTCCATCCGACCTTGGCTTTTGATGATAATGGCAGCTTGGGTTTCCAGATGACTTACGCCTACGATGATACTTACACCTGGCACCTGAAGAATTCATTTACGTCGATCGGTAAGACCAGCGTTCCTTCGGAATATTTGCAGAATATTATTTTTGAAGCGCCAACCGCCTCGCCTTTAAGTGGAAAAGTAACCTCTAAAGGACTGGTCAATTGGAATCCGAACGCCACGATCATGGCTAATAACGGAGTTGTTGTCGCTAATCAAGTGGTCGATATGTCAACCCAGATCGATAGCGTCACTTTAACTGATGGAACGGTGGTCGCGGATTGGACCTTAGCTCCGGTCAATACTGCCTTCGCTACCGCTTCCGGGAAGACTTTTACTCCTTTAAAGGCTTCCAATAAGACAAATATCAAGATTATGAACGGGACAGCCCAGATTGGGACTTTCTCCGTCCGTGTCTTATCCGAAGGTCTTTATGAGATGGCTCAGTATCTTTCCGATAATCCGCTTCATAAACAATATCAGGCTTCCTTGATCCGTGAGAGCGATTCCGCACTGATCGCAACCGGTCTTCATCAGGATAATTATTTCTCCTTAGAAGATAAACTCAAGGGGACCAAAAAAGGCGTGCTGCTTTATGGCAACGATAAGGTTCCAATCGGGTTTAAGAAAGAAGCGGATAAAATAGTCGCTGATGCTTATGGTGCCTATCCTCTTGATCATTATCTTCCGGGGCAGTCTTTCCCCTTAGATGATCCTTATTCTTACCTTACCGATTCTCTTAATCCGGCTTTCCCTTCGGAAGCTAAAGTCATCATTAAATCCAGCCTTAATCAGTTTTTTCCGCTTTTCTCTTCTTATCTTTTAGGTGATACCTTTAAAGAATTAACAGAAAGCGCAAGCGAGCCTGGGTTTATCGGAGCGAGCTTTGATAAGACAAATAAGGAATTCACCTTCGAATTATATCAACATGCAGAAGGGACTTCTGACTACACCAAAGCCGGCTATCAGATCAAAGTCGCAATTCCGAGTCAAGGCGATGAGGAAGTGGAAAACTTCCTAGTAAATGGGACCGCCCCTGACTTTATCAAGGTGCCTACCTCTTTAGTTAGCGCCTATAGCGTTTTAAGCGAAACGAAAAATTACACCCTCGAATCTTCTTCTTACTGGACCAAAAAGGGCTCGGAGGAGAAGATGGAGAGCGGGGATGAGCTGAAGGGAGTGGAAAATAAAGCCCACCTTTACCAGACTACTTGCCGCTCCTATATCGATGGAAACGATTACTATGGAGAAGACTTAGCTCATTACTGCTATAAAGGAGCGGTCATCAGAAACGATAAGCTTTATCTGATTAACGGTATCCCTGATTATGTTAAAGGTGTCACGACTTGGATGAAGACTGATGTCACCTCCTGTACTGTAGCTTCAAGCAGTGAGACCAAAGATATCCTTGATTTATGGCAGAATACGAACGTCATGACTTATCTGACCTCCGCTGAAGTGGTAAAAGAGAATTTGGATAAGCTAAATCTTCATACTTTAAACGTCGATGAAATCCTTTAAATAAAAAGTCTCGCCTAGTTAAATCTCATTCTTAATCAATAAAAAAGCCTCTTAATCGGTCCAGATGGACTTAGGTAAGAGGCTTTTTAAATCGAGGGGCTTAAAGGCGAATTATTAACTAGATAACCTTGATAGACCTTATAGAAATCTAGCCTGCTATTGGTCTCCTGATAAGTGAAATCTGGAGCTATTTCCTTTAAGGAAGAAAGGAAGAGGTCATTGGTGACATAAGCTAAAGTATAATTCTTCTCATCCTCCACCTCGGTCCCGTCTTTAGTTAACGAAGTGACTTCCTTACTATTTGAATCCTTGATAACTTTCATCCCGGACACGTAAAGCGGGAAATAAACCTTCTGGCTGCGGTTAGTGATCTTCAGACCTAAGGAAATCAGCTTCTTAAGATATTTGCCAGGGAGAGAAATAGTAATGATATTCCCGTCTTTCAGCACCGGGATATTGATAAAGTTCTCAGAAAGCTTCCCCTGATAGACCTTGCCCCAGGAAGCCCCGTTCTCATCAAAAACTCCGTCTTTTCTTTCACCTAAAGCCGCTAAGGAGACATCAGCGAGTTTTTTAGAGTCCAGAACATCCGCCATCAACTGGGCGGTCTGTTCCTTACTGAAATCCTGGCTGAACTCCCCGTAAGCACCTTTGTTAACTTCCTGAAGATTATAAGCGTGAAGATAATCTAAATCATCTAAAAGGTGGGAAGGGGAAATATTGGAGAAAATATCATCGCGGAGATTCTTACCGATCGTCGGAATCACATCGTTAAAATATTCGTTAAGCGGATTAGCGATCAGCGCTTGACTCGATAAGAAGAAAACATTCTGGAAGAAAGGAGAAATTTCTGGAGTAGTCACCCCGTTTAAAGGATAAACGGTAGACTTGCTATTCCCCGACATCGCCACCATTCCTTCCACCGAGGAAAGGAAGGAAAGGACCTTTAAACCGGCTTCTAGTTTCTTCTCTTGGCCTTTCTCCCCCAGCCTTTTAGCCAGCCCGAAATTCATCAAAGCGGAAGTCTCCAGAAGCTGGTGGGTATTTTCTTTCCCGAGGAAGGGGAAAGAAGCGAACTCATCTGTATTGCTCTTCTTAGTGATCAAGCTATCTAAAAGGGCTTGTCCATTCGAGACATAAAGTATCGCTGATTTTCGTTTATTGATGAAATTATCGTAAGTGGAGCCGTTCCAGAGATTCATATCATCAAAGCTGAAGGCGTGAGCCTTGATCAGTTGATTTAAAGCCGAAACCCCATCGGAAAGCCCTTCTTTACAAGAGCCGGTGCCCTGAGAGTAAGAAGTCAGCCAAGTCGCGGGCAAGGAATTAAAGGCATCAAAAGTATGGGCAAGACTAGTTAGTAAAGAGAAGCAAGTCTGATTATTCGCTCCGCTTAAGGATAAAGGCGTAATCCCGCCTTTTTGATAGATGGTCTGACATAAAGTCACAAGTTCATCAAAAGTAGTCGGGACGGCCCAGTTATTCTCAGTAAATAAGGTCTTATTATAAGCGAAAAACTTAACTCCCAAAGGACCTGGCAGCACATAAATCTTTCCTTCGTTCTGGTAGCTAGCCCAGATATCGCTTTGATATGAATTAGCAAACGAATAAGCGGAAAGATCTAATAAGGCATCCTTTTGGACTTCGGCGGAAGGTAAGGAAGGGGAAATCACCAGATCGCTAGCATCATCTTTAACTAGTTGCTGAAGGATATAACCGGAAGGATTCCGCCCCTTATAAAAATCAGTCTGGAAATCAATATCCGGGAACTTCTTAGTTAAAGCATCTAAAAGAGCGCATTGGTCGCTGAGGGGATAATTCAAAGTCAAAGTGACCTTTTCCTCTTCAGCCTGTTGACAAGAAGGCAAGAAAAAGACCAAGAGGGAAGAGAGTAAAAAGGAGAAAACCTGTTTACTTCGCATGTTTATTCGCCTCGATCTGCTTAGCGAACTTCGTAAGTTTCCGATAGAAATCATTCTTATCGATCGGTTTAGCGATATGATCGTTCATCCCGGCGTTCTTCGCTTGGAGGATATCCTCACTGAAGGCATCCGCGGTCATGGCGATAATAATGATGCTAGTAGCGTCATTCTTCTGAGAAGAACGGATTGCCTTAGCTGCTTCATAACCATCCATGATCGGCATCATGATATCCATCAGGATCATATCGTAGGTGTGTTCCGGCTTAGAAATGAACTCATCTAAGCCTTCCTTGCCGTTTTTCTTCATAACCAAGCCCGCTTCAGTCGGGAGAATCAAGGACTCGGCAATCTTCTGGTTGATTTCGTTATCTTCAACTAGGAGGATATTAAGCCCCTTCAGCACAGGACGCGGTACCACCGTTTCCTGATGACGTTCATAAGCAATCTCTTTTTCTTCGTATTCCATCGGAATCTCCACGACGAATAACGAGCCTTCGTTCAGTTTGCTCTTTAAACTGATAGTCCCACCCATCAGATCCACGTACTGCTTAGTAATCGCCATTCCTAGCCCCGTGCCTTTATATTTAGCGGAGGCCGGACGATTTTCTTGGGTGAAGGAATTGAAAATGACTTTCTGGAAATCCTCGCTCATCCCGATACCGGTATCCTTCATACTGAAACGGTAAAGAGCTTTAGCAGGGGAAAGAGCCACTTCCTCAACCGTGAAATCGATATTCTGTCCATCCTCGGTGAACTTAACCGAATTGCCGAGGATATTGATGATGATCCTTTGAAGATGAGGAGCATCCCCGATTACGTTCGAATGGGTAACTTTCGAAAAATCGAAATGGAAATCAACCTTGCGGTCAAGCAACTGCCCACGGATGATTGAAGTGCAGCCATCGAGCACGCTTAACAGATTGAAAGGCTCCTTCCTGACTTCGACCTTACCGCTTTCAATTCTCGACATATCCAAGACATCGTTAATTAAAGAGAGCAGGTGATCGGAACATTCTTTGATGGACTTTAAGGAATCCTTGACGACGACAGGATCATCCGGATGCTCAGAAGCGATATTCAGCATACCGATAATCCCGTTTAAAGGGGTGCGGACATCGTGGGACATATTGGATAAGAAAACGGATTTAGCTTGGTTAGCGGCTTTTTCAGCGGCCGCTTTTTCCTCTAAGGCCTTAGCGCGTTCGGCCTGTAATTCTTTAACATGGTTACTGTGATTGATGATTAGGATCATCCCGATCACTAGGCAAGCTATAAAAAGAAAAATGATCGTAAAGGAGACAAGGACTCTTCGGGTGAAGGCAGCGGTCGAAACAGCGACGGTCTTAGAAGGGACCGCCATTAAAATATAAAAGCCGTTAGTCGTTAACGGAGCATAAGAAAGCATGTAATCTTCGTTATCTAACTTCAGATGGACCGTCCCGCTCTTTCGTTGTCCGACATTGTCAATCAGTTCCGAATAACTGGTCCCGTAAAAATAATCCTTCGACTGCAAGGCGGTAAAGATATTGAAAGCCACAAGAGGATCCTGAGCGTTATTCGCCTGGTGATAGACCTTGCTTCCATCGCTATTGACAAGATAAATATGGCTATTTTCATTGTAACGGATGGTCGTAAAGAAAGCATCGATGGTCTTAGAAGGGAAGAGGGAAGCTAAAAAGAGAGCTTTCTTTCCCTCAATCGCAAGCTCAGAAGTGAACTTAGAGAAAAAGATTGCCTTTTCTTGGCCCGCTTGCCCGAGGGCCGAAAGATCCGCCACGGAAAAATTATGGGCGGCATTTTGATTTAAAGAAGAAAAACCGCTGTAGTTATTTAAAGTTCCTTGGGAATCAAGATATTGCCCATCCGCGAAGAAAATCACAATCCGTTAGATGACAAATAGAATGAAACATTCGATCTTTCATATATAATCAAATAATCTCCGCCACTCAAGAAAGGAAAAATCATATGAAAAGTGGCAATAAGCCTAAGACAAGGCTCGATATATATGAC
>JALCRV010000008.1 GCA_022652945.1 Bacilli bacterium
ACGGTAATTCACATTCTATCTTTATCTCAGGGTCCTTGCCATCCGGGGTAAGTGTGTCATACCTCAATAACGGTCAGATAGATTCGGGCACCTACAAAGTCGTAGCCCATTTTTCCGATTCGACCGGGAATTATGTCTTACCTGAAGACATGACAGCCAACCTAGTAATTAACCAAGCCTCTTATTCGACTTCTGGCTTCTCTTTCAACGATGCCTCGTACACTTATGACGGTACTGAAAAAGACCTCGTTATCTCTGGTGATCTGCCTGAGGGAGTTACGGTCTCTTATACAAGCAACAAACTGACTGATGCAGGATCAATCAAGGTAACTGCTTCATTCATTGTCGATTCCAACCACGCCCCGATATCTCCGATGACTGCGACCCTCACTGTTTCTAAGGCCAGTTTCACTGGTGTCTCTTTTTCGGGCTCCACTGTAACTTATGATGACAAGGCCCATTCGCTCTCCATCACAGGAACCCTTCCGGATGGTGTTACTGTCTCCTATTCCAACAACGGCAAGACCGATTCCGGAGTCTATGATGTCGTCGCCCACTTCTCCGACTCTCAAGGGAACTACAACCTGCCAGACGACATGACAGCTAAGCTCACTATTTCCAAAGCCGACTACGATATGTCAGGCATATCGTTTGCTGATATCTCCTACACCTATGACGGAACGGAGAAGACGGTTGTTATTTCCGGTAATCTTCCCTCCGGTGTGTCAGTCACCTATAAGGACAACTCGTTGACTGCTGCCGGAAGCATTAAGGCTACGGCATCCTTTAAGGGTGATGCTAACCACAATGCTATCGCTGATCTGAATGCCACGCTCACCATTGCTAAATCTACCATAGCCGGCATTTCGTTTACCGGCGCTTCATATGTCTATGACGGCAGCGCTCATTCGCTTGCCATAACAGGCACATTGCCTTCCGGCGTGACCGTCTCCTACACAGACAACGGGCAGACCGACGCCGGCACTTATTCAGTTACGGCCCACTTCTCCGACTCCACCGGGAACTATGTGCTCCCGGCTGATATGACGGCGAAACTAGTCATCAACCAGGCCTCGTATGACGCCTCTGGCCTTTCCTTCAACGATGTCTCCTACACCTATGACGGAACTGAGAAGACAATTACAGTGAGCGGCACTCTTCCTGAAGGAGTGACCGTCTCTTATACAAACAACACGCTGACGAACGTAGGGTCGGTGAACGCCACCGCGGCCTTTGCGGTGGATTCCAACCACAAGGCGATACCTTCGATGAATGCGACCCTCACGATATCCAAGGCCTCCATAGCTGCGATCTCGTTCTCCGGTGTGACGGTAACCTACGATGGCACTGCACATTCGCTTGCCATAACAGGCACATTGCCTTCCGGCGTGACCGTCTCCTACACAGACAACGGTCAGACCGATTCCGGAACCTATGAAGTTGTGGCTCATTTTACGGATTCTACAGGTAATTACAACGTTCCTTCCGATATGACAGCCAAACTGATCATTTTGAAAGCCTCTTATTCGATGCTGGGTGTTACCTTTGATGATGTCTCCTATACCTATGACGGAACTGAGAAGACAATTACAGTGACTGGCACTCTTCCTGAAGGAGTGACCGTAATCTATTCAAGCAACAAGCTCACTAATGCTGGTTCGATTTTAGCAACAGCGGCTTTCGTCGTTGATGCTAACCATAATGCGATTGATTCCATGCAGGCCACTCTAACCATTGCCAAGGCCAGTATATCTGGCGTCTCATTCTCCGGCTCGACTGTTACTTATGATGGAAATGCGCATTCTATTTATGTCGCTGGGACTCTGCCTTTTGGCGTTACAGCCTCCTATGTCAACAACGGAGATATAAACGCAGGGGAATACACTGTTACTGCCAGTTTTGCTGACTCAACCGGTAACTACATCGTCCCTTCGGATATGACGGCGAAGATCACCATTACGAAGGGAACATATGATATGTCCGGCGTCTCGTTTGATGACGCCACTTATACTTATGATGGCACTGAAAAGACTCTTGTTATAACTGGCACCCTTCCTAGCGGAGTGACTGTTTCCTACACTTCTAACAAGATGATTAACGCTGGGACTCTTACTGTGACAGCCTCTTTTGAAGGTGACTCATCTAACTACAATGCGATAGACTCGATGACTGCTGTTCTTACCATCAACAAGAAATCTATTGATGGAATCTCTTTGACTGGAGCCACTTATGTCTACGATGGCACGGCTAAGAGTGTCTTCATTTCAGGCACTTTGCCTACAGGTGTTAATGTCACTTATACCAATAACGGCAAGTCTGATGCTGGAAGTTACACTGTCACTGCCTGCTTCTCAGATACTACCGGCAACTATTCAGTGCCGAATGATATTTCAATTGTAATGAATATCAGCAAAGCTACATATGACATGTCTGGAGTTACTTTTGATAATGTCTCATATGTATACGACGGAAACGAGAAGGCTATTACAGTAGCAGGTACACTGCCTGATGGCGTCACTGTTTCTTATACGGCTAATAAGCTTACCAATGTCGGCTTCGTTGAAGTAACAGCCTCATTTACGGTAGATGCTAACCACAATGCAATATCTGAAATGAAAGCCACATTGACCATCACTAAGGCCAGTGTCACCGGGATTTCCTTTACTGGCAATACTGTGACTTACGATGGCAATTCTCATTCGCTTGCCATAGGCGGTGCTCTTCCTGCCGGAGTGACAGTGAGCTACACGAACAACGGCAAGACGAACGCTGGTGTATATACTGTCACGGCTCGCTTCGCCGACTCGACCGGGAACTACAAAGTCCCGGACGACATGACGGCGAAGCTTACGATCAGCAAGAAGTCATACGATATGACTGGCGTCTCTTTCGATGATGCAACCTATACATATGATGGCACTGAAAAGACTATTGCTATAACTGGCACCCTTCCTAGCGGGGTGACTGTCTCCTACACGAATAATAGGCTGACGGACGCCGGCTCTGTCGAGGCCACGGCGACCTTCGTTGGAGACAGCGCCAACTACGAGGCCATCCCTAGCATTAAGGCTACTCTGACCATTGGCAAGAAGACAGTTACTGGCATCTCTCTGTCTGGCAGCACCTTCACTTATGACGGGACCGCCAAGAGCATATCCATTACAGGTTCTCTTCCTAGCGGAGTCACTGTTACTTATACGAACAACGGTAAGACCAATGCTGGCACTTACTCCGTCACCGCTCATTTTGCTGACTCGACTGGTAATTACACGGTCCCGGACGAAATGACCGCGAGCCTTGTGATATCCAAGGCTACATACGATATGACCGGGGTATCATTCGACTCTGTCTCTTATATCTACGACGGAACGGAGAAGACGCTTGTGATAACCGGCACGCTTCCTGATGGGGTGGCTGTGTCTTATACATCCAACAAGTTGACAAATGCCGGATCTTTGAGTGTGACTGCTGCATTCACTGGTGATTCAGCCAACTACAATGCGATTGACTCAATTACCGCTGTTCTCGCTATAACCAAGAAGAATGTGACAGGCATCTCGTTTAGCGGCCAGACATTCGGATACGACGGAACTTCTAAGTCAATATCTATCACTGGGACCCTGCCTTCCGGAGTGACTGTCTCCTATGCAAACAACGGGCAGAAGAATGTCGGCGAGTACACTGTGACCGCCTCGTTTGCTGATTCGACCGGCAACTACATCGTTCCTTCCGACATGACGGCGAAGATCACAATTACTAAGGGAACGTATGATATGTCCGGCGTCTCCTTCAATGACGCATCCTATACCTATGACGGAACAGAGAAGACACTTACTATAACCGGTGCTTTGCCTGACGGCGTGACTGTCTCCTACACGGCCAACAAGATGACTAACGCTGGGACTCTGACGGTGACCGCTACATTCACTGGGGATTCCGCAAACTACAATGCGATTGACTCTATGACCGCTGTCCTCACCATCAGCGGGCAGAAGCTTTCGGCTCCCTCCATTGATTATGACGGCGAGTGGGTAGAGTGGTCCAAGGTCACTGGAGCTGATTACTATATAGTCACTATCAATGGCGTTGATACTAAGACTACTGATCTGTATCTCTCTGTCCCGGCTGCTACTAGGACTATTGAGTTTGTGATCACCTGCAAGGCTTACGGGAATGACTCTGCCAATATCATTCCTTCCGATGCCAGCAACACCCTCCACAGGTTCGGGGACATCACTAACATAAAGGTAGCAAACGGAGTCCTTACCTGGGATGCCATCGAAGGCGTTGAAGGATATATGCTCACCATCAACAGCAACAATGTTCTTGTTACTACTAATTCTTATGCCTTTGCTGACGAGGCTGCCGGCGACATGACCGTCAAGGTCTATGCCAAGGGCAAGGATGACACCAAGTCCACCTTCGACGGGAATGCCTCGTCCGGGACGGCTGTGACTAAGCTCTCAAGCTCTTTCAACCTCAGGGAAGAGGACGACATCATCAAGTGGGACAGCGTCGCTGGAGCCACCGGATATGTCCTCTCTTTGAATGGGATTGAGCAGACATTCGATTCGACAGTGACCTCTTATTACGTGACTGGCGGGTTCGTAGGATCCAATGCCATCAAGGTCTATGCCTTAGGTGATTCTACAAAGTACATCACTGGCTCTTATACCTCTTTGCTCAATGTCACTAAGTATCCTGTTCCTTCCAACTACAAGGCCTCAGGGAGCAAGGTCTCCTGGGATGCCGTGAGCGGAGTCACCAAGTATATCGTGTATGTGAACGGGACTGAGGTGGACAACGGAGGCAATGCTTATTTCGAACTGGGAGATTCCTATGCCGCCGGCTCGTATACTATCAAGGTAAAGGGTTACTCATCCAATGCCAACTCCGTGTACTCTGACTATACGGCTGAGATTACCGTTACCAAGATCGGCAAGGTCAGCGGTGTAGCCGTCGTTGACGGTGTTATTACTTGGAATTCTGTTGAAAATGCGGCTTCATATCTGGTGACTGTCGGTTCTAACAAGTACAACGTCTGCTCTGACAAGACATCATATGTCGTCATAGACGCCTCCGGGACTTACGAAGTTACTATCCAAGCCATAGCGGAAGGGACTCTTCTCTTCAGCGGCAGTCATTCTGATACTTTGAGCGTCACCAAGATCGCGACACCTGTCATTTCGTATGCCAACGGTACGATATCCTGGGCCGCGGTCGAGCATGCGACCGGGTACAACCTCTACATCAACGGAACAAGGGTGTCAAACGGCACCTCTACTTCTTACGTGCTTCCGATTGACGGAAGCGCCTCGTATGCGATATCTGTCGAGGCTGTCGGAGACAACACGTACCTTAGTTCGATGAGCACGTACTCCGCTGTCGCCTCCATCGGCATTCCTTCCCTTGCTGTGAGCAGCGACGGCGTGAGCTGGAAGGCTGTCTCGGATGCCACCGGCTACATCATCGTAGTCAACGGGACGAGCCATTATTTGGATGCGGCAGTGACCAGCTATTCGCTTAGCGGGCAGGCGAGCGGGGACTATGAGTTCCAGTTCGTGGTCGTATCGAATAGGTCATCAAGCTTCTCATATTCTGCAGAAGGCAAGAAGACCATAACCAAACTGGCGACTGTAACTAATATAGCGGCTTCCAACGGTGCCCTTACCTGGGATGCCGTCGCAAATGCCACTTCTTATCAGATTACTATAGGTACTGGCGTCTATACAGCATCGACAAATTCCCTTGATCTTGAGGGGATAGTGGAGACTGGTGCCAAAGACATCTCGGTAAAAGCCATCGAAGGCGCTTCGTACATCAATGCGGATGACTCGGTCAAGGTAAGTCTGGTTGTTTTGGGATCCGTCGCCAATGTTAGCATCTCTGAGGGGTACTTCACCTGGGATGCTGTCGAAAACGCCTCCAGCTATGAATTAGAGATTAACGGCACTGTTTATGAAGCCTCGAGAAATCTCTACAAGATCACTGATGGAGGGAACTATGCCTTCAGGGTGAGAGCGATTGGTTCAGGTACTTATCTGTCTTCTCCATATACTTCCCTTAAGACTTACACCAAGCTTTCTGTTCCTTCTAACATCAAGATAAGCTCGGGCAAGCTTGTCTGGGATGCTGTCACCGGTGCCAAGTCCTATATAGTCAATATCAATGATGTTGATTATTCTTCAGCATCAACCACGTTCCTTGTCCTTTCAAGCGTCACCGCCACTCTTCTCAGCATTAAGGTGAAGGCTGTCGGAGACTATGTCCTTGTCATCAATTCCGAGTACTCTGCCGCTCAGTCATTAAAGAAGGTTGCTCAGTCTGTTATTTCAGTTACTTGTGGAAACACTGTCTCTTGGACCAACACTACTGAGTCGTCAGTTACTTCCTATACAGTATCCATAGGAGGCACAGGTGGGTCGTCGACGAACGCTGGTAAGGTCAATACTTATGCTGTTCCTGATGAGGACATCCTTGCTCTGTCCAACGGAGAGCACACTATCACATTGATTGCCGTCGGCTCGGACGACAGGCTCTCTTCCCGCGCTGACATCACGGTCAATGTCATTGGCCAGGTATCTAATGTCGTTGCCTCGGATTCCAACGTCATCACCTGGGAAAAGGTGGACGGTGCGACATCATATGATGTCACAGTCAATGGGACTGTGAACACTGTCGCCCAGTCCGATGCGCCTTCCTACGACCTGGGGAGCAACGCCCTGTCGGGCCTGACGAGCATAAGGGCTGTTGTAGGCAGCAGTTCTCTGTCTGTCACATGGACCCACTTCACGGTCAGCATCTATAAGAGCGGGGCATTGTACGACACCGAGTCTGTAAATCCTGGAGACAAACTGCCTTCGATGATTTCTGACGCATACTCTAAAGAGATTCCTGTCGCATATTATACGGATTCAACATACAGCACAAGCTTCAGCTGGACATCAGACATCAGGAAGGACCTAAGCCTTTACTTCACGACAGACTATTTATATTACAAGACTGGGGAAAGCTATCTCTATTACGGCCTCTATCCTCAGACGTTAGTCACCGACTCTGCTCTTATTACCGCTTTGTCTGCTCTTACGACGACTGACTCCCAGGGCTACTACGAGTACCAGGGATACATGTACGCCAAGCTGTCTGCGGCTCCTTGTAACAGCGGCTATAAGTTCAGCGACAATGCTACAGTAATTACATCAGGCACAACGTATTACTTCAAGGTTGAGCCCATCAAGTGGAGGATACTGAAGACCTCGGGCGGATCCTACACCCTCATGAGCGAGCAGGCCCTGGACAATCATATATGGTATAAGGATACAAGCAATAGGACCATCAGCGGCAGCACTGTCTATCCGAACAACTATATGTACTCCGACATCCGCTCTTGGCTCAACGCCGACTTCCTGAACAAGGCTTTCTATCTGGACAGCAGCCTGATAGAGACTACGGCTGTGGACAACTCAGCCAGCTTTGGTAATTCGTCTAACTCATATGCCTGCGCTAACACAAGCGACAAGGTCTGGCTGCTGAGCTATGCGGAGGCCACCAGCTCTTCCTACGGGTTCAGCACTAGCGAAAGTTCTTCCAATACCAGGTGTTGCGTGACTACTGACTATGCGAGGGCCCACGGATGCTGGATGACCACGAATACATCCTATTACGGCAATTGCTTCTGGTGGCTGCGTTCGCCTTACATCGATAGCAGCTACGCGCGCTACGTGTACACCGAGGGCGACATCCACGGCAGCTACGTGTACACCTCTGACTACGGCGTCCGTCCGGCTTTGACGATAAGCCTCAGCTAGCCGGGAGGCTGGCAATCAGCCCGCCCCGCCAATCAGAAGCCTTAGGCTTCAGGCGGGGCGAAAGATACTGAGTTTGTCAATTGAAGATAGCATGAATTAGTAAAGGGAAGGATATTTAAATGATTAAAAAAATTACATTCATCAATTAATTAGATGTACTCCAGTAGATATAAGATGAATTAAGTATCTCTGATTATTTCTATATTCGAAAAATCGAAAAAATGCAGCCTATGGTTCTGAAAATAGAATAAAATCAGTTTAAAAAGGAAAAAATAAAAATGAAAATTAATTATTGCTTTGCTTATTCTAATGGATTAAAAACAACTGGTCAAATCACTTTAAATGGCAAATTGCTGCTATTTGCAAAGATTCAATTAATTTCGCCAAAAATTAGTTTGAAAAAGCCATGGAATAATGTGAAAAAATGTTTTCATCCGTTGAGAAATGGTATGTCGAATTTCGCAAATATGTCTTGGAGAACAAAGTCTGAAGTTGTTTCAATTCTTTATTTCTTGGCTTGCCATAAACAATATGGCTGCAACACTTATATAAGTTATTATCTAAAAAACTTTCATAACGCACACGTAGCAATAAATAAGAGCAAAAACCAATACTATCAAACTGTTTTCAGACTTGGGAAAAACAATTCAAATATAAAGACGAGATTCATTAAATTGTTTCATCCACAAAATGGCACAAGCTTTTTTTATTGCACATCTTTCGACTATGTTAATTCGTTAATCGAAATGGATGACCCGGAAATTAATAAACCCGAGACATTTGATCTTGCAGAAGAGAGTGAAAGGAATTATTGCTTGTTATGTGGCAAATTCCCCGTCAACAATTCCCATGATTTTTCTTACCTTGGTAAGGAATATAAAGTAATTGATGCTGAATGGGGTAATTTAAAAATTGGTCTTGATAAAAGACTGATTGAAGATAATTCTTTGAATACAATACATTTATTGGAAAAAGAAACTCTAATTAATAATGAAAATGTAATAATTTGTAATGGGCTTATAGTTATCGGAAACGATGATAATATCTAATATCAAAAAAACGCTTGCCAACAAAAGTTGAACTTGTTTCTATTTTATTGAGGTAAAAATTACTTATGCTTTTGCATACACTCATCACTCTTGTGAGTGTAGTGCCTATTGTTTTTTAACAGTCTAATTTTATTATATCTCTCAACCGGTTTTTGTTAATTAACATCTATTCAAATGTATTTATAGGCGTCCAAATCTCTTTTTTCTTCCAAACCATCTGGAATTAGAATGACTTGAGAAATCTGACTCTTTGGTTGCTTACGTCACTTTCGCTATAAAAATTGAAGCAGCTATTTTTTGCCACTACTTTAAAGCGGTTTTTAGGCATACCAGAAATTATTTCTTACAATATGAAATCCTCTTAACTGCTATTTTGTAAATATAAGCTTTTTTAATTATTTGTATGTTAAAATAAAAGAAATGAGGTATAACATATGGCTACCTTAAAATCAGATGCAGATGAAAAAAGCTTTGTTTTCGCTAGGCTGTATCCGGAAGGGAAGAACTTAAAGGCAGTTAAGACCTTGAAGAAATACATCTTCGATCGCCAGGCGTTAAAAGAATTGGCGCGTGGTGAAATTAAGTTAGAGAATCTAGTTAAGGATGATAAAGAAGATGAAGCTACGGGCTTTGTAATTAAAGATACCTATCATCTCGAGCCTGAGGATCTGCTCCAAGCGATGAAAAATGCTATCTTGGATGCTCAAGTTACGGATTCTGATGAGGATGAAGATGATTCCTCCCCGAAAGTCTTCATGTATGCTGAAGAAATTAACAATAAGACTTCACCGTTTTTTAATGCTTATTCTCCCCATATCACTGATGCAACATGGGAAAAGGATCCTTTTGAATTAAATCCTGACCGGTTGACCTGCCTCGGAATGCATCTGCTTATTCATCTTTTCGATGACCTCTCTAGACAAGAGAAAGTGGATGGTTATGAAGAACTGGTTCAGGCTAGTAAAGAAGGGAAAGTCTGCACATCATTAAAAGGCCTGAAATTAATCCTTTCTGATGCTTATCATAATATGCCTGAAGATACTGAAGAAACAGAATTCACGCCTTTCTATAGAGAAAACTTAAAGGCTTTAGCTGATTCTCATGATTACGATGCTCTTTATTACTTAGGATATGATTCCTACGAAGGAATCCATTCCTTCCCAGTGGATTATTTCCTTGCTGAGAAGTGTTTTAAAGAAGCCTTCCAGATTAAAGAAGACTACTCTATAGCCAATACGTTAGGATATATCTATTATTATGGAAGATTGACTAACGGGGTGGTGGAAGGAGATAAGGCCTTCCAGTACTTTGCTATCTGCCATTTCTGCAATGGGAATCCGGAAGCGACTTATAAATTAGCGGACTGTTATGTCCACGGCTATGGGACTCCAGTCTGTAAAAAGGCTGCTTTCGAATTAGTCTCCAGCATGGAAAGGGATTGCTCGAGCATGCTCTTCCATGGCACCTATTATTGTAAAGCCGCTGATGTCTATTTACGGCTTGGTGCTTACTATCGGGATGGGACAGGGGTCTTAAAAGACCTTTCAAAGTCTTATCAGTACTTTCTTAAAGCCCGGGCGGCGATTCATTTCCGCTTAGAGAACATGGAGTATCTTGGAGACAGGGAAGTTGCTAATAGAATCCATCAATCCATTAGCGATTTTGAAAAAGCGGGGATTCAAAGAAAAATCGTCGATAAAGACTATTATGAAATCTCTTCCTCGGATAAATGCTTGGATAAATGGCTGATGGGAGAGGATTATTCATTCACTTTACGAGGAAGTATTTTAACGATCAAAATCAAAGCTAAATACTCTTACCTCGATGTCTTTGAATCGATCGGATACAGCAAGGTCCAGGATAGTTATCTGCTCAGGGCCCAACTTAAGATGGACAACTCTAAAATCCCTCAGTGGATAAAAAAGACCGATGAACTTTTCTTTGAGGAAGACGGAACTATAACCTTGCAGGATGAATACGATAATACCTTAGGCACTTTGCATTTTGACTCGCTGTCTTTTAAGCCGGAACTAAAGACCTTAAAGAAAGCCTATCAAGTGGTAAGAGTGGAATTCACTCCGAACGGAAGGACTTACGATTACCTTTATGAAGGCGAAACAGTTCCTTCGACTCTTCAGGTCATGGTAAAAGGGGCTGCAAAAGCAGTCCATGTCCTCAGCCATGAATGGCTTTATGAAGATCAGTTAGCCTTACCTTTAGAAAAGATCGGGATAGCCACGGATCTAAAGAAAGAATAATGATGTGTACCCCGAATCCTGTACACTATGAAGCAAAAGAGAGTGCGCGTTTCAGAAAAGATAGCTTTGCCAGGAAATACGTTCCATCACTGCTTGCTACAGATTAGGTCGTAATTTGCTTTGTGCGCAAAAATCGACATTAAGTTTCTTATTTGACGTAAAACGCGACAAATAGGAGCAGAAAGATGACAAAAACAGTCTTTTTTGACTCGGTAAGTGCTTTAATATGAGAATCTCATTAAAGATCTTTTGAGTCTGTTTATTTTAAATTTAAAAAGCGCTGCCCGATGTCGATTATCCTTAAGTCTTAATCTAAGGATTCTTAGATGACATCGTCTCAGCGCTTTTTACTCGGTAAATTAAAGGCGGGAAGTATTTAGCGACAACAACTGATTTCTTATAGATCTTTCACCAGGGTGACTTGTTAAACGAGTCTTATTTAACGTAAGGGACGTAAGAAACAACCGCTTTTCCATCGATTTCCTCGACAGTTCTCTGGAAAGTATATTCTTTCTTCGCTCCGGTAGCTTTGGTTTTCTCTTCAACTTCGATCAGATTCAAGCCGTCTTTGACATAAGAATCGATCTCGTATTCGTAATCAAGAGTCTCAAGTTCCGTTTCTTCTTCCTGGTCTTCGTCATCGTTCTCGAAGGAGACTTCATAATAAGTCTCTTCCAACCCTCCGCTAACTTTGCGGTAGCTGAATTCCAACTCTTTTTCATTCTCTTCCAACTCCAGGGAATTCTTGACTTCGACAAAGTTGGTTTCATCCTGCTTCAGTCTGAAGGTGACTTCCGTTTCGTTTTCTTCTTTGGAAGTCTTGGTTTCACTCAGCAGATCGAAGGTATATTGGACATCATCCACCAGACTGATACCTTCAATCTTAATCTCGGTCTCTTTTTCATCTTCCGAGACTTCATTTTCCTGCTTGGCGGAATTATAGAACAGAGAATAAAGAGAAGTCTTTCCATCGAGCAAGGTGTAGCTGATATCGGTTTGGTAAGCATAATCAGCATTGGTAGACTTCACTTCCGCAATCGAGAAATTAAGATCCTTCGCATTGAATAGATCTAAGGAATTAAGCATCGAAACGATCTTATCTTCGTCCTGATGGTCAGTAGGATCTGTTTGAGAAGTCGAAGCGGAAGCATTGATTACTTCCGAAGAAATTGTCTCGGAAGGAGCGGTTTGGGAAGTCGCTTCTGAGGTCAGGGAGTCATTAGAGGTCTCCCCAGAAGTTGACTCCGAGGTGGTAGAAGATGACATTTCGAATTTCGGGAGCAGTCTTAAACCGACCTTATTATTTCCCATCAGAGGCAGGGAACTAGCTAAGTCGACCGCTAATAAGGAATTCATCGACTTATTATCGGTGGCGACAGTAGCAAACTCCTTTTCGGTCACGACAGTCTTCAGACCGACCGAAGCGGGGGAGGAAGAGCAGCCGGCTAAGAGGAAGGCAATAGAGGCAGCGACGGTGACGATTCTTTTTTTCATGGTTATTCTCCTTTCGTCACTTATAAAGCGAACAAGGAGAATGTTTTATTGGGATTATTTGTAAATTTTTATTTGGGTCGCTTCATCGGTGTAGATTTTCTTCCCATCTTTTCTTTCTAAACTCATCTTTCCTTCATAATCTCCGCTCTCATAATTGATCTCCCAAATCGAAGTGGAATAATCCACTTCGAAGGCATAAGAGAGCGAATCAGCGGTAAAGGTAAGCTCCACATTCTCGCTTTTCTCATAGCTGAAGACATAACTCTCTTCGCCGTTTTTAATCACCGTATATTCATAAGAATATTCATCGACTTCCTTTTCTTCTTCAATCTTAATGTAATTCTTTTCATCGATCGAAGCGGTGTATTCGTATTCCGTTTCCACCCCTTCGACTTTATTCTTGCCTTCAATCCGGTAACAGACCTTCTCATAAGTCACTTCGCCGTTAAAAGAGACATCCTTATCATCTTTCGTATAATTGAAATAATACTCGATGGTTTGGTTGCCTTTAATGGTGATAAGGTAATTATAATGTCCGTACTGTCCTTTATAATCCACATCCTTCGCTTCCGCATAAGATTCGATCTTCTGATCAAGCTGAACCTGGACCAAACTATCCGCTTTCTCATAGACATCCACGATTCGGCTGAAAGAGGACTGATCCACGTTCTGCTGACGGATAAGGCCTTTAAAAGGAGAGCCGGCTTGGTTATCAAGTAAGCAGAGGGAAGAGACAACCGCATTAGAAAGCCGGCTCCCTTCTTTAACATCAATTAAAGTGGAAACCGTCGGAACTTTGCCCGGTTTATTCAGGTAATAAACGCTAAGAGGAATGGCGATAGCTAAAGACAAAGCGACAGGAGCTGAGACGTAAAAGAACTTTTTCCAATTGAAAGGAGCTTTTTTGACTTGTTGTCTATTTTGATATTCTTTTAAGATCTTTTCAGAAGTCAATTGGATCTGATGATCTTTGATTTCTTTGTTAGTAAGCATCTTCTTTAATCTCCTTTCGTAACTTCTTCATCGCTTCGTTATATTTCAATTGGATCGTCCCGAGCGGTTTAGATAGGTATTCTCCGATCTGCTTGAAAGTCAGATCGTCTTCGACATGGAGGAGGACGATTTCCGCTTCCTCCTTACTTAAATACTTTTTGATATCCTTCAATAGTTCACTGGTTTTTTCCTCTTCCTCGTAGAAATCGTAGGTTATTTCTTCGAGGCTTGTTTCGCGGTTTCTTTTCCTTAGGTAATCGATACTTAGGTGTTTGCCGGTGATTAAGAGATAACCGACCGGGCTTTCATCGGGATGAAGATTAGATAGATGATCGAGGAAGTAAAGATATGTATCTTGGAGGATATCTTCACCGATAGAGAAATCATCGACGATTTTCACGATGCTGAAATAGATGAACTTTTTTGTCAGTTCATAAAACTCATCGAAGCAGGAAAGGTCGCCTTCCTGCATCTTTTTCGTCAGATCGATCAGATGTTGCAGTTTCTCTTCCACGCTTACCTTCTTAAATAAAGCGAAGAAGCAGTCCTTTTTATTGGGATTGTTTTTTGCTTTATTTCTTTCATTTAATTATAGCGGAAAAAAGGCGCATCTGTCGATTATCATAAGGTGCTTATTCTCAATAAACAAAAAACGGTTATCAATTTATTAATTATTTTTTATCTGGAAGAACAATATTTCTAAAGACAATCAAAAAAGATGCAAATCAGAAGCGGCCTAGAATTCATTCTGTTTTCTATTTATGTGAAAGAAACTTAGCCAAGCTCTCTTGAAGTCTAGCGACATCGAGAGGCTTAGTGATATAACCGTTCATCCCCGCCGCCTTGCTATGTTCAACCGCTGCGGAAAAGGCATCAGCGGTCATAGCGATAATCGGGATAGTCTTGGCATCTTTTCTACTTAGCGCTCTGAGATTGCGTGTCGCATCGTAGCCATTCATCACAGGCATCTGGATATCCATCAGGATCAGATTGAATTCTTGAGGCTTAGAGGAAATAAACACTTCCAGAGCCTTTTTACCGTTTTCAACTAAGACCACTTTCAAACCGAGAGTCTCAAGAATACGCCGGCAGATTTCGCGGTTAATCTCATTATCTTCCGCGACTAGAACGCAGCCGGAGAGCTTTTTATCCGGAGTGAAACCGATATTCGTCTGTTCTCCTTCTTTGGCATTGGTGGCTTCCTGAGCTATAAAAGACACGGTGATTTTCGTTCCTTTTCCCAGAGCGCTTTTCACTTCGATGTTCCCCTTGATCAAATCGATGATCTTTTTAACTAAAGAAAGACCTAGCCCGGTCCCGGAGCTACTCTTCTCACGGAGGGGATTATCTTCCTGAGTAAAAGGCTCGAACATAATCTTCTGGAATTTCTCGCTCATGCCGATGCCGTTATCTTCGACGGAGAACTCGCAATAGCATTTACCTTCTCCTTTCGGCTCAGCCTTCAAACTGACGTGGACCTTTCCGCCTTTAGGGGTGTACTTGATTGCATTTGAGATTAGATTCATCGCCACCTGGTTAAAGCGGACCTGATCGATATAAACGACGGGGCAGTCAGGCTTATCATCCAAGGAAAAATCAATGCCTTTAGCTTGGCATAACGGAACGAACATATTCAAAAGGTTAGAAGCAAAATCGACGAAAAGGCAAGGGGTAAGATGCAATTCCAGTCTTCCGCTATCGATCTTGGAGATATCCAAGACATCATTGATCAAAGAAAGCAGGAAGGCATTAGAAGTCTGAATCTTCTTCAGATCTTCCTTCAAGGCTTCCGGCTTATCGATATCTTCAAAAGCAAAAACGGTAAGGTTGGCAATCGCCCCGATTGGGGTGCGGATATCATGGCTGATTCGCGCGACAAAATCCGATTTAGCGGAGTTAGCTTTCTCAGCTTCTAAGAGCGCCGATTGGACCAAGGCAAACTGTTTCTGTTCTTCCGCCCAAGCCTGGGTGATATCGGTCTGGACAATCAAGATCTCGTTCTTTTGCTGGTTAAAATAACGGAAAAGGACCTGTTTCTTTTTAATCGAGCCATCCTTCTCTCTGAAGTCATAAGTCAAAGAATAGGAGGAGTTATCTTTCAACTTTTCTTCAATCTTTTCTAAGGAGGATTCACGCTTTAATGCTTCTGCACCCTCTTTTGAGGCGCAGTAAGCAGTTAACCGCTCCACGCCTGTTGCGTAGGGTAGACTCTGTCCTGGAAGGAACCCTTCACAGTTCCAATTGCCGCTATGCATCGCGAAAGTCTTAGAAAGGCAATCCACATAACCGACGTAATCGCTGCTTTCCCCGGACATCAATCTCAAAATCTCTTCTCCGCGCTTCTCTCGATCGATATCTACCGCATAAGTGACAGCTTCCACATCTCCGGTGCGGGGATTGCGGTGCATGATAAGCAGGCCTTTACGGTAACGGAGGAAGTCGCTATAACGAATCGTATATTCAAAAGACAGGGTAGTCTCTCCGGAACTGAAACGCTTTAAAAGACTTTCCCGGGTGAACTCTTTCTTAAACCAAGCCAAGGTTTTTGGATCAGCGATCAATTTGCTGAACTCCATAAAATAACCATCGACCGTGCCGGACTCTTTTTGCTTTAGGACAAAAGCCAATGGGCTTTTACCATCGAGGCAGAGATTCTTTGTTAAATTCAGGTGGAAAGAACCGAGACTATTAGGATAGGCTTTATCTAGGGTACGGAAGAAATCAAGATAACGCTGCTGTTGGATTTTAGATTCCGTGATATCTTGGGAACAGCAGTAAATAGTTAAAAGATTACCGTCTTTATCAAAAAGAGGAACGGAAGTGACTAGCCACCAATGGGTTTGACCATTGATGGTAGTGCTGTATTCTAGGCTGCGGGTAGGGCTCTCTTTACTAAAAGGCACGAAAAGCGCAGCGAAAGCCTTGCGGAATGGTTCATCTACCATTCCTAAAAGAGAAGAGGGGACGTTTAAGACAACAGGAGGAATACCGGCCGCTTCACAGATGGTTCTTGTGTAGGCGCTATCCATTTGGAAAGTTACTTTTTTGTTTGGTTGGTCGTATTCAAAGATAATTTGCTTTGATTGGTTAGCAATCAAGTCGTACATACGCTTATTTTTTTCAGCGGTAAGTTCGGCTTCTTTTTCAGAGGTGATATCGGTAAAAACAGCAAAAGCGAGGATGCTACCATCATCTTGCGGCATGGGGTTAGCGCTCACGTGATACCAGCGATAATCTTCACCTGTGCCCCCTTGAGAACGATAAACGATCTCACCGGGCTGCAGGTTAGCAAAAAGCGAATGGAAAAAGATAAGGGCCGAATGACGATCATCAGGATGAATCAGTCCTAAAAGCCCCTCGCCATCTAACGTGAAAAGATTCCTCACCGATGTATTTTGCAGGGAACGATAATAAGCGTTCCCATAAATAACATGGACACTCCCTTTTTTTGATTCATAGACAAGAATCGCGGCGGGGAGTTTATCAGCGATTTGCTCCAACGTTTCAATAGAATCCATGTTTCTCAGGCGCTCCTTTTATCATTTCATCCAAGAGATGGATACTCTAGCTTTGAAAGGCTGATAACCAACTTAAGATATTAATCTAGGAAAAGTGCAAATTTGCTGATGGTTTTAGAAGAAAATAAGCTAGGCGAACAAAAAACTGAGCTCTTTACATAATCAATTTATCTTGCAAATTCATTCTAAATGAAAGCATCCTTTTTTTCAATCTGATGGAATTAAAAAAAATATGACATAACACAAAAGGATATTAAATAATACCCAAAATGGTTATAAACAAGATATTGCCTAGTAAATCAAGGCTGAAGAGACATATAAAACCTTGGAAAATAGTACTTTATTTTTCTTTAGCTAAAGCCTGATAATACGGATTTCTCTTTAATAACTCCTCAGGACTCCCATAATCCACAGCTTTACCGTGATCCATCACAATCACACAATCCGCTTTTTTCACTAAAGAGTAATGATGAGCCACCATAATCACTGTTCGTCCCTTCATTAAATTCATCAGGCCTTTTTCAATCTCACTTTCTGTCTTGGTATCTAGATTAGCTGTCGCTTCATCGAGAAGCAAGAAACGAGGATTCTTCATCATCGCTCTAGCGATCGCCACCCTTTCCTGTTCACCCCCGGACAGACGTGAACCTTTAACTCCCACATCGTAAGCTAATCCGCCTTCATGAGAAGCGATAACGGAATCGAGACAGGATAAAGATACTACCCGTTTTAAATCGGCATCTGACGGTTCTTTTATAAGCCCGTAAGTGATATTGTCCTTGATGCTTCCTGAGAAAAGGGAAGCATTCTGACTAACGATGCCAAACTGCTCCCGCCACGACTGCAGGGAAATGTCTTTATCTTTAATATCACCTAATTGGAAGCCTCCATTCAGAGGAGGATAAAGCCGATCGACAAGTTTAAGCAAAGTCGATTTGCCCGAACCATTGCTTCCGATGATGGCTGTGACTTTACCTGCTGGGAATTTAAAATCTACATGCTCGACCACGGATTTCTCGTTATAAGCGAAAGAGACATCGTTCGCTTTTAACTCATCCTTTTCCTCCTTTAAGGCGGAGCCCGCGACGATATTCTCTTCCTGGCGGCGGAATACTGAAACCAGTTCCTTGCTACCGCCAAAGGCGGCAGCGAAATAGCTCGGCAGAGTCATGATTGCGACTAAGGTCATCTCCAAAGCCATCCCGAAAACGTAGATGGCATTAATCGGCTGCATATCGGTGATGCTCTTGACTTCAATCGCCCAGATACCACCTAAGCAGACACAGCAATAAATGATGATTTCTGTGAAATTGTTCGCTAATGTCTGAATCGCTGTGGCGAAAGCGTTATATAAGGAAGCCTGATAACGATTATCGATCAGTTCCAGGCTCTTCTTGATGGCTTTCTCTTCAGCTGAAGAGGCTTTGATGAATTTAAAATTAGCCAACTGCTCCGTATAATAATCGGTCTCCAAGGAAATGCTGTTCTGAACTAAAGTGGTCGCCTTCGAGCAAAGCTTGACGCTGAAGAAGACTGCTAAAAGCGCTAAAGCAAAGGTGATCCCAAAGATAATCAAGCCTTGATAGAGCTCTTTAGGCGCAGCGACGGAAATCGAAATGATATAGGTCACAATCTGCAGAAGAGCGATGATGGCGTAGAAAGGCTTAGAAGCATATTCGGCATCCGAGGTGATACGGGAGAGCATCCCGTTAGGGGCTGAAGTATCAAAGTCTCTTAAGGGCAGATTCATCATCTTCTTCCACATCTTCTTCCTGACTCCGGTGACGATGGTGACAAAACCTAAATCACAAAGCACGCCGGCAAAGATTAAAATATATTGGACAAAGCTAGCTAAAAGGTACATCCATAAAGGTGTCAGATCTTTCATTGTCCCGTTGAAAATCGCCTGGTAATTATCGTATTGCGTAAGCAACACGAGAGCATTAAAGACTGCAAAGAATGCTCCAAGACAGATGGAGAACCAAGGGATATGCACTCCTTTATAAAGAGTTGAGAAAATATGGCCTTTGACCGATAGTTCCTTTACTTCTGTCGCTGTCTTATTCGGCTTAAACAGTTGAGATAGTCCGCTCATATTATGCCCCCTCCTTTACTAACTCTTGATAATCAGGACAGCTAAGTAAAAGTTCCTGATGTGTTCCGTTTCCAATAAGCTCTCCATGACGGAAAACAAGGATTCGATCAGCGTTAACGACCGTCATGAGATTATGGGCTACGCTAAGCTGAGTTCTGCCTAAGCACGACTCATCGACCAGCTTTTGGATATTTAAGGAAGCCTGAGCATCTAAAGCGCTCGTGGCTTCATCAAGCAAAACATAAGGCGAATGGCTAAGAATCAGGCGGGCGATACCCATCTTCTGTCTTTGACCACCGGAGAGTCTTTCTCCGCTATAACCTACTTGATAATCCAATAGACCTAAGGAAGATAAGTCATCATAAAGGCCGACTTTTTTAAGGACTTCTAAGAGCACGGAATCCGGATAAGGAGTCTGCGAGGCATAATTAAGCATTTCACGTAAAGTCCCTGAAAAGCCTGGAGCGTTCTGTGGAAGATAGGTAAATAGACTGCGATAGCCTTCATAATCACACTTAGAGATATCCTGTCCCCCGATAGTAATCTGACCTTTCGAAGGCTGGTAGAATTTTTCGATTAGATTAAGGATGGTCGATTTACCGGAGCCGCTTAAGCCGACCAGAGCGGTCTTCTTTCCTTGCTCAATCGTGAAAGAAACATCCTTCAGGACTTCTTCCTGTCCGTAGGAGAAATAGACGTGATGGAAGACTAAATCTCCCGCTTTGGGGGCAACTTCTTTAATTGTTTGCTTCTCGCTAGGAGAAGAAAGGATTGAAGCTAGGCGTAAAGTGGCGCCTTGGGCATCTTCTAGATAGATCCATAAATCCAGATGTTCAGCGGTATAGGTTCTAAACGAAGTGGCTAAGAGAATATAGGCGTAAAATTCCGCTTGGCTCATCACCCCTTCAAAAAGATAAATAGCCGGCGGGATGATAATCAGCAAAAGAGGCAGGAACCACATCATATTTTTAATAAAGGCATTGATTTGATCGACGATGGCTCCTTGTCTTTTGACCTTATCCAGCTGAAGGATGACCTCGTTACCGGAGCCGATCTCCTTTTCCTGATTGTTATATGACTTAATGATTTCGACGTTATCGATCTTTTCGGCAAGCCGAGCGGTCAGTAAAGCGATTTTCTCTTGAATCTTATTGCGGTTCTTAAAAGTAATCTTTCCGGAAACCCAGGCTCCGAGGAAAATAACGGGGATGACACAGATAAGCGTCAGAGTCAGGGCCCAGGAATGCAAAGCTATGACCTTAATGATCGCCATAATCATAAAGTAAAGCCGAGGTAACTCATTTGCCGACAGATCGACGATGAAATTAGCGCTTTTAGCGGTATCTTCAGTTAAACGTGTGACGATTTCTCTCGGGTCGTCTTTTTCTACATCCGCTACTTTCAGGTAGAAGACCTGCTTGACGGCATATCTTTGGATATTGCGTTCTAGCTGGGCGGTTAGGATTCCTTCCAGATGGGAAACGAGGACTTTAGAGATAACGATAGAAAGACCGAGGGCTAGAAGGATCAGCAGGGGAACGATAGCTTCATTTAAGTCCGCGTATTTGCCTTTAAGGACGACACCGATCTTATCGGTCAGGAGCAAGGTCAGCTCCGCTCTTCCAAAACTGATAAGCAAGCAAATCACCATCAAAACCCAAGGTAATCCTGCCTTCCATAGCATGCCAAAGTAGTTCTTCCAGACTCCTGGCTTTGCTCTTTTTTGGTCTTTCTCCATACCTTTTTCCTCCTTCTAGGTTACTGAAGATTAGTCATTAAGAATCTTTCAAAATCCGGATAGGCTTCTTTAAGAATCTTCTTATTCTGCGGAGACATAATAAAAGCATGCCAAAGACCGGGATAAGTAAGTAAAGTCCCCTCATTTCCTGCTGCTTTCAGTTTTCCATATAACATAATTGAATCATCGAGGAGACATTCGCATTGGCTAGCGCTTAAAGTAATCGGAGGCAAGTCTTTTAAGTCGCCATAAAGCGGGGAAACATAAGGATCTTTGATTTCTTCTTTTTTAAAGTAGATACCTTCGATATTCGGAATTATAGTTGTCGTAGCGACAAAATCTGTCTTTAAGGAAAAAAGTTTATAACTTTCCGTAATCTCTGAAAATTGTGTCGGAGCGGAATTCGCATAGACCGCTTTAGGTAAGGGGAGTTTATGATCGCGGAGATACATCGAAAGGACAATAGAAAGATTACCCCCCGCTGATTCTCCGACGATAACGATATCTTCGGGCTTATAACTCCTCAGCAGGTAGTTATAGCCGTCTACGCAATCTAATAAGGCGCTGGGCTGAGTAAACTCCGGAGCTAAACGATAATCAATCGAGAAGACATTGAAATGGAGGTCTTTAACCATCTTCTGGATAAAGCGCATCCTTTCTTTCGTGGAGGAGGAGGTAAACCCACCGCCATGGATGTAATAGATGATTTTCGACTGAGGATTATTTGGGCTGCTGATCAGCCAGCCTCCGGAATTAGCAAGGTCCTTTTTTTGAATAGTCAGGCCAGTCAAGAACTTACTTTCCGAATGAAGGACATTTAAATCGGCTTTTCTATTGGCTTCAATCATTTGCGGAATGATAGTCTTTTCCTTTTCTTCGGAAGTGAAAACCTTCGGCTTATAGTGGCTTAAGACGATATATGAGCGGAGAAGCAGGTCTTTAATGCTCATAAAGATTCTCCTTTCTTAGGGCTTAATTAAAATGAGCGTGCAGTCCCTTCATTGAAAAAAAGACGGGCTTATTTTAAAATGTAACAAGTTGTTCCAACACCTTGAATTATAGATAACCAATTTTATTTACTCAAGATTTCTAAATCATTTGGAACGAAAGGAATGATTTTATGCCACAGAAAAAAAGAACGGAAAAGGTAACGAGTCTGATCCTAAAGGCCTTATGTCAATTGATCAAAGAAAAAAGACCTTACGACAGCATCTCCTTGCAGGAAATTGTCGATAAAGCCGGAGTCTGCCGTAATTCTTTTTACCGTAACTATCATTCCAAAGAAGAAATCTTTCAGAGGAGGTTTCAAGAAATCAATGCTACAGTCAACACTTCTTTTCAACCTGGCTATGAAATGACTAGAAGGGATATCATCAAGGCCATCGCTAAAACCATGGAACAGAATAGGGAATTCCTGCTTTGCTTCTACCAAGCTAACCCTAAGCTATATTTCGATACCTTAATCTGTCAGGTTGAATCATCTAACACTTCAAAACCTATCGCTTCCGTTTCCCCCGAGGAATATTACATCTACGCGGCCCGAGCATGGCTTATCATCGGAGTTCTTACTGAATGGCTTCAACGAGAAGAGGAACTGCCTTCTGATAAGATCGTTGATATCATTGACTCTTTAAATATCTGATGGTTTAGATTTGAAAAATCAGAAATTAAGGCTCATTAAATCTTTACTTTGTCGAGACTTTATTTTGTTATCGTTTTTCTTTCTTGTTAGGTTTTTTAATAACAATTATTTCTCTTTCTTATAAAGATCATCCAAAGTAAAACATAAGCAGTTCTTGGACCAATCTCCTCTTTCAAAGCCTTCCTTAGAGAAAAAGCCAAGCTTGTAATAATCAAGCTTCAAGTCCTTAAGTTGCCTTTCTTCTTTAAAGACATTTAGACCTACTTTCTCATTTGTGAATTTGTATTCGTAGAAAATATGCCCGAGTTTATCATTTGAAACAAGGTCAAACTGACCCTTCATCTTCCTTTTAGCATCGTTATATGTATATGAACCGATTGAAAGAAAAGGAGGATTCCACCTTCCTTCTTTATTTTTCCTTATGAGATATTCTCTACAGATATTTTCGAAGCTATGAGGAATGAAGGAATTATACAATTTATCTTTGATGAAATTATCAAAGAACACTTGGTCCGACAGAATGTTCTTCTGAGCTAGAAAAGGATAAACAAGACCGAAATAAAAGGCGAACGGATTTTCTGAGATGGAGTAGTAGGCCTTTTTCCTCATAAAGGCTTTTTAAAGTGTTCAGTTCTTCTTTTCTTCCGATAAATTCCATATGACTACCCCTGTACATAATTTACTAGAATTGATTCTACTAGAATCCATTCCACCAAATTATTAACCATCTGTCATCTCTGAGATAGAATTTGGAATTAATCGTTACACGAAGCTTATAATATCTGCGAATTGCCGGTATTTTTAACTTTGCCTCCGGTTTGGTTTTCTCCCTTAGGCAAAATAAAACCCCTTCTCTTAGGCATTCTGCAATGCCCAAAATAAGGGGTATATCAATTAAGTTTATAAATATTAGGTCTATTTAAGACGGCGGCAAGACAGTTATTTAGCTAATGATTGCTTTAATAAACTTCTCGGCTTCCTCATAACTCATATACTTATCCTTGTTCGCTGCTTTATCCAGATTCTTAGCGATCGCAGCTTCCGGATGGAACTGGAAACCGACTTCGTATGTCTTATCTCTTCTTTCGATGCATTCGATCATATTTAGACCCGAAGTCGGAGTATATCCGGTGACTTCAAGTTCAGTATTCTCAACGCTGAGCAGCGCCTGATGATGCCAAGACGGCACATTTTCAATCACTGTTTCAGAAGATAAAGCACTTAGTCTAGAGTTGGCCTTCACATTTACATTATGAGGAGCGTAGTCGCGGTATTCGTTACCGTTTTTTACGTTGCGGTGCTCGTTATTATATTCCAAGCCTTGCGCCTTAAAATATGTCGGGATATCCTGGATGACACTCGCTCCCGATAAGACACCTAGCATCTGCATTCCTCGGCAGAACCCCATCAGTTTGATATCGTTAGCGACACAATAGGCCATCGTTAGATAGTCGGAGACATCTCTGGTGGCGTTATAATCTTTTTCCGCTTCAATTCCATGCCATTCCTCAGGAATCTTATATAAGCTAGGTGAGATATCCTCCCCACCGGTAAAGATGACAGTCTTGATGTCACCTATAACACTTTTGGCATTGGAATTAAGGTAGTTATTGCTCCTGATTTTCTTAGCGTAATCTAACTTCAAGATGCCGTTAACATCTACGCAATCACCGCTAATCTTATTATCCGATCCGTAAATGACATCTCTCGAGATCGCTTGAGGAAGAAGAACGGGGTTACCTCCCCCGTCCTTAATAGCTCTAACCATATTAGTGTAGAACTCAGAATCTAAATCAGCTCGCCAAGCAATACCGATATTCTTGGTGGCCTTTTGACAAGAACTTAAAGAAAAGGCGGAAAAGAACGACAGGGAAAGGACAAGTAAACATAAGACTTTTCTGCTTATGCTCTTCTTACTTGAACCTGCCTTTACAGAATTATCGGAATCCATAGTGAATTGGTTTTTATCCATGTTTTTAACCTCTCAGTTCTCTTTCGCTGATTAGCTTATAAGGTCACAGTGCCATCCGTGCAGGTGATTTCCGTGACGGCGGATTCAAGATGCCAGTTCGTACCTAAAGTCACCTTAGCCCAGTCATCTTTCGTGCCTTCGTAATTGATAGTTGTAAGTCTACTGGTGGAATCAAAGCAGCTATCTCCGAGCGAGACTAGACTCTTCGGCAGGGTAATCGTCTTTAAAGAAGAAGCGCTACGGAAGGCGCAATTTCCAATCGTCTTAATCCCTTCGCCTAAATGGATGTTAGCGATGTAACTGTTAGAGAAAGCGAATTGTTTGATTTCAGTGACGGTATCAGGAAGATTCAAAGTCTTAAGGTAGTGATTCCAATAGAAAACCGAATCACCGATGGAAGTGACACCCTCGGGAAGCGTATAGGTGTTGCAGACAACCGGGATGCCCATACTCGCAAAGAAAACGACTTCGTTGTCTTTATAAAGGACATGATGGTCATCGCTGGTATGGAAGATAGATCCCTCCTCGAGTCCAATCTTGCTGAACCAAGCAGCAAAGAAGGCTTTCGACTCGATGGTGGTGACGTTCTTGCCGAGTTTTAAAAGAGTCACCTCATTAGCGATGTTGCTAAAAGCCTCGGAGGCTATCGTGGTCACCGGGTGTTCACCGTTGGTGCCATCGTCATAGGTGTCCGGCACAAAGTACCCCGTAGCGGTCGTGGTGCTCTCACCAGTCACAATATAATGATCGGTGTCGAACTTGTAGGTAAGAGAATAATCCGTCTCATCATAAGTGGCGATATAATTCTGATCAGCATCCTTGACAGGAGTGATATCGTGATCCCAACCTTTGAAGGTGTAATACTTCGTGGCGCTGGCATGCATATAAGGAGTATCGAATTCATCAGGATAGAAAACTGGAGTATCGCCGATCTTCACATACTTCTGGTAAAGGATTTCGCCATCCGGGTTCTCCCAGGTGACTTGATAGGCGTAGGTCGTCTGAACGAACACAGCGTGGAAATCGGTGTCGGCCTGAATATTCGTAAGCTCTTTATCCCAGCCGTTGAACTTATAAGTGAAACGTTCGTCACCATCCTTTTTAGGAGTGTTTCCTTTATAAACGGCGGTGCCGCCTTTCTTAACAGTCGTTTCTTCTAATAAAGCATCTTGGTCACCAAAGAAACGGACCGCATAAGTCGTGGTGTCTTCACTTATGGACGATATGGACGAAGCGGAAGAAAGACTGATGGAAGACGAGATGCTTGATGAAGTAATGGTGCTTGAGGAAGAGGAGGACGAAGACGAGACGTTATTTGAACTTACTAAGGAAGTTAAAGAAGCGGAGCTAGATTCTAATGACGAAGTATTCGTGCCACACCCTCCTAGAAGAGCGGTGGACATAACTAAGAAAAGACAAATGGCTTTTTTCATTTTGTAAGTCTCCTTTTTTGAACATATCTAGTCTAGGCTTTTTTTCAAAAAGGTGTCATAAAAAAGTCATTAAAACTTGACATATTTGTTGTCTTGAAAGAAAACAATCCGCCGCTTAAGAATCACTTTCGACCTGAAGAAAATATGTCTTGGAGATCCTCAGACTAGTTTATAAAGAAATGCAATTTAGTTTTTGATTTTAATGTGATTAATCATTAAGCCCGTTCTTTAGGCATGAGTTGTTCATTGAGAATAACTGTAATGTGGCATAAGGCATTTAGTTCTCTTTGAGCCCGAAACGAAAAGATGAATGTATTAAAGACAACAGAACGAGAAAACTATCTTAACGTGTATTAATTTAATATATCAGGCATCTTGTAAGATAAAAATTAAAGGTCTTACCTGCTTTTTGTAGGCGTCTGTACTCGTAATATTCATTGCAAGTTAATTTTCACTATTTATGATGTTTTTCTTCTTATCGCTTTGTGGGATAATTAGACCTGTTTCTTTTAGATATATGAAGAGACTATGAAATATGGATGCCACTAAACTAAAGGCTAGTCCAGGCTCCCTAGCGCATCACTTCCGGATTATGAAAAGATTTAATGATTAAAAGCTATTGGATTTTTCCTTTTGGAAGTTTGTCTTATGAACATTTAGGTGGCTGGTGATAAAGCCCTTTGAAATCGAAGAAAGAATCGAGTTATAGAAGGCGCTTTCGCGAATTGAGGTGGTTAAGACATCATTGGGGGCATCGAGAAGCGGTCCTTCTTTTGCATAAACCAGTTCTAGTAGATTTTCTTCGAAAGAAGCCTTTTTGTTGATAAGCGAAAGGCAATAAGGATGGCAGCCGAAAAGAGAAAGATATTTGGCTTTCTCCTCAAGGTTAGTCCCATTAAGAAAAGCCAACGCATTCTTAAAAACAAGAGGCTTAATCTTCATGGAAAATGTTTTCCTCTTGTAGAGTGGAGATGTTCGAGTCTTCATTTCCTTTTCCATAAACGAAAAGCTGCTGATGGAAAGAAGGATCATCAGTTGTGTATCTTTGGCGTGGTTATCGATGAAGTCTTGCAAATAGGATGAGAAGCCGCTCCCGTGTGTTGCGATATACGGATATTCATCAATCACGAGAATGCCACGTTTTCCTTTATAAAAAGATAGAATCGCAGCAAAAATTGCTTTCCAGTCTGGATAAACATAATCGAACGGTAAAGACATTTTGGGGGTTATGGCTCTAGAAAAAGCCTGACGGTTGTCCTTAACAGCCACTTCCTTAGCTTGAAAATATAAGGCATCAAATATAAGGCATCTTTGTTTTTATGGATTCATTAATCAAAGAGGTTTTTCCGATCCTTCTGGTCCCGTAGATGATTCCAAACGCAAAATGTCCGCTCTGAAACTTTTTATTCAATAGCGCTAATTCTTCTTCTCTTCCGATAAACATTGATTGCCTTCAGAATTAATTAACTCATAAGTTTTATACTCTAGAGTATTTAAAAAAACACGCCGAAGTGAAAAGGAATAAAGCTTTGGTTGATATCGGTTCAACTATCGCGACACCATTTAATTTTTAAACAAGATTAGAAAGTATACCAAGAGAGCAGTGAATTCCTTTTATTGTGGATAAGATATTTCTAAAGCCCACGTTTAATCAGGTCAGCCATATAGATGGGCAGATAGATCTTGTTTTCTTTCATCTTCACATTTCCATTATTGAAAATGAAAGCTGTCGGAATGGAATAGCCTTTGTTGGATAAAAGGTTATCCAAGGCAGAGTGTTTTTCAAAATCCTTTCCAGATTTGACTTCGATGGGTAAAACATCCCCCTGCCATTCGACAAGAAAATCAACTTCGCCATTTTTTTTATTGTTGTAGTAATAAAGGTAATCGAATCCATGCGTCTTAAGCAAGTCAGCAACCACGTTCTCATAGATGGCTCCGAAATTGATGTTTTTCTCGTCGTTCAGGATTTTATTCTTTACCAATGGATCCATATAAAGGTAGGTCAAGAGACCGGAGTCCTCGTGAAATAGTTTCAAAAGGCGACGGTTAATCCCGATTTTCAAGGGTATGGTTGGTTCATCTGTGGTATAGGCAGGGATTGCCACCCCTGCGTTAACGAGCCAAAGGAAAGAGTCTTCGACGATATCATGATTGTTTTTGTTCTCAAGGGGTCCAAGAGTAAAGCGTTTGTTCTTTTTGTCGAGTTCCTCAGGGATAGCATCATATATTTGAAGGATATAGAGCTTTTTGTCTTTGGGGGCATATTTGCTGATGTCACGCCGGTTGTACATCTCGATGTTCTGATGTTCCAGAGCAACCATGTTAAGGTCGTTGTGGTCGACGTAGCTTTGCACGGCGGCGGGCATTCCACCAATCAGGACATATTTTCGGAAAAGATCCATGAATTTTGCATGAATGAACTCATCAACGGTAGTTTTCTTAAAAAAGCAGTTCTTCACATGGTCAATGACATCATCATTGACGCCGTTTGCCCAAAGGAATTCTTCAAAATCTAACGGGTACATCGTAAAAGAGGTCATATAACCCGTGGGCCAGGAAAGAATATCCGTGAGGGCAACACCCAATAAGGATCCGGAAAGAATAAAGCGATAGGAACCATCCATAACCAAAAACTTCATCAAGGTGACAAGGTCAAACTCACTCCGAGGAATTTTATGCTCGTCCATATAGATATAAATAGATTGAATTTCATCCAAGAAAATAATTGTTTCGCCTTTGATAAGAGGGTGATCAATAATAGAAGAGAGATTAAAAAGAAAGGATTTAGCATCCTTGCTTCTGATAATTTGGGGGATGGCATCGGCCCTTTCGACAAAGTTCACATAGACATAACTGTTGCTTTTGCTTTTGGCGAAAGTCTCTAAAGTATAAGTCTTGCCAACCTGCCTGGCTCCATCCACAAAGAGGGCTGTTTTCCCCTTCCACCAAAGCTCAAGCTTCTCCACAATTTTTCTTTTAAGCATGATGAATCCTCCAAAGGTATTTTACCATATTTAGGAAATTTTCCAATACATATTTTGCCGTTCCAAGGAAATTATCCAACATTTTTGTTTCTTAAGAATCGCTTTTTACTTTGATACAAGAGTTTCATATTTTGCCCCTAGGTGTAAATAGAGCGTTAATTAAACGCTAAAATAAAGTTGATCAGGTTAAAGAATATCCCAAAGTAGACTTTATCAAACCATGCTTTGATGTGTCCCCCTCTCGGGCACTTAACGGTGTCCAGGATTCGGGGTACACATCAGAGTCTCCTTTTTTATCAGTACTGAGTATTTTGTCAAGCCTAATATTCTATAGAGGAAAAATTATGAAAGGGAAAAAACGGCTTATTAAGGTGTGAGCCTAAACAAGCCATTTAATTAGTATTTATCGGCTCTTTTCAGTTTTTCCTCAGCGACAGTGCAATCACCGTCTCCACATGTGTAGAAACGATATATTAGGGTGAGGCTGATACAAGAAAACTGATGAGAGGAAACACTTCTTACTTAAATAGTGCTTCATTAGCGAGGCAATCATATGGAAATATCGTATCTTCTTCCTCAGATCATCGAATCCAACAACATGGGCCTATGCACCAATTCATGCAGGATCTAACGATAAGGAATCAAAACTATTTGAAACGCATTAAAAAATATACTTCTCTGGCAATCCTTAGACTTTTTAAGATACGAAAATAAAAGATTATAGGTTACTGATTTTCCTTTTCCTGTTATTTCTTCAAATATCTTGTAGAATGGCCTTCACCGATTTTAATGATTTTTCCGAGTCTGACCATTTCTCCGAGAACGGCTTCGATGGTCGTGACGGAAACATCAGGAACAAGCGTCTGGAGGTCTTTCTTGGAAACGGGTATGAACGATGAGAGGACTGCCGCCTCAATTCTTTGCTTCTTGCTGGCTTTTTGAGTGTTGAAGATAACGAATCTTTTATCCAGTTCCTTATAACATAATAATAATGTGAACATAAAATCCTTCATATATGGAACGTAGTCGTTTTGATTCTCGTGCCAGCCAACAGATGATTGCCTGAGGGCTTCGTAATATTCTCCTTTTCGGAGGTTTATCTGCTCTTCAAAGGAAATATATCTTCCAATGTCAAATCCGTGCTGATAGAGAAGCAGAAGGCTTAATAATCTGGACATCCTTCCGTTCCCATCACTAAATGGATGGATGCAGAGAAAATCTAGAATGACACATGGAATAAGAAGCAGAGGATTGATGGAATAATCGTTGGAGGCAGCTAGATAAGAAAGACAAAGCTGGTCCATGGCTTTGGGTGTATCTAAGGCATTTGTTGGCTGCCATCTCAGTCTTTGGGTTCCGTCAGCCAATTTTTCTATTATCGCGTTGTCTCTGTCCTTGAACTGCCCTTTGTTTGGGATGCTCGTCAAATGCAGCATGATTCCATGTAACCTTTTTATCTCATTGATGGAGAAGGCTATGTTTTTACCATTCCGGTGGATTTCATCGAGTGCATCCTTATATCCGGCAATTTCCTGTTCGTTATGGTTGAGAGGGCTGCTCCCATGGCTGACTATGGCATTGATTCTTTCATCAGTGGCGACAATGCCTTCGATAGCATTGCTGCCTTTAACCGATTGCACGATAGCTAACTCATGAAGCTTTGTGAAAACATCTGGGTACTGTTTCTTCTGCCAATCTTCGTGAGATTTGAGCTCCATTAGAGCTCCGCTTATAGTGATGAATTCAGCAGGAAGGCTTACATTTTTTAAAAACAGGTAATCAAATCTTTTCATAAATTCTTTCTCCTGCATATATTGTAGCAAAAAATATGCAGAAGGAAATGCGAAATTATTGATCTTATGCATAATATTTTACGTTTGGTATGTACAAGACATTATCTTTTTCAATTCTCTATTTTTGCCTCAGCGACAGTGCAGCCACCGTCTCAACATGGGTTGAGACGATGAAATGCATGTATGCCCCTGATCTAGAGGCTATGAAGGTGGATATTTCCCCTATAGCGTCTACTCAAAAGTTTTTTGGATTATTAAAATTGAAAAATGACTGCAAAAAATCGATTAGAATGCTATAATAACGATGAAAACGGAATACAATTCAGCTTTAATCGGAGGCCAATATGATCTACATCCACAGGGCTATTGAAGACTTTATTCTGAAAAACGCCGGCTCTTTCCCGTGCATCACCCTGTACGGGCCGCGCCAAGTCGGAAAGTCGACCACCGCCGACGTCCTTTTCGGCAACCGCTTCAAAGAGGTGAACCTGGACGGTTTAGTCGACCGCGCGTTGGCCAATCAGAACCCCGCCCTGTTCCTCGACACCTATGGCTGGCCCCTCATTATCGATGAGGTTCAGAAAGCCACGCCCCTCCTTTCCGAGATCAAGAAAAAGATCGATTCACAGCGCAAACTTTGGCGAGAAGAGGGAAAGAAGCAGGAGCTGATGTACGTCCTTACGGGGTCTTCCCGTTTCGAGCTCGTCAAAGCGGTCACCGAATCCCTCGCCGGCCGCTCGGCCATGCTCGAGATGACCTACCTCGACCAAAGCGAGGTCGCCTCGCTTAAGGAAAAACCTTTCACCACGGACATCAAAGAACTCCTCAAGCGAGAGGCGAATGCCCAGGCCCCGAAACGGACGAGGAACGAGATCTTCGACGATATTTGGGGTGGCTTCATGCCCGATGTCATCGCCGGCAACAGCGACCGCTCCGTCTACTACCCGTCCTACATCGATTCCTATATCCAGAAGGACATCCAGAGCATCCTGAGGCCGGAGAACGAAATCCGCTTCCGGGACTTTATGAGGATCATGGCCTTCCGCACGGCCCAGCAAGTCGTCTATTCCGACATCGGAAATCTCATCGGAATCGATGCCAACACCGCCAAGAGTTGGATTTCTTTATTGGTGAGTTCCGGCATGGCGATCCTGCTCGAGCCTTACCTCCCCAAGATAAGCAAGCGTATCGTCAAAGCGCCGAAGTTTTATTTTCTTGACACTGGCTTGGTCGCCGATCTTTGTGGCTGGCCTAGTGGCAAGATGATTGAGTTTGGGGCGATGTCCGGAGCCTTCTTCGAGACCTTCGTCGTGGCGGAGATTGTCAAGAACCTTCGCAACCACGGTATCAAGACCGAGGACCATCTCTTCTACTACCGCGACATCGACCAGAAAGAAGTCGATCTCCTCTATGTTGACCGCGGCGAGATCTTCCCGATGGAGATCAAAAAATCGCCTAATCCTTCTAAGCCGACGAAGAACTGGAGAGTGCTCGAGAAATACAATCAGCTGATTCTTCCAGGGCTTGTCATCGACACCACAGACAAGATCACGCCGATTAACGCTATGGCCTACACATACCCGGTTTCGTTACTAGGTCTATAACAAGAGAAAAAGTCCTTGATAAACTCAGTATCTAGGACCAAAAACCATTGAGATTGCATTAAGTTTTTCAACGTTTGACGATAGAAAAGCTTAATGTCTGCAGATTCAGTTCTTTAATGTTTGTGGATTTTGAATAAGAAAACTTTCCATAGAATCTTTCAGTGACAACTCACATACATCGTGATTCTTATATTAAAGTCCTTATTGAGAAAATTTGGTGGCGTCCTAGGAAGTTGACGAGAGGAACATTTGGACTTAAAGTCTACTTTTAAAGTCTACTCAAAGTCTACTTTTAAAGTCTACTTATGAGTTGCAAAAAAAGTTTCCTTTATATGTTATAGGAAAATTTGGAATTATCCTCCTTTCTAATAATGCCGAAATTTGATTTCATCTCAAACAGTTCACCCGTGTCTACTTGGCTTTCGGCTCTTTCCGAGGAAATAGTAAAAAGACCATTTTGGCACAAAAAACGGCTTACTCAGGTCTAAGCCTAAGCAAGCCATTAAGTTTGTATTTATCGGCTCTTTTCAGTTTTTCCTCAGCGACAGTGCAGCCACCGTCTCAAGATGGGTTGAAGCGTTGGAGCGAATGGTATTGGGGGATGTCGGCACGAGGAAGTTGACGGGAGGAACATTTTGGGTTTAAAGACCCATATCATTGGCGATTGCTTTCCTATGGAAGTCGAGTATCTTCTCTCTAAGATCATCCGGCTCTATAATCGTCATCATTTCGCCGAACTGAGTGAAATATATCATTGAAGCGAAATCATTGGTCCGGAAGGTGACGATGCTTCCTTCCTCCTTCATTATGAGAGGCCTGTTCTTGTAGGCCAGATGGAGCTTTACCAGGCCCTCTTTAGTGAATTTTGCTTTCATTTCATATGTTCCGTACTCGGAGAACTGCGCTCCGAGGCGGATCATCTCCTCAAGCTTTTCCGTCTCTTCTTTTGAGAATGAGAACCTGTCGCTTGCAAATGAGACCCCAATGATCTTGCTGAGCCTCAGCGTCACTAGATTTCCGCTGTTATCCCTGTACATCTTTCCGAGCACCTAGTTGAAGATCCTGTCGCTGGTCTGGCAGACCTTATACGGATCGAAATAGTATTGAAACATTTGTTCTTATAGCGGTCATAGGTCCTTATATATATTGGGTATGCCCCTAAAATCGTTCAGTCTGAGGTTAATAATATTAAACGAGACGGTATAAAGGTTTTCCGCTGCGACGATTGTCCGATAAACTATTTAGGATGGAAGAAGAGACATCCTTTCTGTCACAGAAAATCCTATCGTGATGTCGACTGCAGGAAAGGGAAGACTTTTAGTAACTGCTATCGCAAGAAAGGAAGGGAATAACCATGTACGATCGCTTGATCTATTCGGAACGGGAAATCAAGGCGGAGGAAATCGTTGCTGCCTTAAAGAAAGCCTATCCAGAAGTAAAAACTTCGAAAGTGGATGAATTAAATACGTTTTCATTTGAAACCAAAAACAACTATGGCTATTTTTTCCTTCAGGTCCGCGAAAAGAATGGAAGCTTAAAGGATTATGATGTCACGGAAGAAAACCTCGGTGACAAGATTTCGTATTTCAAAGATAAGGAACATGTCTTTTGCTTTGAGATTGATGGTTCCGATCCCGATTTCATCGATCACGTCACGGACGATATCCTTTCGACGATTCCAGGCGCGGTGATTGAAGGAAAAAACGGGAAACTGTACGAAAAGAAATAGTCTAAGCCTACCTGGATTGGTGGTTATAGACCTTCTGACGAGAATAACTGCTTGAAGTTATTTTGTTATCGTGTTTTACCGTAGTTTTAAACTGGACCCGTCTCCACATGTGTTGTGTGCTCTCGGGGTAACTGTGGCCCATACCTAGAGGCTGGGCGGGAGATATTTTTAACATTGGGGGGAGCGCAAATGGCAAGCCCCTTGAGAGTGCTTTGCTCGTAGATCGGATTAACGAGGTTTCGCCTCGTAAAATAGAAACTGAAAACGACTTTTGAACTCTATTTTCTCCTCAAAGGGAGAATAGCGTCAAACGATATTGAAAGATTTTCGTTACCAGACCTCCTTTGAAAATCACTTAACAAACATCGCACTATCATCTCCTGAACGTCCAATGGAATCCAGCAGACCCCGTCCCATTTTTCTTTAAAAAGCTCTTCGGAAAGCAAATGACTTTTTCCGACTTTTTCCATTCCGAAAACAGGCTGTAGTTTTTTCAACCTGTACTCAAAAAGCACATGCTTTTTGCGATATGAGACATTAGATTATGGAAAACGTGATGTGCCAATATGAAGATAACGCTTCAAAGACGCGAAGGGTTTTTATTTTCCGCTTTTTTTGGCTAATAGGCTCAAATCTGGGAATATATCCTCTTTTAACTGAAAACAATTTTCCTTTAAAAATGGCATAAGGTAAATCGGATAATACGTTACCCGGTCTTTTTTCTCAACATTGTGTTCGGAGAAAACGATGGCCTTTTTTAGGCCATAGCGTGGATTGTCGAGCACATAATCAAGCGAAGCGTGTGTTTTATATGACGATCCGCTTTTGACTTCAATCGGGAGAACTGCGTTGGCTGTTTCTATGAGGAATTCGATTTCACCATGGTGACGCTGCGAGAAATAGAAAAGAGGGTAGCCCAATAAAGCTAGCTCCTGGGCTACTGCGTTTTCAAAAAGAGCGCCGCGGTTGAAAGAACTATCATGGTCGATGATGGCGTTTCTGGCAGGTGTGCCATAGCGATAACAAAGAAGCCCGACATCAGAGAGATAGAGCTTTTTAAAAGTTTCGTCAATGTTGGCTAACAGAGGGATGAGGGGCTCAGAAACTCTGGTGCATTCAAGTGCTACACCGGATTTGCTCAGCCAAAGAAAATCATCTTCCAGAGAAGCAAAGCTCTTCGCTCTGCCGAGAAAATTGCCTGGAAACCGCTTGTTTTCTTGGCCTAAGTAAGCGGGTAGAGCATCATAAATTCTTGTTAGATGTAGTTTCTTACTCAGCTCGTACTGGGAAAAATCTTCAGTGTAGTTTTTCAATATTTTATCGAAGATTGCATCTTGGGCACTTGTTTGATGGCTCTGAGCGTAACTGGCGACAACTTCAGGCATCCCTCCTACAATAAGGTAGCGGTGAAAGAGTTCAATCAAGGTCTCGTGAATCCCATCATCGATTTTTTCTTCCGCTATATAAGCGTGTCTTAGTTTGTCGATGATGCTCTCGTCGATTGATGTCAGGGCTCGTGCAAATTCGTAAAAGCCCATTGGATATACATGGATTTCGTTGAGCGAGCCAACCGGCCAATCGTCAATGGAATTTATTTCAACACCTAGCAAAGAACCTGACATAGCATAAAGATAATCCGTTTTATTGACGAGATCCTTAATGAAAGTGATGGTGTTTGGCGCTTTCTCAATTTCATCTAGAAAAATCACCGTTTTTCCTGGAATAAAGCTCACGCCCCCTGAATTAAAACGAATAATGTCAATTACCTCTTCTGGACTATTGGCTTTTTCTAGACGCGATGCGATATCTGGATGCATCTTTAGATTGATTTCGACTAGATTCAAGCCTGCACGTGGGACCAAGGTCTCGATAAGCGTACTTTTTCCTGATTGGCGAACGCCATAAAGCAAGAGGGCGGATTTGCCCGGATGTCTAAGCCAACTATTAATCTGATCTTCATAAATTCGCCAGAGCATGACTGAATTATAGCACTTCTCCAGTTAATACACAAAATGTCACAAATTTAAAATGGCGCAAAAGCAATAATGTCATAATTTTAAGTATGTCTGGAATCCGGAAATGTCATAAATGTTTAGCTTGCCTTAGGCGCCGGCTTCTCTGGTGGTTTTGCTTTCGGTGCTCTTTGGTGCGACTATTGGTGCTATGAATGAGAATCATATTAAAAGAATTAGTCTCAACCTACCTGGCTTAAAGTTATAGACATGTCACTTAGTAGAACTGTTTAAAGGCCCACTGTTATCGGGTATTTATCGTAATTTTAGGCTGACCACCGTCTCAACATGTGTAGAGTGCAGTCAGGGTAACTGTTGCTCATACCTAGAGGCTGGACGGGGGGATATGTTGACCATTGGGTGGGGATATGTGGCGAACCATCGTTTTTTTCGGTTTTTGGCCGAAAAACGACGTTTTCGATTCGGCAGTGTTCCCGGAAGGAAGGAAAGGATATTTTCCCGGGTACGTTGAGACTGTGAGGGGGACATATCAAAGCGGGGGTGGATCGAAGCCTTCCAAAGCGCTGCATTGCCCTATTCGTCCTTTAAACTATCATTTAACCTATCATTTATCCTATCATCCCGACGCGACTTACCATGTCACTTACCATGCTCCCATTAAAAGAAGGCATGGACGTTTTAAAGTTACTAAGTAAAAGCAAGGATTGATCGTGTTTTCCTTCAAAACTTACTATGTTAGTTACTAAGTAAGTTACTAAGTTGTTTTTCTCCCCGTCTCTCCGTCGGCCAGCTTTTTATAACTTTTGACGAGGGCGTGTGGTGATTCGTCCAGCAGCAAGTTCTTTATTTCAATTTTAAAATGCGCTCTTTCAAAGAAAGTCCGTTTAAATTCCGCCTCCTCAAAAAACGGTTTTTTAAGGACGTTTGTGTATTTTTAAAGATGAAAAACAGTGTTTTTATTCGATGATTACTGAAAATAGTTCCGGACAGTTGTTGGACAGTTTTCGGACAGTTAGGCTCATTGGAGGGCAACCGCGACCGCCACGTCGAAAAGGTCGGTCTGCACTTTCATCGGCTCCCTATCGTCCCTTTCTCACTTAGAAGGTTCGCAAAGCTTTGTCACGAAGTAACGTCCGAACCGGCTCTTCGTCTTTCCCTTCGTAATAAGCGACGAGGTCCTTCTTGAATTCCGGGACGTCGCTGTCCTTGACCGCCATGATGCCAAGCCCGTGGGCGATCAGGTAATGATTGGCCAGGATGACGGAGGCCCGTTTGTTCCCGTCATCAAAAATCTGTGTCTTCATGCAGTAAAGGCAAAGGTCGATGGCAATGCTGACACCGTCTTTCTTCGAATCAAGGATCGAGCGGATTTTCTCTTTGACATCGAATTCCATCGGCATCGGCGGAACGTAGGTCGACCCCCCGATACTCACGGGCACCGAGCGGATCCGCCCTCCGTCGTAAATGAAATCCTCGTTCACGAGTTTGGCGATATAGGAAAGCAGGTTGTAATCGCTGGGCGCGGAAAGAACGCCTTCGTCCAAGATGAACTCCCAGGCGTGCTTAAGGTTGATGACTTTCTGGATGTCCCGGACCGTCATCCCGCTGACCATCCCGCCCTCGATGATGTCCTCGGTCAAGGTGAAGGTCGTGGCGACGCCCTCCAAGATCGCCTGGTCATAAATCAGGGATTTGACGTTCGCACGGGCGAAATCGATGTTGAGTTTCACCCGCGGAGAAAGCTCCGCCTCGCTGTAACCAAACTGTGCGAGTTTCTTAGCGATCAAGCGAAGCTGCTTGTTGATCGATCTCCGTTCGACGTTATTGCGGACGAGCATCTGATAAAGCTCGTCGGTATAAGGGCCGACGTAGGTGGAGGTGTTGCGATCAAGCTCGCGTTTCCGAACATAAAGATAGCGTTTCCCCTCGATCTCCTTGATTTCCGGAGACCCGTTATAGGGAAGGAGACGGAGCCGGGCTTCGCTCGATGCCTTTTCGTTAAGCAGTTCTCTGATCTCTTCGGGTTTGTCCATTAGGGTGCATCTCCTCTAAACATTCTTTTTTATGTACCCTAATTATAGGGTTTTGTTTCGCATAACACAATAAGAAATTAGGGTGCATTTAAACATTATAAAAATTTGATTTGTACCCTATGTGAAACGTTTTATCGATTTTTGTTTCAAAGATAATTATTGCCGATTATTCCTAATAAAACGTCTCAAACTTACTTCAAAGTCTACTCAGAGTCAACTTTCTTAGAGACTTTTCCATCTCTGAGGTAAGGCCAGAAGGAAGAGACCAATGAGGAGACGTATCCGCTTCGGTTAGGAGTCCCGTCTCTCTTCATGAAGCTTAGCCTTATGCATTCGTCATCCATCTCGTTGTAAGTCTTATCCGACAGATTCAGCTTTATCTTCCTCACGCTCTCATCCATTTAGGAATCCTCCCCATTACCAATTTATGCCACCTTTTTAATATATAACATATAAATAAACGGCTTATTACTAAATATATATTACCACCTTCGGAGAATTGCATCTGACGGGTACAAACTCCAGGACCTTCCTTTTATCATGGAGATGTGCCTATAAGAAAGGAGACAAGAACTATGTTCGACTGGGTTAAGAAGTTTATTAGGAAAAAGGAGGGCAGGACCTTCGTGTCAAAGGATCCTTTCGTAGGGGAACTGGCTACGAAGATCGACAGGAGGTATCCGGGGATGGTAGAAGGGGTGAATATTCAATTGTATAAAGAAGGTGGCAAAAAAGACACCGACATCGATGTTGCAACGAAAAACAGCAACATCGAAGTGAAATCTGATGGTACAAGACATTTGCATCTTCAGTTATGCCATCTGAAGAGAATATCTCGCAAGGAACCAATAGGTTATGCCCCACAGATTACAGAGGATGAAAAAGAAAAGATTAAAAAAGATGGTATAAAGGTTTTCCGTTGCGACGATTGTTTGGTAGACTATTTAGGATGGCAGAAAAGACACCCGTTTTGTCATAAGAAATCCTATCGGGATGTCGACTGCCGTAAAGGCAAGACATTTAGTAACTGCTATCACAAGAAAGGAAGAAAATAGCCATGTACGATCGCTTGATCTATTCTGAACGGGAAATCAAGGCGGAGGAAATCGTAGCTGCCTTAAAGAAGGCCTATCCCAATATTGAAATTGGTGATATCGAAGATGGCTATTTTTGTTTCGAAACTGTCGATAATCATGGCTATGTTTACCTTGAGGAATATGAGAAGGATGGGATAACGCCCAAAGACTACGGCATAACTTTGGAGAACCTCGGTGACCAGATCTCCTATTTCAAGGACAAGGGGCATGTTTCCTGTATAGAAATTGATGGTTCCGATCCGGAATTCATCGACCACGTCACCGATGACATCCTCTCGACAATCCCCGGTGCGGTGATTGCGGACAGGGACGGAAAGTTGTTAATAAAGAAGTAGCATCACCTACCTTGACTGGTGGTTGTAGACATTTCACTTTGTAGAACTGTTCAAAATCCTTTTACTAAAGGATATTTATCGTAGTTTTAGGCTGACCACAGTCCCAACATGTGTAGAGTACTGTCGGGGTAACTGTGGCTCATACCTAGAGGCTGGACGGGGGGATATGTTGACCATTGGGTGGGGACATATGGCGACCCCTCGCTTTTCGCGGTTTTCGGTCGAAAATCGGCGTTTTCGATTTGGCGGTGTTTCCGGCAGAAAGGAAAGGACATTTTTCCGGGTACGCTGAGACCGGGAGGGGAATATGTACCGTGACGAATAGGGATTCTGCTCTTAATGGCTCACTACTTGCTCGGGATTGAGCAAAAGAGACAGCAAACTGAGGTGGTAAATGCCATCCTCATCGTAACCGTCCGGCGTGGAAGTGTCCTCAACGATGATCTTCTTAAAAGCATCGCCCGTTTTGAGGAGAGGCTTTTTCTCACTCTCCTCTTTTTCTCTGCCATCCACAAAAACCTGCAAATAGACCTTGCGGTCCATCAAATTGAGAACGAAATCGATCTCGGAAGCCTTGTCGACCCGTCTCCCCTCTTTGTTCGTCTCGGTGAAAACGACCCGCCCGACATCGACGGAATAGCCTTCAGCGATCAAAGCGTTATAAACGATGGTCTCGGTGGTGAACCCACGGTCCCTTTCCCGATAATTGAGCTTGGCGTTCCTCAACCCGACATCGACGGAATAGTATTTGTTGAGGGAGTCGAAATATGCCTTGCCCTTCACGTCGTAGGTCTTGACCTCGGAAAAGAGATAGACATCCAAGAGGTAGCCGATGTAATCCTTGACGGTGTTGTACGACATTTTCGCTCTTAGCTTGCTATTGATTGTGTCCGTCAGCCTATGGACGTTGCTGGTATGGCCGCTCGTGGAATAAAGCTCATCGATGAGGTCGTCCAAGACGTCTTGGCGCTCGATTTTGTTCCGCTCGAGGATGTCCTTGAGGTAGGTCGTCCTGAACAAACCGTTAAGATAAGCGGCTCTGTCTTCATCCTTGCTAAAAATGTAGGTCCTTGGCAGCCCCCCGAAGCGGAGGTATTCCTCCAAAGCCTCATGCTTGTCGCCCCCGCGCCCGAGATAGAATTCCTTGAACGTCAGGGGATTAACGTGAATCTCGATGGCCCGGTCGCGGAAGCGGGTGGCGATGTCCTTGGAAAGGAGCTTGGAATTTGAACCGGTGAGGTAGAGATCGACGTTCTTGAGGCTCGAAAGGGAAATCACCGCCTCGTAAAACGTGATTTGGTTCTCTTTGGTCTGGCTCTCCTTGGGCAAGGCGGGGTTCGGAACGGCGTCGACCAAGGTGATCTCATCGATGAAAACGTAGTTCATCCCGTCTTCTTTTAGGCGTTTCTTCACTTCTTTCTCAAGTTCAATAGGGTTGCGGAGTGCGATACTCTCCATCGAGGACAGATCCAACGAAATGATGTGATCCGCCTTCACTCCTTGTTCCAGAAGATAAGGGCGGTAAATATCAAAAAGAAGATAGGTCTTCCCGCTGCGGCGGACCCCGGTGATGACTTTCGGGATTCCGTTATCGCGAAGTTCAATTAATTTTGCAAGATATGTCGGTCTTTTAAAAATCATAAGGATGCCTCCAGTGAAAACTTTATCCACATGTGTATATTTTTTTCACTATGAATATTATAGGCAGTCATTTGTCCAAAAGAAAGCCTTCTCCGATGAAACTTTGGAAAGCGAGGTTATTTTCCCTATAGCCTCAACCAAAATAGAGTGTGATTATCAGCGGAACAGCAAGTAGAACTGTCAAAGAATCAGTCATAATCGAACATTTATCGAATTTTGAGGCTTGCCACAGTCTCAACATGCATAGATACGATGGAGTTGATGGTATTGGGGCATGTCGGCACGAGGAAGTTGAACTGAGGAAAGACTGTGTTTATAAAAGGAAAAAGTTCTTCTCGCCAAATGGGTCAAAGATATCGGATACCTTGAAACCATGATAGGTGGAATCTTCTCACTATATTTTCCAATGGTTTGCCTTTACTGCATTGCTATGACAATTGATCCATAGCATAAGATCTTCAAAAAGAGATTTTATGAAATTGTAAGTTTTACCATGAGATAGGCGACGAAAGGATACCATTTGAAAAGCCGTTTTGGCAAAATTTGCCAGTGGGAAATTATTTGTAACCAATCTCCTTTAGGCTTACCTATGCGGCGTTTTCAAACTAAGGAAAAATATTTATTTAGCATTTGAACTTTAACAAATATTCTAAAATTCAAACCAAAATCACAAAATAACGATATCAGTTTTACCTAAAAGGAAGTCAACGATATTCAAATGCGTGATTCCGTTATTTGAGGTGTCCTTTTCATCAAGTGAAAGGACGTATTTTGGCGAACCGTCTTGAATGTTTTTAAAAGCACCGTATTCTCTATCAAAAACGGTCTGATTCGTTATTCTGTCGGTCACTTGGATTAGGCACTTCTTTTTTCCTTTGAAAGCAACAAAATCTATTCTTTTCGAAGGCTCTCAAGCAAAAGTCTTGCTGCTTTAGACAGATCAGCGTTCTTTTTCCAAATCAAATTCGCTTCCACTTCGACGAGAGGTTTGAAGGGGCGGAAAGTAAGCTCCGTCCCCTCAACGTTGATGAGATTATCGAAAGAGGGACAATATCCCATTCCTTCGGAAACGAGCAGCGCGGCATTGTTGAGCAAGTTAAAACGGGCGGCGATATGCAGAGCGGAAATCTTTGTTTGCAGAATGTTTTCGATGATGCCCGAATCGATTTGCTGACGCGAGAGGATGAGCGGCTGATCCACCAAATCCTTGGCTTCCACGAATTCCTTCCGGGCCAAATGGTCGTCCTTGCGCATCAAGACCGAAATGATGTCTTTGTGGGGCAGGCGAAGATAACCATAATGCTTAGAGTCCGCCGGTCCGCAGATCAACGCGAAATCATAAATGCCAGAATCCAGTTTATCCAGGATGTCTTCAACGTCCCCGCTGACGAGAGATAAGGAAAGGCCAGGATGCTCTTTTTCCAGCTTCAGCATCGCCTTCCCAATCTGGCGGACGGCATCGGTCTCGGCCGCCCCAATCGTGATATTGCCCACCAACGCCTCGTCCTTGCTTTTAACTTCGTCTTCCGTCTTCTTTTCTAGGAAGAGCATTTCTTCCGCCCGCTTGCGGAGGATTTTGCCCTCCGGGGTGAGAACGATCTTTTTGCCTCGGACGAACAAGAGGCTTCCCAATTCTTTTTCAAGATCATGGATCTGGCGGGAGAGGGTGGGCTCCGTCAAATAAAGACGAGCGGCCGCTTTCGAAAGGTTTTCTTCTTCGCAAACCGCTAAGAAATACCGCAAAGTCCTTAATTCCATGAGGGCTCCATTCTTTTGTGCTCAAAAGGCACAGCTTAATATTGATTATAGGTAATTTTTATATTATATGTACAGCAGTATCCTAAAGTTAAGAAAGGAACTTCATGAAGAAAACCCTCATCTGTCTCGTGTCGCTTGCCTTGCTCAGCGCCTGCGGGAAGAACGAAATACCTGCGAATCACGCCTCAGTTCAGACTGAACCATCGTCTTCCGCCCTCGAAAGCCAAAGCGAATTCCCCACGGTTTCGTCCAGCTTTTCTTCAGAAAGGTCTTCAAACATGACTCAGCGTTACATTGCAACGATCGGTGAAAAGTCCTATGTCCTTGATCTCGAAGACTCCGACACGGGGAAGGCATTCAAAGCCCTTCTGCCTCTTAATCTCGAGATGACTGAGCTTAACGGAAACGAGAAGTACCATTACCTCGACACCGCGATCCGCCAGGATAACCCCAGCGTCCCCGCAGGCATCCATTCTGGCGATTTGATGCTTTTCGGGAACAGCTGCATCGTCCTCTTCTATCGGGACTTCCAAACCTCCTACAGCTACGTTCGGCTCGGAAAATTAGAGAATCCCAAGGAGCTTTCTGAAAACGTTGGTCCTTCATCCGTCAATGTCACGTTCGCTATTCAATAAAAAGGAAACAAACCCATGAACAAGAAAATCGTCATCGTCTCCGCCAGCCTCCGCTCCGGCAGCAATTCCGAAACCCTCGCCCAAGAAGTGGCTCGTGGGGCTTCCGAAAACGGAAATAGCGTCGTTTTTCTATCGCTGAAAGACAAAGACATCCGTTTCTGCCGAGGCTGCTTGGCTTGCCAAAAAACGGGGAAATGCGCCATCAAAGATGACGTGGCCTCACTACTGCCTCTCATCTCTTCCGCGGATGTCCTCGTCTTCGCCACTCCGATTTACTATTACGAGATGAGCGGCCAATTGAAGACCTTCCTCGATCGCCTCAACCCACTTTACGGAACGGACTATCGGTTCCGCGACGTTTACTTCTTGAGCGTGTCGGCGGACGAAAGCGATGAGGCAGCGGAACGGGCCATCCATGGCCTCCAAGGCTGGATCGACTGCTTCCCGAACTGCTCGCTCAAAGCCACGATCCATTTCGGTGGGATCAACGATCCCCTCGCTGCGAAAAAGAACCAATCTGATCTGAAAAAAGCCTACGATTTCGGCAAAGCCATATAGGAGAAAAAATCATGGAAAAAGAAAAACTCAATCTGACGGAAGAATGGGATAAGGTGTTTCCCGAAAGCCCATTGGTCAACCACCACAAAGTTACTTTCCTCAACCGCTACGGCATCACGCTGGCCGCTGATGTCTATACGCCCAAAAAGATCATAGGCAGGCTTCCCGCCATTGCTGTGGCTGGGCCTTTCGGAGCAGTCAAAGAACAATCCTCAGGACTTTATGCCCAAATCATGGCCGAGCGCGGCTTTTACGCGCTCGCCTTTGATCCCTCCTTCACTGGCGAAAGCGGGGGTCTTCCCCGCGACATCGCCTCGCCCGACATCAACACCGAAGACTTTTCCGCTGCGGTCGATTTCCTCGCGACGGAGCCCGAAGTGGACACCGAGAGAATCGGTATCATCGGCATCTGCGGTTGGGGCGGAATGGCCCTTAATGCGGCGGCGATCGACACTCGCATCAAGGCGACGGTGACCTCCACCATGTATGACATGTCGCGCCAAATCTCTCATGGTTATTTCGATTCCTTGGACGAAAACGGCCGTTATGCTGCTCGGAAGACCTTGGCAGAACAGCGGACTTCTGATGCCCAACATGGGACGCTCAAGCGGATGGGCGGGGTTCCCGATGTCATCCCGGAGGACGCGCCACAGTTCCTGAAGGACTACCACACCTATTACAAGACGAAGCGCGGCTACCACAAACGCTCGGCAAACTCCAATCAGGGCTGGGCGATAACCTCGGCGTGGTCTTTCATGAACATGCCCTTGCTTTCCTATAGTCCCGAAATCCGCAACGCCGTGCTGATGATCCACGGAGAAAAAGCCCATTCGCTCTATTTCTCGAAAGATGCCTTCGCCAGACTTAAAGGGGCCAACAAGGAGCTTCTCATTGTCCCGGGGGCCAGTCACATTGATCTCTATGATAACCTTAAGCTGATCCCCTTTGACAAAATCGAGGCTTTCTTTGCGAAATACTTGAATAAATAACCAAGACGAGACGCTATACAAAGGATAGCGAAGCCAAAGACGACGATGCTTTCCCGAGTTTGCCCTATTCTGCAAACGGCCTTTGCTATTTTAGTCCACACCGAAAGAAGGCCAGATCTCAACCTACCTAGACAGGTGCTCATAGACATGCCGATGAGTAGAACTGTCTGAAGCCCTCTTGCTGTCGAATGTTTATCGAAGTTTCAAGCTAACCACCGTCTCAACATGTGTAGAAGCTACGAAATGTAAGTATGCCCCTGCCCTAGAGACTATGAAGGTGGATATTTCCCCTATAGCGTCTACTCAAAAGTTTTTTGGATTATTAAAATTGAAAAATGACTGCAAAAAATCGATTAGAATGCTATAATAACGATGAAAACGGAATACAATTCAGCTTTAATCGGAGGCCAATATGATCTACATCCACAGGGCTATTGAAGACTTTATTCTGAAAAACGCCGGCTCTTTCCCGTGCATCACCCTGTACGGGCCGCGCCAAGTCGGAAAGTCGACCACCGCCGACGTCCTTTTCGGCAACCGCTTCAAAGAGGTGAACCTGGACGGTTTAGTCGACCGCGCGTTGGCCAATCAGAACCCCGCCCTGTTCCTCGACACCTATGGCTGGCCCCTCATTATCGATGAGGTTCAGAAAGCCACGCCCCTCCTTTCCGAGATCAAGAAAAAGATCGATTCACAGCGCAAACTTTGGCGAGAAGAGGGAAAGAAGCAGGAGCTGATGTACGTCCTTACGGGGTCTTCCCGTTTCGAGCTCGTCAAAGCGGTCACCGAATCCCTCGCCGGCCGCTCGGCCATGCTCGAGATGACCTACCTCGACCAAAGCGAGGTCGCCTCGCTTAAGGAAAAACCTTTCACCACGGACATCAAAGAACTCCTCAAGCGAGAGGCGAATGCCCAGGCCCCGAAACGGACGAGGAACGAGATCTTCGACGATATTTGGGGTGGCTTCATGCCCGATGTCATCGCCGGCAACAGCGACCGCTCCGTCTACTACCCGTCCTACATCGATTCCTATATCCAGAAGGACATCCAGAGCATCCTGAGGCCGGAGAACGAAATCCGCTTCCGGGACTTTATGAGGATCATGGCCTTCCGCACGGCCCAGCAAGTCGTCTATTCCGACATCGGAAATCTCATCGGAATCGATGCCAACACCGCCAAGAGTTGGATTTCTTTATTGGTGAGTTCCGGCATGGCGATCCTGCTCGAGCCTTACCTCCCCAAGATAAGCAAGCGTATCGTCAAAGCGCCGAAGTTTTATTTTCTTGACACTGGCTTGGTCGCCGATCTTTGTGGCTGGCCTAGTGGCAAGATGATTGAGTTTGGGGCGATGTCCGGAGCCTTCTTCGAGACCTTCGTCGTGGCGGAGATTGTCAAGAACCTTCGCAACCACGGTATCAAGACCGAGGACCATCTCTTCTACTACCGCGACATCGACCAGAAAGAAGTCGATCTCCTCTATGTTGACCGCGGCGAGATCTTCCCGATGGAGATCAAAAAATCGCCTAATCCTTCTAAGCCGACGAAGAACTGGAGAGTGCTCGAGAAATACAATCAGCTGATTCTTCCAGGGCTTGTCATCGACACCACAGACAAGATCACGCCGATTAACGCTATGGCCTACACATACCCGGTTTCGTTACTAGGTCTATAACAAGAGAAAAAGTCCTTGATAAACTCAGTATCTAGGACCAAAAACCATTGAGATTGCATTAAGTTTTTCAACGTTTGACGATAGAAAAGCTTAATGTCTGCAGATTCAGTTCTTTAATGTTTGTGGATTTTGAACAAGAGAGATAATTATCGACATTGTATCTACAGGTAAAAATACGGTTTTCCGTTTTCGCAATATTTTTCTAAATGATTAGTGTTTGTCGGCACCTCTTAACGACAATTCGCATACAGTCTCAACATGCATGGATACGATGGAGTGAATGGTGTTGGGGGTATGTCGGCACGAGGAAGTTGATCTGAGGAAATGGAAAACCAAACTTAGAAAAGGGAATAATCGTTGTCTCCCAGAGACTCAAAGATATCGGATACCTTGATGCCATGATAAGTGGAACCCCATAAGGTTTCTACATCCGGGACATCTAAAGTATCCTGATAGAATTCGCAGAAGGAAATATAGTCTTTTCTTTTGTCATTATAGTAGGTTACAGAATACTTCTTACCTTGATAGGTAAGTTCGATTTCGAAACTGTCTTTAACAAGACCTTTTAATTTTTCAATGTTCATTTCTTGTGCCGTTTTCTATACGAAGACTCATTCCTTGAAGAAGCGTATCCTTTTCCGTTGTAGCTTCCCCAGCCTCGATAATCATTCCTTTCCTTTCTTTTCTTTTCATACCAGGAAGACTTGGCTTTTCTGAACTTTCTCAGTCCGAACATGGCTTACCCTCCTCTTTGTCTTCTTTAGACGTTTCTTTGTCGATGAAGTCCATGACGGACTCCATATCATCATCAGTCACTTTAATTTTTTTGCTTGTCTTGCTGACTCGGCTGACCTGCCCTAAATTTACTAGGTATACTTCCTTCTTGTCTTCTGATATTGCTGGTATCTGGTTTCCTCCTTCTTCAAGAATAGGCTCGATGCTTAACGGGACAGCGTTGATTATTTCTTTTGTGTCCATATAGAAAGAAGCAACTTCACTGAGCTTTATGCATTCCTCTATGCTGCTGATAATCTTATAAGACTTCAGCATCTCTCTCTGGAAGAAAGGCTTAGAGGCGTATTCGTTAAGCAGGGACTTGATATAGGCTGTGAATCCCATATCTACTTTCCGCAAGACGGAATCGTGGATATAGATAAAATCATTTTTGTGTTCCTTGTTTATTCGGAAAGAAAGGTTGGTGGAGGCATCAGTAGAGAAGTCGAAAGAATCGAGATAGATGCCGTAAAGGCTGTTTTCAATCGCGCTTACAAGCTTCTCATCACCTTTGTTCGCCTTCAGAAGCCTCTCATGAAGATCTTCTCTGTACGAATTGAGGTTTGGCACAAGTTCGTTGATATAGCCTCCGACGTTGGGCTTCTTGTCTTTTATGAACTTGAAACGATAGGCATCGAAGCAAAGGATGTCATAGATTCCTGTCGAGATGTCGAAGTTTGTCGTTTCTTTGAACAGATATCTTTCGTATTCCACAAATAAATTATACAACTTGTATAGATAATATTTAACATTTGCATTTCATTATATTATAAAAAAGGCTATTTTAAGCAAAAGTTGTGCATAATTTTGCTCAATCAAAATAGACACAATCTATTTATTTAATGGACTTATTATATTCTTGTAGGCAGAAAAATTATAAAGGAGAAGCAATTTGATGAATCGATATAAAAGAGTCCCTTCCCATGAAAGCAAGGATTTTGGGAAAAAGTACGAGGATGAGGTTGCTAGAATAATAGGTAAGTTAATTAAGATAACATCAAGAGGTAAGGTGTATTATAAAAACGGGAGGCGTTTTTGCGAGACTGATATTGAAACAAAAAGCAGCGCAATCGAGGTTAAGAGTGGCCGCGGGAATGACATGCTCAGTCAATTGAACAGGTATTCTCAAGTGACAAAAAAAGAGCCGATTGGATTTGGAAAAAAGCTCAGATTACCTAACAAAAGAGAAATAAGAAAAAGATTTAAGTTATTTGAAGACGAAGATTCTTTAACAGATTATTTAGTTTCAAAAGGCGACGGAAAAAGATGGAGGAAAAAATAATATGAATGACATTACATATTTAACGAAATCAATTATCAGCAAGGAAGAATATAGTTCAATAATTTCTGGCATCGATGGCGCCCATCTTGAAGATAACGGAAACGGTCAGCTTTGGATTGATCTCGATGGTAAGAAAGGAACTCAGATGATCATTACATTGGTCACCATTAAGGATGGCATCATTGATTTTGGATTTAATCCTAAGCTGTCTTATAGAGCATCTGAATTGCCATTCGAAAAGCCGGTATTTAATATAGCTCAGTACAGAAATTCCGCTCTAGCTTCAATAGTCATTCGTGCCTTGGGAGAAAAGCACCCGGAATTGAAGTATATGTCGGACTATATGGAAAAATTCGAGCCAGTATCCAAGAAACTAAAATTATAATGTAATAAGCTTTCACGCGCTAAATAATGTTCTCGGATTATTTGATGAGACTGGATTTTACCTTCTATCAAAAGGGGATGAAAAACCTCGAATGTATTCCAGAATAAAATATTGTAGGAAAAAATAATATGAAAGATGCTGAATTTATAGTTGATGGGACGCTAACTGAAGAATACCTCATTGGAATCATCAAAGAGTTGAAATGGAATTTTGCGACTAAAGAAGAGTCAGATGGCAAGAATATAAATGTATTAGATCACAATGGTAATTTCTTGGGAACTATTTACTTAACGAGAATCAAGCAAAATGGTGAAGTCTCTTATGGCGAAGACTCATTGCAAATCGAAAAATATTTTGAAGATTGTCAATTTAAAATGGCTCAGCCTATTATATATTTTATTGACTTCACTTCGGAGACACGCCATTTTCCCAAGAATCTTATTAAGCGGATGGCCAAGGATCATCATGAGATTTGGTTTTGGATTGAAGGTTCGGATTATCTTAGACCTTATTGCGGTTTCGCAAGATTGTTCAAGAAAAAACTGCCCATATAATAACATTAGGCTAAAAATAATGTGTTTATAGTGAATCCCTAATGCTGGACTTTAAATAGTATTGTAGCCCAGGTCCAACTATTGGGTTCACTACAGTTTTCTTTTCTGCCATTTTTATACACATCTTAATATGTTCCAAATGTCGCACTTTTGGCGAAATTCACTGAAAAAGTATTTATTAGCCTTAATTTTACTGCAAAAGCCCGTTACCCACAAAATATCCAATGTCGCCAACATGCCACCAACAGGACAATGGACTACTTCTTTAACACTAAAGCAACGACCGTCTCTAAAGGGGTTGAAGCGTTGAAGTGAATGGTATTGGGACGAGGTTGACCAAAGGAAGTGGATTTGTTGAGATTGCAAATAATAATCAATTCTTAGAGATTTTTCTATTTTTGATGCCAAGTCTTTCCGAATAAGGTACTTTCTCTTAGCCCAGCCTCAGAACTATATTGGCATTAATAATGTTCTGAGCTTCCTTTGGAAGATGTGAGATTTCATCAATCGAGATGAACTTCTGCTTCTCCGAGCTTTCGTAAATTTTAAGCAGCTGAGCGATTGACTGTGTTTGTATCTGCTTGAAGAAGAAAGAGTCATGGCAGACAATTGGCAGTTTTGTCAGGTTAATCATTGCGAGGTCGAAAACTATACGTTAGGGAAATCTTCTCTGATGATCCGGACAAAGCCGCAAAGGACTTCTATGATAAAATAGGATTAGGCAGAGAATATTTGAAATTTGATTCGAATGATCTAGAGATTGTAAAAATGATGGACGGATCATTAATTGTTTACCGCCCTATTACATCTTCTCCTAACAGTCCGGCGATTGAAATTAACATTAAGTATAGTTCAGATAACTGTGGCTTAAAAAGCCAGAAAATACATTTTGTTAAAATAAAGAAAGGAAACAAATGAAATGAGCGACACAAGAATAAGAAAAAACGAAATAGCTCTTCTGAAAAGCACTATTGGACAGAAATTGATCAAATACAGGCACGATCCTTTTTGCCACACGCCAACATTTTCGATTCAGGGTGAAGTCTTTTTCTCTAACGTAATTGTACAAATCAAATGTGATGAATACCCATTTGATTTCTTTGAGGCTGGAACGGAAGATATTTCAGCCTTGTCATTTAGAACTATTAAAGAAGGTGAAGCGGTCTCTGCGGCCATAGGAATAAAGCAAATAGATTTTCCAGTAAATGAAGAAGTACACGACATTTGGATAGTCGAGGATGACATTCAGGAATTTGTCAAAGGAAAACCAGGTAAGACCTATCAGTTGACGAGAGGAATCGTATTTGTTCTCGAGGACTGTCAGTTAGCATTTGAGAAAGATGTTTGGCTATCTGTGGAAATCATCCCTCACAAGGGAAAAGATGTCCTCTCGAAATTCGATCCTCTCGGCAACGACCTTGGTGGTTGGCCTAAAGGCTGTATGTCGAAGAACAAGAGAACTGTCTACAGTCTTCTTGATGGTCGAATCGTCTCAGAAGAGGAAAATGAGTCGCATGAGGATCCTGACGCTGATTAATTAGGACTCTAAATAAAAATATCTGAAGGAAAATTCGTTTCCTTAATGGACTGCTTTCTCAAACGAAAACTACACCTATTATCGCCGTTTATCAGATTGATAAGGGACAAACGTTTCCAATAATGATTACTAATGATGTGAAAGGAAAATAGTTATGCAATTAAAAGAGAACGATCGCGTTAGAACCTTAGTTGAAAAAGAGGGACATCCTGTGGGAACTCTCGGCGTTTTAGTTAGCATTTACGCGGATGGAAAGGCAGGAGAGGTGGAGGTCTGGGACAAGACGGGTTACCCCATCGATGTTGTGACCTATGAGCTTTCCGAGCTTTCCATTGTCCCTTTAGATAAGTAAAAGAAAGAAGGTTTAGAGGTTTTTAAGATTGCTTGACAAATGTTAAAAAATACTGCGTACAAACGATGGTAAATAATTCCTTAATTTTCAAAGCAGTAAACTTAAAAGAATCTTATCAAAACCGATGATACTTTTCCCGACTTTTTCGAACTTTTTCCATCATGAAAACGAACCTTTGTTATTTGCGGCTTACACCCCTGAAACCCAGTCTCAACCTACCTAGACTGGAGTCGTAGACATGTCAATTGGTAGAACTGTTTAAAGTACCCTTTTTATCGGATAATTATCGTAATTTTAGGCTGACCACCGTCTCAACATGTGAAGTCTGGGGAAACATATCAACCGGTGTAACGGAGACTAAATCATAAGTATCCTTTAAGTCCGCTAAGTCTCTAGCTAACGTGACCGGGTTACAAGAAATATAGATGATCTTTTTAGGCTTAATCTCTTTTAAGGCTAGGAGGAATTCCGGAGTGGAGCCTTTGCGCGGAGGATCCATAAAGACCACATCGAAATGGGCCTTCTCTTTATTCTCAAGCAGGTAGGTAGTACAGTCGGCCTGGATAAATTCGGCGTTAGGGATCTTATTCATCTTTGCATTCAGTCTGGCATCTCTGACCGCTGAGGGCTCAATCTCTACTCCGAGGACTTTTTTAGCTTTAATCGAAGCGCATAATCCGATAGTCCCCGTCCCGGAATAGGCATCCAAGACTTCCTCTTGACCCGTTAAGCCCGCTTGATCTAAAGCGGTCTTATATAGCACTTCGGTCTGCAGAGGATTAGTCTGGTAAAACGAGCGAGAGGAAATCAAAAAGGAAAGATTAAAGATCGAATCTTTGATCTTCCCAGAGCCGAATAAAACATCTTCCTGCTCTCCGAGAATGACATTAGTATGTCTTGTATTGATATTCTGGACAACGGTTGTGACCTCAGGGAACATCTTGACGATCTCTTTAGCGAGATTGACTTTCCCGTAGAAATCCCTATTGGAAGTCACCAGGACGACCATCGTTTCTTTAAAATGTAAAGACTCCTTAATCAGGATATGCCTGATTAACCCTCTTCCTTTATCTTCATCGTAAGGCGGGATATGGTATTTAGTCAGCAGTTTCTTAATCCCTTTAAGGATCTTTTCCGCTTCCTCTGTTTCGATTAAGCAGTCCTCAAGGGGAACGATCTGATGGGTATTCTCTTTAAAAAAGCCGGAGACAACTTGGCCTTTAACTAACCTTATCGGAACTTGGACCTTATTGCGGAAACGATAAGGGGAAGCCATCCCTAAAGTAGGGCTAGGCTCAAAATCGATCTTTGCGAACTTATGGAGAAGATTTTTTACTTTGTCTCTTTTATATTCCAACTGTCCTTGGTAGGAAAGGTGCATCAAAGAGCAGCCACCGCATTCCTGATAGTAAGGACAAAGAGGCTTAACTCTTAAAGGGGAATCATTAAATCTTCTTTTTACTTTAATAGCGGAGATCTCGTCTTTATATGTCTCGACTTCTAATTCAGCCTTTTCTGAAGGCAGCAGATTATCGACAAAAAGGGTCTGTCCGTTTAAACGGACGATCCCTTTGCCGTTATCATCGATAGCGACACATTCGCCTTCTAAAGTCTTGTTTCCTTCTCTTTTAGGGTATTCCATACGTGTTAATTGTAGCCTAGTAAGCCTTTTATTTCCATCTTCCCGCCTTCTGGTAAGCAGAAAATATCTTCCTTTTCCTTTACCTAAGGAAGAAGAGATATCGAAAAAGAATCTAAATAGATTAAAAGAGAAAAAACTTTTTTGAAGCAACTTAACCACCCGCGATACTAGTTTTCTCCTAATGTCCCGAGAGTAAAAGATATTTACGTCCTTAAAGTTTTTTTAATGGACTTTAATTTCTTTTGTTTAAAGCCCAAGCAAAGGACTTGCAACCTTTGACAGAACTATCTTGTAGACTATAATAAAGGAGACTAGAGAACTCAAAGGAGCAATGTATGAATACAGAGCAGCTTAGCATTATGCAAAACCGCAAAGGGTTTATCGCCGCCTTGGATCAATCCGGCGGTTCGACTCCGAAAGCCTTGGCGGCTTACGGTGTCCCGGAAGGGAGCTATCCGAAAGAAGAGATGTTTAACGTGATGCATCAGATGCGTTCCAGAGTCATGACCGCACCGACCTTTACTTCGGAAAAGATCCTCGCTGCCATCCTTTTTGAAATGACCATGGATGCTAAGGTTGAAGAGAAATACACCGCTGATTATCTGTGGGAAGAGAAGAAAATTGTCCCGTTCCTCAAGATCGATAAAGGCTTGATGGATGAAAAAGACGGTGTCAGATTGATGAAGGAGATCCCGGGGCTAGATAATTTATTGACCCGCGCGGTCGATCGTCATATCTTCGGCACCAAGGAACGCTCCGTCATCAATAAAGCTGATGAGAAGGGGATTGAAGCAATCGTCAAACAGCAGTTTGAGATCGCGCGAAAAGTCATCTCCTTCGGCTTAGTCCCGATCATCGAACCGGAAGTCACCATCTCCATCCCCGATAAAGCGGAAGCGGAGAAGATCCTTCTAACTAAATTGCTGGATGCGATGAAGACCTTAAAAGAAGAAGATAAGGTGATCCTTAAGCTCTCCTTACCGTCCGTTCCTGGTTTTTATGATCATCTGGCCTTAGATCGTCACGTGGTCAGAATCGTCGCCCTCTCCGGCGGCTACTCCTTAGAGGAAGCTGATAACCAACTGAAGAAGAATAAGATGATGATCGCTTCCTTCTCCAGAGCTTTGCTCCAGAATTTAAGAGCCCAGCAGTCGGATGAACAGTTCGATATGGAACTGAAGCTGGCGATCGATCAGATTTACGACGCTTCCGTCAACAAAGAGTAAAAGGATACTTAAAAAGCCAAGGAATTGAGTGATTCTTCCTTGGCTTTTCTGATGGTTAATTATTCTTTCTTCTCGTCATCGTGGCTTTTCGCAGGAAGCATAATAAGCTGCGGAGCAGCCATGATGACCTTAGTATTGGAAGGGACGGAATCAACCAGGTAAACATTTGAGCCGATCACCACATTATCTCCGATCACCGACTGGCCTCCGAGGATAGAGGCCCCGGAATAGATGGTCACGTGGTTACCGATCGTCGGATGTCTTTTCTGGCCTTTCAGTTGTTGGCCTTTGGCTAAAGAAAGCCCGCCTAAAGTCACCCCTTGATAGATCTTTACGTAATCTCCGATGATCGTCGTCTCTCCGATGACGATCCCCGTCCCGTGATCGATAAAAAACGGGGAGCCGATCTGCGCGCCCGGATGGATATCGATCCCGGTGAGCACGTGAGCTTGTTCAGCGATTAAACGCGCGACTAATTTGAGATTCTGCTGATAAAGGATATGGGCAATCCGGTGGTAAAAAGTTGCAGTGAAGCCCGGATAAGCCGAGATGATCTCTTCATAAGAGTCGCAGGCGGGATCGGAATCGAAAGTGAAGACCAAATCTTTCTGGTACTTCTCCTTCAGCTCTGGGATGTGAGCGAAGAATTCATCCTCTTTCGCCTTTTGGCAGCAGATATAGGTATGATAAAGCTCTTTAGCTTCCTGATAGGCGCTTTCATCCCCGGGGTATTTACCAAAAAAGCCGGGGTAGAAAATACTCCTTAAAGCCTTGATAAAACGAAGAACGCCATTCTTATTAGGTAAGGAATGGCAGTCTAAGCATTCTTCTGTTACCATGAGTACCTCTCACCGGAATCGGGGAAGATAACGACTATCTTCTTTTTCTCCAGTTTTCTTTCCTTAATAAGATTGATGGCTCCCGCTAAACTAGCTCCGGAAGAAATCCCGACAAAAAGGCCTTCCTCTTTCACTAAATCCTTCGCGGTCTGGATGGCTTGGTCGTCATCGACCGTTTGGACTTCATCGACGTATTCTTTTAAGAAGTTATCCGGGATAAAACCCGCTCCGATCCCTTGGATCTTATGTTTCCCGGCGATGCCTTTAGTGATAAATGGGGAAGAGGACGGCTCTAAGCCGATGATCTTCGTCTTCATTCCTTTTTTCTTCAGCGCTTCACCGATTCCGGAGATCGTCCCGCCCGTCCCGATTCCAGCCAGGACGTAATCGACATCCGGCAGATCGGCGATTATTTCCTCACCGGTGGTGAGGAAATGGGCCTTGGGGTTAGAAGGATTGCTGAACTGGAAAAGCATCACCGCTCCTTTGATCGACGCGACGATTTCCTTAGCCTTATTGATGGCCGCTGTCATATTGCCATCGACTAGGACTAGTTCCGCCTGGTAGTCCTTCATCAGGGCTTTCCGTTGCTCGGACATCGAAGAAGGCATGACGATGATAGCGTGGTAGGAGAAATAACAAGCGAGACAAGCCAAAGCGATCCCGGTATTCCCGGAAGTCGGCTCGACGATAGTGGAGCCTTCATGTAAAAGGCCTTGAGCCTGCATGTCTTTTAAAATCTGGAAGACCGCGCGGTCTTTAGCGGAACCCGCGGGGTTCTGCTTCTCTAATTTGCCGTAGATCTGACAGTTAGTGTTCAAGCTTTTTTCAATCTTCTGGAGCCTGACTAACGGGGTATTGCCGATCAACTCAAGGATGGAATTATATATCATCTTTTCCTCCTCCATTTCACTCTTTTATCCTAGCGCGAAGATTTCACTTATTCCACTTAAGTGATAAGAAGAAAAGAGTAAGGAAGATATTATAGGAGGATTAAAGGGCCTTTAATTACGTGTTATAATCCTAATTAATGGCAAAGCAAGATCGTTTAGCTGTCTTATCTCCGACTAAGCCTCATGAGGCCCAATCGACCTCTAGATTGATGCTTTCTTTAGGAAGCCAGCTTTTCACTGCCTTTAGCGCAGCTTTAACTTATATCTTTATGGCCTTCGATATCCTTAAATTCACTTATAAGACCCGTCCGGGGACGAGCCAGGAGATCTATTTTACAGGCTACGATGTCTTCTCCAAGTACAACACTCCCGTCTACGGGAGTTTCCAGATGTATTTCATCTTGTTTTCTTTGTTGCTTTCAGGTCTGATCATTATCTTTTTCCTTCTAGAGATCTTTACCTTATCCGATATCCACGGAGCGAATATCATCCTTCTCGGGCTTCATGTCTTATGTCTGGAGTTTCTGCTTTCTTCCTTCTCCGTAGGAGGGTTCCTTTTCTTCGCTTTATCTTTCCTTTCTTGGATTCAGTATTTCTTCTGTCTAAGTAAGCATAGGGAAATCGACTGGTGGGTCTTTATCGGCATGCTTTTATTGGATTTCGCTTTGCTTCCTTCCGCTTTGGCGGCTTCTTCTTTGTTCGCTTCTTAAACCTGATCTTTCAATCTTTTTTTATTTTCTTATAACAGATAAGGCCTTTTAGGCCCTTCTCTTATCTGTCTAAAGAGACTTTTTTAATAATTTAAGACTAGGATAATCACCTCCACGGGGATAATTAAGAGCGGTGGCTCTTAATACTATTTTAATAATCCATTTTCTTCTCCGGCCTTAACTTGCTTAAAGAATAGTATTTAATTAATATATTCTTAGTCTCTTATCGCTAAAGAGGGATTCTTTTATAGAGTCAGATAAAAGCCAAGGAAGCTGATAAAAGTTCCTTTAAAGCAGAAACTTAGAAAAAATAGGAAGGGAAGAGAAAGCATGGCAAGAAAAGAAGACCGTCGTCTGGTTCAGGAAGTAAACCGTTCCTTATTATGGGTTTACGTGGTCTTAGGTACCTTAGCCGCTGCCTTGTTGGCTTTCATTTTCCTTTATATCTTTTTAGACCGGACCGTGTATTTTTACGTCATGATGGCTATCGCCATCCTGATCGCTGTTTTAGCTTCTGTCGTGCTGTCCTCGATTCCTAAGAAGATGGCGGATCTGATCTCGAAAGGGCTGACCTCGGAGATCATGATGACTTTGAATTCCTTGACCGTCCAGAAAGAACCGGTTTATATGGCGCGGACCGGAGTCATCGAATTCGATGATCTGAAGCAGCGTCTAGCCGATGTCATCAACTCGATGCGAGACGTGATGATCGTCGATCGGAAGATCGATGATTCGTATCTGAAATTCGGCCATGAGACCGGATATAAGGATCTGATCTCTCACGATTCCTTCCTTTATAACCTGCCTTTTATCCTTAAGCTTAACGCCTATTCTCGAGGCGGTCTGCTCTTAGTCAATATCCTCGGTAACGAAACCCCTCCTAAAGATGCGATTCAGACCCTGGTCGATGATATCGAAAAGATCTTCACCACCAAAGTCTATATCGGTCTTTATTCGGATGATACCTTGATTGTTTATGTGACCGATATCGAATCCCTTTCGATCTTCCGTTCCCTCTGCTTACGCCTTTATGCCGCATTCTCTTATCTGCAGACGGGTCTTACGGTTTCCTCCGTTCTCACCTGTAAGATCGGAGCTGCGGTCTTCCCTTATTCCTTAAAGGATTCTTTAGTCCCGGATGCCCAGGAAGCCTTGGAGAGATCCAAGGATGTGGAGATTTTCATCCCGAAAGCCTTCACTTCCGTGAAAGACTCACTGTCGATCGATGATATCAGAAGAAAGGATATCCTGATCCTCGATGAACTGATCGGCTACCTCTACCAATACAAGACCGCTTCTTCCGCTAAAGCGGAATTAGCGAATAAGATCCTGCCTTTAGCTCAATCCGCCGGATTTGAGACCCTCGGGGTCTTGGTCAGACCGGAGATCAGCGGTGCCAATGACTTTTTCTCCTGTTCCTTAGAGATCGGCTCTCCGACTTTAAGAGTCTTTGCGAACAGAGCTGATATTTCCTTCGAGGAATTGAAGGATCTATATGAAGCGAGGGATTCTTCCGATAGCTTCTACTCCACTAGAAGAGAAGACCTCTCTCCGGAATTAGCTCGTTTCTTTGATAAGTATCGTCTTCAGGGTCTTTACTGCTCCTTCTTTGGTGAAGGAGGGAATATCCTCGGTATGACTTACTTCCTTACCGATAAGAAGATCAGACCGTTAGTGAGTGTGGATTCCCATGTGATCCTGATGGAGATGATGGTCCTTAACCTTATCTGGATGTCCTCTTTGACCGCCAATTCCCAAAAGCTGGTAAAGGATGATTTAGAGTCCGTCTTGAAACTCGACGGACGCTTAAGATACATCCTTAATCCGGAGTCTTATGTCCTCCTTGGCTTATCCGATGGTTTAATCGATCTTTACGGGAAGGAAGCAATCGGGAAGAAATGCTACGAACTGTTCTTTAAAGGGGAAAGACCCTGCGCCGATTGCCCGTTGACTAATGGTAAGTTAGCGGATAACCCAGTGATGATTCAAGGTCAGAAGTACTTAAGAAGAAAGCTTTCTTTCTCCACTCCTGATAACTCCTGCTCAATCCTCCTTGATCCGGTGATTCCGGGAGTTAAAGAAAAGCTGCCTTCGCGTTTCGATCCGCAGACTTTCTTGTCCTCCAGAGTGGCCTTTAATGAAGAAATCGATAATCTGGTCTTAGCGAAAGCGAAGGGCAGCTTAGTCTTGATCTCCTTAGAAGGCGTCAATAAGATCCTGACCACTTACGGCGAAGTCAACCTTTCCAATATTCTCCTCGAAATGAAAAAGCGTATCGAGGATCTGGAAATCGAAGAGAAAGCTTACCGTTACGATGATGGGGTCGTCGGAATCTATTTCTCCGAGACAACCCGTGTCCAGACTTACGATCTGATCGAAAAGATCCACGAAGCGCTTAAGTTACCTTATGACTTAGAGGGCAGCGGAGTAAAGTGCCACTTCCGCTATATCGAAGTTAACTTTAACGGAGCCTTCTCCTCGACGGCTGAAGTGTTCTCCTTGATTTCTAAAGGCATGATTCAGGCCCGAAAGCTGCCGGATGATTATATGTGTATCTCTTCCGAGCCGATTTCCCGTATGGCTGATAAGAAGGATTATGTCTTGTATCTGATGGAAGAGAACTACCTTAATAAAGCGGTCGAGTTCCGTATCCAGCCGATCACTTCCGCTAAGGATGGCTCCATCCGTTACGGTGAAATCCTCCTCCGTCTATATGATATGCTGCGTGAAAAGATGCTTTCGCCTCTGGAGGTGGTCAATATCGCTTCCGATGCGAAGAAGATGGGTAAGTTCGACTCTTTGAACTACGAGACCGCAGTCGGCTTATATAATAAGTACGGCTCTGGTATTTTCCGTCTGTATTCTTACGGCGGAGTTTCTATCAATATCTCCGCGGATTCCTTGGAGTCCAACGATTGGCTTTCTAAGTTAAAGAAGTACATCGAGAACAACATGGTCCCTGAGCGCTTCTTAGGACTGGAAATCCCGGAGCATGATTTCACTCCGGAGATGGGACGTATCAAGATTTGGCTTAACGAGTTAAGATCTTACCATCTCTCCTGGGCAATCGATAACTACGCGGATGAGCACATCTCACCCCGCGAGCTCTCCGAGCTCGGGTTTGATACGGCGAAGTTCTCCCGTAAGTTCCTGCTTGATGCGGTCGCTGATCCGGTCACCAAAGGCTTATTTGAGTCGGTGATCAGGGAATGCCACTATAACCATCTGACAGTTGTGGTCCAAGGTGTGGAAACTAAGGAACAGTACGAATTCGCTAAAAAAGCCGGAGCGGACTATATCCAAGGCTTCTATCTATATGAGCCGTTAAAGATCGAAGAGTTTGTCACCGCTGTCCAGGAACACCCGGATATCCAAAAGATCCAGCAATCCAGAGCGGAAGGCAAAGAGACGGCTAATGTGCCGGGAGCTGAGGCTAAAAAGAAACCTAGCTTCTTCGAGAGGCTGAAGGCTCGTTCCAATACTCGTAAGTTGCTGAAGGCTCAAAAGAAAGCTCAACGTCAACAGAGGATGCTAGAGACGAGCGCGATTATCGAAGGCAACGATAATTCGCCTTCTCTTACCCCTAGCGAAGAGCCTAACCAAGGAGAAAATAAAGCGTAAAGATCATTTAACTACGCTTATTGTCCTTTTAAAGCCCTAGTTAAAGACTTGTTGCCTTACTTTACAAGGAAGTGTTATATTATAGATAGCTGATTTAGCGCCTGTTTTAAATGAATTAGTTTAAAAGGACGTCTTACTCTAAAGAAAGGCTGGCTCATAATCTAAGAGCTAGTTAAGCACGAGGTGCATTTATGGCAGAAGAGAAAACAAATCCTGCATCCGCTCCGAAATTCACGAAGAAACAGATTTGGCAAATCGTCGGGATCGGAGCTGATGTGGTCGTCACGATCTTCCTTCTCGTTCTTTCAATCATCCTGCTGGCGAACATTAAGACTAACTTAACTAATGCGACCGGCTTCATGGGGATGATCAATTACTTCAAGACCACCCAGAACGGACCGACTGTCTTTTTATGCGCTGTCGTGGTTCCGCTATTTATCCTCTTAGTCTTGAATATCATCATCACCGTCACTTACTATCAGAAGGAAGCTGCGAAAGAAAAGCTCGAAGCTGAAAAAGCCAAAGCCGGTGCTGCTTCTTTAGATAATCTGTCCGATGCCCAGAAGGAAGCTCTTCGCCAGGAACTCTTAAAAGAGATGAAGGGCGAAGTTAAGCCGGAAGAAGCTAAGCCTGAAGAAAAGAAGTAACTTACTCTTAATTGAAAGCCTAAGGCGCCTAACTAGGCGCCTTTTTCAATGCCTAAAAGGGAAAGACGGACCGTTTTTTTAAAAAGGCCTTTTAGATTAGAAACTGACTTTAAGTACTAACTCAGTTGAGAGCTTTTTTTAATCCTATATACATAAAGGATGCAGGGGAGAGTTAAAGAAGAATAAATCAGGAAAAATACGACTTTCGACACAACGGTTTTCAACGCGGCTTTTTGTTGTTTTTTCAAGGATGGCGATCGGGCTGGCGTTAGTCGTGTTAAAATAAAAATGCAAGAGAAGCAAGCCATGACAGAACACACGATTAAATGGATGCAAACTACGAAGGAATTCGAACATTTTGACCGGAAATCTCCGCGGATCAAGGCCAGGGATTTTTCAGCCACGATTGTTGCCTTCGCCAACGCCCATGGCGGTGATATCGCGATTGGCATCGAAGACGATGGGAAAATCACGGGGACTGATGGCTTTATCTCCAATGTCAATGAACTACAAAAGGCCCCCTTTGATTTCGTTTATCCGTCCGTCCTCGTGTCTTTCGACCAGCTCGACTGTGTGGATTCGGAAAACCATCCGAATCATATCCTCATTATGCATGTCCCAGAAACGGGGAGACTTCATTCCAATCAGGCAGATGAATGCTATTACCGGACCGGGGATGGATCGAAGAAGATGAACTTCCAGCAAAGGCTTTCCCTGATGTACGCCAAGGGGATTCGTTATTTTGAGGATGAGCCCGTCGACAAAGCGACCATGGATGACATAGATTTGCCTTTCGTCGAGAATTGGATCAAGAAAATCCATTACGCAAAAAGCGTATGGGAATACCTGAGGGAAAATGGGAGTTTTGTCCGCGAAGAAAACGGCAAGACGATTCTTTCGGGGGCCGCGGTGCTTCTCTTCGGAAAATTCCCGCAGAAATTCTTTCCACGGGCTCGGATCCGCTTTGTCCGTTATGAAGGCATCGAGGAAAAGACCGGCGCGGAGATGAACGTGGTGAAGGACGTTCCCTTCCAAGGAAAACTCATTGAACAGACTCAAGCGGCCATCACCTTTATCAAATCACAAATCAAAGAACACACCTATTTGGGCGAGGACGGCCATTTTGTTACTGTCCCCGAATATCCTGAATTCTGCTGGATGGAGCTTGTCATCAATGCCGTTGCCCACCGGGATTACGGGATCCTTGGAACGGATATCCAAGTCAAAATGTTTGACGATCATTTCACGGTTGAAAGCCCGGGTATTTTACCTGGCCTTGTCACCGAGAAGAATATTCGCCATACCCATTTCTCTCGTAATCCTAAAATCGCTCAGTTCCTCAAAGAATATCAGCTTGTTCGCGAGTTCGGTGAGGGTATTGATCGCATTTACCGCGATATGGAAGAAGCCAAACTTCCGGATCCTCTTGTGAAGGCAAGAGATTTTATGGTCTATGCGACCATCAGAAATTCCGAATGCACCAACTTTACCCCCAAAGTCACCCCCAAAGTTACCCCCAAAGCCACCCCCAAAGATGAGAGTAACCGAAAGAAACAGATTTTGGACTATTGCCAAACCCCTCGGAGTGGAAGGGAAATCATGCAGATGCTCGGCCTCTCCGACATTAAATCTTTCAGGAACCTTTACTTGCTTCCGATGTTGGATTCGGGCGAGTTGGAAATGACCATTCCTTCTCAATCCACATCGCCAAAACAGCGATATCGTGCAAAGAGAAATGATTAGTTTCCATGACATTTTTCTAAGTCACATAAAAATCTTGTCTTATCAACAAAAGAACTTTGAAAGGATGGCAATCGTCAAATGGAAGAATCTAAAAAAACAATTTTTATAAGCCATTCAACAGAAGATTCGGCAATTGCAAAAGAACTGATCGGCTTATTGGAACATTTAGGCGTACCGACTGACCAAATTTTTTGCTCATCTGTTGAAGGTCAAGGTGTTAGAAGCGGAAAGAGATTTCCGGATATTATTGCTCAGCGACTCGATAGCTCTTCTTTAATCATCTATCTAATCACAAAATCTTTTTTGGCTAGTACGTATTGCACACAAGAAATGGGCTATCCTTGGACTTCAAAAAAAGACAATTTCATCATATTTAAATCGGATGCTGTTAAAAACGAGGATATTACAGGTTTTATTGATGGCACATATAAATATCTTTGTTTATCTAAGGATGGGATAGGAGAAGCTTGCGACACAATCATCTCTATACTTGAATTAGGGCGGTTAGAATATTCAACTTTGAATAGGTATATAGATGATTTTTTGAAACACATTCAGCTTCCGATCGCTGAAGAGAAAGAAAGAGAGCAAAAGACAGTCAAACAAATTGAAGAAGCAAGATTGAAGGCTTTAGAAAAGCAGTTTGACACACTCTCAATCGGCGAAAAACAGGTGATTGCCTCTCTGTATTTTTCCAATGATAGAACTAAGTATTTTCCTCTTTCTAGTGCCGTTATTAACCTGCTTTGTATAAAAAGAATAGCCATCCGAGTAACATCTCAATCATCAGGCTTTGGCTTTCAGTTTGGCTTTTCTCTAGATAACTGGGCAGTCAACTTCATCTCCGCAAGCCCTTCTCTTCAGAAAGAACTAAAAGATCTTTCGAATCAGCAGAAATTATTTAACGATCCCCCTAAGATGTAGTTTTCGGGTGCGTTGATTTTGGTAAATATGTCTTCCTCAGTTGTCTTTTTTAAGATGAAGACAAGGTCTTCTAAGAAAGTCTGACCAGACCTGACAAGTTATGTAAGCAAGTGCATAAAGGCAATAGAAAAACGGCATATAAGCCTTTTTGGACTGTTGAAAATGAGAATTTTATAATATCTTTAAGCCCTTTTTACCCCTCTTTAAGCCTAAACGGTTCAACTGATAATAACTTCCTCGCCTTTGATTGCACCCCTATTTTTGACCTGTTATAGTTTAAGTACTGAGAAAGCCTTATCAGGTCCAATTACCCTAGAGGACTTGGTTGGTAAATCTCAGCAAATCTCTATAAGCTATCTCAACGACTCTAGGCCAAGAGAAGATAAGATAGCAGAAAGAATCCATATTGGAGGAAAAATCATTCTATGAAACTCAAATCTAAACTCATCCTCGCTGCTGCAAGCCTTATGGTGCTGAGCGGCGCGGCTGCTGGAACCAGCGCCTTCGCTTGGTTCACGGCGAATCAGTTCGCTACTGCTACTGCTTCTTACGCTGTTAAATCCAACACTGATGATTTAAGTGTTACGATGGCTATGTCTTCTGATGCTGCTGGTTATTTCACTGTAGCTAAAGATTCTACAACTGGCAACTCAACTGCCACCAGCACTAATGCTAAACTTACCGATATCTCGGGAAGCGGCAAGAATTTCTGGAAAGTAACTTTCGACTCAACTAATAATCCTAATGGCGCTGTTGCTATTACTAGCGAGAAAAAGGATGGGACTGACTTCCTTTATTATCTCAATATGACTTTGACCTTCGGACATACTAATGGGACTGAACCGATGGCTGTTTTCCTTAGCTCTACTTCTGCTTTCTCCCAGGTTGCTTCTGGCAAGGAGGCTTATAAAGCTGCTCGTTTGGCTATCCTTAGTTCTGATGATTCTGCTGTCGTCGCTTACTATGCTCCTCAGGATGCCGCTGCTGATTTGACGATGCTTTACGGCACTACTGCCGCTACTGAGGCGGTTAACGATACAACTTTAACTACTTCTCCGTTATCAAATAATATTCTTACCAGCGCTTATGCCACGGATGCTACAGATGCGACCGCTTCTACTGCGACTCAGGCCGGCTATCTTGGACAGATTGCTGCTGGTTCTGCTTCTACTTTGGTTCTTCATGCCAGAATATGGCTTGAAGGAACTGATGCTAATTGCGGCAATGTCAATCTTGGTGGAATCTTTTCCGCCAGTCTGGTCTTCAATGGCACCAAGGTCAACGCCTAATAAATAAAGGAGAATTAAAATTTATGAAATTAAAAGCTAAATTAATCCTTGCCGCCTCTGCAGTACTTGTTTTGTCTGCTGGTGCGGTCGGGACTTCAACATTCGCTTGGTATACTGCTGTTAGAACTAGATCTCTTACTATCAGCCAGATGACCGCTGCTTCCACCTCCGCAAATATGAGTGTCTATTTAAGCAATGGATACACTGATATTACTACGGCTACAGCTGTTGATGCTGCTCACGCCGCAGCAAGTATTGCGTTAAGCACTGGAAACACTCTTACGGATGCTTCCAGCGATGGGGATTGTGTTGATGGCACTTTTGCTAAACCGATGTTTAATGCAGCTGGTACTGATCTTGTTGGTTGGTATACTGCCGCCACTTATACACCGGCTTCCGTAAAATGGTATCATAAATATGAACTTACCTTTATGAATACTGGCGCTGATACAGTTAATCTCTTCCTTTCTAAGACTACAGCTGTTGCATCTGTCGTAGCTGATACCACTGGAACCGTTGCTGATTCTGTGAGATTTGCTTGCAAGGCTGGGACTAATACTGCTACTTATATTAATCCGCACGGTGCTGCTGGTGAAAACGTTTATCTTCCTGGGACTGCCGCCCATACTTCTGCGACTACTGCTGTTCCTACTACGATTCATCAGATCAACCAAGACTACTTTGGCGGAACTGATTTAACGACTAACCCTGCTACACCTGCTGATTCTGTTGGCTATATTGGACAGATTGCTGGAAGTGGCACCTTAGCTGTTACTTTCTATGCTTGGATTGAAGGGACTGATGGTAACACTATTTCTTCTAACCTAGTTAATGGTGGTGGTGTATTCAGCTCCTCGTTATCCTTCTATTCACTCACTGCTTAATTCTTCTTTCTGATCTTACTAGCCCGCTCTTCGGAGCGGGCTTTTCTTATGCATCCGATTCTTTTAAACCGGATTTTCGCTGTTATTAAAATATTATCATTCGACTTACAAGGCTTGATATAAGGCTTTTTTATCTAAAAAGCCTTATATTAAGGCATATATTTATGCTTATCCTGGAATAAGGATTTATTTTCATCATTTCCTTTTGATTTTAGGCGCTTTTTAAGTTAAACTTTTGTTGTAGAAAATAGCTAAACAGGCGAAAGCCTGCGGCGCAAAGCTAAAGGATCTAAATATCTTCGGATATATGATTGCCAGCTGCCTCAAGAAGGAAGACTGAAGTGTCTTCAAAGAGTTATAGAGGCTCGGCGATCATTTTTTTCTTCCTAGGGTTTCTTCCATCGCTCTCCTTGTTCGATCCGTTGGCCCGGATTGATGAGGCAGAGCACATCTCGTTTAGAATGCTTTAGATGTAAGGAGAAACTTCCATGGTCGATAATGCTGCTATTAAGAAAAACAAAAAGAAAAAGCGCATAGCTTGGATCACGATCGTTGCAGGCATCTGTGTAATAGCATTAGCTATCGTTGCCTGGCTTTCGTCGTATGTCGGAAGTTTCACTATCAGTGTCGTGGATTATCAGTCAAAGCTGGCAATGTCAACTTCCTCTGATATGACTAACAAGAGCACTTTTACTAAGGTAGATGGCTATCCTAATGCGACTCCATATACAGTCGAGGAAGTCAATTCCTTAGAAGCTCTGTCCACTTTGGATTCCGATGTTGGCGGCATGAAATCAAAGACCGTCCAACTGGAAGACGATGTGACCGGCACTCTGCTTTATGTCTATACCTTCTTTGCGACTAACGTCGGTGATGGCCCTTGCTTCTACTATTACGGCATGGATATCACGGAAGAGACATCTTCCGATTCACGTTTGATCTCCGATGCCTTAAGAATCAGGATTTATGAGAACGTCTTTAACCCTGATGGTGAGCAGACTCATAATTACATCGACTATACGAGAAAGAATACCGGATATGTGGAATCCGAACTCGATGAAGGAGCGAAGACTTATCTGGCTAACTGCGACAAGCAGGTAGCTGATGGGACTTTGGTTTACTTCAACGATGGTTCGAACATCATTAAATCCCCTGCCTCTGGCACCAGATTATATCCGGGCAAAGTCCTTCGTTATACGATCTGCATGTGGATCGATGGCGATGATCCGGATTGCGCAGGCGATTATTTCGACTCCAAGTCCGGTCTCCGTCTTTCAACCTACATCGGCTCTCGTTCGGCGGAAGACCAGTAATCTATTCAATTTAGGATTTAAAGAAGATCCGCCTAGTTTTCACTAGGCACTCTGAACATGAAAACCACTACAAGAATCATTGCGGGGCTAGCCATGATCACGGCGATCATCGGCGGTGGCACCGCCTCCGCGGCATACGCGTGGTATCAATTAAACCAGGACAAGGTCATTAACCTTTCCGGTACTTCCTTAGGGAAGTCAGCTGATCTCAAGATCGGCTTTGTTTCGGATACCGCTCTTTCTTATGAGGGGCTTTCCTACTCAGATACGGATTCGACTGCTTCGGGTAAACCGATCTACTGGAGCGAAAATAAGACTGTCCCTTCTGACATGGTCAAGTACGTCTTACAGACTACCGGTTATTCCTACTCCGACCTTTATCCGGTCACGAGCGGGGCTTATAACAAAGGGGATAGCTTTAATCTATATGACGCTCCTTATCCTTACGGCACCTTTAAAAACAGCCATGACATAGCGGCTAAGAATCTTACGATCCATCTTTCCTTGGCTTTCAAGGTCTTAGGTGGCTCGGGAGCGACTTCGGAAACTGGGGCGAGCAACAGAGGTGTTTACCTCTCAGCTTTCCAACTTGCCGGTTCCGCTAAGAATTCTGTCCGTCTCCATCTTTCTTCCACTAATCTTTCGACCATCGTCAATCCCTTAGCTTCCGCTCAGGGCAAGACTTTAGTCGGCGGTCCTCTGGATCTTAATCAAGATGGGATCTTCGATTATGCCAAAGCTGATGATGGCAATTCCTATGAAGTCTGCTACGGTCAATATACCGGCTGGAAAACTGATAACTCCGCTTTAGTCTACGGGGCTCCTTATTCCGCTACGGTCCATTCGACCGATCGTAACTTCGATTGCTTTGCTAATCCTAACCACGATAAGGGGGTCTACCCTCTTAGCGATGTTTCTTCTTATGCTTCGACTGCCTATTATGAAAATCTAGCCTCCTATCTCTATCAGACAAATATGGGAGACTATACAGAACTCACTCCGCTTTGCGTCACCGATGCTAACGGATTAGGCTTCTTAGATATCGATATCTATATGGAAGGCTGGGATCTCTCTTTGATCAACAACGTGATCGGGAGCTCCATCGGTACTTCTTTCTCCTTCGCTCCAGGCGAAGAGGAAGTTAAGTGAAAGACATGAAAAAGCATCTGGATATGATGGGAAACGGAAAAAATAGACTCCTTAAGCTTATCTATTCCGCTTCGCTTATCACTTTATTGGCGGTGACTTCAGCTTCGGCGGTGACCTCCGTTTTTGCTTTCGCCCAAGCTTCATCTTTAGTCCGTTTAGGCGATGTCTCGGTCGCTACTTTAGCTCCGGCCTCGATTAAGCTGGGCTTAAAGGACTCGACTTCGGGGGATATCACTTATTATGACCAATTGACCAATAGTATCCTGAAAGATCATTTTGCTTCTACTTATACCCAATCAACTGATGATACCGTATCTTTAACTAGAGGCTATTATCCGGTCTCGTCTTCTTTTAAGAGCCGTTGGTTAGTAAAAGGAAGCGATGGTACTTACGATGCTTTGATGCCTAAATTCACCGCGGAATACGGCAATAACAATTTCACGGAAAATAATGTTGATTCGCCATCATTTTTCCCAGGCTACGCCTCGGAAAAACATTATCTTTCGATGGAGATTTATATCCATCAGGATAAGACAGCTTCCTTACCGGTTATCATGTATCTAGATAAGTCTACCAGTCTTAGTGCGGATTCTAGTAAGAACGCCGCGATGGTTTCCGCAATGAAAGGGAAACTTAACCTTTCCCAGACGGAACTGGATAAGATCATTTATTCCTTACGTATCTCCATTTTGACTTCCGATAACTATTACATCCTCGATCCGTTTAAAGAAGAAACTACTTATTTAGCCGGAAGGCTGAATGCGATCGGCGGGGATGATTATTACGATACATATGGAGTCGGCTTCTCCTCTGGCAATTATTCTTCAAAAGAAGCTCTTTTTGGTGAGTATTCCGGCTTTGATAAAATCGTCTGGGATGCTCCCTTAACTACCGATTCTACAGTTAGTGGCACCGTAACCGCTTTTAACGCTAAGACTCAAGCGGGAAATAGTCCCTTAAACATTGAGCAAAGCGTGGCTAATGGTGTAAAATTGACTGAGGAAGACTCCTTTCTTCTTACCGATTTTGCTTATAGCTCAGCTAGAAGTACAAATTACCCCTTGGCTAAGCTTCATCCAGGTGAGACGAAAAGAATCGTGGTGTCTTACTATATCGAAGGCTGGGACCTCGACAATATCGACGCGGTCCAATATGCCAGTTTCCTCTCGGCTTTCAAGCTGACAGGCTTCTACGATTACTCTGGTATCTATTCCAGCTTGAGCTGAGCTTAGAAAGGAAGATAAGAATCACTGATGAATGACTTTTTCCAATATCTGAAGGAATGGCTGGTAAAGTTCTTTACCCATCTAGGCCAGTTCTTCTACGACTGGATCGTCTATAAATGGCTTAAGGTCCCGTCCAATTTTTCAACTTACAACGATCTTTTCACCTCCTACTACCAAAACTTCGGTGGTTGGGGTTGGTTTTTCTTTGTCATCTGGTGGATTTTCTTCGCCGCCTGTATCTTAGGTCTCTGCTGGTTAATCATCCACTTCCTCGCTAAATACATCCGTTTCAACAAGAGGGAACTGGATAAGCAGAAGATGGCTGAACAGATTGAACAATTGAACAATGAGTTATATGAAGCCGTCACTGAAAAGAACAAGATCCTGAACTTAAAAGTCGGCTCGCTCGGTCTTCGTCCCTCGGGGGCGAGAACTACTCCGGAACAAGAAGAAGCGGCTAATACTTTAAAGGAAGTCCAATCTCGTTTTACCCGTTTAGTCCAAGTCGATAACAAATACGCTAAAGTCGATACTTCCATCCCCGATGTCCCGGGTCTGACCTTGGAAGAGCTCTGCATGAAGTTCAGAAACTTCGCAGCTTCCTCTTTAGGTCTTTACTACAAGATCTCGGATATCCGTTGTATGTTCGCCGGCATGGGAACCTCAAAGTTACTGATTCTTGAAGGTATCTCTGGTACCGGTAAAACTTCCTTACCGTACGCTTTAGGGAAGTTCTTCGTCAATGACTCCACCATCTGCTCCGTCCAACCGTCTTGGAGAGACAGAACTGAATTGGTCGGTTATTTTAACGAATTCACCAAGAAATTCAACGAGACTGATTTCTTAAGAGCGGTCTATGAAGCCACCTACCGCAAGGATTGCAATGTCATCGTCCTCGATGAAATGAACCTCGCTCGTATCGAATATTACTTCGCTGAATTCCTCTCCATTATGGAAATGCCGAACATCAACGAATGGAAGATTCAATTGATGTCCGCTCCGGATCCCACCGATCCGGCCCATTTAAAAGATGGAAAACTCCTGATTCCGCAGAATGTCTTCTTCTTCGGCACTGCGAATAACGATGATTCCACCTTCACCATTACCGATAAGGTCTACGATCGTGCGGTCTCCGTTATCTTCAATGACCGCGCTCAGGCTTTCGAATGCGAATATCAGGATTCCTTATTGGTCCCGTATTCTCAACTCTCCCAGCTTTATAAGGATGCGATCGTCAACAATCCGATTCCGCAGCCTTTATTGGATAAGTTCTCCCAGCTCGATGATTTCTCCTTGAAGAACTTCAAGTTGGTCTTCGGTAACCGTATCATGAAACAACTCTACGCCTTCTTGCCTATTTATATCGCCTGCGGTGGGGATGCCACCGAAGGACTCGATTTCTTCTTCAGAACGAAGATCTTAAGAAAGTTCCAGTCTTTGAATATCGGCTTCTTGAAAGATGAACTGCATGGCTTGATTGAGGAACTGAATAAGCTCTTCGGCAAGAACGGCTTCATGATGTCCAAAGCTTACGTTGAAGATCTGATTAAGATGAACTGAGGCCTTTAACATAAGCGGACAATGCAGAATCCAAAGAAGATATTCAAGCAGTATCAGAAGACCAACCGTGGCATTTTTAAGTCGGACTCAGATGCCAAGGAGCTTTTTAAAGCAATCAGATCGGGTGAAAGAAACTACGCCAAGGTCCACCGCACCGAGGATACCGCTCGTGATATCACCTGGGTCAGCAAACTGGAGGAAGCGATTCCCCATCTGCAGACCATCGTCGATAATCCGCGTTCCTTCATTAAATCGGTGGAATACTTAGTTCCGGCTGAGTTAGCTAAAAAAACTGGCCCGGAATCGGTCGTCCATCTAGCCACCCATTCCCAGTATGTGAAATCCGTCGATAAAAAAGGCGATGTCATTCCTTCTAAGGTCTTAACTTCCGAAGCGGAATTGGATCTGCAGATCTATGAAAACCGTTTTGTTATGACGCTGATTAAAAGACTTCATCTGTACATCGAAAGACGCTATGTGTATTTAAAACACTTCGCGGCTTTGCAGGATACCGATGTCCTTTATCTGGATAATCATTTTAAGTTAGGGGAAACGGATGTTAAAGCGACAACCACGATTCAGATGTCCACCCCCGCTGAAGCCTCGAAAGCTTTAAGAATCGAACTTGATGCTTCCTTAGCGAAAGTGGAACTGATGAGAAGATACGTCGCTTACTTTGTCACTTCGCGCTTTATGAAAGAGGATATGAAAGGCGCACGTCCGATTATCCCGCCGGTCATGCAGACTAACATGATTAAGTCCTCTCCTGATTACCATGCGGCTTATGAGCTCTGGCTCTTCTTAAACGAAGAAGAGCACGCTAACATGGAATTCATCGTTAACGAGGAAATTAAAGGCCTGACTAAAGATGAAGAGAACCGAATCGACTTTTTGAATTATCTGACCACCTTGGATCTGATGACTGGGACCAGGATGAGAAATGTTCGTCTGACCAAAACTCAGTACAATGCGACTATAATGAAAAGCGTCGATGATATGTTGTTCCTTAATGATAAGTTCGAGCCTTTTGAGTTGGTGAGAGCTGATCAGAAGTACTACGAGGATTTAGCTGAACCGGTTAAGAAGAAACTGGAAGGCAAATCCAAGAAGGTGGTCGATCAAGTCTTCAAGGCTGAAAAGAAGAGATTGGCGGAGATCGAACGTCAAAAGCAAGCTGCTTTGGCTTTGGCTAGACGTAAGGCTCAGGAAGCTGAGAAGCTTAGACGTGAACAGGAGAAAGAAGCTGAAAGAGAAGCTCTGGAAGCTAAAAGGCGTGAACAAGAAGCGGCTCTGGCTCGTGAAAAGGCCAAGGCTGATGAACTTGAGGCTCTCCGTCACGAGGTAAGAAAGACCGCGGAAGAAGATAAAGAGAACCTGATCAAGAAAGAAACATCGACTCCAGAACTAGCAGTCTTGGAGCCGGAGAAAGCCGCGGAGACCTTTAAGAAGCTGGTGAAGAGCAAGAGTAAGTCGAAGGCGAAGAATAAGGCTGATAACGCCCCTAAAGGCGAAGGGAAGCCTAAAAAGCCGAAGATCAATAAGGACGTGGAAGCGGAAGAAGCTGAAAAAGAAGGAAAGTAGGTTAACTTATGGAAGAGCAAGTCAAAAAAGAGACCAACAAGAAAAAAGGCGCTTGGAAGATTATCGAAAAGATCCTCGATTGGGTCGTCGGTATTTTCGTCGTCTTTATCGCGGCTATCGAGATTATTTCTTTGGCGACTTCACGCTCTAATTACGGGGTGCCTTCCTTTTTCGGATTGCAGATTTCGGTCGTGGCGACCGATTCCATGGCTTATGATGCTTCGGGCAAAGAAGTCTATCCGGTTGGGGATGGCTTAATTATCAAAAAGCCGTCTTTCAGTTCCTTAGCAATCGGAGACGATATTACTTTTTACGGTTATTATAACGATATCGGCGGTACCGTTACGGTCCATAGAATCATCGCCAAAGAGACCGATGCCTCTTCCTCGAAGACTTATTTTGTCTGCCAAGGGACTAATTCCTATAAGCATTCGACGATTTTAAACCAAGTCCAGAAGGTCTATGAGACGGAAAGCGATTCAACTTATTTCACCTCTTATAAGAATAAGACCGGAAATGACAAATACGGCTTAGATAATAAGGAAGTCACCGCCTATGGTGTCTATATGGGTAAGGTAGCTTCTTCTTCTAAAGCCTTAGGTGGTTTTTATACCGCGATGAAGCAGCCTTGGGCGGTGATTTTAATGATCTTTATTCCTTGCCTTATCATCGCTGGGACTTCGATTGCTGATATTATTAAGTTAAAGAAAACTCCGGATGAAGAACTGGAGAAAGAATACGGAGACCAGTCTAAAAAGAAGGATAATCCTGATGATCCTTTAGCTGGTCTTTCGGAAGAAGAAAAGAAAAAGCTCAAGCAGGAAATGGTCGAAAAGATGTTAAAGGACCAGCAAGAGAAGGGAGGAAAGTAAACGGGATATGAAAAAGGCTAAACAATTATGGATCGGTAGCATCGGGCTTTTAATAATCCTTGCCCTTGGCTTTGCCTCTTATCTGGTCTACGGTTACTTCACTTCCTTTAATCCGCTTTTAGTCATCATTATTTCGATGGCGTTTGTTCTTTTGGCTTTCACTTTGACCTGGACCACTTCAATTTTCTATAAGTGGATGGGCCAAGCCAAAGAAAGAAGAGAAGAAAATAAGCGTAACTTCGGAGTTGATTCTTACTTTGACTCCAAGACTTCCTTCATCAGAAAAGTCACCCGTCTGGCTTTGAAGACCAATATCGCTCAGGCCGCCAAAAGAAAAGCGGATGCTAATGAGCAAGCCTTAAAGCAAAAAGCCAAGGCGGAAGGGAAAGAAATCAATCTTCCGGAAAATAAGAAGCTGAAAAAGAAAGTCGGACAGTTAGCTAACGGAGCTTTTATCGCCTTCTCCGTCTTCTCGGATTCTGAATCCTACCAGTATTATCAGCTGGAAAAGATCGGGGAATTCTACGGGTTTGTCATTAAGTACTTCGAAGAGGTCATGAAACAGAAGGACTATCGTAAACGCTTCTTCGCCGGTTACGATGCCCATGTTTTCTACCTGTATTTTAACTACGAGGATCAAGACGAACTGAAGTCTTTCTTAACCAAGATCGAAACCGATCTATATGCCCTTTATGAGAAATGCGATGTCAGAGTAAATATGCATCCGTCCTTCGGTGTCTTCGAACTGGATGGACAGAATAAAGATGTCTATAAGATGATGGAAAACTCCGTCGTCTCCTTACGTTTCGCCGTCAATTCCTACCAGGTCTTCGTCTTCTACGATGAAAAGATCATCTCCGAAGCCATCCATAACGATGTCTTGGAGCAGGAAATCAAACGCGGCATTGAGAATCATGAGTTCAAGGTCTACTACCAAGGTAAGTTTGATCTCTCCTTGCAGAAGTTTGTCGGAGCGGAGGCTTTGATCAGATGGCAGCATCCGGTGAAAGGCTTATTCAATCCGGCCGCTTTTATCGGTGAATGCGAAAAATCCGGCTTGATCCATGTCTTGGATTTCTATGTCTTCGATCAGGTCTGCAAAGACTTAGGAGACTGGAAAAAGCGCGGACGTAGAATGCTTCCAATCTCGATTAACTTCTCCTCTTATGACTTCTACCGTCCGGATTTCGTCCAGTCTTTACAGGATGAACTAGACCGCAACAATCTCGCTGCGAACTTCATCGAAGTCGAAATGACCGAATCCTCGACCGCCACGAACTATTTCTACGTCATGTCCGTCCTTAAACAACTTAAGGATCTGAATATCCGCATCTTGATGGATGATTTCGGCACCGGGTTCTCCTCCTTAGGTAACTTAAAGAAATATCCGATCTCCGCTCTGAAGATCGATAAATCCTTCGTCGATGAGATGCAGGAAGATATTAAGTCGAAGGAAATCGTCTCGACCATCATCGATCTCGCCCGTTCCTTGGGCTTGCAGTCGATCGCGGAAGGCGTCCAGACCGAAGGCCAGGTCCTGATGCTTAAAGAGATGAAATGCAACGTGGTCCAGGGCTACTACTATTCCAAACCGATGGCGAAGAAGGACTTCGAAGTCTTCCTTTCGACCAACCAGTTTGAAAAGAAAGGAATCCTGCTATGATCTTGATTTTAGGTAATTCTTCCGATTCCTTGATCTATCTGAAGAACATGCTTCGTTACTCGGAAGAGAAAGAAGAGCTCTCCGGGACTTTCGTATCCCATCTAGGGAAAATCTACGGGCAGGATGTCTGCTTAGCGGAAACGGGGTATTCCTCCTACCGCAGCGAACTGATCGCTTCCTTCTTGATTCATAAGTATTCGCCTTATATCGCCATCTATATCGGCGATGGGGTCCAGCTGACCCCGGGGCTAGCTGGCGGGGATATCTTGATGGCTGATTATCTGCAGATTATCGATGTCGATCAGCTCCATAAGGATCCTTCTTCCCGCTTATATGAAGTCCCTGGCTTCCAGCCTTACTTCACCGTGTCCGATACCTTGGTTAAGCAGTTCAACGACTGCTCAGCCCACGTCGGAGTTATCAACGGAAGAATCGGAGCCTGCATTTCCGCTAACCAAGCCATCTCTTCTTTAAAAGACCTTTCCTTCGATGTGAACGCCTTTGAGGCTGCGCATCATTCTGAACTAGTCTTTGAAGGGGAAGCCGGCGGAGTGGGTCTGGCTTGTGCTTTCTACCAGGTGCCTCTGCTTCCGATTATTGCGATCTCTTCCAAGATCGATAATGAAAACTCCATCTTGGAACGTAAGCGTATCATCTTAAAAGATGCGGTCGATATCGGCAAGACGGTTGTTTCCTTCATCGTCGCGATTTCCAACGATGAGACGACCTTCATCAGAAGCGATGAAGCCGCGCCGAATAAGAAGATGAAGTTCTAAAAGACTCCGATGAAAAGAAAGATTCGCTGGTGATTCAGCGAATCTTTTTCTTATCATTAAAATCTTTTTTAAGATCTTATATTTACTTCTTCAGATACTTTTCTTCCATCTCTTCCATCGTGATAGCTTCCGAAAGATACGGACCGCGGAAATAATGGAAGCCGAGCTTTAAGGCTTTCTCAATCTGCTCTTGAGAAGAGATGCGATCGACGATCGGAGTGCAGCCGAGTTGGTTAAATAACTCAACTACAGATTTTAAGACTAACTCGCCTTCTTTATTATCAAAGCAGGGGAGGAAGTATTCAGTTAACTTCGCTTCGGTGAAATGGCAATAAGCCATAACGGAGATATTAGCGTCTCCGATGCCGAAATGATTTAAAGCCAAGGGGAAGCCACGTTCATTGATAGCTTTCGAGAGATTAGTTAATTCATCGATGGCGTATCTGCCTAGATGGATCAGCTGGATTATAATGCAGGAATGCGGAATATTATAAGAATCGACGATTCTTACAATCTGATCGGGTGGTTCCTGATCGAGGAGCGCGGAACGAGCGACATTGACTGCGATTGGGACCGTCTGATGATAAGTATCCAGCATCCTCTTTTGGAAGGCGCAGACTTCATTCAGGATAAAATAATCCACCACCGGGGCATAACCGATCTTTTCCATCGTCTCGATAAAGACGACCGGATCGGTGATATTGTTGATCGGGTAAAGGAGATGGAGAAGCGAGTCCGCCTCAAACATCCTGCCGCTCGGTTCTTCAAAGCGCGGGACCAGATTGACCTTTAATAAGCCGTTATGCATCGCTTGGTCGACGGTCTTTTCAAAGCTGCCGATGGAGATGCGATCCTGGGAGGCCGGGTTCTTCTTGATCAAGTCGTAATAGAAGTTCTTTTCATCGTACATTTCCTTATCAGCGGAAGCGATCTGCTTGATGATATCGACATTGTTGCCTTCCCAGAAGGAAGTACCTAAAGAGGCAGAAGTGCCTCTTTCTTCGGAGAAGAGCTTTCTGATCTGGTTAGTCTTCTTTTTAAAAGTATCGACCGATTCATTTAAGGAGATAGCGACAAACTCATCTCCGCCGATACGGTAGACATTATCTAAGCCGAAGACTTGAATCAGCATTTTGGCGCAGGAGATGAGCATGGAATCCCCTAAGGCGTGTCCGTAGTTATCGTTGGTGTATTTTAAGCCGTTCACATCCGCGAAGACGACACCTAAGGACTGAGGCTTATTCTGCTGGAGTTCTTCCTTTAATTGCCCGAAGGAATTAGCGGAACGGGCTTTAGTCATCTGATCGTAGATGTTCTCCCCGTTATTCTCTTCGTACGACTTATATTCGATGAAGAAGAAATCCATCAGATCCAAGACAACCTTTAAAAAGCCATCCGCTTTTGGGGCGACTTTCGGATTGATGAAGAAGATATTCCCATCGGTCTTCTTTCGGAAGGTGGAACGGATTAAGGCTAGATAGATCTGCTCTTGATCGATTAACTTAGACAGTCTTTCCTTCCCTTGGGTGGAAGGGAGAATCAAAGGAGTCTCATCAGCGGTCCAAAGCCAGCGATCATTGACGGATTTTGGCTTCTCTTGGACGGAATCATAATAGTCAGTGATTTCGCTAACTAGTTCTTCATTATAAAAAGGCTTTTCTTCCTCCGAACAGTAAAAGCTTGATTTAGTCTTCTTACCTAAGAGGACAAAACAACGGTCGCATTGATAAAGGTCAGTTAAGATAGAAATAAAAGCACCGATGCCATTATCGCCTCTGACATTGACATCCGATAAAACATCAACTAAGGAAGCTAAGGCATCCTTTTCAACCTTGGTAAGATAGTTGCTCGTGCCTTCTTTCGGCTTAACTCTTGTTAACAAAGCCTCCCGGCCTTGGAAGGTCACAAGGGAAGAAGACAACATGCAGAAAGAGGGAATCGGGGCATCTTTATAATTCCATTCGATGGTGGCCTTCTTACCGTCTTTTGCTAACTCCTCCAACTTCTTTAAAGGGCAGAAATCACAAGGAGTAGAACGGTCATAAAAGGACTTATAACATTTTTCTCCGATATCATCTTTTAAGTTATCCTTCCCTTCGCCGGGACTGATAAAAATCACTTCGTAGTTCGAAGTGTCAATGAAAGCAATATCTCCTTTAACAAAAGAACGCTTCTTCTCTTTGCTTATTTGCATACCACTATTTTAAGGTTTTAAAAGAAAATTGCAATAAACTTAAAAAAATAGGTAGCATCTTAACTGAATTAGTTAGGGATTCGCTATATAATTCTATTTAGTTACTAAAGGACTTTTTTTATAAGGAACTATTAAAGATGGAAATCACGGTATCTAAAGTTGAAATGGTCGATTATACCCGCGCCTGTGAAATCATGGAAGACGGCATCAAGATGTTAAAAGAAGCCGGCTCCTCCCAGTGGCAGGATGGGCATCCTAATAAAGAGCTGATTAAAGAAAACATCGAAAAAGGAAAGCTCAGAGGGGTCTATGTCGATAAGCGCTTAGCTTTAATCGCTTCTTTTTCCTATATCCCAGATCCTTCTTATAAGGAAATCTTCTCCGGGCAATGGCTGAGTAAGGAAGATAAGTATCTGACCATCCATACCTTAGCGGTCGGGAAAGACTATCACGGCTTAAAGCTTTCGACCTATCTTTTCCGTCAAGCGGAAAAGGAAGCTAAAGAACATAACTTAATCTCCTTAAGAGCGGATACCTATAAGCTGAATCTGATCATGCAGCATATCTTCCTCTCTTTAGGCTTCAAGGAATGCGGAATCATCTATCTGGTCGGACAAAGCGGAGATAACGATCGTCTGGCTTATGAGAAAATTCTTTAAAGGAGCTGAAGCAGATGGAAAAGAAAACGAATGCGATGCGGATGCTTGAACAAGGCAAGATCCCTTACGAAATGAAAGAGTACGAATACGACTTAAAAGACCTTTCCGGTGTCCATATGGCCACGGTGAATGATCTGCCTTTAGATGAAGTCTATAAGACCATTGTCTTAAAAGGCGATAAGAATGGATTCTTAGTCTGTCTTCTGCCTTCCGCAGAAGAGATTGATCTAAAAAAAGTCGCTAAACTTTCCGGCAATAAATCGGTCGACTTAATTCCGATCCCTGATTTAGAGAAAGTCACCGGGTACGTCCGAGGCGGCTGCTCACCGATCGGAATGAAAAGAAAGTTTCCGACCTTCGCAGCTTCCTCTTTAAAAGACAAAGAGAAAGTCTATGTCTCCGCGGGGAAAAGAGGCTTCCAGCTTCATTTAAAGAGCGCGGACCTGATCTCTTTTTGCCAGATTACCTTAGGTGAGATTACTTTATAACTTAAACTTTAGACTGGAAGCCTAAATCTAAAACCTGTATTTTCCTTTAGAATAATAAAAAGGAGAGAGTTAACTGATGCTGAGTGGGAAAATTGCTGATTACACTGAAAAAGATTTTGCTTCTCCGGAACTTAAAAGAGCTTTTCGCTTTATCTCTGAAAAAGGTCTAGAAGGCTTAAAAGAACTCCCCTTAGGTAAGACATTAATCGAGGGAGAAAATCTTTTCGCCTTACGTCAATCCTACCTCGGAAAGAAAAAAGAAGAAGGGAAGCTAGAAGGCCATCTTCGTTATTACGATATCCAGATAATCCTTTCGGGAAAAGAAAACTTCGGCTACGTCGATAAAGAAGCGGAAGGCTTAAAAGTCCTCGTCCCTTACGATGAAAGCAGAGACATCGCTTTCTATCAAGGGGAGTTAGAAGGCAGTCTCCTTTTAAAGGCGGGCTTTTTCGTCTTAGTCGGCCCGGAAGATCTGCATATGCCAGGTTTAAAGGCGGATGAAAAGCCGATTGAAAAAGTTGTGCTTAAAGTAAAAATCGGCAGATAAGCCTGCCGATTTTCTTTTGTTAGGCTAGATACTTCCGACGCAGGATTTCTCTTTCGTTATCGTCGACTTGAAGGCCCTTTTTCATAAAGTGCTCAAAATCACCGTAGTCCTGCTGAATCGCTTCGAAGACGGTGGTGATATATTCCTTGCGGACTTGGAAAAGAGAGCGGAAAGTCTCCTCTAAAGCCGGGGAATCGATTTTCTTCGAAAGCTTTTCAATCCTTCGAGCGATATCCGGTTCGATGCAATCATTAGTAAGCATGAAATCCTCGATGATATCGTCATCTTTCGCTCCGAGGATCTTTAAAAGAAAAAAGGTCGCCATTCCGACCCGGTCTTTACCGACGGAGCAATGATAAAGCATCGCTCCTTCATGATCCGCGGCGAACAGATCGATAAGTTTTTTATATTGAGCCAGGCAGTAAGTATCGTTGATGAAGTTAATATAAAGCCCCTTCATAAAGGCGACGGAAGTGCCTTCTCTGATTAAACGGGAGACGAAGACGTATTCGCTGGTCTCCGCATCGGTTTCTTCTTCGTGGGTCATTCCCATCTGCTTTTCAGTCAGGATTGGATTAGAAAGGTAAGTAAGACCTTCGATGATCTTATCAGGCTTCTGCCTTGCTTCCGTGGCGTTCCTTAGATCGATTACGTAACGGAGATCATGCTCCTTATAAAGCTTTACTAAATCATCTATATCCGCTTTTTGTAATTCACCGGAACGGATGATCTTATTAGAGCGGACCTTTTTACCTGAAGCAGCCGGGATTCCACCTAAATCTCGGGTATTCAGCAGTGATTTCAATTTGATGACTTCCGAATGGGCCATACCTGATTCCTCTTTATCAGACTTGATTATACCATGAAGGGACATTTTCCTTTGTAGGAATCTTTATGAAGACAAATAAATGGGGATTCAGCAAAGAAAAGCGTGAAGACATTCTAAAAACAGGACGCTTTCTTTAACAGAAAAATAGACCTACAAATCAACAAGTGTCAGTAAGTCTATTTCTGCAGTCTTTTTAATATGTTGTAACCGTTAAGGAGATAGTCAGTTAGTTTTTCTTCATCTACCTTGAAAGGGCAGAGAAGAAATAGAGAATGCAGCAGTTCTTTAGTCAGTAAAGGCAATTTCATTTGGCGATATAATTCCTTGGCCTTCATACTTTGCTGAAGTAACCTAGCAAAGAAAGAAATCAAGCCGTCATTCTGCCTAGAGATATTTGAAGGATAGCCACGGGCGATAAGAGCGGCATTATTATCAAAATTGGGAGCTAAAGAAACGATCTTTCTTTCCTTCCGACTTAAAAGCAGCCCGAAGTTTTCCGTATGCCGATCCACATTATTAACTAAGGAATCCATCCAGATAATTGTCAGATACTGTTTTCCTAACTCTGGAGAAAGATCATAAAAAGTATTGAAGCAGTCGAGGTAATCATCATTCTCATCCATCAGCGCTTTAGCTGGCTCATAATTTAAGCCCTTAGCAAAATTTCGCGAGCGTATGGTGTCATTCTCGAGGACATATTCAGCCATCTTAAAGTTAAAGGCTTTGCCTAAAAGGTAAACGAAGAATTCAGAAAACCTTTCCTCTTCAGTTCCTACCTTAATGATCCACCATTCATTATCGATTAATTTCCAGCACTTCTCATAACTGCCTCCTAGGCTTAACTGGGGAGAAGGAGAGAGATGACGAGGAATAAGCTCAAGAGTTCCTTTTAATGCGGTCCTCGCCAAGAAGTCAGCTTGGAAAGCGATGTCCTGATAAGTCTTAGCAGAACCTAGTGGTTTAAACCAGTAATCATCGGTAATCGAAGCTCCGTAAAAGTAAAGGGAAAGCAAAGCTTCGTTAGTTTCGTAAAGCCCGAGGGCCTTTTTCAGAATCCGTGAGTTTCTTCTTTCGGAATCGATCGTCCTCGAAGCTAAAAAGCTTTCAAGATTCCTCGTACGTCTTAGATATAACGGAGCGAGTTTTTCATCAAGCCAAACGCAGAGACCATTTTTAAAGAAAGCTGTTTTCGTATCTTGAGACATCATAAAGCCTGTCAGCTTTCTTGCGTTGGCCGAAAGGGAAGTTACACTCTGAGGCAGGTTATGGCTTAATTGCTTAATCTGCTTTTCGATTTCTTTCCGTTTTAAGATTTTCTTTGTTAAGTCAGCCTTTTGAGATGGTCTTACATATTTACTTATGATCTTCCCGTTTTCCCGCCACTGCAAATAATATCTGGCGGTTCCTTTTGTCCTTTTAGAAACAATCGTCCCCTTAGGAAGATTATTCAATTCCTCATATAAATCATCGATGCTTTTCATAAAATGAGTATAAAACAGATAGACCTACAAATCAACAAGTGCCAGTAAGTCTAACTGTCATTTTATCTGTTTAGGAGGAACTGAATAAGAAAATGTATTATTATAAATATAACAGGTGATAACTTAAGGGAGGAAACTCAGGCATGCTTAAAGGCAATGTAATTTATGGTCAATCCGGCGGTCCTTCATCCGCGATTAATTCCTCAGCTTTAGGTGTAATCGAAGAAAGCCTGCTCCATAAAGAAGAAATCGGTCGAGTCTTCATGATGCATCACGGGATCGTAGGAGCTATCCACGATGATCTGATTGAGGTAACTAACGAAGACAAAAAAGAACTGGAGATGCTCGCCCATACTTCCGGAGCTTACTTCGGCAATGTCCGTTACCGTCTGCAGCCTTATGAAGAAAATCCGAAAGACTATGAGAAAATACTTAAGACCTTAATAAAGTATAATATCCGTTATTTCTTCTATAACGGGGGCAACGATTCGATGGATACCTGCGATAAGATGAATCGGTTCCTGATTCAATCCGGTTACGATGCTCGGGTTATCGGTATCCCCAAGACCATCGATAATGACTTAGAAGAGACCGACCATACTCCCGGTTACGGGACGTCTGCTAAATTCATCGCTAATGCTATGGCGGAAATCGATCTGGACAATGCTTCCTATCCGGAAGGTAGAGTAATTATCTGTGAGATCATGGGCCGTCATGCGGGCTGGCTTACCGCTTCTGCGGGGCTAGCTAATATCAACGGTTATGGACCGGATCTGCTTTATGTTCCGGAGATCCCTTTCGATATGAATATGTTTCTAACTGAAGTCCAGCACGTCTATGAAAAGAAGAAACGCTGTCTGATCGCTGTCTCAGAAGGTATCGTTGATAAAAACGGTGCTTTTATCTTCCAGGTCGGGAAGAAGAAAGACTCCTTCGGCCATTATAGATTAGGCGGTGTCGGACAGGTCTTAGCGAACAATATCATCTCTGAATTAGGCCTGAATGCGGTCGCTATCGAATTCTCCTTCCTGCAGAGAGCCTGCTGTCGTCTTTCTTCCTTACAGGATTCTTTAGAGGCTGAAAAGATCGGCAGAGAAGCCGTTAAGCAGGCCTTAAAGGGCACGTCTGGCAAGATGATCACCATTGTCAGAGTTTCTTCGAAGCCTTATAAATTCGGCTTTGGTTTAACCGACTTAATGAAAGTCGCTAATTACGAAAAGAAAATGCCCCGCAGCATGTTTAACGAAGAAGGGGATTTCATCACCCAGGAATTCATCGATTATGCTTTGCCTTTAATCCAAGGGGAAATCAATGAGCGATTTGAAAACGGCATTGTCCGTTCTCCGCGTTTTAAAGGCTTTAAATCATAAACAATTGAAAACAAAGAAGCGATGAAGCCGGTTGTTTATCTTGTTTACATCTTGCATTCGCTTTTAATGTTTTATAATTAAAGTATGAATAGAAAGAAAGCCTTGTTATTAACTTTACTTATGAGCACCTCGCTTTTTGCCTGCGGAACGACAGTTAACTCCTCGTCTTCCGCTTCTTCTTCCACTTCGATCGCTTTAACTCCGATCGATGTCGTCTTGATGGGCGGACAGTCGAACATGGTCGGCTGCAGCGCTTATTCAATCCTTCGCAATACCATCGATGCCAGCAAGTTCAACGAATATACCGCGGGTTATCCGGGAATCAAAATCGCCTACGATTGCTGGACGAAAAATGAAGACAGCACCTACGCAGAACAGAACTCCTCCAAAGGGAAGTTTGTCTCTTCGATGCTGGGCGAAGGCAATTCGGATCTGACTTTCGGCATGGAAGTTGGCATCGGTGAAAAGCTTTCCAGCGAAGGTTATAATTCTAAAGTCTGTTTAATTAAGTTCGCTTGCGGGGCTTCCGCTTTATCTTTGGATTGGACCGCCCCTTCTTCTGGTTCCGTCTCGACGATGTATACCAAATTCGTTGAATATGTCAGTCAGGAACTGAAGACCTTACAAGCCTCCGGCTACGCCCCTCAGATTAAAGCGATGCTATGGATGCAAGGGGAAGGGGATGCCTTCCCTTCGATTTCCGGTGATTACTTAAATCAATTGAACTATTTAGTTAAGGATTTGCGCAAGGAATTCGCTTCTTATAGCGATACTTCTGATAATGTCGGCTTCGCCTTTATCGATGGTGGTATCAGCGATTCTTCTGCCTGGCCGGATTATAAGACCGTCAATATGGCGAAGCAGCAATTCGCTTCGCTTAATCCTGCTAAGAACATTTATATCGATACGATTGCTAACGGGCTTGATAAGACCACCTTGCAGGAAGATAATGCGCATTATCTAGCGCCTTATATGCTGACTTTAGGTCATCTGTTCGCTGAGGCCTTAAAGCCCTTCCTTACCAAGGTCTCTTAAGCAATAAAGATGAAAATCATTGAGCATAATTTCTTATCGAGCGAGCTTTATAACTCCAGAAAGGTCTTTATCCTCGTCCCTGAGGATCTTTCAAGACGTTATCCGATCCTTTATGTCCATGATGGAGCGTATATTTTTCGAAAGAACACTCCTCAAGGGACGGAGTGTTTAGAAATCGATAAGGCCTTAGAGTCTTTAAAAAAGGATCTGATCGTGGTGGGAATCCCCGCGATGGAATGGGAAGAAAGAACTAAAGAGTACTCTCCTTTCCCTTGGGTTGGAAGCGCGAATAAATATCTTCCTGAAGGGATGGAAAAAGGGAAGCAATACGTTGACTTTATCATCCATACCTTAATGCCGTGGATTGAAGCCTTTTTACCGGTGATGACCGATTACGGACATAACTATATGCTGGGGAGCTCTTTAGGAGCGCAGATCTCTCTTTACGCCTCTTTAGCCTACCCAGATTATTTTTCTAAAATCGGTCTTTTCTCTTTAGCTACTTGGGGCAATAAACAAGCGATGGATAGTTATCTTCAAGCCCATCATCCTTTAAAGACCACTTCTTATTTTGTAAGAGTCGGCGGTAAAGAAGGCATTCCTAGAGATCTAACTGAACTTGGAGAATGTTATCCTCAGATTAGCCAAGATACTGTTAAAATGCTGAATAAATTCACTGCTAAACCCGCGGATTTTAAAATTAATCCGGAAGGAAGGCATAAGACTCTGGATTGGTCAAAAGATATTTCTGATTTCTTAACTTGGCTTAATCTTTAATCTTCTTTAAGACCTGATATAATTCTTCTCCGGCTTCGATATGCATCTTCTGATTCGGATGCCCGCCGTTAGCCATATATCCGCCTTCTTTTAAGGAAATGAATTCATGGAAGAAAACTCTAGAAGGGTAGCTTAAGGCTATCTCTTTTATTAATTTAGTCACTAAGGTGACCTTGATCATCCCGATAGTTAAAAGGACTTTAGACTGCGGATATGTTCTTAAGATTAAGTCTACGAAATCCTTCATGGCTTTCTTAAAATTGACTAACTCTAAATCTCTTCCTTCTTTTAAAGGCAGCAGATACTGATCATCGTTCGTCCCAAGATTAATAACTACCAAATCCGGGATGAATTTCTTATGATCCCAAGAACGGGAATTGTCAAAAGTCGTCCCCCAATCGTAATCAGCAAAAGAGAACATCTGGGGAATAGTCTTAACAGTCGCAAAGGCATTCCACGGTGATTTATAAACCGGGTAACCACCAATAGCGATTATCGAAAAATCCGCTTTTAATTTTTCCGCCGCTAAGGCTCCATAACTTGTTAAGGCATTCTCCGTTCGCGTTTCAAACTCTTCATCCCCTTCAACTCCTTCATCGCCGTTCCCGGCGGTGATCGAGTCACCGTAGATTTCAATCTTCAGCTTATAATCATCTTCAACCTTTTTAAAATCCCCGTCAGTTTCAATATATTTCCAGCCGGTTAAGGAACAGGAACTCTCCGTTCTTTTATACATTCTTAAACGGTGAAGGCCGTAAGGTAAATCGGAAGCTAAAGAATAAACTTTATCCGGTTCATCGAGGACGATCTTTTTACCTTGGAGGAATGTCTGCTCATCGATAACGACTGAAATCGCTGCTTCCCCTTGCTTCTTCCCGCATTCGGTCGCGATGATTTCGGATTTCAGATAGGTCCCGAGGAAGTAGACCTCAAAACCGGAAGCGGAGAAGGTAAACATCTTCGCCTTTTTCTCTTCATTAACAAAGTACCGTCCGAGATCTTTAAGCTTCTCGCCCTGATAAAGATAATCTAATCTTTTCATTTGATAATGGAGAACGCTCCATCCTCCAGATATAAGCTGAACTTCGGAGCCTTATAAACGGAGAAGTCCGCATCGACTAAGAAAGTCGCATACGAGTCAAAACCGCTGAGCTGGACAAAAATCGCATTCTTCTTTCCCAGCTGTTCTTCATCGTAAGCGGAAGCCTTAATTAAACGCTTCTTATCAAAAGAGACTTGCTGTTTTCTTCCTAAAGCCTTCAAGGACTTTTTAGAAAACACCGGGGTGACTTTATCTTCATGGATGAGAATTAAATGCTCCCCATCTTTTACATCCATCTTCGGGAAAACGAGCTTATTCTTACCGAAAGTGACAAAAGTCTTTTCTCCTTCGGTCTTAAAGGCAGCCTTCGTTTGATTCGGGAGGATAATCTCACGGGAAGTGAGGAAATCTCCTTCCTCATTCTTCAAGGAGATATCTTCCTCTTTCACGTAGACTTCCGTTTCCTGTCCTTCCTTTAAACTGGTCTCCGCCTCTAAAGCCATAACCAGATACTGCTCGATTCCTTCAATCTTTAAAAAGACAGTTGAGGAATCGGTCTTCTTATCGACAAAATCTACCTTAGCCTTTAACTTAATCCCATCATTTAAAGGGATTAAGGAAGTCTTCTGCGGAGCAAAGCAAAGGTAGGCTTTCTCCCCTTCATTCTTCCTTTCAAAGATTCTCTTGGCATAAGAAGCAGAGAAGACGAATTCATTCTTTCCAAAGACCGCTTTAGTCGGTAGAATCTGGCAGGGGAAGCGGTTCTCTTTGGGGATACCCATAATTGAGCCGGTAGTCTTCGGATCGAAAAGATGGACCTGTTCCATCTCAAAATCCAAGAAGACTTCCTGCTTCAACTTATACTTGCCAGTTGCCGCTCCTTTAATGACGATATCATCATCTTTACCAGCGATCTTAGCATGGATGATTGTTTCATCCCCGAGCTGTTCGATTACTTCGATCTGGCCTTTAAGTCCTTTCGTCCCTAACTTAATATGCTCCGGACGGATCCCGAGGAGAACATCCTGATTTATATAGCAGCGGTCAGATAACTGTTTAGCTTTTAAAGGAGGGAAGTTAACTCTCTCTTCCTTGACGTTATTTAAATAAGCGGAAAGCTGGCCATCTTTTTCCTCGAGATGACAAGGGAGGATATTCATCTGCGGAGAACCTAAGAAAGTGGCGACAAAAAGATTAGCGGGATGTTCATAAAGGTTGACCGGGGTATCAACCTGCTGGATAAAGCCCTGCTTCATAACGACAATCCGATCGCCCATCGTCATCGCTTCCGTCTGGTCGTGGGTGACGTAGATAAAAGTCGTCGCCAATCTTTTATGAAGCTTCGTAATCTCCGTTCTCATCTGGACTCTTAATTTCGCATCGAGGTTACTTAACGGCTCATCAAGAAGGAACACTTTCGGCTCTCTAACGATCGCTCGCCCTAAGGCGACTCTTTGTCTTTGTCCGCCCGAGAGCGCTTTAGGTTTTCTGGAAAGCAGATCTTCAATCTCCAGGATCTTTGCGGCATTCTTGACTCTTTCATCGATCTCTTTGGGATCGGTTTTCTTCAGTTTCAGACCGAAGGCCATGTTCTGGTAGACCGTCATATGAGGATACAAGGCATAGTTTTGGAACACCATGGCGATATCCCGGTCCTTGGATTCGACATCGTTGACTTTGACATCATCGATAAAAAGCTGACCGGAGGTGATAGTCTCCAAGCCGGCGATCATTCTTAAGGTTGTCGATTTTCCACATCCGGAAGGACCGACGAAGACGATGAATTCCTTATCAGCGATTTCCAGATTGAAATCGTTAACCGCTCTCACCCCTCCTTCGTAGACCTTGTAGACATGACGTAAAGTGACTTTGGACATACTTCTAGCCCTCCTTTTTTGTTAAGCCTTTATCGACCAATTCCGGATAATGCTCCGTATTGATGTACTTATCTAAAACCCGATTCCCATAAACGGCCCACGCTAATAAGCCGATCTCGCTGAAGAGGAGGAATAAACCCATCCCGATATAAGCGGTGATATTATTGATAGCCATCAAAGCTATAAAGATCCCCGGGAAAAAGAGAAAGAGCAGGAAACTAAAAAGAAAAGAAAGAAAACTCATTATGAACGAATTCTTTAAGGCATAACGGATCTTATTCTGATAGATCACCGTCTGTAGAAGATAAAGATGCAAGACGATGGTAATTAGAATCACGAGGAAGATCAAAGCTCCGATCCCAATCCCCGCTAAGATGGGCTGAGAGGAAGCAAAAATCAAAAGATAAACTGAACCGATTTCCCCTAAGGTATAAATAAGCCCGAAGAGGATTCCCATCACCAAGCCTTCCTTCCAGTTCTCCTTTAAAGAAAGGAAGAAGGAAGCGGTGGTAATCACCCCTTCCTCATAAGATAATTTTTTTGCGATCTCCATCCCACCGGTTAAACCGATCACTAAGATCACTAAACAGATAAAGCCGATTAAACAGCCATAAAAATATAAAGCGAACAATTCCTGGCTGGTGGCTTTATTCAATTCCGCAGCTCCGATCAAGAAAGAGAAGACTAAATAATCGGTAATCAGCGGTAAGGCAAATAAGGCGTTAAGCAGGCTCGTCTGGACTAAAGTCCCGAACTGATGAAAAAGGACATCCTTAAATAACTTCCACCGGGTATGGGGCAGGTCTTGAGAAGAGAAGTCAGCTGCCGGAATCTTTTCTTTCTTCCTCATAAGGAACCTTTCAATAGATAGCCCATCGTCTTTAAAGCCAAATCGTAATTAGGATTATCATATAGACCATAAGAGCCGATATTCTGGCTCTTCACATTAAGACTTAGATAGTAATCTTCCTCAAGGAAGCTGATATAGGTAGTTAGCCAGTTTGTTTGATTGGCGCTTTTTAACTTAACTCCGAACGTGTAGCCGTCTTGGGTATAGAAATCATTAGTCCCGCTCGGTAAGTATTTAGCCTTCAGTTCATCGCTGATTCTTAAAAGATAATCATCCGCCTTAATATCCTTTAAGACGCTATAAGGCAGCAAGAATAAATCCGCTCCCTGATAACCGACGACGCTGAGTTTTGTAAGGAAGATGCTATCAGCGGGATTAGCTTGGCTTATTGTCGTCTCCTTTAAGCCCTCCTCTTTAAAAGTCAAAGTGATATTCTTGCTTAGCGCTTCGCTTTCACTCTTGCTGGCTGCCACAAAGAGATTCAATTTCTCATAAGGAGCAGGCAGATGACGGACTCTTAATAAATAAGAGATCGTCAGACCTCCGATGAGCGGCAGGACGATATATAAGGGCCATTCGTAGGCGAAAGCCCTAGCGAATTCCTTATTCTTGTCCTTTTTCATCTTCCGGCCTCGTAAGCGAAGAGAACATTATTAAACGTCACGGCCTTGATCTTCATCCCCGGAAGGAGATTATCTTCTTCAGTTAAAAGATAAATATCTCTTGGGTAGACTTTATCTTTCTCCTTGATCTGACCTTTTAAGAGATAGGCCGTAAGCCCATCTTTGGTTAAGGTCTGGTCTTTTTCTAATCCGAGGACTTCAACTTCTTCTTCCTCCTTTATCCCTTCCTTGCTTTCTAGAAAGAACAGATAACGCTTTTTTAAAGCCCGATAAGGGGAAGAGAAGAAATAAATCGTTAACCAGAGATAGATAGTAAGAAGGAGGATCATAACGATCTCCAGAAGCAGATAATCCTCCGGGGAATAAATAATCCCTAAAGTCAAACCCGTCAGCACGAGGAAGGAAACGAGGACAAAAAGAGAAAGAAAGCGATCTTTCTTTTGCTTAGCTTCCGCTTCTTCTTTCTTGCTATCGAGGAGGATGATCATTTTTTACCCCAGCCAGTTCTTTAAAGCTTTCTTGATCTCGTTAGCCCATAAGACATAACCGTATTCGGACATATGTAGATTATCAAGCCGGAAATACGCGGCATCTGCGACCATTTCTCCCGCGGCGTTTTCTTTTAATAAAGCCTTGCCGGCATCGATGGTCTCCACGTAATCTAAAGGAGCGATAAAATTGGAAATTTCCTCATCGATTGCCTTGATCCTTGAAGAGTAATCAAGATAGTAACCCGGCAGAAGATTAATTAAGACATAGAAGATATGCGTCTCAGGTAATCTTGTATGGGTTTGCTGGATCAGAGTCTTCGCATTCTGGATAATCACGTCGTTCGTTAATTTAGAATTCACCAGATCATTAACCCCGACATAATAAACGACCGCTTTAGGCATATAAGGGAAGACCAGTCTTTCATTCAGCTTATCCTGCCAATCCTGAATCGTCGTCCCGCCGATCCCGTGGTTATATGAGACGATCGGAGCAAGATCGGACGTGGAATTAGCCCAGAATTCAATCGAGGAGGAACCCGCTAACATAATATGGTAATTCTCGGTCTCGGCTCCACTTTCTTCATAATCAGCGGCTTTAGCTTCATAAGTCCCTGAACTCATAACGTAGGAAGAAGAGACATCGGTGACGTTGATCGAGTAAGTCTCTTCGCTCGTTCCGTTTGTCGCCTTCAAGCTGATAATCTTCTTACTTACATCATAAGTCGCTTCCGTTAATTCCGTTCCAGTTTTCTTGGTGGTCTGTAAAGCGAAACGGCAGTCATCTTTCTTCGCTTCCAGACGTTTAATCCCGCCGGAAGTCAGATTGACTCCTCCGGAATTTACAGGGGAATTCAAGACCTGATCCACTCTTAAAAGAGAAGTTAACGTATCATCGATACTTACTTTTGGAGTATAAGCCGGCTCCACGTAACTATCCTCCCCTTTAACCGCCCAGGAAGCGTAGAAGAAAAGGCTGCTTGTCGTTTCCTGAGAAGCGAAATCCCAGCTTTTCGTCCCTTCCGCATCTAAAAACCATCCCTTGAATTCATAATTAGCTCTTGTCGGTTCGACTGGCTCACTGACTTTACAAGGCAAGGAAAGCGTCTCTTCCAGATACTTCATATCGTTAGTAAGGGCCGGGTAATCAGAAAGAGCGAAATTGATTTTCTTATAATTATATAAGAAGACCGCGCTCTGTTTCATTTCCCAGGAAGCCATGCTGCCGAGGGCAACATTGACGTTAGAAGAAGCTTGGGCGGATGATAAGGCGGAGGAAGTATCACCTCCGCTTTGCTGGCAGGCGGAAAGCAGCAAAAGCGGCAGGACTAATAACTTACGCATTTTCTTGTTCATCTTTTGCCCTCCTTAACTAAATGATCCAGCAATTCATCTAACTCGCAGGTCGCTAAGCCGATAAAGTGATCAGCTGCGCCGTAATAGATATATAAAGTCCCGTCTTTTAAGACTGAGGAAGTCGGGAAGACACAGCCGTTATAATAGCCTTCCGTCTCATAAGGCAAACTCGGCTCCATCAAAGGGGCCTTCGTCTTATAAAGGATCTTCATGGGGTCATCTTTATCCATGATAAAGGCTCCGACCCGATAAGCGCGATCTTTTTCGCTGACTCCGTGATAAATCATCAGCCAACCTAAGGAAGTAAGCAAAGGAGGGCAGGAAGCTCCGACTTTAAATGATTCCCACTCTTCTTCCCCTTGATAGAAAAGCTTATAAGGCTCATCCCACTCTAAAAGATCAGTAGAAGAAGTAAGCCAGATAGCTGGATTCTTATTCGGATATCCTTTTCCGCAGCGGTACGTCGGACGGGAAGTACGATAGAATTTCCCTCCTATTTTGCCGGGGAAAATGACCACATCCCGATCATCATCCTTCGCGGAAGTGATACGGCCCATTTTTTTAAAATGGACTAAATCTTGGCTGACCGCGAGATGGGTCTGAGTGTTGTTATACATCATCACCAGCGGGCCATCAGAAGGAGCGTAACCATAATGTTTTGCGCCTTTTTTCCAGTACTGCCCCGGTGGGAAGACACGCGAGGCGTAAGTCAGATAATAAGTCCCGTCCATCTCGATGAGGCGGGGATCTTCAATCCCACCCCCATCCGCCCCGTCCTTATCCGGGCTTAGGAAAGGAGAAGAACTCATCCTCTGAAAATGAATCCCGTCTTTGGAAGTGGCGTAACCGACGTAGATATAATGCGTCTCATCTTCTCCCGCCGCCCGATAATACATGTGGAAAAGATGGTCTTTTTCAGAGTAAATCACCGCGGGATTCAAGACGCAAAGGCTTTCCCAGGAATTAGCCGGGTTCGGTTTAAGGATCGGATTCAAAGGGCACTTTTTAAATTCCATAACGTTTCCTCCTAGACGATAAGACTCGACGTATCCGTCGTTCTAGTTAACGTCGAATCGAACTTCAGATTATCGACATAGATGGCGGAAGCGGACGAATCGGAATTGACGATTCCGATGGTCATCTTATAAAGATAGATGATGTTATTGGCGTTAACAGAAGCGGTCGAAGGATACTTATAATCGGAGAATTGATCAAAGCCGATTGAATAGGTTGTCCAGGAAGAAGAAAGCTCAGACTGCTCGATATTCTTTCTGATCTGCATCACCGAAGAGCCGACCATCAGATAAATATTCAGATAGACTGTGGCTTTTCCATCGCCTTTAATATCGATATCTAGCCCCTTCGCTTTCATCCCCGGCAGGGAAGCGGAAGCGGTTAAAGGCAAGGCGTAGACCGCGGCAGCTGCTCCTTGGTAATTCATCTTTAAGGAATGCTTACCGCCTTTAGAAGAGACCTCATCCGATAGTTCGATCTTATTAGCTTGATTATCTTTACCGTAATTCCAACTCGCTAAGACATCTTCAGTTGAAGCGTAATTCTCACCATTTTCAATCGTGGCGATATTCCCATCTGTCGAATCCGGACCGATCCTCTTTTCTTTTGCGTAGCTAGTCGCTTCAGTTAAAGTAGTCTTCACCAGTCTGATGTTATCTAAGTAAACCGGATTAGACTGGATATAAGTCGGATATTCCTTACCATCCTGAGTTAAGTACTTATATTGGAAGGCAAAGGCAATTTTGTTGATTGCCTCCGAGGTAATCGGAGTCTCGTCTTTTGAAGACGATGAGAGGGTGAAGGCCTGATAAGGAATCGTGATCTCCGTCCAGACTTTCGGTGTGGAAGCTAACTCATAAAGATAGATAGCTCCTGAGGTCAGGCTTAAGTAGAGATAAGTATGAGCGCTGACTTCCGAAAGATAATTGAAGACCGCATTATCGCTCTTATAGGAAGCATCCTTAATCCAGAAAGAGAAGGCATTAACATCATTAGTTTTCACATCTAGGCCTAAAGTATAGACCGCTGCTGCCATATCAGCCTTATAAGCCATCTGGCCGCAGGCCTTGTTGCCGTTACCGATCTGTTTTACGTTATTTAACGAGATGAACTCGTCTTTATTATCGGAAGAAAGCTTCCATTGATAGAAGGGTTGGGCGGCGTTAGTATAACTATCGAAATTATCGATAATCCCGTCAGAACCTACTTCTCTATTACCGGTGTTGATTTCAGTCTGGGCGGCTCTAGTGACAATCTCGACATTCTTATAAGTCAAGGTTCCTTTCCCGTACATATTGGTTAAGCCGAATTGTAACTGCGGAATCCAGGAGAACTCTCTACGGCCATTGCCACCAAGATAAGTAGCTCCGAAGGCTTCGAAAGGAATATAGACCGTCGTAAAGTCTTCACTGCTTAAAGTGGAGAAAGGTTGCATATAGTACCAGAAATCCCCATCCTCTTCCTTTAGACGGAAAGTCATATTCCCGCCGGTTTGGCCGGAATATTTGACTTCCATCTTCACCATATCCCCATCATCGAAGAAACGATTGGTCGGGATCTTGGCGAAGGCGTATCCAGGCATGCCATCTAAGTAATTCAAGGTGTAGGAGTAACCGTCTTCGGAAATATCAAAGCCGAAATTGAAATTGTTCTCCCAGGTCCAGTTCGCCGTCGGATAGTCGTGGAAATTCAATTTATTGATAAAGAGGGAAGCGTAATTCGTTTTCTTGATCGTCTTTATCTGCGAGACTAAGCAGATCCCATCTCCCCATGTCTGCTCAAAGACGATTTCCATATATTTGATATGGAAGTAATCGAAGGTGTGGTTAGCGACCGTGACGAGCTCGGTATCTTGAGTGAATTCTTTAAAAGGCATAATGCAGATCTGCTTGGAATTATTGGAAAGTTGGATCTTATGTCTCCAGAATTCCCCATCGTTATCTCTTAATCTGATAAAGGCAATCGCATCCATCCCTGAATAGAAGAAACGGAAATACAAGGAATCCGTTCCGTAAGTATCCTTCTCCACCGTCTTGGTGATAACTGACCACCCGATACCCTTAGTCTGTTCCATCTGGAACTTAATTGCTAAGGAAGGCTGGTCATTAGAGAAGAAATTCGTATTATCGAGGCTCAGTTGAACCGGATTGCCTTGCTGATGAATCGACCAATCGGAGACTTCACCTAAAGGAAAATTCACTTCATCGTAAGCTATAGACTCCAAGAAGAAATGGAAAATATTATTGCAGACTAAGCTCTTCGAACCGCTATGAGCGGTCACTCTCCAATAATAAGTGATATCCTTCTGAGAAAGATTCGCATCGATCGTAAAGGAAGTTGAAGCGATATAGTCGTGCTTATAGTAAACAAGGCTATTATCGTTAGAGATAAACTTCTCCGTTGAAGCGATCTCTAAAGTGTAATAGGAAGCATTGGCCGCTTCCGTCCAGCTGAAGACGGAGGCATCTTTTAAAGAAGCCCCTAAGGAAGGTGAGGAAAGGGAAAAGAGGCCTAAAGAGCCTGTTTTCGTCTCCTGACTAAAAGAGTTTTCTTCTTCCGCCACGGAAGAAGGATTAACGGAATTGGTCTGTCCTTGGCAACTGACGGAGCCGAAGATACTTAAGGCGACTAAAGCTGAACAGAAGAGTCTTCCTAGTTTATTCATTTAGAAAGCCTCCGAAGAAACCACCAACAAAGTGTTGGCCGGGATCTTTACAGTCAGATTCTTATTTAAGGAACCATCGATCGTGTAATTAGGAAGGATAAACCCATCCTCCCCTAAACGGATCGTCCCTTCTCCGAACAGATAGATATAAAGCTTACCATCGGAATCGACCTTATCATCTAAGCGGAAAGTTTTTTCGACATCTTCCGCTCCGCGGTTTACCGCGACGATTCCTCCGTTTTTATTATCTTTCTGGATTACTCCTAAAGCCCTGAAGTCCTTATCGATCTTCCGGTCATTATAGACCGAACCATAAATCTTGCTCCCCGGTCTTAATAAGTTAGTCAGCATCAAAGAAGAATGATACCAAGGCCTTAAACCCTGATCGAAAGCCTGATCGGAAGCCAAAGAAGAAAACATTCCCCATCTTTTCGGAATCGGAGTGCCCGAAGAATACATAAAATTCATCCCATCATCAAAATCCCAGTAGCAGATTCCATTCACTCCACCTAAAGCCGCTTGAATGGTGAAATCCGCCATCCGGATACCATAAGATACGGTTTTAATTAAGGAATTGCCGTCAGTTTCTGCGTTCTTTCCATCTAATAAGCCGCTTTCCCAGATATCTAAAGGCCTCGAGGTCCCATAGCCTTCATCAATCGCTTTGATCTTTGCATTCAAGGTATTGATATTATCCAAGACCTGCCCGCCATCGATATAGTAATTCGAAAGATAAAGGTGAGCTCCGTAATCGGCTACTTTATCCTTGCAATCCTTAGCGATCCCGCTGAAGTATTCATCGGTCCCGTCAAAGCCGGTCGTATCTCCTCCTACGATGCCGATCTGGCTTAAGCCTTTTTCATCTAAAGCCGCGCGGACATTTTTTACCCCCTGTTCCCATTTAGCTAAGGAATTGTTCCAGTTTTTCGAAGAGCCCTTAACCCCGAGGTAATTAGGTTCGTTTCCGTTGATGAACCAGCGGATACAATTAAAGCCTTTCGTATTGACTAAGTAATCCATCACGTGGGCGGACATCTTCGCCCAGCGGACATCAGCGGTCGCCTCTTCCATCATATTCCAGACATCGTTTTCCAAGGTGCCGACGACATTCCATGAACCGAAAGCAACCTGGATATTATGTTCCTGACAGTAAGTCAAAAGCTCCGTTAGATTATCGCCCCACTTATTGGCAAAGTTATATGACCAAGTATCATTAGTCTTATCCTGATCGCCTTTATCATCGAAATCCTCGACGAACCAGTCGTAATTAATCATGCAGCGGATCCTAACCGGATTGAGCCTTTTGATATTCTCATAGATTCTTTTCTTAGAGAAGTCAGAAAGCTTATCGGTATCTTCATAGACTCCCCATTCCACCCCTAGCCCCCCGAAGGAAGACTGGACTAAATCGGAAGAAGAGAAGACAAATTTCGTATTGATCTTGGTCTCTTCAGAGAGGGAAGAAACCGCTTCGGAATTACTGGATTGTCCACAGCCGGTCATAATTAAGCTTCCTAAAGCCGTTAGGAGCAGGCTTTTAAATACTCTTCTCATTTGCTTCCTCCTAGGGTCTTGTTGATTTCTGCCAGGACCTTGGTCCAAGTCGCGTTATTAAAGGTATCTTCATAGCCGGCTTTATCTAACTTTCCGTAGCAGTACTTAATGACATTCGCTGTCGCGGTCGAAAGCATGCCGCTTTCGAACTGGTCCTTTAAATCCGAAGAAAGCCACATGACTTCCGGACGTTCCTTGATAACTCTTAAATTGCCTGCGGTCGCGGCTTTATCCATATCATCCGCCCAGCCGTTCAGAATCTTATAAGCCGCCTGATCGGTCAGAGGATCGAAAGCGGAATAGTCGTTACCTAAAGTCGCTAAGTAACGGAGATACTTTGCGCCGTTCGACTTTTCGACATAATTTCCATCATCGCCTTTCGGCCAGCCATTTTCAGTTAAAGCAATCGTCCCATCAGTATCCTCGGTATAGTCATAACCCTTCAAGCCGTAGACCGCTAATTTAGTTCCTTCATTTCCCAATAAATAATCAAGCATATCGAGGATCTTATGCATCTTATTATCCGAGATATCGTGATTGAACAAGGTCATGGAGAACCAGTTATCGGTTCCTTCCAAGGCGTACTTATTATCCGGGCCTTTGACTTTCATGATTGCGGAAGCTTCATCGACATCGAAAGAAGTATCCGAGGCATTAGTCGTATTCAAAGCCTTCCTGACCGCCTTATAGTTCGTGTTCGACAGGTTTTCATAAAGGATTCCGCACTTATTCTGAGCGAAGGCCTTTCTAGCTCCGCCTTCGGTCTGGTTATTATACTGATCGTAACCGTAATACTTCTTATCGACGTAACTCTTCGCCAGATCCATCCCTTGTTCATATTCCGGGGTTGTGAAATTACAGACGTAAGCCTTATTCGTCTCATCGTAAGCGAAACAATGCGGGACCTGCTTATAGAAATTAGTTAAGGACGGGAAAGCCCATTCCACATCGGCCAGAGCGTATTTATCCCCGTTATTGTTCGGGTTCAGGTTCTGATCGAAGACTTTAACTAAGTTCTGGAATTGATCGAAAGTATATTCATCGTTCTCCTGATAGACATTCCATTTCTTCGCCCAATCGCGGCGGTATAGATAGGTGAAAGGGGAATAATCCACCTGAGGTTTAGCGATATTTTTCGCAATAGGGATCCCGTAAAGATGACCATCGACTTTTAAACTATCTAACCCGGTGGAATTATCGATTAAGGATTTAAGATTAGGCCAAGGAGTCATATCATCGGGCAGGGCCTTGATGATTTCGCCATCGACCCAGTATTTATAAGAACCGCCGAAATTAAACTGAGTGACATTGAAATGGAAGACATCGGTCAAATTATTCGCATTGACCGCAGCTGAGACCTGGCTGGTCCAGTCATTATAGGAGTAAGTCGAAGGGGTGATCGCTACCTTGAACTTATCCGCTAGATATTCCGAGTAGACATCCGCTCCGCTCCAGTTTTCAAAGTAGAGGTTGCGCATCGAGATTTTCAGATTGCCATCGGCGGTGTATTCATCCCCGGTGGTATCTAGCCCGCTGCTATTGTTATTGGAATTATTGCCCGTGCTCGCCCCGCACCCAGTTAAGGAAGCTAAGACTAACAACGACAACAAGGTCTTCACGGTTCTCTTCATGCTTTTTTTCATCTTTGGATCCTCCTATCCTTTGATGGCACCGACGACGATGCCTTTAACGAAGAACTTCTGCAAGAACGGATAGAAACACATCATCGGCACGATCGTAAAGAAGATAGACGCCATAACTAAGCCTTCCGAGTAAGTCTTCGAAGTCGGAGATTCCACATTGGAAGCGATCGAAGCAATCATCTCTCTTAAGACCAACTGCAGAGGCTTTAAAGAACTATTTTCAATAAACAGCATGCCGTTATACCAAGAATTCCAGTTCCCGACTGCGAAGAATAAGCCGACTGTCGCTAACATCGGAAGGGATAAAGGCAGGTAGACCTTCACGAAAATCTGGACATCATTAGCTCCATCCATCTTCGCGGATTCCTCTAATTCCTTAGGTAAGGAAGCGAAGTAGTTTCTCATCAGCAGCATATTGAACGTATCGATCGCTCCGGGGATAATCATGACCCAGATGGTGTTATAAAGGCCTAAAGATATAATTAAGTAATAATAAGGGACTAACCCACCTCCGAAGAACATCGTCACCAAGATTAGATTCATGACGAAGTTTTTACCAAACCACTTATCGCGAGACATCGCGTACCCGGTGATGACCGTGAAGAATAACTGATAAGCGGTTCCGAAGACTAAGAGAATCATCGTAATCCCGAATCCGTTCCAGAGCTGCTGGCTTCTAAAGACTGTCTGGTAAGCCTCAAAGGTAATTTCCTGAGGCCAGAGAAGCAGATCGACATTGTTATAAGCGTGCTCCGAGGAAATCGAGATAACGAAGGCATTATAGAAAGGGAAGATAACAGCGATCACATAGATCAAGAGAATCAGGAAGATAATGACATCTAAGGCTCCAAAGCGTTGATTGGAGACCACCCCGTGCGGTCTTAATGGCAGACGTTGAAGGGTAGGTATCTTTTCTTCTTTTTCGCTTTCTCTTTCTAAAGGAGAAGGTGCTTTCTTTTCTTTATCCATCAGATGATGCCCCTTTCTCCGAATAACTTCGCAATCCGGTCAACTGAAATAACTAAGATAAAAGACACGATCGACTTAAATAAACCGATCGCGGTCGCTAAGCCCGGATTAGCCATCTTCGAGAAGGTCTGACGGTAAATATAAGTATCCAGAATATCGACCTGCTCGTAGACCAGAGGATTATATAAGTTAAAAATCTGATCAAACCCGGCCGAAAGAACACCGCCGACCGAAAGGATCAACAAAAGGATCGCGGTCGGTTTAATCCCCGGGAGGGTGATATGCCAAGTCTTTTGTAATCTGGTTGCCCCATCGATATCCGCCGCCTCATAAAGCTCGGGGGAAATCCCCGCCATGGTCGCCAAATAGATGATGGAGCTCCACCCCGCTTCCTTCCAGATATCTGAGATAAAAATCAGATCTAAGAAGAAACTGCTATTCGACATAAAGTCCTGCCTTGAACCACCTCCGGAAGCGATGATGTCATTGATCACACCGCTTCTTGAGAAGAGGACATTGATGAAGCCGGCCAGGACAACCCAGGAAAGGAAATGCGGGAAAGTAACGATAATCTGCGAGGCCTTTTTAAAATGCCGCATCCTTAAGTCATTGATTAATAAGGCTACGATAATCGCCGCCACGAAAGAGATGATAATCTTTCCGACCCCGATTAAGATCGTGTTCTTCAAGACGTTAAGGAACTCGGGATCATTGTTGAAAATGATGGAAAAGTTATCTAAGCCCACCCAGTGTTTCTGGATGCTGCCGATGATGCCTAATTTCGGATAGTATTTAGTAAAGGCGATAAGGATCCCGTACATCGGGACATAGCAAAAGAGGATATAGAAGACCACGGCGGGGATAATCATCAAGATCAGAAAACGGGACTGCTTAAGCTTCTTGCCTAAGCCGTGCCACTTACTTTCTCTTTGAGCTATCGGTTCGCTTTCCATCTGCTTTTCCTCTTCTATCTTTTATGCACTTTCAGATACTTCATTAAAATATCGACCGTGGTAAAACATAGCCCGGTGCAGGTATCCGCGGCTCCATAATAAATCGCAATCTTGCCGCTCTCTTTATCGACTAAAGCGGACGTCGGGAAGACGACATTCGGAACAAAGCCCCTAGTCTCATAATCCATTTCCGGAGTCAACAGATAATCCATGCAGCGCATTTTGACTTTGGAAGGATCATCTTTATCTAGAAGAGCCACGGAGAAAGAATAAATAAACCCATTGCAGCTGCCGGTCACCCCGTGGAAGAACAAAAGCCAGCCTTCATCGGTCTCGATCGGATTGCAGCCGCCCCCGATCTTAATGGTATCCCACCATTCCCAGCCTTTTTCCATCACATGTTCGCATTCGCCCCAATGGATCAGGTCAGGGCTCTTGGAAAGGAAAATATCGCCAAACGCCGTATGCCCCGAATCGGAAGGACGGGAAAGAATCACATATTCGCCATTTATCTTCCTCGGGAACAGAACACCGTTGCGGTTAAAAGGCAAAAACGGATGTCCGAGCTTTACGAAAGTCTTGAAATCGTCAGTCCTGGCGATCGCTAAAGCCGGTCCGAAGAAATCATCGCACCAGACGATATAGTAACTATCCTCAAGCTTAATAAGCCTAGGATCATATTGATAGTTTGATTTAGCTTCCTTACCTTGTTCATCGACAAAATGAATCTGCTCATCGTTTAACTTAATATGGATGCCATCAGAAGATTCTCCTAAGTAAAGATGAGGAATCCCCGTATGGTCTTCCGCCCGGAAAACACCGATGAATCCCTTTTTATAAGGAACTAAAGCGGAATTAAAGACACGCGCTAATTTCGCTGTCGGGTTTCTGCCAATCACCGGATTCAAAGAATAGCGCCAAACGGGAGCGGAAGAATCTTTCGGCCTGTCTTCCCAAGGAATATTAGGTATCTTTTCAGCGTTGATTAGCATATTAATGCCTCCTAGTTCAATTGTTTAACCGAATCTTTAGGAAAATAGGCGCAGCGGATAACAATCTGAGAAAAAGCCAACTGTCTTTTAGAGAACATCCCGATCAGATAGTCGGCGACTTCTTTGCCGAGTTCTTCACGGGGGACATTGAAAGTCGAAAGGCGCGGGGAAGCAAACTCCCCATCGCGGATATTATCAAAACCGATCACGGAGACATCATCAGGAATCTTCAGACCTAAGCCTTTGATGATCTTATAAGCCCCCAAGGCGATAATATCGTTGGCGCAAATCAAGGCGGTGATCCGATGAGTCTGGAAAGCCTTCTTAAGCATCTCATCATCAGCGTAGTTCAGATAGGTGTTATCGAAATTGATCGAGACACCTTCGATGCCTTTATCTTTATTGGCTTCAATGCAGGCCAGGAATCCTTCGTGGCGTTCACGGAAGGAAGTCGCGTGCATATCCGAGCCGTAAAAAGCGATGATTCGATGTCCTTTATCGATTAAATCCTGAGTAGCCAGATAGATCGAGTCATAATTGGAAAACTTGACCTGGGTGACTCCATCGGAATGGAAAGACTTAGGATCCACCTCGATAATCGGCTTATTCGTCCTCTTTAATTCTTCATTGATAATCTTTGGATTCGAATGGATGACAATAAAAGCTCCGCATTCCGTCTGCGACAGCTTTCTTAACAGAATCTCATCGATCTTATTCTCATCGTAAACGAAATATTCCATGATAATCGAACTCAAATCCAAGGTCCTTGCGATGGATTTGATAATCGGTTGCCAGTAGTCTTCTTTCAGCATGATGCGGCTAGAAATGACAAGCAAAACCCGGCTGATCGGTTCAGGACGGGAACGCAGATTCGTATTGTCGTAGCCCAATTCCGCAGCCTTCTGGATAATCCGGTTTTTGGTCTCTTCCGAGACATTGTACTTATCAGCTAAAGCTCTGGAGACTAAACCTTTCGTCACTCCGCAAGCCTTGGCGATGTCCTCTAACCTCACTCTGCCCATACTTTGCCTCCTGTCTTTTGAAGGTAAGAAACGTAGTAAACAAGTTTTATCAATTCGGTGAACAAATTATCGTTGTTTACATTTTAACCCAGAAGAAGGGGCGGTAGAAAGACACCGCCCCTAAACTTCCAGGAAAGGAAACTAATTACCAAGCGCAGACGTCATCGACATTGATGAAGCCCGTAACGACATCAGAAGTAGAAGCGGTAGCAGTAAAGAACAGAGAGTAGCCGTAGATTGTCGTGGCTGAGGCTATAGTCCCAGTGAAAGTCTGCCAATCGGAATTAGCAGCTAGATTGGAGAAAGCCAATTTGGTCTGCGTACGTCCGCTGGCACTCGTACCGGAAGAGGTGCAAACATAGAAGTATCCAGTAATCGGGAGCGAAGAGGAGTTCTTGACCTTTATGGAGAAGTTAGTGAAGGTGCCGAAGGAAGCAGTCTGAGCAAATCTATAACGATATTTGCCGACTTTGGCAGCTGTGGTATCCATCGCTAACTTGCCGGAAGCAAACCCGGAACCGACTGTGGTCTCATCAACAGCGATGAAGCCAGTCTCATCGGTCGGATTAGTCCAAGCGCCAGTATTGTTAAGATCTCTATCGACCGTATATTTATCGACCAAAGCGGTCGAAGTAGTATTCTCAAAGTCTTCGATAATCGTCTTCCCAGCGATGCCAGTTCTTAAGAAGAGACCGTTGACATAAGTTCCGTAAGTCCCTTCAGCGGCGGTGTACTTAATAGCCGTCTTATCAGCGGAAAGGACGCCGGTATACTTAAGATCAGCACCGCAATCGATGACGATATTATTCGAAGCATCGACGGTATAAGTGCCGTTAAGATTAATGGCGCTCCCGCCTTTAGGAGTCGCGACAACCGCGACTTTAGAACCGACCGTATAATGAGCCTGGACGCTTACTGTGCCATTATCGCCATTCATCGTTATTCCAGCGGTGATTGGGCTATTATCGACATAGTAAGGATTGGCAGCGGTATAAAGTTCGAAATCATCAAAGTAAGGATAGGAAACAGCAGCGCCTTGGAAGAGCATACCGAAGCCGTAATAGACTTTGGTCGCATCTAAGGCAATCGTATACTGCGTCCAATCGCTGTTAGCCGGAATCGTAATGACCGTGTCATTAGTGAAGTAAAGAGCCTTCTTCACGGTGAACATTGTGAACTTAGCCTGAACATCCGCCGCACCGCCTTTCGCCCAGAAGGAGAAAGTATCAGCGTTAGGATAAGCTAAGCCTTCGCCATCAGCTAAGTGGAAGTTAACGTATCTCATCGTATTAGTAGAACGCTTGAATTTAGCGGAATTAGTCCCGGAGTGAGCGGCCGTAGTGACCAGATCAAGATAATCAGCAGATCCCATCATCTGCCAGTTCTTATCACCCAGAGCGGAAGTGCCGCTGCCAGAGCCGGTATAATACTCGCCGTAGTAATTAGCTCTTAAGCCAGTTCGAGCGGTCTTATCGGTGTGATTGCCATCCCAGCCGATACCCGTTTCGGTGTAGCTTTCGAAATTATCGAGAGTGTAGACAATGTTGAAATTGACATTGTTGACGTAAGGAGCATAAGTGCCAGTCGCGGAAGTGAAGACGACCTTCTCACCGCAGTTGACAAGCTTGCCGACATAAGTGAGGCTGGCTCCGTTATCCGCGGTCTTCATCGTGACTTCATCACCGACTAACTCGACATCCAAATCAGCGGAGAGATTGGTCTCCTGACCTAAAGTCGCTAATTTCATGCCTTCAGCTGTCGCTTCGAGAGTAAGAAGGACACCCGCAGCATTCTTCCCGGTGTACTTTTCAGCCATCGAAGGTTCGCTGGTTGTGGTCTTAGCGGTATCGAGAACTAAGTTAGCCTGGTTAAGATAGCAATCAGTCATTCCGTACTTCGGATCGCTGATGGACTTAAAGACCATATCGAAACTAGTGAAGCTGTAAATGGCATCGGCGGCAGACTTAAAGTCATTCGCAATAGCCCAGTGGCTAAAGGTCTCAGAAGTGCCGTTAATGGTCCAACCCTCATCAGCAAACGGAATAACATAATAAGTCCAGTTCGTCGAAGGAATACCGATCGTATACTGTGCATACCCGGCGGGTCCTTTAAGCTGGATAGCTAAAGTCGAAATGCCATCGCCTTTAACAATTAAGCTGAGAGCATTGTAGCTTTCACCCGGAGTCGGCATATTAACCGCATAATCATAAGCGGTCGAAAGATTCTGGAAATGGAAATTGACGGCTGTATCAGAAATCAAGAGATCGATGCCGGTTTTTTGGATGCTGCCGTGAGTCGAATCGACCCAGCCGGTTGAAGCATACTCTTGAACCTTGACATCATCAGCGACTTCGGTATCTACATCTAACAAAACCTTCGAAGCGGTTCCCGCTTGAACGATCCAGCGGTAAGCTGTCTGCTTTTCACCGACGTAATAAACATTATTGGCTTCATCGTAACCACCGGAAACGACAACACCGAGCTTGCCGCTCGCTGTAGCCGTATAAGTGGAACCGGCGATATCGACCCAGTCAGTTTCAGCGATCTGTCCGGTCGCAGAGAAGGCGGTCTTCGTGTTAAGACCGGTTGCCTTCCATGTGGCGGTCATCCCATCGACAGCTAGGTCAGCCAAAGAGACCCCTTTGACTTCATAAGTCCAAGTGGCAGCTTCCGAGTCGAGGTAGGCGATATCATCGCCGATCGCTTTGACAGCGACGGAATAAGCACCGGCTACTTCAGCAAAGGCATAATTGGTAGCATCAGCGAAATCCCCGTTATTTACGGAAACCTGATACTTAGCAGCGTGTTCAATAGCCGGCCATTCAAGACCGGTCTTTGCAGCGTTCAAAGCCAAAACCGGTGTAGCCAGCTTGACTTTCTGAACGGTTGAGGAAGCGGAAGAGACTGCCGATGATTCAGAGGATACAGGGGCAGAGGAAACAGTAGAAGAAACAACAGCGGAGGAAGAGGCGGTAGAAGAGATGACAGCGGAGGAAGCGGCGGAAGAAGAAGCCGCAGCGGAGGATTGAGCGGAAGATGAATTGGTTGTGGTCCCTCCGCAGCCGCTGAGCAATAAGCCGGCGGTTAAGGTAACGAACAGGACCCGTAAACTACTCTTATTCATTTTGTCCCCTTTCTAGCGTGACAAGGCGCTTGAGGCGAAAGCGGAGCAGCTAAACTCTTAAATTGACAGAGAAAAATGGTTTGAGTTTAGCAATTTCACATTCGTCTACACCTTAATTATGTCAGAAGTAAGCCCTTTCACAAGGTAAACTTGGTAAACAACCGCCGAAAGTTTGTAAACAAAATTACTTTGTTAATAAAAACAATTTGCCGGTATTTGTTTAAGAGGCCGTCTCTTAATTTTTTAATCTATTCATTAATATTTACATATATTGCTAGGTGTCCTGATGAGTTTATGAGTTTGTAGGTTTTGCCATTTGTAAGCTCGTGAAAAACCTACAAACTCCTTTTCATTCAGAAAAGCCTCAGCTGCTCGTCTTTCTTCCTTCTGGCCCTCCTTTTCGGCTCAGGCTTGCGCGTG
>JALCRV010000009.1 GCA_022652945.1 Bacilli bacterium
AATCTTCTTTTTTTCCGAGCAACGCAGCGACTTTAGCTATCTCGCCGAGAGAATAAGAAAGATACGCAGTCGCTTCTTCTAATTTACTTTGTTTAAAAGCCTTGCGCGGATCATCACGATATTCCTCCGGTTCAAGCCATTCACCAAAATGGAAACCTTTTTCGTAGACGTAAGGCGCCAAATCCTTATGTGCCTTTTTGTCAGAGTTTTTCTTGAAGCCTGTATGACGGATCATAAACATAGCGTATTTTCTCATCATCGCATAATTATCTTCGAGGATTCGTTTATCGCAATATCGCTGATAAAACCTCGATGGAATAAGGATAACGGCATCGTTCCAGCCCGTGGAAGAACCCGAAGTCCCATATAGCATTTTAACTCCCATAAAAGGAACTACGGCAGGTTCTTTACCTGATTTAAGTTGCTCATCGTCTACATCCTTAAGCCATTTATTGAAGAAAGGAGCGACATCCATCAAATAAGCACCAGTATTGAAGAATACCTGCGCGTCTCCGGTCCAGCCCATCCTTTCCCTTGTCGGGCAATCAGTCGGGATATCCAAATAATTGGATTTCATCGACCATAAAGTATTTAGAAATAAACGGCTTATTTTCTGGTTAGAGCAAGAAAATGTGCCTGTCTGTTGCAAAGATGAATAGACCGCGATCGATTTAAAATCTTCAATCTCCACGTCAGCGGCATTTTCCACTTGGGCATAACGGAAACCGAAAGAGGCAAACTTTGTTTTGTAAATTTCCTTCTTTCCTGAGCAGATGAACTCAATCTGTTGGCGAGGGGACAAAACAAGTTTCCTTTTAATCTTGTCATACTGCAAAGTCATCATCTTAAAAGTGGTGAAAAAGCCGAAATCACCCTCAGGTTTCAGGCATTGAATCCCCGCGAAATCCAACTCACCGTTCGTTCCTAGATGCTCGGCGAATGAAAAAGTAACCTTTTGGCCTTTCTTCCCTTTAATTGCGAAAGAGACATAACCGTTCAGGTTCTGCTGGAAATCAAAGATTCTTTTACCATTGACTGATTGAAGCTCTTTTCCGCAAAAGATCTCATGCTCTTCGACCATCACATTATCAGAGGCTGAAGGGACTATTTTGTTTTTTACCACCCTCGCCATCCCGCTATATGAAGGCACCATCGATGGGTCAACAATTTCTCCGTCTTTCAAATCCGCGAAACGAAGTGGACCATCAGCCGACCAGTTAAAACTTTTATCTGAGCAAATCATTTGCCGACTTCCGTCTTTGAAAGTGATTTCCAATTGAGCGACAAACGAAGTCACGCGCCCGAAAAAATTGATCAGCCCATAAGCCCCGATGGAACCGCGATACCATCCATCCGCTAACATCACTTCAAGTTGGTTGTTTTGTTGGAGCAGAGCTGTTACATCATACGTCTGGTATTGGACACGTTTTTTATAGTCGGTAATGCCTGGCGCGAAGATAAATGTCCCGACTCTTTCCCCGTTCAATTTAGCTTCATATATGCCGTTAGCGGAGACATATAGGCGAGCTTTTAAGACATCTTTTGTTAAGGAAAAATCTTTTTTAAAGCAATCGACCGGGTAACGATGATTTCTCTTCGGCAGGTAATCACCGGAAATCCACTTAGCCTTCCAATCTTTTTTACTCAATAACCCCATTTCAAAAAATGAACTGGCTTTCGCCCCTTCCAAACCATTCTCATCAAAAAGACTCACTTCCCAGGAAAGCAAATCACATGAATGAAGTTCTTGGCCCTCATAAATAATCAGATGGCTCTGGTTAGAATTTACAATTCCAGAATCGAAGACACTTTCTTCCCCACGTTTAACGACAAGATGATAGGCAGTCTGTTTCTTTCCGCCTTGGCAAAGCCATGAAAAACGTGGCTCTAAAACATCTATCCCTATGGGGGAAGAAAGATATTCTACTTTTAAATCGGTTGCAATCATGATATTACCTCCGCAAAATGAGAAACCAATTCCTATTTAAACGAAGTTTAGCCAAATTCCAAAACAAAATGTTGCAAAATAAGCGAAATGATTTCAAAAAACGTGAAATTAAGAATTATTTACAGCTCTTTTGGAGCCCCAACTTTCTTTTCATTTAAGGAAATCCAGTTTGAAAAGCAAATAATACGGAAAACAAAACTTCCGTCGAAGGAGCGGAAGTTTGACTTATGATCTTTAGAGAGATTCGATAAAACCAGTCAGATAAGTTCGGTTGAAGAATTGATTGTAGCCCCTTAAGTGATAATCGACATCAATGCCCTCATCGATTTCAAGGAATGCACCATTATACATAGAGCAAAGGTGGCGGTTGCCATAAGTCTTGAAAAGCGTACCAGCAGCCATAGAAAGATGTCGGGCAATGCAAGCACCACCTCATGTTTTGCCCCCCATCAGCTTCACCTGATTGGAATCCTAAAAAAAGCCCCTCAAAGAATCAAATCCTGAGAGGCTTAGTGAAGCCTAGAATGCTTGGAAAACGAAATCTCCCTTTTTCGAAACAGAAAGCGTACATTTTTTCTCAATCTCTCCCTTGATGATCAAGGCCGAGAGGGGAGTCTCGATTTCTTTTTGGATATACCTTCGGATCGGACGAGCTCCGTAAATCGGATCGAAGGAATCATCGGCGATTTTCTTTACAACCTCTGGACTATATTCCAATTTAATACCTTTTTCAGCCAAATGGGAATTAACACCATCAAGAAACTTTATGACAATCTTATCGACGACATCTTTCGTGAGAGAATTAAACATGATTATCTCATCGATACGGTTGAGGAATTCCGGCTTGAACTTACTCTTCAGAAGCTCAAGGACTTTTTCGCGATTGGCCTGATTGTTCCCTTCCAACAGATACTCCGATCCAAGATTAGAAGTCATAATCAAAATGGTGTTGCGAAAATCGACAGTCCTGCCTTGTCCGTCCGTCAAACGTCCATCATCGAGAACTTGAAGAAGAATATCGAAAACATCAGGATCAGCCTTTTCGATTTCATCAAGCAGAACGATTGAATAAGGCTTTCTACGCACCGCCTCGGTTAACTGCCCGCCTTCTTCATATCCGACATAACCCGGGGCAGCCCCGATTAAACGCGAGACTTGGTACTTTTCCTGATATTCTGACATATCAATTCTGACAATCTGGTCTTCCGAATCGAATAACTGTTCCGCGAGCGCTTTAGCAACTTCCGTCTTACCGACTCCGGTCGGCCCGAGGAACAAGAATGAGCCCAACGGACGATGAGAATCACTTAAACCGGCTCTGGAACGAAGAATGGCATCCGAAACCAACTGCAGAGCCTGGTCCTGACCGATGACCCTCTTCGAAAGTTCATCTTTCAAGCCGAGGATCTTGCTCGACTGTGATTTCGTTAACTTCTCAACTGGAATACCAGTCCAAGCAGAAATAACGGAAGCCACTGTCTCTTCAGTCACCGTCTCATCAAGTATCCGATCCTTGCCTTTATGATCTTTCAGATCAGCAATCTGCTTATTCAAGGAAGGAATATCCGAATTCTGAATCTTTGCCGCCGTAACATAATCAGCTTCATTCATCGCTTTTTCAAAGTTCAGTTTGGCTTTCGAAAGCTGGGCTTGCAAATCCTTCACTTCTGTTAATTTGCCCTTCTCATTCTGCCACTCGGTGGTTAAAGAATCTTTCTTTTCCTTAAAATCAGAGATTTCCTTATTGATTTCTGAAAGACGTTGCTGAGCGGAAGGAGAATCATCATTTTTCAAAGAAACTCTTTCAATCTCAAGTTGCATAAGTTTACGTGAGACTTTATCCAATTCATCAGGCATAGAATCAATCTGCATTCTGACCTTAGCACACGCTTCATCAATCAGATCTATTGCCTTATCAGGCAGGAAACGATCGGTTATATAGCGCTTCGACAAAGTCGCGGCAGCAATCAAAGCATCATCGGTGATTTGAACGCCATGATGCTGTTCATAAGACTCTTTTATGCCACGGAGTATGGTTATCGTATCTTCCACGGTGGATTCTGGCACTAAGACTTTCTGCATCCTTCTTTCGAAAGCCGGATCTTTTTCGATATATTTCTGGTATTCATCCAAAGTCGTTGCCCCGATGCAGTGCAATTCACCACGAGCTAAAGCGGGCTTCAGTAAGTTGGCGGCATCCATGGCGCCTTGAGTTCTTCCCGCTCCAATCAACATGTGGATTTCATCGATAAACATGATGATTCGTCCCTCGGATTTTGCCACTTCATTGAGAACAGCCTTCAGACGTTCCTCAAATTCGCCTTGGTATTTGGCTCCCGCAATTAAAGCGCCTAAATCAAGTTCGAAAATTGTCTTATCCTTTAAGGAAACAGGAACATCTCCACGGAAAATCCTCCATGCTAAGCCTTCCGCAATTGCGGTTTTCCCAACACCAGGCTCACCGATAAGAATCGGGTTATTCTTGGTCTTACGGGAGAGAATCTGCATAACTCGACGTATCTCCTCATCGCGTCCGATAATCGGATCAATATGGCCTTTTGCGACTTCATCGACCAGGTCTCTGCCATATTTATTCAGAACATCGTAAGTATCTTCGGGACGATCGGTAGTGACCTTGGAATTACCGCGGATACTCTTGATAGCCTCGGTGAATTCTTTCTTATTGTAATGTTCAATTTCCGAGAGTTTTTTTATCAACGAATTCGAGGAAGCGAACTGAGCAATCAACAGATGCTCAACCGATAGGAAATCATCTCCGAAATCCTGCTGAACTTTGGAGCCATTGAAAAGCAGATTCTTGAAATCCACCGAAGGATATGGCTCTTCCTTGGAATCGACCGAATTTATCTGATTCAAAAATCCGTCGATCGTTTGGCTAACTAATTTTGGATCGATATGAAGCCTTTCGAGAACTTTAACATAAAAAGAACCTTCCTGATCAAAAAGTGCGCGCATCATCTGCGGAACATCGACAGAAGGGCTAAGCCTTTTCTTAGAGATGTCAGTCGCGGCATTAATTGCCTCGATTACTTTTTGCGTATATTGTTGTTCAGCCATATTGTGTATCCTCCTACTGCAAGTTTGTTAGCACTCAAACAAGCCAACTGCTAAATTAATAATAGCATGCTTTTTAGCACTGTCAAGTAATGAGTGCTAATTTGTGTGTAAAATGCTTGAAATGATGTAACCCATGATAAAAGGGACCCGAAGGTCCCTTTAGATAAACATCGTTGGAATTACTTCGCCAAGAAATTAAGGAAGCCGTAATTACGTTTGCCACGTTTAAGGAAATAAACTTGACCACCAAGGCCTTCAGATGCCTTTAAGATATAAGCCAAATCCGTGATTTTTTGGCCATTTACCTTGACAGAGCCTGCAGAAACGAATTCTCTCGCCTCCCGCTTTGATGAGGCAAGATGAGCTCCAACCAAAGCATCGAGCAGTCCGATTTCAGTCCCTTCGGCCTCAAAAGAAGGCAGACCAGCACCGATGTCCTCAGCTTCCGAAAGACTAATAGAAGAAAAGTCATCATTAAACAAAGCTTCCGACATGCGTTTGCAATCTTCGGCCACACTAGGAGAATGAACTTTGCTGACAATCAAGTCAGCAAGTTTTTTCTGACCCAAGCGAAGCTCCGGATGAGCGAAATGCTCCTCGATGTCTTTTTGAATCTCTGCAAGCGGGCGATCATCGAAGATTTTCATATAACGTCCGACATCGCTATCGGAGACATTGATGAAATACTGATAAATGAAATAAGGGGAACACATCTTACTATCGAGATATAAAGCGCCTTTTTCGGATTTACCAAATTTCTTCCCTTCCGAATCCGTGATTAATTTCGCTGAGAAGACTTCTACCTGTGCTTCAGGATCTTTCTTCCTGACAAAATCAAGCGAGGATGTTAAATTGCCCCATTGATCGCCCCCACCGATTTGAAGTGAGCAGCCATATATCTCATGCAAGCGATAAAAATCGCCAGATTGAAGAATCATATATGAAAATTCGGCATAAGAAATACCAACTTCCAACCTAGAAGCCACGACATCCTTAGCAAGCATATAATTAACGCTGAAAAGTTTTCCATAATCACGGAGGAATTCAATAATGGAGACTTTTGACCACCAGTCGCCGTTATCGACTAATACGCCTTTTTCCGGAGTTGAAAAATCTAGATACAATGAAAGCTGAGCCTTGATGCATTCGACATTGTGTTTGATTTTTTCAGCATCTTGGAAAACACGCTCGGCCTTCTTGCCAGAGGGGTCTCCAATCATCCCGGTGCCGCCGCCGATCAAGGCCACAATCCTATGACCCGCCATCTGCAGACGATGCAGAATAGTGATCATCACGAAATTACCAAGTTGGAGTGAAGGAGCGGAAGGATCGAAACCACAGTAAATAGTCTGAGGAGTCTTCAGCATTTCAGCGATTTTATCTTTATCGGAGAAATTATCCAGTAAGCCACGTTGGTAGAGATCTTCAATGATATTTTCCATTTTTCTTCCTCTTCAAATAAATTGATACGTTCCCATTATAAAGAAGAAGAAATCCTTATTCAAACCCCAAAGTTAGGAAAGATAGACACTTCCATCGATTTTTGCGCGGTAATCCTTCTTGAAAAACAGATTCACTCTTCGATAAATGACATAGTGAATAACATTCTTTTCAGACTCAGGTTTTCTATAAAAGATGATGCCCGTAGGTAAATCATTGAATGGCTCCCTGCCTTCTTTTAAATCGTCTTCTACTGTCTGAATATACTGTTGCAAGTTGTGAAAAGACCTATTCACGATGGTTGCATCACGAAAGATAAACAAATTCACCGTAAGAAGAAAGCCGATTAATAAATTCCTGTTTTTCATAGGCCCTTCCCTGTGAGGAACAAGAAATAAATCAGAAAGGCTATATATACGCTGAGAAGCAGTTTGGAGGCGTAATCTGCCAGTTCCTTTTTTCCTCCTTCACCTTCAGCATATGCACTTTTGGCTTGCGATAAGAGGTGGAAGTAATCCTCGGGCAAGAGCGAGGAAGAGAGACCGAGATTAATCAGTGATCCGATGGCTTGTTTTTCTTTGCTGCCATTATCAAAAGCAGAAGTCTTGGCATCTTTTAAGATTGTTTCCGTTGCCTTAGCCTTGCCCTTTTTTTCTTTTAGGGATTTGCCGGATTCATCCTTCCCGTTAACTTGGAAAACTGATAAGAGTTTGTCTTTAAAAAGCGAGGCTTTTATTTCTTCCCCGGCTTTTTTATAAGAATTAAGGAATTTTTCTCCCGAGATCAGCAAGGAAAGAAGCCTAGACAGGAAATCAATGACGATTTCCCCTTCAGGATCTTTCTCTTTTTTCTTCTTGCCGAGTGAAAGCATCATTCTAGAAGCCAAGAACAAAAGCACTCCGGCCGCCAGACAACCCAATGCCAGGCTCAAATCCCGTTTTATATAATAGACAGCTAGAGCCGCAATCCAACCGAGAAGCAACAAAGCCAATTCAATCCAATCTTCCTTCTTAAGCTTTTCTTGAGGCTTTTTGATTCTTGGTTCTTCTTTCTTAAGCTTCGATCCAAACAGTTTCATTTTTTCTCGCTCCTTAAATACATCGACAGAAAAACCACGACTAACGGACACAAAGCCAGCAAAGAATAAAGCGAGCAGAACAATACATCCGAATAATCAATTAAGTTCTTGCCATAAAAGACTTTGATTGCTACGAAAACCAAGAGATAAAAAAGAGAGCTCAACATAGCCTCCTCCTCGCTCTTCAAAGCAGACTCCAGTTTGGAATTCTCGCTTTTATAATCAGCTAAAATTTTTCTCGATGAAGAATCAATCGACATTTTCCCGCCGCTTAAAGTCTTTTTAACTGCCAAAGAGAAATCTTGGAATGGCAAAGAATCCAAAAGATTTGGATTAGCTTTCACTTCCTCGAATTTTCGATTTCTCATAGCATCTGTTAAAGAGGGATAGGCGAATGAATAAGCCTTCTCAGGACTTAAACCCGAGGATAAACTATCGAATAAGGATTCCATAAAAGAGACCGCTGATTTACGTAATTTCAATGATGATCTTAAATCCCCTTCCTTCTTCCCTGCAAAATATGAAATTCCTAATGAAATAATTAAAAAGGCTAAAAAGAAAATCCATGACCCGGTCACCACAAAAACGCTGAGGCAGGCAACGGGTACATAAATCAGAAAACAACGCCACTGAACGATATCAATTTTCATCTATAAAGTCCCTTTCTCTATAGTGCAATTCAAAATATGAGAACAACTAATTTGACCTAAGGAAAAATCGAGACGAACAACAAGGGCAGAGACAAATACTGGGTAGACCATCGATGAAGCGACCTTATAAGAAACCAATGACCAGTCACTTTCAGGATATGATTCCATAAAGAAAGAAAAATCTTTTTCGAAGGCCGAATAATCAATCATTACAGCTTTTTCTGACGTTAAGTAAACAGCCTCTTTTCGGCATGACACTTTAAAGCCCGCTTCAATCTCAGCCACCTGTTTACGAAATCCAGTGAGAATTTCCAAGGACAAAGAAGAAAAAAGAAGAAGCATCAGCCCAAGATAAAATGGAGCGTTTTTAAACATCATAACCTCCAAAAACAAAAATCGCCCCATTGACTTCTTCGGTCGCTAGAACACTTCGGGTCGAATAAGGAATAGTAAAGACCGCTTTCTTGACTGCTAAGCGGGAATAAGAAAGAACAATTTTGAAATCAGAAAGGTTTTCTTTGGTCAAGTCCATGAGACCACCGTTCAAAGAATAAAGGCCATTTTCCTTTTGAGGTGAAATATCTAGGGTGACTTCTTTCTCTCCGAAATAAGCGATAAAAGACAAGTAGGACAGCGAAGCTGGATCGCAGGTCAAAAACATCACCTTATCCAGGTAAAAAGGCAAATCGCTGGGTGGAAGAAAATCCTCATTTTCCTCTAAAGAAAATGTTTCTTTTAAAACCACTCCTTCAGAATCCATGCAATAAGGTATGGAATAAGATAAATCAGTTTGCTCTTGAAAAACCGGGGAAAAACCAAGCAAAGAATAAACATGCTCGGTTTTCTCTCCCCCATCATCTTGATAAGCAATCTTTAGTTCCTTATACCCTTCATACGAAAGCAGTCCGGAGTTGAACTGAATGAGGAAGCTTATTTCCTCTTGCGTTTCGCTTAGGCGAAAAGAAGATACTTTAAACTCGTCTAGATATGCTTGAAAACTCCCGCCTCCATTTCTTGGATGGCTGACTTTCAAAGAAAAATAATACCCTGAATCAATCACGCGGACCTTAAAGCCAGAAAGCAGTGACGGCTCCGCTTCTTTTTTTATGGGAGAAAGATAAGGAAAAGCTAATAAAAGCCCAGTTAGCAAGATGAATCGCATATATTTAGCACCTGAAGGAAAAGATTGACCCCTTCCTTTCTTAAGCGATAATAAACCGATCTTGAGAAGCGGTCATGCCACCATTTTTTGTCACATGGAAAGAAGTAATCATTGAAAAGAACCAAGGCCTGATCACGCTTCAATGACATCATAGCCACATCGATAGCGTAAATATCCATTTGGGCCTTATTGGAAGGTTTGGCATTTCCCATGGAGCCCATAATGTCATTCATATTGTTCGAAGAATCAAATAGAAGGTAGTTATTTATTCCAGAATCACCATGAACCAAAAGATATTGGAAATCACGGTTATATCGCCTGGCAACCTCTTTTACTTGTGATTCATTTGCCTTGAATTCAGACTGCTTATTATGACGAAGGCTAGAATTGTTTTTCCTCTTGGTTTCTACCTCATTATTTTCGCTTAACATCTTCTCGTCGTTCTTGTTGGCCATGTGATGGTCCTCCTAAAACAAATATTAATCTTCTCACATGTCGCTATATAAATTTGTTTTTATTTTTTCTTTCAAATTGTGCGCCGTGTACAAAATCAGTCTCAGCAATTCCCGCTTTTCCAAAAACAGTTTAGTTTTAGAGGACAATCTTTAAAAAATTATAAATTACTATTAAAATTTAAAGTGCAATTTTCTTGTTGCCTTTTAAATAGAGAAAAAACTAGAATAATGAGACTTGAAGAAAGGAGGCTGGCTATGGAAGAAACGAATAACCACGACAATCAAGACGAAAAGTCGGTTGAAGACAACAAAACAGTTAATGAGAACCCTTCTCCCGAACCGGTTTCCCCTGATTTAAAACCGGATGTTTTTACATCCCCGGAGCAAGATGAACGCGAAGATAAGGCTGATTTTGAGGAACTTTTAAATCTAATCCACAGCAAAAAGGCTTTGGCTTTAAGGGATTTCATTTCGACCAAAGACCCAATCGATATTGCTTACCTAGTAAATGATATTGAGGATGATGCCGATGTTGTCTACCTCTTTAAAGCCGTTCCCAACCAATATACGGCTGATATTTTCTCCTACCTGAATTCAGATCAACAGGCGAAAATTGTCAGAGCATTTTCTTCTAAGGAAGTCCAATCCTTTATCGCCTCGATGCCTAACGATGATCTTGCCGATTTCGTTGAAGAGCTGCCATCCAACCTTATTAATAAGGTGCTACAGTCAACATCACCAGATGATAGAAAAGCCATCAATTCCCTGTTGAATTATAAAGATGATTCCGCAGGCTCCATCATGACGACCGAATATGTTTCCATCAAGAACATAGCAACTTGCGGTGAAGCCTTAGGCAAAATCAAGGCTACCGGAAGGGAAGCTGAAACGATCGTCACCACTTTCGTTGTCGATTCTTCACGTCGCTTAGTCGGCGCCCTTTCACTAGAGGATCTGGTGTTTGCGGAAGCGGCTTCCAAGGTCGAAGATATCATGGATGCGGACTGCATCTCGGTGGTTGCCGATACCGATCAGGAAGATGTCGCTTCGCTGATGAAAAAATATGATTTAACTGTCATTCCAGTTATCGATAAAGAACAGCGAATGTTAGGCATCATCACAATCGATGATATTATGGATGTCATCGAATCCGAACAGACTGAAGATTTAGCAAAAATGGCTGCTATGACTCCGGTCGAAGGGGATTACCTAAAGACTCCAGTCATCAAACTGGCTTGGGCCCGCGTACCCTGGCTTGCCTTACTATTAATTGCTGATACTTTCACTGAATTGCTGATAAACTCCTACGAAGACGCTTTAAAGGCCATACCAGTTTTAACTGTCTTTATCCCGATGCTGATGGATACTGGCGGCAATGCGGGTGGACAGACTACCACCGTTGTTACGCGTGCTATGTCCTTAAACCAAATCTCAACCCGCGATTACCTGAGAGTCCTTTTTAAGGAATTCCGTGTTTCCCTTATCGTCGGAGCCTTAGTCTCGCTTATCAACTTCTTCTGGATTTGGTTTGAATTCTCCGTAGGTCTAATCTCGAATACTTCTTCTTACTCAGTCTGGCTCATTGCACTGCTGGTCTCCGTCACCGGATTTTCAATCATCATTCTTTCCAAGACCATCGGAGCCACGCTCCCTTTGCTCGCCAAGAAAATCCACATCGATCCAGCCATTATGGCAGGACCTTTAATCACCTCTATCGTCGATACTGCTTCCTTGGCTATTTATTTCTTCTTGGCGGAGACTATCTTCAGCAACTTGAAATAAGCCTTTGCTTTCTTCCTTCACATATTAAATTATTCGCCAAACAAAAAATTTAATTTTGCTTTAAAAGCTCCTCAGAGCCCTTTTAACTCACTTTTTTAATCCTTATGTTATAATCAAGAAAGAAAACGAGGTAAGAGAGGTAATTAACATATGAACTTCGTATTCATTTCACCACATTTCCCTGATAGTTATTGGCGCTTCTGCAAAGGACTAAAAGAAAACGGCGTTACTGTCTGCGGCATCGCCGATATGCCTTATGATAATCTGCCCCAGGAGGTCAAAAACTCTTTGTCAGATTATTACTGTGTCCACGATTTGAAAAACTACGATGAGAAGTACCGAGCCATCGGATACTTTATCTCGCGCCACGGTCGAATCAATTTCATCGAATCCAACAATGAATTCTGGATGCAAGATGATGCCAGATTAAGAACGGATTTTGGCGTTACTTCCGGACCGGATTTGGAACAGGTCAAATACTTCCGTCACAAGTCTTTGATGAAAGAAAAATATGCGCTAGCCGGGGTCAAGACTGCCAGATGGCATCTGATTGACGATTTTGACGGCTGCAAAAAATTCATCGAAGAAGTCCATTATCCTGTCTGCGTCAAACCCGATGATGGGGTTGGATCCGCTCACACCTATAAAATCCATAACGATACTGAGCTCAAGCTTTTCCTCGAGCAAAAGAGAGAAAAAGACCGCACCTACATCATGGAGCAGTTCGTCGATGGCGAGCTGATTTCCTTCGATGGCGTCTGCGATTCTCACGGTGACGTCGTTTACCCGACTCACCATGTCTTCCCCCTGCCGATTATGGATATCGTCATCGAGTACACAGATTCATACTATTACACTTCCAAAACAATCCCTGCTGATTTAAAAGATGCCGGGCAAAGAGTCCTTCACGCTTTCGGGGCAAAATCTCGCTTCTATCATCTGGAATTCTTCCGCCTGACCCACGATCAGGAAGGTTTAGGAAAGAAGGGTGAATTAATCGGGTTGGAAGTCAATATGAGAGTCCCGGGTGGCTACACCCCCGATATGATTGATTTTGCTTATTCAATCGACATTTATAAAATCTGGGCTGATGTCATGGCTTTTGATGAGAATCGCGAGAACATTTCCTTCCCGCCGATGTACTGCGCCTATTCCGGCCGGAGATTCGACGGAAACTATGTCCATAACTGGAACGATGTCCTGAATAAGTATCACGATCAAATCTGCTTCTGCAAGAATAACCCTCCGATTCTCGCTGATGGGATGGGCGACTACTTCTTTATGGCAAAATTTGAGACGCTCGAGGAAGTAAATTCTTTCTTCGAATATACCCTCGAAAGAAAGACTGCCGCTCCGCTTGCCAAGTTCTAATCCAAACACGTTAAAAGGCCTCTGAAAAGAGGCCTTTTTAAGCACCTTTAAACTATCCTTGTATCCTTAAGAGCTGGAAGAAATAATCGAGGAAATCCTTCTGCTTTTTGGTCAAGGTTCCTTCGTCTTTAAAGACGCAGACGGTTAAAAGAATCAAGAAGACTCTGAAAGTAGGCTCTTGAATGCTGTCGGCGACCTTTAAAAGGACCTGGGAAGCACCTTTCGCCCCTTTATGGTCTTCTTCCTCTTCTTTTTTGGCGTTAGCTAACCAATCAGCTTCCCTCTTCGGGCTCATCTTCAAGAAAGTTGCGTACCTTCCATATGTCTCGTAAGACATCCTGGTCTTATCAAGATAAGAAATCCTTTCGAAATACGAAAGGAGAACCATAAAGAGAGTTGTGTTGAAATTGTTGATGCCGTTTTCAAACACATCATCATGGATAGTCCTGACTTCCCCGATAAAGTTCAGCGCTTGCTGATCCCTTTTCTCCGGGGACGTAGCCACTTCGTGTAGATAGTCTTCTAGTTCTTCATCCATCTTACTTTACAAACCAGCATAAGCCGGTGCTCCCTGGTCCCACGTGCGCTCCGACGGTGGCTCCGATGGAAACCATCCTAGCCGGCCGAAGAGGGGACTCTTTTTCAGTTATCTCTAAGAGCCTTTCAGCTCTTTCTTGATCATAAGTAAACCCGATATAACTTGGCAAGGAGTAATCGATATCTTCCTTCAAAGCAGTCAACACTATGCAGCGCAGGGCGTTAGGCATCCCGCGGACGGTATCCGTCGGAGCAATAAGATTATTTCCAGTTTTAATAACAACTTTGAAATTGAGAAGATTCCCAAAGTAGGACTTGGCGGCGGAAATCCTCCCTCCTTTACGAAGATAGGACAAATCATCGATAAATGCTCGCATATGAATGCGGGGGACCAGATAAGCCAACCGATCAGCGATATTGCGACCGGAGACTCCTTGTTCCATCATCTTGAATCCCTCGAAGGCTAAAGCGGCATAAGGGTAAGTGACATTCTGTGAATCGACAAGGAAGATTTTATTTTCAGCCTCGCTGCCCAATTCTTCTTTTACTTGCTCTTTAGCAAGCAAAGCGGAAGAAAAGGTGCCCGAATGTGCGGAGCCCATGAAGAGACCGACCACTTCTTTTCCCTCTTTGACGGCTTCCTTAAACGTCGTATAGAGAAGTTGAAATGGGACTTGGGAAGTCCTGGCGGAAGTTTTCGCTTGTTTCTGGAGAGGATAAAATTCCTCTGGGCTTAAATTCTTAAAAGGGATATATTCCTTGCCATCGATATAGACAGGGATGGGCAGAATACTCACGCTGGAATCCAAGTCTTTTTCCGTAAGATCCGCGCAGGTGTCGATCACCAGCTTAACAGCCATAGTCCCTTAAAGCCTCCCTTGCTCTTAACAGAAAAAATAAACAGGAAGCTGGTCAGACGAGATTTTCCCTAATCGCTATTGATCAATAGTGTGGACTAAGGCCGATTTTCCCCGCTCCGTTTACTTTTATATTATATCGTCTTATATGCTTGGTTGCCATAAACATTAAAAGGAGGAAAAAATAGAATAGATTAGAAAAAGGCAAATTGCACAAGAAGAAAAGCCGAAAGAGAAAACCAAACGCTGTCAAAAAAGCGCTTTTCTCCTCTTAAACGCTTAACCCAGCATAAAGATTATTTGTATATATATTACTTTAATGTGCTATAATTTCGTAGTTAAAACCGATTTTTGTGTTTAACCAGTGGAGGTTCCTTTTATGAAGCAAATCAGAAATGTCGCCATTATCGCCCACGTCGATCACGGAAAAACGACCTTGGTCGGACAGCTTTTGAAATACTCCGGAACTTTCCGCGACAACCAGAATGTCGCTATCGATGTCATGGATTCCAATGCCATCGAGCATGAAAGAGGCATTACCATTCTGGCCAAGACCACTTCAATCAACTATAAGGACTACAAGATAAATATTGTCGACACTCCGGGACATGCTGATTTTGCCGGAGAAGTCGAAAGAATCATGAACATGGTCGATGGCGTCGTTCTCGTCGTCGATGCTTTTGAAGGCACGATGCCCCAGACTCGCTTCGTTTTGAAGAAGGCTTTCGAGTCCCATCTAAAGCCGATCGTCGTCATCAACAAAGTCGATCGTCCCAACGCCAATATCAAGCAGACCCTCGATGAGGTCCTCAATCTTTTCATCGAACTCGGCGCTGATGACAGCATGCTCGAGTTCCCGGTCGTTTACTGCTCCGCTTTAAAAGGCACGTCTTCCTATTCGGATGATCCTAACGATCAAACTTTAGGAATGGCTCCGGTCTTGGATACGATTATTAAGGAAATCCCGGCTCCGAACACTGATACGACTGCACCGTTCCAATTCCAGCCTTCCTTGCTGGATTACAACGATTACGTCGGACGTATCGGCATCGGCCGTGTGGAAAAAGGCAAGATCAATTTAGGTGATAACGTCGTCTGCTGCCGTCTGGATGGCAGCACCGTGAATTTCAAGGTTGCCAAGCTTTACGGCTTCTCTGGATTGGATCGGATTGACATCCCTGAAGCGGATGCTGGCGATATCGTCGCCATCGGCGGTTTACCCGATATTAACGTCGGAGAAACCGTTTGCCAACCGGATTCAATCTGCCCGCTTCCAAAATTGAGAATCGATGAACCTACTTTGAAGATGACTTTCTCAGCCAACCATTCGCCCTTCTCCGGACGCGATGGCAAGAACCTTTCCGCCAAGAAAATTCAAGATCGTCTCTTTAAGGAATGCCAAAGAGATGTCTCTTTGCGCTTTACTCCGATTCCTTCCTCCGAATCCTTCACCGTCATCGGCAGAGGTGAACTGCACCTTTCCGTTTTAATCGAGACTTTGAGGAGAGAGGGCTTCGAGCTCTTGGTCTCCAAACCGGAAGTCTTGCTGAAGACTATCGACGGGGTGGAATGTGAACCTTATGAGGATTTGCAAATCGATGTCCCGGATCAATATACCGGTGCGGTAATCGATATGATCGGCCGCCGTTCAGCGGAAATGATCAATATGAATTCCGCAAACGGCCTCACCAGAATCAACTACATTATCCCTTCCCGTGGCTTGCTTTCCTTCAATACACCTTTTATGACCATGACTGGCGGCTACGGAGTCGCCAACCATTCCTTCAAGGAATACCGTCCGAAGATCAAGGGAGAAATCGCCCAACGTAATTTGGGTGTCCTCGTCTCCGCAGATGAAGGTAAATCAACCTCTTACGCTATCAAGAACGCTGAAGAAAGAGGAACTATGTTCTTGGGGCCGGGCACCGATGTCTATGAAGGCATGATCGTCGGTGAGAACAAATATGCGATGGATATGGTCGTGACCGTTACCAAACAGAAGCCTTTAAACAACGAACGTAACTCCAACAAGGATGTCATGATCGTCTTAAAGTCCTGCCGCAAGATGTCCTTGGAAGCTTGCATGGATTACATTAACTCCGATGAGTTAGTTGAAATCACTCCTTTGAATATCCGTATGTGCAAGAAGATCCTCGATACCGAATCACGCAAAAAATACGATGCTCATAAAAAGGCTGAACTCAAAGCTTTGGATGAAGCTGGTGAAGAGTAGCCTGTTGACGCTGTCTTTTTATGGTAAAATATAAAAGACAAGGCGGAAACTAACATAAAATGAAAAAGCGGATTGTCGGACTCGACTTAGGAACTTCAAATACCTTGATCTGGCTGAAAAGCTCAGATACGGTGGTTTTCAATGAGCCGACTGTCTTAGCTTGGAGCAAAAAGAATAAAAAAGTCTTTGAAATAGGCTATTTAGCCCATAAGTTGATCGGCAAGGTGCCCGAGGATCTCGAGATTATTACCCCGATTCAAAATGGAACTGTCGCCGATATCGATGCTGCTTACGCTTATCTTGAGCGAGCTTTCGGCAATCTTCATGTGCAAAAAGAAATTAAAGGCTCTCGGTTGATCATGGCGATTCCTTCGAAAATCACAAACGTCGAAAAAAGAGCCGCCGCTGAAGTTGCGATGCGTTTAGGCGTCAAAGAGCTTCATTTCATCGATGCCGCTAAGGCTGCGGCCGTCGGCAGCGGAATCGATGTCTTTTCTACACGCGGCAATATGATCGTCGATATCGGCGGTGCCAGGAGCAATATCGCCGCTTTGGCGATGGGGCAGATTGTAGTCGAGAAATCGACGATGTACGCCGGCGATGCCGCTGATGAAGCGGTCAGCCGTTATGTACGGACTAAGCATCACCTCTTAATCGGGCCGAAAACTGCCGAATATATCAAAATGAAAATCGGCACGCTATTGGATTCGGCCGATAATAACCTTTTGGAAGTCTCCGGTAAAGATTTGATCACCGGTCTTCCTCATTCTGTGGTTTGCTCCACTTCGGAAATCTCGCAGATTATCATAAAGATTTACACGGAGATCGCTAACTGTATCGTCGATACCCTGGAAATCGCACCAGCCGAGGTTTCTTCGGATATCATCCATACCGGCATCACCCTATCCGGTGGTGGCTGCCTTTTAAACGGGACGAGAGAATTTTTCCAAAAACAGCTTTCCGTTCCAGTCCATATTTCACCTTACCCGCTGGAATCCACAATCCAAGGCATCAAAGCTTCTGCGGAAACCGTCCTGAAAGAAGACCCGATCTTCGATTAAAAAAGAGCCATTCCAATGGCTCTTTTCAGTTAATCTGGTTTAGATCCTACTTTGCCTCTGGTTCTTTTTTTGCTTCTTCATCCTGCTGGCAAGCCAATTCCCGGACTAGATCGGAATTGAGCTGCTTAAGGAGCTTTTTACGCATTTTTTCCATTCGAACTTGATCGGCATGGGAAGGATTGGTGAGAGGAAGATCCAAGCCTTCTTTTTTCTCTTCGATTGCCGTCATGAACATTTCTTCCATTCTGGAAACCTGACGATCGAGACGGAAATCAGAGGCGTAGACCATATATTTTTTCGAGAGGGCTTCCTTCTCAGCCGGATGCTCAAGGAAGTACTCGATTTTTTCTCTTAAAGAAGCGAACTTCCCCGCTCGGAACAAGCAATGGGGATCCAAAGCAAATTGATTAGTGGCGGACAAGACCGAATCGGCGATAATCGGAACTAAGCCGCAGGAAAAAGCTTCGATGCAGGCGATTCCTTCAATTTCAGCATCGGAGGAATGGACGTAAAGATCGGAGTAGTTGATGATCTTTCTCAGCTCCTCTTGGCTGCAGAAACTCATAATTGGAGGATTTACCAAACCAGACTTAAAAGCGGTCTTTTCCAATTTGTCTTTATTCGGCCCCTGGCCGCAGAGGATCAGTTGGATATCTTTATTGTACTTGGAGGTAGAAATGGCCTTGATTATCAAATCTTGCCTTTTCTCGCGGGAAAGACGTCCGATCATCAGAATAACGAATTTATTCTTCAAGGCTTCCGGTTTTTCTACGTAGATCGGATGGAAATAATCGGAGACGCCATTAGAGATAACATGGAGAATATTGTTATTATAATGATGCTTCTTCAGTTGGTCAGCGATCATCTGGGAGGGACAGTGGATGTGGCGGACATAGCGATAAAAATAATCGTAAAAATAGCGGTAAAAAAGAGAATTGACACCCTTATTCTTCCCTAGATAAATCGTATAAGTTACATTCTCCGGCTGTAGATGGAAGGCCGCAGTGACCGGAATATTCAACGATTGGGCAATCAAACGGGCTTTTGACTCAAAGGGGAAAGGCAGGAACAGATGAACTACATCCGCTCCTTTGATGGCTTCGTACATTTTCTTTTCATTGATCGAGGCGAAGCAAAAGCCTTGTTTCTCAACTAAAAACTGGAAGACCGGCAAAGAATAATGCTTGGTTCCAAAATAGTCCGGATCGTCCTTATGTTCTTCCGATTCCGCCCCGAGCATCCTAACTGTATGCCCGCGTTTTCTTAATTCAGTGGCAAAGCGTAAAGCCGTGGCAGCAGTGCCATTTGTCAAAACATTGGCGCAATCGAGAACAAAGACAATGGTCATTCCCTATATTCCGTTTCTATCCATGGGGGAGCAGGAAGTATTTTCAAGGTGATATCGGTGACAAGAATATCTTACCATACCAAACTTTTTTCTCAAAACAGGCACTTGGGTGATTTAACAAAAAAACGACTTTGATCGCAAAAGGCTCGCAAATCGAGAGAACAAGCACAAAGGCAGAGTCTTTTGGCCTTTTCCCCGCCGTATTTTTTATCTCCGAGCAAAGGGCAGCCTAAAGACATAAAACCAATCCTGATCTGATTCCTTTTGCCAGTCAAGATTCTTATTTCGGCCTCAGGATGGTTATTAACCGACCCAGTAATTTTATATTCCGTGATTGCTTTCTCCGCTTCCCTATCTTGGGGAGAAGACAAAAAAGCATTATGAAAACTATCTTCTTTTAGATAATTGATAATCGTCCCTTCTTTCTCTTTGGGTGAAGAGGAAAGGATCGCTTGGTAATTGCGGATGATTTTTCCTTCCGCAAAAAGTTCTTGGAGCCGTTCCTTCGTCCGGTAGTCTTTTGCAAAAACGATTACTCCGGAAGTATCCTTATCAAGCCGGTGGACTATAAAAACTTTGGCTGAAGGCCCGTAGCGGCCTTTCAGGTAATTACCTACTTCTTTATACAAAGTATTATCCCTTTCGTCCCCAGCCGAAATAGTCAGTAAGCCCGCAGGTTTTTCTACGACGATTACTTCTCTTGTCTCCAAAAGGATTTCCGGTATGTAGTAGCGCATATGGATATTCTAACCTTGGAGCAGCAAGAAAAAAAGGGAGGAGGATCAAATCCTCTTCCCATTAATTGTCAACGTACGAATGAGCTGAATGTTTTCCTTCTTCCGATACTCCGGATCGAGCCGATAGTGCCAGTTCCCCGACGGAATACCCGGAGTATTGATCCGGTATTCCCCACCTTCTTTAAGGAAATCCTGCATCGTGAAGATAGCGACTTGGGCCTTCGAGTCCATCAGGCGGGAGATCATTAAATCGTAAGCCTCTTCCGGAGTCTGGACCTTTAAGTTACGGTAGATAGTCGGCAGCAGTTCTTTTTTATCAACCAAGAAATGTTTCAAGGTATCGTTATCATGCGTCCCAATATAAGCTACGCAATTCTCGGTGTAATTCTCCGGCAGATAATTGTTAGTGAAATTCACATCGGTTGGATCGAAAGCAAATTGATATATCACCAGACCCGGCCAGCCCGAAGCTTTCTTTAAAGTCATCACTTCCGGGGTGAGGAAGCCTAGATCCTCAGCGATGATTTCCATCTTGCTGGCAGCTTCCTTGATCGCGTTCACTAAATCCATCCCAGGGCCGAGAACCCACTGGCCACCCATCGCGGTCTTATCCTGAGCCGGAACAGACCAATAAGCCTGCATGCCGCGGAAATGGTCGATGCGGAGGACATCGAAGAAGTGTGAGCATTTCTTGACTCTTCTTCTCCACCAACGGAAATTGTTCTTTTCCATCTTCTCCCAATCGTAAATCGGGTTGCCCCAAAGTTGCCCAGTCTTCGCGAAATAATCCGGCGGTACTCCAGCAACCTTTAACGGACGCCGATCGCCATCGAGCTGGAACAAAGTCGGATTCGCCCAAACATCGGAAGAATCCATCGCGACGTAGATGGGAATATCCCCGATCAAGGAGATATGATGTCTGCGCGCATATTTTCTAAGCTTGCGGAACTGTTCAGTAGCGATGAACTGACACCAGATCCAGAAATTGATTTCCTCTTGATATTTTCCTTTGATTTCTTTGATTGTTTTCCGTTTATAAAGCCTATAACCATCGTCCCATTCCAACCATGATTTTCCACCGTTAAGCCCTTTGATGACCATGAATAAGGCATAATCCGGTAACCAAAACCGGTTGCGGGCGATGAAAACCTTGATCTTTTCTTCCAAGGAAACATAGGAATGGAGATAGGCCCTCTTCAAAATGCCAAATCTCTTTTGATAAAGTTCACCGTAATCGATATCACGATGATAATGGTGATTCAAGGGGCGGAGGTCTTCTTTAGTAAGCCAACCGTTCTTTTTTAAAAGAGTCAAATCGATAAAATAAGGATTCAAAGCGAAAGCTGAGAAGGACTGATAAGGCGAATCCCCATAGGAAGTCGGATTCAAAGGAAGCATCTGCCAGTAAGACTGCCCCGAGGCCTCTAAAAATTTGATGAAATCGTAAGCTTCTTTTCCGAAAGTGCCGATTCCATATCTAGTCGGCAAGGAGAACACAGGTAATAAGATGCCAGAGCCACGTTTCATATGGTTGGATCTCCTTTCTTAATCACTATCCGACGGAAAATATCTTCCGTCACTATAAATTATCATCAGGTTTTTAATGGAAACAAGCATAAAAAGCATAAGAGCAGAATTATGCGAATAAAATAATAATTTGAAAGCGATTACAATACCATGAGGAAACTTGATAACCAGAAAAATTAACTCTCGGTTTACCGCCTTGATTTAAGGTATAATAAAAAAGATTCAATAAATACCATGAAAAACAAAAAATTTCTGATCGTCTTATCCTTGCTCCTTCTCTCTTCTTGCCAGACGGGGGAGTTACCTTCGCTTGCCTCTTCCCAGGCTTCAATCGCTGAAGTCAGTTCTTTAAGCCAAGAAACCGAAAGCAGCCAAAGTTCGGCTTATTCTTCCGCTTCTAGTTCCAGCAGTCTCAGTTCCTCCTCAGCTTCAAGTTCCGAAAAGGAATCTTCGGCAATTAGCTCCTCTATGGAGTCGTCTTCTTTTGAAGCATCTTCCAGCGCCGTTTCCTCTGTTGCAAAAGACGGAGCCCAATTCCCCGACGATTTTACCGCAGCAAAGAAAAAGTATTACGCCAGCGTCGTCGGCTTAAAAGGCTTGGATTTAAAAAATGCTCTCCACGATATCCTGAACAATTACTCTCCTATCACCTATAAAGCCGCTTCCCAGGCCTTGAAGGTTATCGATAGGGATCCGAACAATTCTTCTAACGTGATCGAAATCTACACTCAGAATTCCATACCGGCTGCAAACCGCGATGGGGAGTCTTCCGCTTCGAATCTTTGGAATAAGGAACATGTCTATCCTCAGTCCCGCGGCAATTTCACTACCTCGCAATCCATCGGGGCGGATTGCCATTCCATCCATTGTTCCGATAAGACCACGAATCAGGTTCGGGGCAATACCAATTATTATCAATTCTCCGTAGGTGAATCCTATTCAGCTGTTCCGACTAATGATCCCGAGCATCCCGATTCCAAAGCGAAAATCAATAAGGCTTACGGTTACGGCTTTGAACCGCAGGATTCCGCTAAGGGTGACTGTGCGCGCTCCGTCTTCTATATGGCGGTTATGTATCCGAATAATTGCGCCATCACTAACGATAAAACCCAATCGACCGATGATCAGCTCGGCATGCTTAAGTTCCTCGTCCATTGGAATGAGTTGGATAAGGTCGACGAAAGGGAGAAAAAACGCAACGAATCTGTCTATTCCTATCAGAAAAACTACAATCCGTTCATCGATGCTCCGGAGTGGATAAATCTTATCTGGGATGAAGATGGAATTATCGGACTATAAAGTTCAGCGCATAGAAAAAGACCGTCTCTGATTTGTTCCCGGATTCTGGACACTGTGAAGTGCCAAAGAAGGGGGATACGCATCACTCAACGGTCTTTTTTCATCTGTAGTTTTACTTATTCTTCCCGAGAATCTCTTCGACTTTATTCTTCAAATTTACCGCAGTAAAGCCGAAATGCGAAGTGACTTCCGCCCCGACGCCGGAATCCCCGAACGTATCCTGGCACATCACGTGTTTAGCGTATTTATACCATCCGAAGGAAGAAAGCATTTCAATCGCCATACGTTTCTCATAAGGAGCGGCGAAGACGCTTTCACGATCCTGCTCAGAACGCTTATCGAAGGAATACATGGAAGGCAAGGAGACCACTCTGGTATCGATGCCATCTTCCAAGAGCAGACGCTGAGCTTCTAAGGCCAAATTGACTTCGGAGCCGGAGGCAATCAAGGTGAAATCAACCGTCTTTCTTTCTTTCGAGACCACATAGCCACCCGAAGCCACGCCTTCATAAGAAGTCGAAGCAATCTGATTCAGCTTTTGTCTGGTGAAGACCATGCAGGTCGGATGGTCGATAGACTGGAGAGCCAGTTTCCAAGCCGCGTAGGTTTCTCTGGCATCCGCCGGGCGGATGACGTTGACATTAGGAATTGAGCGCAACATAGCCAAGTGCTCAACAGGCTGATGAGTCGGGCCATCTTCACCTAAGGCAATCGAGTCATGGGTGAAGACATAAACCGCCGGGAGATGGGACAAAGCCGCCAAACGAATGGCTGGCTTCATATAATCCGAGAAGACTAAGAAGCAACCCGCATAAGTCCTGAGTCCGCCGTGGAGCAACATGCCGTTTTGGATGCAGGCCATAGCGAATTCACGGATGCCGAAATTCATATTTCTACCCTTGCGGTTACTAGGCAGGTAAGTCGTCTCATCCGCCAGTTTCGTTTCGGTCGAAGAAGCGACATCAGCCGAACCGCCGACGAGATTCTTCACTTCCTTGGCGAAGACGTTAAGGATGTGGCCGGAGGAGACACGGGTAGCTTCCGGAGGTACTTCCGGAATATGATCGGTGTCCTTCAAAAGCAAAGAGGAAACATCGTTCTTGACCGTGGTTTCTAGATAATGAGCATCTTCCGGATGATTGGACTTATATTGAGCAAAGGTTTTTTCGTAAGCCTGGAAGGCTTTCTGGCCCCTGGCGATGAAAGTGGTCTTGAAAGTCAGATAAACTTCATCGGGGACTTCAAAAGGTGCGTAATCATAATGGTAGAAAGCTTTGGCTTTCTCAGCATCCTCAATCCCGACCGGAGACCCGTGGACTTTATTGGTGCCTTGTTTTGGAGTGCCATAACCGATGATGGTATCGACCATAATCATCGTCGGATGCTCTTTGGAAGCCTTAGCTTTAGCGATTGCCGCATCGATCAAATCGCAATCGTTGCCATCGTGGACACGAATCACATCCCACCCAGCCGCCATGAAGCGGGCAGCTTCATCTTCGGAAGAAGAATCCGAAAGCGGACCATCGAGGGTGACTTTGTTATAGTCGTAAATAAGAATTAGTTTGTTAAGGTGCATAGTCCCAGCGTAAGCTATCGCTTCCTGGGAAACACCTTCCTCTAAGCAGCCATCGCCGCAAAGGCAATAAGTATAGTGGTTAAAAAGTTTTTCGCCTTCCGGATACATCGCGGAAAGCATCGTCTCAGCGACAGCCAGACCGACAGCCTGTCCGATACCTTGGCCTAAAGGACCGGCGGTAGCATCGACGCCAGGAGTACGACCGACTTCCGGATGGCCGGGTGTTCTCGAGCCGAGTTTACGGAAAGATTTTAGATCTTCCTTGCTGACGGCATATCCGCTTAAATGCAACATCGTATAAAGCAGCATCGAAGCGTGGCCAGCAGAAAGGACGAAACGGTCGCGGTTCACCCAGTTGGGATGGGTGGGATCGGAAATCAAATGACGGGTAAAAAGCGTGTAAAGAATCGGGGCGGAAGACAAAGCCATACCGGGGTGACCAGAATTGGCATTGTTGGTCCCATCAAGGCAGAGAGAACGAATGGCGGCAACGGATAAATCATCGTACTTCATTTACTTTTTCTCCTTTTTTTATATCTTCCTAAAAAATAGAAATCCAATGAAAAGGTCCAGAAAGCGTCTCATATTCCCTTTTGTTAAGGTGGGCACATGGTCAACAACGTTAGGATTCCAAGTCAAGCCTGGCTTTCAACACGGTCATTGACACCCGTTCCCGTGAATAAAATGTCGGAAATGCACATAGCTTTCTGGACACTTTCATTTTAGCATGGATAAACAATGTTTTACAATTAGACTGGCTTTTAAGCAAGGTTGTTTTATGGTTGACAACAAGCCCTTTTACCGCTATTATTTTAGTTGCGCTAGATAAGCGCTGTTTGCCTTGTTAGTTAAGTGGTATAACGGATCCATGGTAAGGATCAATCGCTAGTTCGATTCTGGCACGAGGCACCATCTGATAAAATAGCCCGAGAAATCGGGCTTTTTTATTTTGCTGGGACACTTTTGAGACACTCAACTTTTTTCAATGACCATTATTATTTTATTATCCGACCGCCTTCGTTGATAGCTTTCTTTTCCATCCGAATATTTCTTAACACAAGAATCAATGACTTAAGAAAGATTTGTCGCCGCAAATAGTATCAAAGTTGCTTTTTTCTTCATTCCAGGTCTCAAATAAGAAAGATGGCTTTCTTCTCGTTTTCTAATAAATCTAGATGTTGTATATTATTTAAGTAAATATATGGAAAATCCGGAGGGGGCAATATGAAAATCGGCGTTATTTATTTTTCCAAGACAGGCAACACTAAAGCCATCGCTGAGTCCATGGCAAAAGGTCTAAATCTCGAAGCGACTCCTCTCAGCGCTTTCGCAGCTTTTGATGAGGCTTATGACATGATCTTTTTAGGCGGAGCCTTTTATTTCGGAGCCTTGAACAAAGAACTCGTGGCCTTCATCGGTCGCTTGGATAAAGAGAAGATTAAAAACATCTGTGTCTTCTCGACCAATAATTCCGCTAAAGATGCCTGTAAAGAACTCAAGTCTCAGGTCGAGCAGAAAGGCATCCATGTCATCGATGAGCACTTCCATGCCGATGGGCATTTCCTCGGGATGAAAAAAGGCCATCCGAACGAAGAAGAAAAGGAACAAGCTGCTCAGTTTGCCCAGAATGTGATCTCCCTCTATTTCCCTCCTGAGCCGCCTAAAACCGAAGAAGGAAAAACCAGCGAGGAGAAAAAAGACGAAAAAGCTGATTCTTCCCCGTTGACAAGCGCTTTCATCTAAGATATATTATCTGTACTCCGCTCTCACTAAGCGGCTCGTGAAGCCCGGGAAATGGCTTCCATCGTCTGCTTCAGGGTTAGTCTACCCCCATCAAGAAAATGCTGCGGATGATGATGCAATTTAAAAGGCGGCTAGGAAGCTTGCAACAGGCAAGTGGGTCTAGTCGCCTTTTTGTATTTCAGATCTTATTCAAGGGCTTTATGCCGAAGTGCTAGCCCCTGTCTGGGTATCTGCACCCTGTCTTCCACCACCCGGATTCCCACCGGGGCCAGTCTGCCCGCCGGTCGAAGTCCCGGAAGAAACATGAGTGGATGAAGAAGTGAAAGTGAAGGAACTGGAGGAAGTCGAGCTAACCGCCTCTAAGGCTGCCTCATCGCCGTAGTCCATATAGACACCGGCGAAGACTTCTTTCCCACCGGTAACCGAAGAAGCTACGCTCACATTATAAGTGCCGGAGGTAAAATTCGAAGAAGAGATAAAGGCGGTCGCAGCAGTTTTCTTGGCTAAGAAGGCGAAGAGGATATTCCCTGAGGCATCGGAGATGACCACGTACTTATTGCTTGAAGCCCCCAAGCCTTTAAGATATGCAGTCATCTGGGTGCCCGAAGCCGTGAAACTATCCATCTGTCCGCCCGAACCATAAGCAATCATGACTCCGCCGGTTTGGGTGTAGGAAGAAGACTTATCACCGTAATCCATTTCGCCGTTTCCTTCATTGGTCGGACCGGCGACGACGGTAAATCCGCCGCTGACGTTGATGTTTCCGTTAGAATCGATTCCATCGCCGGAAGCATCCACGAACAAGAATCCGCCGCTGATATTGATCTCATAGAAATAGTAAGTATCTCCGATATCTTTCGAAGCAGCATTAATCGCATCATCAGTAGAGACGATATAGCTAGTCCCTCCCTGGTAATTGACATAGCAAGCCTCCATACCTTCGTAACATACGGTTACATCAATATAAGTGGAAGAGGCAGAATCATCGACGGTCAAAACACCATCGCCGTGAATCGCATCATCACCGGTCGCTAAGAAGAACGTCCCTCCGGTAATGGTCAAATTCCCATCATCGTAAGCCGGAGTGGTTCCGCTAGTATTCAAATAACCGGAAGCATGGATTGCATCATCGCGGGAATCAATATTAAAAGTGCCACCGGAAATCAGGATATTACCACCGGTTCCTTCAGTATCTCCGTCACCTGCCTTCAGCCCCTTGGTATTGACATCATCAACGGTATCAGCTGGATCATACTGGCTATTAGGCAAAGTCGTCCCGCCGGCGGTGAAGATATTATAAGTGCCACCGCTGATTGTCAGATCTCCGTCGCATTTAATTCCAGCCCCTCCACCGACTTCTAAAGTCGAGGAATCGCCATCGACCGTGACGCAGTTATAAGTCGGATTCCCTTGGATGGTGATATTCCCGTCCGCCGACATCCCATGGCCTTCATAAGTGGTATAAACATCGATAAATCCCTGGGCAGCGGTATCATCGATGGTTAAATCGCCACCAGCCTTGATGCCGTTGCCATAGGACTTTATCTTTAAGCAGGAACCGGCGGAGGTGAGGTTCCCGCTGGCGTTGATTCCGTGGGTTCCATCAGCTTCCAAACAAAGTTCCCCGCTTCCGCCGCCAATTAAGGACAGTCCGCCTCCGGAGTATAAGCAGCCTTTAGGTTTACTAACCTCAGCCGCCGCTCGCGAGTCGTGCAGGTAATTTACTGAATCGTTATTTACTTCAACAACTAAATCGGCCGAAGACATCGAGTTAAGCGGTGAACCGGCAGCACAAGTAATCGAAGCCCCATCGAGAATCAGCTTTACCGATCCCGTGGAAGCTTTAGCAATTGTAATCTGCCCGTTGCTCAAAGTGCCGCTAACATAAAAAGTCAAAGTATCGGTGCCTGAATTGACAATCGTTATGACGTTAGCTGCGATCGAAACATGTTCACTATCACTCGAAGTGCTCCCATCTTGGCTCAAGATTATGCTTCCGGTTAAAGAGGAGGTATCGACGGAAGCGCCTTTTTTGGTCTCGGTATCCAATACCAAAGCCTCGGAAGAAGGAAGCCCCGGATAAGAAACGGCTGTCGGAAGCTCACCTTGATATGTATAGGCTTTGTTGCTGACCGTTTCAGAAGCCACCGAGGTGGCGGTGGAAGTAGAACTGACACTGGAGGTTGAACTGACACTGGAGGTTAAAGTTGCAGTCTCAGTGCCGCAGGCGGTTAAGCCGGCCAAGCCAGCTAAGACCAGAATAGGCAGGAAGCTTCTTTTTTTCATAATGATTGTCCTTTCGTTGGGAAGAATTCCCTTCGTCAACATTAATACAAGGCCCGGATGTTTTTTATTGGCGAAATTCGATTTTTGTTAAAATATTTTTGTCGTTTTAAAAAACGGTTGTTTTTCACCGCACGGGTTATGGAAAAAAACTTTCTTAGGCACCTCTATTTGCCGCTCGCGTCTTCACTTATGGAAAATCTTTTATCAAGGCGCGTTTTTTCTTGATTTAAGTTTGCCTAAAATGATAATATATACAAGAAATCTTCGGCGGGTTTTGAATTGACCGCCCCATGAGGAGCAAAGACATGAGAAAATTATTGGATAAAATATGGGATTGGATGAAGTCGACCGCTTGGTTCCAGGTTGTGATCCTGGTTGGTGTGGTCGTCGCGGTCGTCCTTTGCATCTCCCCTATTACGAAAGGCATTCAGGGAGCTATCTCGAACGCCGAAAGAGTCAAGTACTTCGAATATCATCGTATTTCTTATAATGAAACGATGGAGAAAATCGATAACATCGAGAATAACGAATTCGCCGTGCTCTTCGTCTCCGGCAACGGAGCTTCCACCTACGAGCAAGGCATCGATGATTATGAAGGCTCTTCCAAAGCAGTCCCTATCTACATCTTCAATACTGCGGTCTCCGACGAGAACAAAACTGATTACAACGCTGATGAGGCTTGGTACAACTATTACAAAGTCACGACTCAGATGATGACCGGCTTCCGCAATGCTTCCTTGGATATCTATAACACTTGGAAATCTTCCACGGTTGATAACGATAAAGAAGTCTCCCAGACTTCTGAATATCCCGATCCCGCTTCCGATCCGGCTTCCCTATTGAATTCACCTACCTTAGTCTGGTTCAGAAAAACTGCCAATATCGATGATTCGCTGAAGACCAAGTCGACGGTCCTCAATCCGGTCGATAACGCCGAAAAGGATTACCATGTCGCCAAGGTCTACCTGACCATTCAGGATTCCTCTTCGGAAAAGGATAATATCCGCACCTTACAAGGTCTCCAGAAGTTCTTCCACTCTTCGATCATCGGAGCTTAAAGACAATGCAAAAAGGCATTCTTCGCGGAATGCCTTTTTTCATGCTCGGGACTATTTAGTCTTTTTAGCCTTCTTTTCCATGGCCTCTAAAACGAAAGGAGGGACCAGATGCGCGATATCTCCGCCCAAGGAGAAGATTTCTTTGATCCTAGTCGAGGAAATAAATGAATATTCTTTGCGCGCCATCAGGAAGACCATGTCGACATCCGGCTCCAAATACTCATTTATTTGAGCATACTGATATTCATAATCGTAATCGGAAGCCATCCTTAAGCCACGGATGATCGCCTGAGCTCCGATTGCTTTTGCTTGCTTGGCGGTCAGGCCTTCGCCCTTGATAACTTCGATATTCGGATAGTCTTTAAAGGCTTTCCTGACAATAGAGAGCCTCTCATCGAGGCTGAAAGCATAATTTTTTTCATAGTTCTCCGCAACGATGATAATAAGCTTGTCGAACATTTTCAAGGCGCGCAGAGCGACATCTATATGCCCGTTAGTCAGCGGATCGAAACTGCCAGGATAACATGCGATTCTCATTTTCCTTCTTCCTTTCTATAGATCCCGACTTTCTTATATGAATACTGATATCTCTTCAGATTAAACCCGGGGATTTCAGCCAAGTCCTCTTCCTGCTCCGCAATGACAATCCCATTGGCTTTTAGAAGGTGGGCTTCCACTCTTATTATAATATCCTTATTAATCTCTTTGGCGTAAGGCGGATCAAGGAAGACATAATCAAAAACTGCATTTTCCTTCTCAAGCTTATCCAACGCCACCTGATAATCAAGATTCAAAAGGCGGGTCAAAGAAGAGCAGTTTAGGGCATTAGCAGACTCATTGATTGCCTGGATACAGCGATGGTCTTTATCGACAAAGACGACCGAAGAAAGACCCCTGGACAACCCTTCAAATCCGTAAGCTCCTGAACCGGCGAACAAATCCAAGCCCGTCCCGGAAAGATAACCGCCCAAAGCCGAAAACACCGCTTCCCTGATCCGATCCTGAGTTGGCCGGACGGTATCTAAAGGAGGCAAGTGCAGTTGCCTGGAGCGATATTTGCCTCCGACGATTCTAATCATATCAGCCTCCTCAAAATCTCATTTTCAAAGACTTCTTTGACCGCTTTGATTTTGGCATAACACTTTTCATAGGCAATCACGCTCGGCAAAGAAGAGATTTCTTTATTGATCGCAGCATATTCCCGCAAGATTTCTTTCTCGGAGCCGTCGCTTTTCAGATATGCCGCGGAAAGCCTTTCTTCGATGTCTTTCTTCTTTTTAGTCAGGGCGAGGAGGTCTTTATCCTGATAAAGGGCCTGGTCAGCTTTCTTTAAAGCCAAATACTCTTCCGAAGCGAAAAATTCGGAAATGAATTCATCCTTTTTTTCTTCGAAACCTTGGCTTAAGGACATTGTTTCCCCTTTGTAAGAAATGAACTAAGCATTTCTTTGAATTATTATACTTCATTATGTTAGACTAACACACGGAGATAAACCTGAGAAAATGTTGAAGATTTTAGATGACAAGAACAAAATGCTCCGCACTGTTTGCGAAGAAGTAAAAAAACCATATAGCGCAGAAGACTTTTCCACCTTGAAGGAAATGGTGGGATTTCTTTCTTTATCTCAAGATCCCGAATACGCAGAAAAGAACCATCTGCAAGCCGGCATCGGGCTGGCAGCTCCCCAGATTGGCCTAGCGAAAAGAATGTTCGCCATCTACTTAACTGAAAACGATGTCCTATATAAGTATGGACTGATCAATCCGACGATTCTCCGCACCTCTTTAAAACAGGCCTACATGAGCGGAGGCGAAGGTTGTTTGTCCGTCAAGGAAAAGCACCTGGGCTTAGTGATGAGGTACTACAAAGTTGTCATGGCTGGCTACGATGTCTTCGAGCAGAAAGATATCACCATCACCGCTTACGGATATCTGGCCATCGCGCTCCAGCATGAATTCGATCATCTTAACGGGGTTTTATATTACGATCACATCGATAAAAAGGATCCCTTAAAGGTCAGTTTAGGGGCCGTCGAAATCTGAAAGCCCTTTTCTGTCTTTTTAAGCCTTAGTTTTATTGCTTATCCTTTATTAAAGGCGTATATTAAAAATTGTAAGACGATACAAATAAGCGCCTTAAAATTGCTGCTCTTTATTTATTATGAGGTTTATATATATTTATGGAAAACAATTCAAGATTCGATGATTCACCGGTTTCGGTCTACGCTTTAGGCGGCCTCGGTGAAGTCGGTAAGAACACCTATTGCGTCGAGAACAATAAAACATTGATCGTCATCGATGCCGGTGTCAAATTTCCGGAGGCTGATATGCCGGGAGTCAATTATGTCATCCCGGATTACACCCACCTGAAAGATGAATCAGCCAAGCTTAAAGCTCTGATAATCACCCACGGACACGAAGATCATATCGGCGGGATTCCTTTCCTGCTGCAACAAGTTTTCATTCCGGTGATTTACGCCCCTAAGCTGGCCATGGCCTTAATCCGGCATAAGCTGGAGGAAATGAAATTCCGCTCGAAAACGAAATTAGTCGAGTACGATGGGGATTCCATCCTGAAAATCGATGATTTTGAAATTTCCTTTTTCCATGTCACCCACTCTATCCCCGATTCCTTTGGAATCAAGATCAAGACACCGGAAGGCATCATCGTCCACACCGGCGACTTCAAGGTGGATTTAACCCCGGTCGATCACGATATCGACCTATCGAAAATCTGCCGCATGGGCGACGAGGGAGTCGATCTGTTGCTCGCCGATTCGACCAACGCTGAAAAAGAAGGATATACCCAGTCTGAAAAGTCTGTCATTTCTTCCATCAACGATATTTTCCGTTCGGCTCCAGGCCGCTTGATTATTTCAACGTTCTCTTCGAATATTTCCCGTATCCAACAGATTGTGGAGGCGGCCATTCGCTACGACCGCAAGATTGCGATTTTCGGTCGTTCGATGGAATCGAACATCCAAGCCGCCCGAGATTTCGGCTATATCCATATCCCCGATTCTTCTTTGATCAATCCGGACGATCTGCGCAAAGTCAATCCTTCCGAGACCCTGATTCTTTGCACGGGTTCCCAAGGCGAACCTTTAGCCGCCTTATCCAGAATCGCTAATGGCCTCCATCGGCAAATCAAGATCGCTTTAGGAGATACAGTCGTCTTCTCTTCTTCTCCGATTCCAGGCAATACCGGGGCTATCAACAAGGTGGTTAATCAGTTGACCCGCTGTGGTGCTACAGTCCTTGTCAATTCCGTCTTGAACCAACTGCACGCTTCCGGCCACCCCTGCCGTCAGGAACTTAGGTTGATGCAGAAACTCATGAGACCTCAATATTTCATGCCGATTCACGGTGAATACCATATGCTAAAACTCCACGCTGAAGTGGCGGTTGAGTGCGGGATGTCGCCGGATCATATCTTCGTCATGCAAAACGGTGATTCCATCCAATTATTCCATCGGAAAGTCACCGAGGGGCCGAAAATCCATGCGGATGTGGTTTACCTCGATTCCACCGATGCGACAGGGCTTTCCTCTTCCGTCATCAAGGAAAGGAAAATCCTTTCCCAAGACGGCGTGGTCGCTGTCACGATTTTGCTTAATAAGAGCAAGAACTCCTTGCTTCTCCCCCCGGTCATTAATACGCGAGGCTTCTCATATTTCACTTCCACTTCCTCAACGGTAGTTAAAGATGCCTCCGGTACTCTTCAGCAGGAAATCAACGCTTTAATTAAGACACCTTACCGTGATGATCAGCTTTCCGAATTGATTATCAACTCCTGCTCCAAGTATTTCTACCGCTTGACGCACCGGAATCCGGAAATCGTGCCGTTGATAATGGCCGAGAACATTTAACATGCTGATTCTCGCTTCAAAATCTCCTCGGCGAAAGGAACTTTTGGAAAAAATATATCCTTTTCCTTTCCAGATTATCCCCGCTGATATCGATGAAGCTAAGATTAAGGCCCCCTCTTTACGGGAGAGGCCTTTTTATATCGCTAAGGCGAAAGGCGAGAAAATCTCCACCCTTTATAAAGATGCCTACGTCATCTCTGCTGATACGACTGTCATCTGCCAAGGGCAGGAGCTGGGTAAGCCCAAAGATGCCGCGGATGCTCGAAGGATGCTGAAGATGGAGGATGAATCTTATCAGGAAGTCTTGACTGGCTACCACATTTTCTTCCATGGAAAAGATGTCTTTTCCGGCCTAGCCAGCACGAAATTAGTCCTCCACGGCTTAACGGATGAGAAAATCGAAGAATACCTTAAAACCGGCTCGCCCTTCGATAAAGCCGGAGCCTACGGGATCCAAGACCGAGAAGATATCAGTTACACCATATCCGATGGCTCATTTGATAACGTAATGGGCTTCCCGACTGACGAAATAAAAAAAGGCCTAGTGAAGCTAGGCCTCATCTAAACTAACTTTAGTTTTCAATAAAGTTTTTCCTGATCCGCTGATATTCGGAGAATGGTTTACTATGGGCTAGGCTAAACGATACCTCGGACATTTTTATGCTGAATTTCTTCCCTTTCGGAGAAGCAATCAAGCGCATATCTCCGGCTAATTCAAAAGGAATATCGTTAATGATCTCAATCTGAACCGTATCCTCAAGCCCGGTGACCAAGGAGTTGACCAAAGGATGGAAGATGCGATTACGAATCGGTGCAATCAAAGATATAGCCATCCCGTTTTCCTTGCCTAATAAGGCCCCATTAAGCGAGTGATTGTACCCTGAGGAGCCGAAGGGAGAGGAAATACAGACCCCCGAGCCCTTAACTTCCATAAAATAATCGTTGTTGATGTAAATCACGAAATCCATCGTCCGGATCGAGGAGCCTAGAACAAATTCGTTGCAGGCCATGGCCTGGTTTCCCTCTTCATCCGTCAAAGAAATAAAGCGGTGCTTTTCCAAAATAAGTTTTTCAAAAGAAAAGGACTGATAAAGTTCCGCTATGTCCTTCAAATCACACTCCTTATAGAAGCCTAAGGTCCCATCATTGATCAGCATGAATGGGGCGTTTTTCTGATAGAGGGCTTTTAGGGCGGCCAGCAAGGTCCCATCCCCGCCGAAGACAAAAATAATCTGAGGATTTACATCATCCCGAAGATTCCCTTCCCGAATAAAATGAGCGCAGAAATCTTCCACTTCTTTTTTAAGATAGGGATGTCTATCGTTAGCAAAAATGGTGAATCTGAACATGGTGTCCGCCTTTATCTTTAGTTGTTATTATAGTATCATAATAGCGGAAAAAGAGGGGAAGATAAAATATGTATTCAAATATCGAAATCGAAGCGAAAGTCCTTCTGACCAAAGAAGAATACGAGAAAGTCTACGCCTCGTTAAGAATGAATGATTCAATGACGCATTCCCAGACGAACTTTTATATCGACTCGAAAGACCGCACCCTGAAAAATAACGGGGTGGCCCTTCGCATCAGAGAGAAAAAAGGCGAATATGTGCTGACGATGAAGACTCCTTTATCCGAAGGTTTATTGGAAAAGAACCAAGCCTTGAAAGATAAGGAAGCTATGAGCATGATCAATCTAAATCGTTTCCCTGAAGGCGAAATCAAGGAATTCCTCGAAGTCCTTGATATCGATACTTCCACTTTGGTCGTCTTGGCCAAGCTAACTACCTTAAGAACAGAAATTGATAATCCTAATGAGGAAGAGGAAATCTCCCTCGATGAAAACACTTATGGACACAAAGTCGATTACGAGTTGGAAGTCGATAAATCCGCCATGGCCCTCGCCGAAGAAAAAGTCAAGGAAATCCTTGAGCCTTTAAAAATCAAATACACTTTGAATAAGTGCTCCAAGGCTTCCCGCGCCCTCGCGGAAGCAGAAGCGGAAGGCAAATAAAAAACTAGTCAAAAGAAAAACTCGCTTGGAACAATCCGAGCGAGTTTTTTAATCTTAAGCGCGCGAAGTTTTCCTGACTTTCTCGCCCTCTCCAGAGAGACGATCGGGACAAGTTGCATAGTTCGGGCAGCTTTCCGGTGAGCAGTTCTTAGCGAAGATTCGTCTGGCTTCCGGAATAAAAGCTCTGATTTCCTCTGAATTATACCCAACTTGAATTTTGGAATCATCGACGATAATCGGACGTTTCAAGCAGGAAGGATTCTGTTTGATAAAGGCGATAAGCTGGTTTAAAGACATCTCCCCGAGATCGACTTTGTTATCCTTGATGACATTGGAGCGGTTGGAGATGATTTCATCGGTTCCATCGATTGATTTTGTAAGTATTTCCTTGATGTCCTGATCAGATAATTCACCGGAGAGAATATTCTTCACGCTGAAGGGAATCTTCTGTTCGGTGAACCATTCCTTGACCTTTCGGCAGGAAGAGCATGAGGGCGAAATATAGAGCTTAATCATGTTATTCATCTCCTTTGCTCGGCTTTTCATCCGAGTCATTCTTTTCTTTCAAATCGGTCTTCTGCCCGTATTTTTGTTCCCATCTTTCCCGCATTTCCGGTGGAATATTATTCACCCCGGACTTATAAAGTTTAAAGCATTCGAGCAGATAAAGGATGTAAGAGACCAATAAGAAGATACAGCTTAAATATATCATAACGGAGATGGTGATGACGACCTCATTAGGAAGGGTGGATCCAGCCGGGTACATCAAGGGGAGCATCAGTTGGAAAATCATCAGGATATCGAAGCTGAAAGTAGCGACTTTCCCATACCATTTAGCCCCGTTGATAAATTGTCCATGGCGGAAAGTCAGATAGACACAGATGAATTGAGTGATTTCCTTAAAGGCATAGAAAGCGGTGAGAATCCACATGTAAGGTTTGCCGCTGTAGACCGAGAAACTGAGGCAAGCTACAATGCAGATGGCAAACTGCATCATTTTATCCGCCAAAGGGTCCAAAAACTTCCCTAGTTCGGTTATCTGGTGGCAGCGTCGGGCAATCTGACCATCGATAAAATCCGTAATCGAGGCAAGAATTACGCTCGCCAAGCCAATCCATTCTAAAACCTGGCCTTTCGCGTTGGCGTAAGAAAAACCGGTCAGATAAAAATACATAAAAACCGGGACCAGCAAGATGCGGAAATAACACAAAATATTCGGAATTGTAAAGAAGTCCTTCTTCTTAATTAAATGAACCTTGCTCATTTTTTCTCTTCCTTGTCATCTTTCCCTTCAGATGGCTGAGAGGTTTTTTCTTTCTCTTCCAAATTATCTTTTCCCTTTTCATCGGTCGAAGAGGTTTCTCCTTTGTTTTCTTCCTCTTCTAAAGGCCTTAAGACTTCTTCCATGGCCTTTCTCCCCTCCATGATAAAAGCCCGGTCATCGGAGCCTAAACGAGCCATGATTTTATCCTGATAAGCGATATAGAAAAGATTATCAAAGATTCTAAACCAATAAGCGAAGGGCGTGAAAAGAAAACCTGCCAAGGCCAACGCGACAAAAGGCACGAAATTATAGTATTTTCCGAAAAAGAAAACTCCGAGAATCACAATGGCCCAATAAACCAAGAAATAGGCCAAATAAACAGGCCAGAAAAGTTGGAAATCCAAATGGCGGTATTCTTTACTTACTCTCGGTAGAACCCTCTTGCGGAAAAACGGAATCAAAGGGCGAGCAGCCATATTGATTCGGTTATCCGCAACCAAGACTGAAGCGGAATAGGTCACGCATTCGTTTTTTCTCAGTTCCGAAAGCATGTAAAGGGCCGTGGTAAAGACCACACCGCTTTCCATCAAAAGAAAAATCGTGTGAAAAGCGAAAAGATCATTCGAATCAATCATGCTCTCCAGGCTCTGGGTGGTCGCTCCAGCTTGCTTAAGGAAGGCCGCCATCGCATTGTAAATCGAAGGGTAGCCGTAAGTGATGATTGGAACAACGATCAAGGCAAAAAAGATCGAGGAGACAATGGCGGCCAGAATCGTCCGCCAAAGAACTAAAGAGATACCATATGCTCCGAAATTTGAATGGAAATAATTGCTGAAAAGCACCGATAAAGGCTTCTTTTTGTAAGCTTGGAAGCGGCAGGCGGTACTGACGGAAATCGTCAAGCCGAAAAGCAATGGCAAAGAAAGGAAAAGCAAACCTATAAAACAGGCGATGGCCGCCACCAGATAGATCATCTGAGTTTTTTCATCGCTTCCGACCGGGGTCCTGATAAAAGCGAAGGCCAAGGCCAACAAAGCGAAAATAAAACAGACAGCTAAACTATAAAGATAGGGCTGTATAGATTTTTGAGATATTACTTCTTTAATTTTACTTCTAAAGCCGGAAGCAAGGTTATTTTGAGTCATTTTCAATCCTTATGTTATTCCTCGGAGTTCTCTTCTTTGGAATTCTCGACGGAAAGGCGGTGGAGACGCGGAATAAGCTTCTCCAGCGATTCTTGGTTGAACGGAGAGCAATTCGTCTCCCTTTCAATCTTACGAATCAGTTTGCAGAGGTCTTTTTTATGAATCAGATAAGAATAGGGTGATATCGTCGGATCGGTGATGGAGGCCTCGGAGGAATTGTTTATGACAACGATTGAGATAAACATCGGGCTCTTATTGGGATTCCAGCCGAGGAACTTAGCCAAGCACATCGTCCGTCTTTCGTTGAAGAAAACGGGGTTGGATACTTCTCTTAAAACCGCTCCCCTCTTATCGACGACCTGCCATTTATTAGCGAGGAAGGAATCCCCGCGCAGATCATCTTCATAGTAACGGGTCGAAATCACGTAGACAAACTTATCTCCTACCAGGAGATGGGAAATATGCAAGGAATCCGATTCAGTCTTGATGACAACATTATTCAAAAGGTACCAGTCTTGATCTTCAACCAAGCGGTAAAGCTTACGCCAACTGGATCTTTTGAAATGCTGGGGGGCATATTTCCGGTGCAGGAAAAAAAGCACGATAGCCCCGATAACCAAGGCTAACAATAAACCGCCTGCCAGATAATAAATCCAAGCTTTATCGCCCATTAACTGTCCTAACCTTTTCTAGATGAGAGATAAAGCGACATTGATCATATCGCTGAAGCCTTTTTCTCTCTGCTCAGAAGTGGTTTCCTGATGTGTGATAAAGGAATCGGAGACCGTGAGAATCGAAAGAGCTTTCTTATGGTAATAGGCCGCTAAGCAATAAAGAGCGTAGGTTTCCATTTCGACACAAAGACACCCCATCGCAGCCCATTTCTTCCATTCTTCAGGGGAAGCAGAATAGAAAATATCTGAAGAGAAGATATTCCCGACATGATAGCCGATCTTCAGCTTTTCAGCACCCTCGACAGCTTTTCTCAGCAAATCGAAGGAAGCGATAGCGGAGAAGGTACCGGGTAAATTGTACTGATGTGCGAAAGAGGAATCCGTACAAGCACCTTCGGCGATGATGACATCGAAAATCTTGCAAGAAGGATCATAAGAACCGGTCGAGCCGATGCGAATGACATTCTCGACTCCATAGAATTGATATAATTCCGAGACGTAGATTCCTAAAGAAGGCATCCCCATGCCCGAACCCATAACAGAAACCTGCTTGCCATGATAAGTACCGGTGAAGCCGAACATGTTGCGGACAGTATTGAACTGAACCGGGTTTTCAAGAAAATGCTCAGCGATGTATTTTGCTCTTAAAGGATCTCCGGGCAAAAGAACAGTTTTGGCAATCTGCCCTTCTTTAGCTCCATTGTGCGGTGTAGGCATAAATGTTATCCTCCTTTTTCAACAATTATATTATAGCTTCTAAGACTGAAGAAAAAAACGCAATCTCAATCGAAAGAAACCTTACCATCTTTGGCCAAAGCCAAGACTTTAAGCATTTGGTCGGGAGAGTTCTTTTTAGACCAAGCCGGAAGTTGATTCAAAGAGAAATAATCCGCGCGAATAATCTCCTGACAAGGAGCGGATATTTTGTTGGTTTCTTTCCCCTCGAAGACGATCATATACTCAGGAATACCAGTCGTCTTGCATTTATGATAACGATCGAAAACGCCGACTAGTTTAATTAGCTCAGCTTCGATTCCCGCTTCTTCTCTCAGTTCCTTCAAGGCGGATTGCGAAGGGGATAAAGTCAACTCCGTCCAGCCCCCAGGTAAGGAATAACCCCCATCGAGCTTTTCTTGGACGAGGAGGACCTTGGTCCGCTCCGGATTGAATACCACGGTTCGGACAGAAACATTCGGGGTAGGATAGATATCGCGCTGAAAGAAATTCTCGCCTTGCAAAGGGCTTTCCATCTTATCAGCCAAAAAAGCCTTGGCCCGTTCCTGCAGCTCAAGGTAATTATCGATAGCATAAGGATCCTTGGAATATAAAAGGCCAACTTTAGAAATCTCTTCAACCTTCAAGACAAAATCAACAATATCTTTTTGTAACACGCTATTAACCCCTTTTATCAATCCTTAAATCTGCGCTTATTTTCCCTTTGAGAACAAGGGCTCGCTCGAAGTTCCGGAAGGCGTCAGCATAAAGGTCTGGAAGACTTTCTCGAATTCATCATATTTAATCGGCTCCAGCACGCCTGAATAAGCGACGGAAATCCTTCCGGTCTCTTCCGAGACCACAATCGTCACCGAATCGGTGATTTCTGAAATGCCCAAAGCGGCACGATGCCTGGCACCATATTTGCCTACAAGAGTCTTGGTAGTTGTCGGGAAGAAAACTGAAGCGGCAATAATCGTATTTCCGCGGATTATCATAGCTCCATCGTGGAGTCTGGTCCCCTCAAAGAAAACCGTTTCAATCAATTCAGGGGTGACCGGGGCATTAAGCATAGTCCCAGAAGCCATGTACTTCTCTAGCGAGACTCCCCTTTCAAAAGTAATAATGGCTCCAACGCGGTTATCAGCCAGCCATTTAACAGCTTGGGTGATGGACTTATTCAATTTGGCACGGTCCATATCCTTCACAGACTTAGCCTGCGCTTCCTTAGCCTGAATCGTCACCGGGTTAGCTAAGTAAGAACGGACTTCCCCGACATTGATTGAGCCAGCTAAAACAGCGGTCACGATAAAGAAAGCCAAAAAGACGATGGCAGAAAAATACATTCCAAGAAAATAGCAGGCCGCTCCGCCAGCCATCTCGATTCCAAACAAGAGCCAGATAAGTTTCTTGCGGAAAATCAAGAGAGCGATTCCCATGATGGCGGCGATCAAAACAACCCCTACAACAATATCTGCAATCCCTTTGGCATCCATGAGAATTATCATTAAGGTTAACCCCTTTTATTTTATTTATTTATCTATAAAAAGCTGAGAAGAATAGTCTCTGCATTTATAATAACATGGATTAGCATTTATTGTACCTAAAAACTTTCGTAAAACCTTAAAGAAATTACCTTAATTATGGCTGAAATCCACCTTGATAAAACCTCTCGGCCTATTGTATAATCAAAAAGCCTAAAAAGGCCTGCAGGCATGGTTCAGTGGTAGAACTCCAGCTTCCCAAGCTGATAACGCGGGTTCGATTCCCGTTGCCTGCTCCACTTTTTGCTAACAAAGTCCCTCTTACGAGGGCTTTTTTTTACTTGCTTTTCCCAGCTGTCTTTTTGGGGTTAGCCCTTACGAATAAATAATGATTCCTATAGCCCAAGTGTTATAATACAAAAGATGAAAAATCTCGGTATTCAGGCCACAAATAAATCGCTTCTTTCTTTTTTTGCAAGTAAAAAAAAGAATCATTTCGGCATGACTCCAATGGGAGCAATAGACCAAGCTGCCGAAGAATTAAACACCCGTTTTTTAAACTTAGACGAACTGGTTTTAGGTGTTGATCATGATGTGGATGCGGTTTTTATCGAGGCCAGCATGTTAAGAAACTCAACCTTCAAAGAAAAGATGACGGCGATTGAGAAAGAGCTGCCCTATCTCAATACCTGGGATTTAACAGACGAAATTATCCGTTTCATTAAAAAGCCAGTACCACAAGAAGAAATAACAAAGTATTCCAAGAAGTTTTTAAAAAATCGCAATCCTTTTGTTCGACGTCTCGGTTATACCTTATGGCTGAAGAGCGACCTCACCCAAGAAAAGACCTTGCAGATGATTTTCCCTCTTTTTAAAAGCCAAGAAGAATATACCGTCTTAATGGCGGAAGCTTGGCTGATCAGTTATATGTTCATTTATTCTTTTTCTGCGACCTACGAATTTATCCGGAATTCTTCTCTGGACTATAAATTAATTTCTTTAGGTCTTACTAAAACGACAGACTCCTTCCGAATAAGTGAAGAAGATAAAATTAAAATCCGCGCTTTACGTGATTTCAAAAGAGACTTAAAATCAAAGAAGGAGTGAAATAAAAAAATGGAACCTTGGGTCATCGCTTTAATTGTCATTGGCTGCCTCTTGTTTTTGTTCATTGTCGCTGAACTGATAGCAGGAAACTACTTCTATAAGGTGGCTTTTGATCGGCGGCTCACCACGGCAAAGGGCACAAGGAAGCCCTTCGTCTCCCCAGATGGAAAACAAACTCTGCGCTACGACTGGGATTGGATTAAGAAAACCCACTTTGAGGAAGTAGGCATCTCTTCTTTCGATGAAACCCTCTTGAAGGCTGAGTTAGCTCTTAATCCCAATGGCGGACATAAATACATCATCAGCTGTCACGGCTACCGTGGGGAATGGGAAGAGTTATCACTGCCCGCTCATCAATTCTATGAAAAACTTGGCTATTCGATCCTGATGATCAACGAAAGGGGCCACGATAAATCCGGCTATCCGCTGATCACCTTCGGAGACAAGGAATGCCGCGACCTTGTTGAATGGGTCAAATACCTCGTCTACCGTGATAAAGATGCCCAGATTTGTCTTTATGGCCTTTCAATGGGGGCGGCAACGGTCATGATGTCCTTAAATCTTGGCCTGCCATCTAACGTCAAATGCGCGATTGAAGATTGCGGTTTCTCCTCTATCAAAGAGCAGTTTAAACACGTCTTGAAAACTCAATTTAAGATCCCGCCTTTTTTGATTCTTCCAGTCTGCCAGTTCGTATGCATTTTCCGCCACCAGATTTCCATGACTAAGCACTCCGCTATCAAGGCCTTAAAAGAAGATGAAATCCCCATCATGATGATTCACGGAACCGGGGATACCTACGTGCCTTATCGGATGCTAGATGAAAACTTCCAAGCGGTCAGAGAAGGCACATATAAGGAAAAACTCCCGGTAGAAGGAGCTTGGCACGCAATGTCCTGCTCCGTCGATTTTGATGAATACATCAAAAAGACATCGGATTTTCTCGCTCGGTTTATCTCTTAAAAATGGCTTCGAAACGTTGCCATTTAATAAATTAAGAGTGTATAATCATTACTGATAAAAGGAGATTACATTTATGGGTAAAATCAAAAAGTTCTTCACAGAATTCAAAGCGTTTATTTCAAAAGGCAGCATCCTTGACCTAGCTGTCGGCGTCGTTATCGGCGGTGCCTTCAGCGCTATCATCACCGCGCTGGTCAATAAAGTCTTGATGCCTGTCATCACCTTAGCTGTCCCAGGCGGGTTAGACGGCTTAGTCACCGTCCTCTCCGGCACTGCTCTCTGCTCCGCTGATAACGAAGCAGCCATCGCTGCCATCCCGGCTTCGACCACCACCGTCACCTACTGGGGTTTGGTCTACGATGCCTCGACCGTTAACGTCATCAACTGGGGCGCCTTTATCAATGCCGTCATCAATTTCATCATCATCGCCTTCATCCTCTTCTGCATCTTGAAAGCCGTCATGTCCTTCAAGGCTAACGAAGCCAGAATCAAAGCCGCCTCCGATGCTTATACTATCGAGGAAAGAAAAGCCCTCCATAAAGAAGGTCATTCCTACCGCGAGATCAACAAGATGGCTGAAGAGAAGGTCGAGAAGGAAGCCAAGGCCAAAGCTGAGGCTGATGCCGCTGCAAAAGCTGCTGCGGAAACCGAAATCGGTCTGCTCCACGATATCAAAGACCTGTTGATTCAACAGAACGCTAAAGAAAAGAAATAAGCTAGCCTTTTCTGCTAAGCCCCGGATAACGGGGCTTTTTCAGTCCTCTTTTTTTAACCTCCTCTCCTTTAATTGTGTTGAAATAGCAGTACTGATTTAGTATGATAAATAGGCTGCCGCCTTAGGTCAGTGGTAGACCAGAGGTATCGTAAACCTCTAACGGCCGTTCGATTCGACCAGGCGGCACCATTAGATAAAATTGCCCGAGAAATCGGGCTTTTTTATTTTGCTGGGTCAATTTTGGGTCAATTTATTTTCGACAATGACCATAATTATTTTATTATTCCATCAGCCTTCCTATCTCCCCTGCTAATCAAGTGCTCACTTCTTTTCAAAAAACGAGGAAGTTAGAAAAGGACGCAAGTGTTATAATCCTATCAGCGGAAATCCAAGCCGCTAACGGATTAATTTGCGCCCATAGCTCAATTGGATAGAGCATGCGCCTTCGAAGCGCAGGGCTAACGGTTCGAGTCCGCTTGGGCGCACCAATGTTTAAAAAAGCCCTATTGCTAGGGCCTTTTTTAATACGCCTGATACATTTTTGATACAATCAAATCCTTGGATTTTTGATTAAGCAAAACGGAGAGCTCTTCTTTTTTACTGACGAATTATGAATATAAAACTGCTCAGCAAACTTTTTAGAATAATGACTTAACCAAACGACTATATTCTTTGAATCATGACCATCTTCATTCAAAAAGCCAGCACCGTTGGGAGGAGGCAGGTTGTTATGGAAATGCTTCGGAGTTTTTTTCTTCCATAGAAATAGGCTTGCTCCTGTGCTAAACTTTCCTTAATCACCAAAAAAAGATGGCGTATGGAGGCTTACTATGAAAGAAGCTTTTATCGGGGGATATCTCATCGATGGGACGAAGGAAGCCAAGACTATCAAGGCTGACATTTTAGTTGAAGATGGAAAGATAATTAAAATCGGCAAGTTCGATTTAGACGGGGTGGAAGTTATCGATTGCTTGGGTAAGTTCATCCTGCCGGGCTTAATCAATATGCACGCCCATCTTTTCGGCTCTGGCAAGCCTTCTAAGAACTTGGGGGCTAAATCCAAAAGCCAAGAGATTTTAGTTTCCTTCGTCAATTCGAAAATGGGCAGACCGGTCATCGATAAATTAGTTGCCAAACACGTGGAAACGGAGTTGCTCTCCGGAGTCACTTCCCTGCGCTCAGTCGGGGACTTCAACTGCTCCGATTTAAGAATCAGGGATAAGGTCAACCGCGGCAAACTAATCGGCCCGCATATGTACTGCTCCGGTGCAGCGATTACGGTGCCTTCAGGCCATGGAGACGGGACTTTTGCTCAATCGGCCTCAACCCCGGAAGGGCTGAAAGCTTTAGTGGATCAAAGAAAAGAACAGGGCGTTGATTGGATAAAGATCTGCGTCACTGGCGGGGTGATGGACGCCAAAAGAAAAGGCGCCCCAGGTGAGGTAAAAATGTCTTTAGAGCAGACCAAAGCCGTCTGCGATGAAGCTCATAAGCTAGGCTACCGTGTCGCCTCTCATACCGAGTCGCCAGACGGGATGAGAATCGCTATTGAAGGCGGGGTCGATACTTTAGAGCATTCCGCCGATTTTTCCCTAGAAGATCAGAAAATCTTGAAAGAAAGAAACGGAGCTTTGATCCTGACCTTCTCTCCGGCCATTCCTCTTTCGATGTTGCCTCCGGAAGTGACAAAACTCAACGAAATGTGCATTTTCAATTCAAATGTCATCATGACCAATATGATCAAAGGCGGCCAGGAGGCAGAACAGGCTGGGATTAGAGTCGGCCTAGGGACTGATGCTTCCTGCCCTTTCTGCGCTCAATATGGAATGTGGAGAGAAGTCTGGTACTACGCGAAGATGATGAAGAAGACGCCGGCTGAAGCGATTCACCATGCCACGTTAGTCAACGCGGAAATCCTCGGAGTTGAAAAAATTACCGGCTCGTTAGAAGAAGGCAAAGCGGCTGATCTTTTAATTGTCGCCCATAACCCCTTAAACGATCTTAACGCTCTAAGTGAGCCTTACCTCGTCGTTAAAGACGGAACTATCTATAAAAAGAAACCGGAACACAACAAATTCATCGATGAGCAACTGAAGGCCCTTCAAGAAAAACTGCTATCGGCTTAAAGGCGGTTGGTCTTTTAAATAGCCGCTTTTTTCTCATCAGCCTCAGTAATTTATATAAAATTTTTCAGTTCTTTTCTTTCGAGCGTTTTACTATAAATCTTTTAAGGTTTAAAATTAAGGAAGAAAATCATCAGGAGGCCTGCTATGCCAGAGGATATCAAAGCGCAAAGTTCACTCAAAGCCCGTCCGAAAAGATGCGTCAAAGAGGATTGGGCCGAGCTGACCCACGCCCAGAAGCGCAGTCTGTTGATTCGTACCTGTTCGATGCTCGGTCTGATGTTTGTCTATATCGTATTCTGTTTCTGCTACCTGCTTAATGATCAGAAGGTCACCAAGCAGAATTATTTTAACGACTCTATCTCCCCTTCCCAGCAAAAGCTGATTGCTTCTTTATCCTCTAAAGATCCGACAAGCGCTAATTACAGCGCAGGTGCTTTTTACGTTGAAGTCACCTCCGGGATTGAGATTGAATCCATCTCTGCGATTTCCCCGTCCAATTCTTCCTTCACGGAGCAGTTCAATGTCTGGTTTGATTTCAATGTCCGAGAATTCAAAAACATGGTCTATAAAAAAGTTTACGGGGATGAAGCTGATATTCGGACGGATTCCGATAACACTCATTTGGATAGTTCCCTTTGCTACACCGATGCTTACCATCCCTCTATCGACTACAAATCTTTCCTACCCGCCAGCAATATGGATTGGAATATGAACGGCTCCGCCTCGATCAGCGGTGCTTATCCGAAGACTTTAGTCGCCGATCAAGCTTACGATCCTCAGACCAGTTCCTATCCGAAATTCGAAGCCCCGGATGAAAATACACGTTTCTTCCAGGAGCGCAACATCATCGCCACCATCCATAATGATTTCGTCTCGCCGCGCTACCCGTTAGAATCAGTGGAGTTCGTCGCCTATATCACTCCTGGGATGGATATTAAATATATGCGGCTGATCCCTTCGGACAAATCCCATCTTTCTTCGATTCTCACTCTCGACTCCGGTTTTTCGCCGATACACGATGAAAGCGAACAGTTCAAAAGCTGGATTTATTACTACGCCCAGGATTCTTACCGTCCTTATCTTAATTATGACCAGTTCATTACCTCGGAGCTTAAATTCACCCTCCGAGCTAACCGCGACTCGGGCTGGAACCTCTTTATGCAAGCCTTCCTGACCTTATTTGCCGTCATGATCTGGTGCTTCATCGCCTACTTCTCTTTAACCTACGATAAAGAAGATGTCACCTCCACTTTAGGGGCAGGAATTTTCTCCGCTGTCTCTTCGATTCTTATCGGTGTTTCTTTACTCTCGGATGCGGCGGCTTTCAGTTTGGTAAACATGATCAACATTTTCGCTCTGGTCACCATCCTCGTGATGTTCTTTATCGCCATGAGCGCCAAGAAAGTTTACCAAGATAAAAACGAGCAGACCATGGTCTTCTACGACGCCTATCTGAAAATCACCTGCTACGGCTTCTTGTTCTTAGTCTTAGCTTGCTTTATGGCCTTGCCTCTAGCCTGTTTCATCTTCGGCTTATAAAAAAGATAAATCGAAAAGAGGGGTTTGGATGCGTACCCCTCTTTTTCAGTATTTTGCCTAAATTATTTATGCTAGCGTAAAAACCGCCACCCGAGTCAAACGCCCTTCCTCGGGCCCAATTACCGCTTCCAAAGCATAAGGAATCTTAAAATGGTCTAAAGCGATCTTCAGATGAGAAACCAAAATTCCTAAATCGACAAAATGGAAAAAGCGCATGGTCTCATCGGGGATAGGATTGAAAGGAGCCCTTTTCCGGAAGACCTCGATTTTTTTCTGATCGGCAGAAGAGATAATCTGCCAAGGCTGAGAATTGATAGCCGACGGGGAAAGCCTCGCAGCCTGCTTAATCTCCGGGTTAAACTCACCCGCCCAGATATCATTAATATAGTTTCTGGTAAAGTCATCCGGGGATTTTCGGAAGCTTTCTTTTAAGACCTGTCCGCAATCGAGCGACATCAAAAAGACCAAGCCGTCTTTTTGCTCCAACCCTTTTTCGGCTTTCGCCATCCCGAGGAAGCAGATGCCGTACCCGGCCTGTTCCAAAGCCAAATCGGCTTCTTCCAAAAGAAAGCCAGCCTGCAGCAAACTCGCCGGTTCCCTGTCTTTCATATAAAGGTTGATTGAAACGTCGCCACGCCCTTTAGAAGGGCCTAAAACGAACTCGTGGGCGGCTTTGGGATCCAAAGGGGTCAATTCCTTTAAGATCAATTGAATTCTCTCTTGATCCTTCTCGGCTAAATGGGAGGAGAAACGACGAGCTGAATAGCGTCTAAAAATCATCGGATAAAGATCTTCCATCCTCAGTTCCCTTCTTTCTTATCGCTCACCGTCTCGACGACGGCGCGTTTATTTAAGTACATCTGCGTATCGGCAGTCGAAATTAAAAGATCCGGACCGTTGGCAAAGCCAGCCCCGAGTTTAGAATATCCGATAGCCAGCCTTAAAGAATAACCTTTGGCTTTATTCGCATCTTCGTTCTCCTTACTCATCCGCTGCTGGACTTCGGAGATTATCTCTTCGGCCTTGTCATCCATTTCCTCGGTAAAAGCGATAGCGAATTTATCCGATTCGTAACGCGCGAGGAACAGGTTTTTCGGCGAAGAGACTTCCTTTAAGATTCCGGCGATCTGGACCAAGGCTTTATCACCTTCTTCCCGACCGAAAGTCTGATTGAATTTCTTGAAGCCATCGACATCGATCAGAATCAGGTATACGAAAGAGTTTTCGTTATCCAATTTGCTGTACGCCTGAGAAAGATAATGAGTAAGCATGGAGTTATTGTAGACAAGGGTCAAGGAATCCTGGGAAATCTTCGAAGACTGAATTGTAATAAAAATGATGAGCAAAGAAAGCACGGTCGTGGTCCACAGAAGCGGGATATCCTGAGCGAACGGCTGAACCTGCAAAAAAGCCCCGATCAGCGGAAGGTACATAAAAGACCCGACCAAGAGAGCTTCTTTTCTTTCCCTTTTCGTCGTCGCTTTCTTGGCGCAAATTAAAGACCTGACCCAAATATAGACCAACATCGCCAAGCAGATGTAGTTGGCGCTGAAATATAAGGCATCGGTATACTGATTCCCACGGGTGAAGACATTAGCATCCGAGATAGTAAAAACCCAGTTGGTCCAGATGGACCCCACGCTCAGGACCAAGACCGCCAGCGTCGGCGCCAGATAAAGGAAAGTCCTGATCTTCAGCCCACGCGGAGTCGCTCCGAGCTTGCAATCGGCATAGCGAAGCCAGAAGAAGCAACAGACCGCTTCCAAAGAATAAAAAAGCGCAACGATAACCCTTAAAGACCAAGTTAAAGCCGCCCCGCCAAAAGTCCTCTCTTGCAAGCAGCGGCTCACGGTTTCAATCACAATCTCGGCCGCCACGGCGAGCAGGACATATTTAAACAAACGATCATCTAACATCGATTCGGAACGACGAAGAAAAGAAACATAGAGAACCAGGACGATAGCAAACGTAAAAGCCTCGATTTCCAAAAAGGCTGGCAAAGTCAATTCCCACTCGGTCGCAAGGATCGCTTCTGAAAGCAAAGATATCATTATTGCTCCTAACGTTTTGAGAAAAAACACGACTATGTCTAATATAAATCTTTTACCCCCTTCCATTCAACTTCAGATATTTTCTTTTTTTTGTTTTTTTAAGATCATCCGCGCACGAAAAAAGCCCGTTTCCGAAGAAGCGGGCTTTATAAAGAGGCTTATTTCTTCTCGTCGAGGACAAAGGCGACGAGGCACATAGGCGAATTATCGCCTTTGCGGTTATCGACTTTGAGAATGCGGGTATAACCGCCGTTACGATCCTTGTAGCGAGGGCCGAGCTCGGAGAAAAGCTTCTGGAGCGCAGTCTGCTTCTCGGATTTATCGGTGTAGATATCCCTGACGATACGAGCCGCTTCTCTTCTGGCTGCTAAATCACCTTTCTTTGCATAAGTGATCAAGCGATCAGCCATCGGAGAGAGCTGATCAGCGACGTGAGCCGTGACCGTGACCTTCTCAGAAATAATCAACTGAGTAACGACATTGCGAAGCATGTTCTTGTCTTTAGCAGTGGTGTAGCCCGCCTTGAAGCGGACGCCGCCCTTGCCGTGGACGTTATTACGACCTTGAGTTCCCATAATCTATATTGTTCTCCTTATTTCGCATTGCGGAAGTGGAGGCCCATCGATTCGAGCTTATCCTTAACTTCCTTCAGCGACTTCTTGCCGAGGTTGCGGACTTTCATCATCTCTTCCTCGGATTTGCTGCAGAGCTCGCTGACCGTCGAAATAGCCGCTCTCTTCAAGCAGTTATAGGAACGGACGGACAGATCGAGTTCTTCGATCGTCATATCCTCGAGCTTATTCTTGCTGGCATCCGGTTTATTGTCGAAGACTTCCATCGACTTGGACTGATCGGCCAGATTGCCGAACGATTCCAAGTGAGCGATAAGAATCTTCGCCGCCAAGGAGACCGCTTCGTGCGGAGTCAAGGCACCGTTAGTCCAGACTTCGAGGACTAACTTATCATAATCCGTATCGTGTTCGACACGGGTCGGCTCGACCGAGAAGTTGACCTTGACGATCGGGGAGTAATTAGAGTCGGTCGGAATGGTTCCGATCGGGAAATTAGTGATGCGCTTATTGGCTTCGTTAGTGAAGTAGCCACGGCCTTTGTTAGCCTGGACAGTCATCTGCAGATGGCCGCCTTCGGCAAGGTGAGCGATCGGGAGATCGGGGTTGATAACCTCGACATCCGAAGGGCAAACCAAGTCACCGGCAGTCACAGTTTTCGGACCGACCTGATCCAGAGACAAGACCCTGACAGAATCCTCATCCGCCGAGTCGATCTTTAAGACCAAGCTCTTGAGATTAAGGATAATCGCAGTCACATCTTCCTCGACACCATCCAACGAGGTGAACTCGTGGCGGGCATTTTCGATGGAGACAGCGAAGACGGAGGCACCGGGGATGGAAGAAAGCAGAACTCTTCTCATCGCATTTCCGATCGTGATTCCGAATCCTCTTTCCAGAGGAGTCAAAGTGAATTTGCCGTAATCGGGGTTATCGGTCTGGGCTTCTTCGAAAGTCAAATTTGCAAAAGGTCTCATGTTCTTTCCCTTTCTCTAGCCTCTAGGTCTCTTCGGAGGACGGCAGCCGTTATGCGGTACCGGCGTGACATCATCGATCGAAAGAACCTGTAAGCCAGCAGCCTGGAGGGCACGAAGAGCGGACTCACGGCCCGAGCCAGGTCCCTTGACGAGGACATCGACCTGTTTAAGGCCTCTATCCAAGCAAGCTTTCGCGACTGTCTCAGCAGCGACCTGGGCAGCGAACGGAGTGGATTTCTTCGCTCCGGTGTAGCCGATGGTGCCAGCGGAGGCCCAAGCGATCACCTTTCCGGTCGGATCAGTGATGGAAACGATAGTATTGTTGAAAGACGAATGGATGTGAGCGACACCGCGGGTGAAGTTAAGCTTGGTTTTCTTCGAACGGCCAAATTTCTTGCCGGAAGCAGCTTTATCGCCAGCTTTCGCATCGGCGGCCGGAGCAGCTTTCGCTGCGGTCTCTTTTTTATCTTCAGTAGCCATTGTTCGTTTACCTCATTACATGACGGCGGCTTTCTTGTTAGCCACAGTCTTTCTCGGGCCTTTGCAGGTCCTCGCATTAGTGCGCGTACGCTGTCCGCGGCAAGGAAGATTCTTCTTGTGACGCAGACCGCGATAACTGCCGATTTCTTCAAGGCGCTTAATGTTCAAGGAGACTTCCCTGCGGAGGTCGCCTTCGACTTTATAGCCGCCGGCAGTAATAGCGTTACGAATAGCAGTCAATTCCTCTTCGGTGAGATCTTTCACTCTCTTGGCGGGATCGACTTTAGCAGCGGCGACCACTTTGCGAGCGGTGGTTTCACCGATACCATGGATGTACATCAGCGAATAGACGACGACTTTATCATTAGGGATATCTACCCCAGCGATTCTTGCCATATTTTAGCTGTTCTCCTTGTGTTTAGCCTTGTCTCTGCTTATGCTTCGGGTTCGAGCAAATGACGCAAACACGCCCTTTTCTCTTAACCACGCGGCATTTGTCGCAGATGGGTTTAACTGATGCTCTGACTTTCATAAAACGATCTTTGTTCCTTTCTGAACTATGTTCAGTTCTTGTAACGATACGTAATACGGCCCCGTGTTAAGTCGTAAGGCGAGAGTTCCACAGTGACACGATCACCCGGTAAGATACGGATCTTATTTAAACGCATTTTACCGGAAACGGTAGCCCTGATCACTGTTCCGTTTTCAAGTCGGACGTTGAAAGTGGTCTTTGGCAAAGCATCGACCACGCTAGCTTCGACGACAATGAAATTATCTCTCGACATTACCTAAGTGTCCTTTCACATTCGAGTCGATCGTGGTGATATGGCCAATCCCATCCTCCATGATGACTATCGTGTTTTCGTAATGGCAGGTCAGCTTGCCATCTGCTGAGGCAACGCCCCAGCCGTCATCCAGATTTCTGATCGCATCGGTGCCCATTTGGATCATCGGTTCGACCGCGATGCACATCCCCGGACGGAGCATAGCTCCTAGCCCGTGGAACGGATCGTTGAAATTCGGAATGAACGGATCTTCATGCATCTCACGTCCGATACCATGTCCGCCATAGTCTTTGTTCGTCGCGTAACCGTATTTAGCGGCCACCTCCGAAATCGCGGACGAAAGGTCTTTGATATGGTTACCGGCTTTGGCGCGAGAGAAGGCGAGATAGAAGCACTCCTCAGTGCACTGTATGAGACGACTTGCTTCCGGGGAAATTGCCCCGACCGCATAAGTGCGGGCGGCATCGCCTTGGAAGCCATTGAGAATATCACCCATATCGATTGACAGGATGTCTCCCTCTTTAAGCACGATCTTAGAAGAAGGGATCCCGTGAATCAGGACATCGTTGACCGAAGCGCAGATCGAGCTGTGATATCCTTCGACTTCTTTGAATGAGGGTTTGGCCCCGTGAGCGCGGAGATACTTTTCCACCAGCCTATCCAGTTCCAAGGTCGTGACTCCCGGAACAATAAACGGCTTGATGTAGTCGAACGTCTGCCCTAACAGGGCTCCTGCTTCGACCATCTTCTGGACTTCTGAATCAGATTTAATGATAATCACTTCCGAATCAGCTTCTTTCCAGAATCTTTCTGATATCTCCGAAGACGGCATCGATATCCTGAAGCCCGTCGACTTCACCTAAGATTCCCTGCTTCTTATAAAAATCAATCAGGGGCGCGGTGGATTTCTGATAGGCATCAAGCCTGGTAGCGAACGACTCTCTAGTATCATCCTTGCGCTGCACGAGCTTCCCTCCGCAGTTATCGCAAATTCCCTCGACTTTGGGTTTCTTCGATAAGAGGTTGTAGCTAGCTCCGCAGGTCGGACAGACACGGCGGGAGACGATACGCTCAATAAGGATGGACGGTTCAGCCTTCAAGCAGATAACCGCTTGGACCGGACGTCCGATTTCCTTCGTGAGTTCTCTTAAGGCTTCAGCCTGAGGAATCGTGCGCGGGAAACCATCTAAGAGATATCCTTGAGCACAATCCGGCTTGGAGAGCCTTTCCTTCACGAGGGCGATAACGACATCATCGGGGACCAGAAGTCCCGCGTTGGTGTAAGACGCGGCTTTAAGACCGACCGGAGTTTTCTCCGCGATCGCTTCACGGAACATATCGCCCGTGGAGATGTGGAGAATCCCGTATTCCTTGACCAGGAGCTCCGATTGCGTGCCTTTGCCCGCACCCGGAGGACCCATCAAGACAATATTCAATTTAGCATTCTGTTTCATTTCTAATATCCCTCCTCGTAGTTCTTGCCGGCGAGCAACCCATCGATCTGATTAGAGATTTCCAAGGCGACACCGACAACGATGATCAACCCCGTCCCGCCCAACGACATTGAGCTGGGGACCACGTTACCTAAAGCGAGGGCGATAGGCAAAGTGGCGATGATGGATAGAGCGATCGCGCCGATGAACGTAATGCGATTCAAGACCTTAGAAATATAGTTCTGCGTTTCGATACCAGGACGTAATCCGGTGATGTAAGTGCCGGACTCTTGGAAGTTCTCGGCAATCTTTTCCGGATTGATCTGGAGGTTAGCGTAGAAGAATGTAAAGAAGATAATCAGGACCAGATAAATCAACAAGCCCCAAGGCATCTTCCATGTCGTATCGGCATAACCGGGCATTTCTGTCAAAACCTGGTAGTTGAAGACGTTTTCCATCTGTTTCGCCCATCCCGGGACATTGGATCCCGCGATGAAGGAAATGATGATTGAAGGCGCCATCAGCAGCGAGGAAGCGAAGATGACAGGAATGACGGAAGCGGAATTGATCTTCAGAGGCAGGAAGGAAGACTGGGCCGCAGCGGAAGAGAGCGATTGGCTCGAAGCGGAGTGGGAAACAGGCAACCTTCTTTCGGATATTTCAACGAAGGTGACAGCCACCGTGATGGCGAACAAGGCCACCACATAGAGCGTCAGTTGCATCGTGCCTTCAAGGATCAGAGTCGGATCGTCAGTGAGGATCTTCTCGCCCATGTACTGCTGGAAAGCGGCGATAATCTCTTGAGGCAAAGCCGAAACGATGCCCGCGAAGATAATCATGGAAATGCCGTTTCCGATGCCTTTCTCGGTGATTTTATCGCCCAACCACATCAGCAGCATCGTCCCAGCTAACAGATAGATAATGATTTTTACATATCCCCAGACAGTCGTATCCTTGACAGTCAAGCCTTGGGTATTCTGCATGGTGACAATGACACCATACGCCTGAACGGCCCCCAAAAGGATCGTCAGGTAACGGGTCGTCATTTCAATCTTGTGACGGCCGGTTTCACCTTCCTTGGACAATTCTGTTAAGGAAGGCAAGACATCCGTCTGCAGCAACTGGACGATAATCTGCGCGGTGATATAAGGGCTGACGCCCAAAGCGAAAAGGGAGAAAGACTGCAGCGCGCCGCCACCCATAAGGTTCATCAACCCGAGGATATCCCCGCTCGAGAAAGCGGAGGTAGAAAGGGTGACGCCCGGAACAGTGATAGCTGAACCGAGGCGGAAGATCAGGAAGATGGCGAAAGTGAACAGAATCCTGTTCATCACGTCCTTATTCTTGAGAATCGCGCTGATTTTCTTCATCTTATCTTACCTTGGCGACGCCGCCAGCTTTTTCAATCTTCTCTTTTGCAGACGCGGAGAAAGCATCGGCCACGATCGTGAGCTTAACTGCAAGCTCGCCATCGCCCAAGACTTTGATTCCGTCCTTGCGGTCGGAGATGTATAAAGCCGTATCGACCTCTTCCCCATCCTTGAAGCCTAAGGCTGCAATCTGAGAAAGATTGATGACAGCATATTCGACACGTCCGCGGTTATGGAAACCACGTTTAGGCAATCTGCGGTAGATTGGATTCTGGCCGCCTTCGAAGCCGGGGCGAGTCCCAGCGCCGGATCTAGCTCCAGCGCCTTTCTGGCCGCGGGTCGAAGTCTTGCCCATGCCTGAGCCGATACCCAGACCGACCCTCTTGGTCGGATGGGTGGAGCCCTTAGCGATCTTTAATTCACTTAACTTCATCCTTCTTTTCCTCCTGGGTAGCAGACGCTTTTTCCTCAGCCTTCACTCCTTGCTCTTTAGCGAGAAGCTCCTGAGCTTTGGAAATGGTCCTCAGCTGCTTGATTCCATCGACCGTCGCCTTGATGACGTTGATCGAAGAACGCGAGCCATATACTTTAGAATACACGTTTTTGACGCCGGAGAGTTCAAGAATCGCACGGACCGGGCCGCCAGCGACAATTCCGGTGCCGGCCGGGGCGGGCTTCAGGAACACTTTGCAGGCTCCGAAGTTGCCTTCGACGGTATGAGGAATCGTATCGTTTTTGACGATCGGGAGGTAATGAATGTCAGCGTTAGCGACATTGATAGCCTTCTTGATCGCATCGGGGACCTCTTGGGACTTGCCGATGCCGAATCCGAATTTGCCTTTGCCATTGCCGATGACGACGAGCGCAGAGAATCTCATTCTCTTGCCGCCTTTAACGACCTTGGTGACACGGGCGATATGGACGACTCTTTCTTCGTATTCCTTCTGGACCTGCGGACGATGGCCACCGAAACGACGGTTGCCACCATTGCGCGGATCGCGACGATCCCCGTGGCCGAAATGGCCCTGGGCGCCTTTATCGGCGGAAGGATTAGATTCGGCTGCAGGTTTCTCTTCGACCGGAGTCGGAGCGATAACCGGAGCAGCATTCTCTTTAATATCGTTATTTTCCATGATGATTATTTCCTTTCGCCTAGAACTTCAGTCCGCCTTGACGCATCGCATCAGCGAGAGCCTGGACACGTCCGTGATAGATGTACCCGGAACGATCGAAGACAATCTCAGTGATACCGAGCTCTTTAGCTTTCTTGGCGAGTTCAGCGCCGACTTTCGTCGCACCTTCCTTGGTCGCGCCATCAGTCAAGCCCATCTTTTGGGAATTGGCTTCAGCTAAAGTCTTGCGGGCATCATCGTCAACGATTTGAGCGTAAATCTGCCTGTTAGAGCGGAAAACGCTGACTCTCGGACGGGAGGCTGTGCCATGGATCTTCGACTTTTGACGGAGATGTCTGTGGAGACGAGCCCCGTTTTTATCAATAATCTTAAACATAGTTCTTTAGCCTCCTTATTTGGCAGCCGGAGCGGCAGAGCCGCTAGCGGTCGCGGATTCCTTCTTCTTCGCCTTCGAGACTCTGAGCACGATGACCTCATCCTTGTAGTGGATGCCTTTGCCGTGGTACGGCTCAGGTTTCTTGACCGCACGGATAATAGCCGCCTGCTGGCCGACCGCTTGGCGATCGATACCGGTGACGACAATCGTGTTAGGATCAGTGCAGGAAATCTTCACGCCCTCGAGCGGATGGACGGTAATCCCGTTAGCGAAGCCTACCTTGAGGTAGAGATCGCTACCGCGGATTTCGGCGGTGTAGCCGACGCCATCAACGATGAGGGTTTTTGAGAAGCCATCGACGACTCCTTTGACCATGTTAGCGATAATCGCTCTCGTGGTGCCGTGGAGCATCTTGTTCTCAATCTCATCATCGGGGCGTTTGACAATGAACTTTCCATCTTTCTGTTCGAAGGTCATGCGCGCATTGAAACTCTGGGTGAGGGTGCCTTTAGGCCCTTTGACCGTAACGGTGCTGCCCTCGGCCTTGATTTCGACACCTGCGGGGATGTCGATTGGTTTTTTACCGATTCTTGACATTGTGTTTTACCTTACCAGACGTAGGCGAGGACTTCCCCGCCGACATCGGCCTTTCTGGCTTCTTTATCAGTCAGGACCCCTTTGGAGGTCGAGACGATTGCCATCCCTAAGCCATTGAGGACTTCGGGGAGTTCGTCGACGGAAGCGTAGACGCGGAGACCAGGTTTGGAGATTCTCTTCAGATCGGTCAGGACGCGGCCACCATCAGCGGTATACTTCAGAGTGACGACAATAGTCTTCTTGACGCCGCCTTCAACCTTGACAGCCGCGATGTAGCCTTCTCTTAAGAGAATGTCTACGATCGCTTTTTTCTCAGCCGAGAAATTGAAGGATACTTTTTCGACTTTGACTTTGTTAGCATTGCGGATGCGGGTGAGCATATCCGCGACAGGATCAGTAATCATGTTCGCTTTATTCCCCTTTCCGTTTTACCAAGAAGCCTTTTTCAACCCAGGGATCTGGCCTTTATAAGCCATTTCACGAAGGCAGATACGGCACAGACCGAACTTGCGGATAACGCCGTGAGGACGGCCGCAACGAGCGCAGCGCTGGTATTCTCTAACCTTGAACTTCTGCTTCTTGTTGCATTTGACGATCATTGATTGTTTTGCCATTTTGATGTCCTCTACTTTCTGAACGGCATGCCCAGCGCCTCAAGTAAGGCATAGGCTTCCTTATCGGTCTTAGCCGAAGTGACGATGATGATATCCATACCGCGGAGATGGCTGATCTTATCGTAGTCGATCTCCGGGAAGATAAGCTGCTCTTTGATACCTAAGGCATAATTGCCGCGGCCATCGAAGGAATTTGTCGGGATACCGTGGAAATCACGGACACGGGGCAGATCGATCGAAACGAGCTTATCGAAGAAATCGTACATCCTGATACCGCGGAGAGTGACTTTGCAGCCGATAGGCTGATCCTCTCTGATCTTGAAGTTAGCGATAGCTTTCTTGGTCTTGGTGACGACCGGTTTCTGGCCGGCAATCAAGGTCATATCAGCGACCGCATCTTCAATTTCTTTCGCGTTGGACGCCGCTTCACCGACGCCCATGTTAAGGACGATTTTCTCGAGCTTAGGAACGGCCATGATGGAAGTGTAGCCGAACTGCTTCATCAGCAGCGGGGCGACTCTTTCTTTCCAGTCGACCTGAACGCGGGACACGATGTTGGGTTTATCTCCGCCTTTATGGTCTTTTTCGACCTTGACAGCGGGCTTAACTTCCTTGGCTTCGGCTTTCTTAGCTTCAGCTTTGGGGGCTTTCTTTTCAGCGGGTGCCTTAGGGGCAACCTCTTTCTTAATTTCTTCTGCCATATTTACCTCCTTAGCCTAAGATCGTACCGCTAGCTTTCGCGACGCGGACTTTCTTGCCATCGACCACTTTGAAGCCGATTCTAGTGACCTTCTTGGTCTTCGGATCGACCAGCATAACGTGGGAAGCATCGATCGGAGCGTAGACTTCGACGATCGAACCTTCCGGATTAGCTTGGGAAGGTTTGACGTGCTTCTTTCTGAGATTCACACCATCGACGACTACTTTGTTCAGGCGGGGGAAAGCCTTCTGGATAATACCTTGCTTGCCCTTGTCTTTGCCGTAGATGACGATGACGGAATCACCCTTTCTTAATTTCATATTTGTTCTCTGCCTCCGTTTATAAGACTTCCGGGGCTAAAGAGATGATCTTCATAAAGCCATCTCCGCCCTTTTCACGCAACTCACGAGCGACCGGTCCGAAGACACGGGTGCCTTTAGGAGTGCCATCTTCGTTAAGGAGGACGATCGCATTATCATCGAAGCGGATGGTCGAACCATCTCTTCTCTGATATTCCTTCTTGACTCTGATGATGACACCTTTGACGATGTCGCTCTGTTTGACCTTCGCGTTAGGGATAGCCTTCTTCACCGCGCAGATGACGATGTCACCGACGCTGACGGAACGGCGGAAAGAACCGCCGAGCATACGGAAGACCCTGACTGATTGAGCGCCGGAATTATCGGCGACGACCAGGTTAGTCTCATTTTGAATCATAATTGAGCCTCTCCCTTCTTCAGGACTTTAACGAGGCGGAAGTAGACGGTGGCAGCGATATGTCTGGTCTCTTCGATCAGGACGGTATCACCGACATTGGCTTCCTCTTTCTCGTCGTGAGCCTTGTACTTTTTACGATACTCAGCTCTCTTGCCATAAATAGGATCGTTCTTGTAAGTGGAGACCTCGACGGTGATGGTCTTATCCATCTTGTCTGAAACGACAATGCCGGTCAGACGACGTCTGGTCTTTTCAACTGTATTTTCTGCCATATTACGAATTCCTCCTATTTAGCAGCCGGTTTGGCGGCGGCGAGCTGGCGTTCCTTCTGGACGGTCAGACACTTAGCGATAGTCTTGCGGACATCGTGGAGTTTCTTTCCGTTGTCAAGATTGCCGGTTCTCTGCTGGAAGCGAAGAGTCATCAGATCGGACTTAAGTTCTAAGACCTTCTCCGAAATCTCTTTATCGCTCAGCTTTCTTACTTCATCGATTTCCATGCTTATCTGCCCTCCTCGCCTTTTTTCACGACCTTGGAGCGGACGGGAAGCTTATAGGAGACCTGATGAAGGGCTTCCTTAGCTGTCTCATCATCCACACCGCTGATTTCGAACATGATCTTCCCGACTTTGACCGGGCAGACCCAAGCATCAATCGAGCCTTTGCCGGAGCCCATACGGACTTCTGCGGGCTTCTTAGTCTTCCCTAAGTAAGGGAAGATGCGGACGTAGGCCTTGCCACCTTTACGGGTATAACGAGCAAGGACGACACGGGCCGCTTCGATCTGACGGTTATTGACATAATTCCCAGTGGTAGCAACTAGTCCGTACTGACCGTACAAGACCTTGGTGCCGCCTTTAGCATGTCCCTCGTAGGACAAGGCCTGGGGGTGTCTGTATTCAACTCTCTTTGGCTGTAACATATCTATTCTCCTTTTTCGGCATCGTCATCAGCCTGTTGAGCCTGACCTTCAGCGGGAACAGGAGCAGCCTGGACAGCCGGACGCGGAGCGAACTGACGAGGTCCGTTATTGAACGGACGGCGCGGTCCGCGGCGATCAAAGCGATCGGACGGTGCACGTTTCTCGCCCGGGGCGAGGACGTTGCCGGCGAAATTGGCCGGAAGGGCGATCCAGACTTTGACACCGAGACGGCCGTAGGTCGTCTTAGCTTCGGCAAAGCCATAATCGACATTCTGGGACAAGGTCTGAAGGGACAGAGTTCCTTCACGGTACGACTCGGAACGAGCGATTTCCGCTCCGCCGAGACGGCCTTTAACCATGGTCTTGCAGCCTTTGGCGCCAGCGCGGATGATGTTCTGAATCGCCTTTTTCTGGGCGATACGGAACGAAGCGCGTTCCTCAAGCTGTTTGGCGATTGATTTCGCGACTAAGACAGCATCGAGGTTAGGATCTTTGATCTCGACGATGTTGAGCTTGATATCATCGACACCGATGAGCTTAAGCAGAGCATCTTTAAGATTCTTAATGTTGGCTCCATCCTGACCGATCACGACGCCCGGACGGGCGACGAAGATAGAGACGGTGATGGTGCCCTTGATACGCTCGATATCAATATGAGAGAGCTCAGCTTCCACGAGTTTCGGCTCGAGGTAGTTGCGAATCTTCATATCGAGAGCAATATACTTGGCGTAATCTTTATCAGAGGCATACCAGCGCGAGGACCAATCTTTATTGATCCCGATACGCATGCCATTCGGATTTACTTTCTGGCCCATATTTACTTCTCTTCTCCTTTCGCTTTCAGGACGACGGTGAGGTTAGACATTCTCTTCATATAAGGAGAGGATGAGCCTTTGGCGCGCGGTTCCATTCTCTTGAGACGCGGGCCATCTCCGACTTGGATTGAGGCGATGTAGAGCTTGCCGGCTTCCATGTGGAAGTTATTGACAGCGTTGGCTTCCGCGGAATGGATAGCTTTGGCGACGACATCGACCGGAGCCTTCACCGTATTGGCGAGAAGGGCGTAGGCGGCAGGAAGATCCTTACCGCGGACGAGATCGATGACTAAGCGCATTTTACGAGGAGTGATATGGATCCCATCGACGAAGCATCTCGCTTCAGTTCTAGTGGGAGTCTTGACTTCAGCTTTTTCTTTCTTTGCCATATTTATTCCCCTTATTTCTTAGCAGCCGGAGCGGCAGGAGCAGCAGCCGGAGCAGCGGCGCCAGCTGCAGGTTTCGCAGCAGTAGCGGCGGCAGCACCAGCGGCAGGAGCAGCGGCAGTAGCGGCAGCTGCTTCGGCGACATTAGTTCCGTGTCCCTTAAAAATACGGGTCGGAACGAATTCGCCTAATTTGTGCCCGACCATATCCTCGGTAATATAGACCGGGATATGATTCTTGCCATTGTAGACGGAGATCGTCAGTTCGACAAATTGGGGAAGAATGGTGCTTCTTCTCGACCAAGTCTTGATGATAGTCTTCTTTCCGGAAGCGCGCATAGCGTTGACTCTGGAGAGAAGCTTCTCTTCGCAATAAGGTCCTTTTTTGATTGAACGATGCATATTGTTAACCTATTCCTCCTGATTTACTTGTCGTTGACTCTTCTGATGATCAGACGAGACGAAGCTTTATTCATCTTTCTGGTCTTGACACCCAGAGCCTTCTTGCCCCACGGAGTACGCGGTGCATCACGGCCGATCGGGCACTTACCTTCACCGCCACCGTGCGGGTGATCGTTCGGGTTCATGGCGGAGCCACGGACTGTCGGACGGATACCGAGGTAACGGGTCTTGCCAGCCTTACCACGATGGACCAGATTGAAGTCTTCATTGGAGACAACACCAATCGTCGCGCGGCAGTTGGATAAGACTTTCCTTACTTCGCCGGACTGGAGACGTAAGGTGACATATCTTTCTTCTTTGCCCAGAATCTGAGCGGAAGTCCCGGCAGCGCGGCACATCTGACCGCCACGGCCCGGAGTGAGTTCGATATTGCAGACCATGATTCCTTCAGGAATCTCAGCCAGCGGAAGGCAGTTGCCAACCTTGATATCTTTGCCCTTGCCAGAGACAATCTTGTCTCCGACTTTCAGCCCGCCCGGAGCGATGATGTAATTCTTCGTTCCGTCCGGATAGATGACCAACGCGATGAAGGCGTTGCGGTTAGGATCGTATTCCAGAGCGGAAACGGTCGCGACCTGATCATCTCTGTTTCTCTTGAAATCGATGATGCGGTACATCCTCTTATTGCCACCGCCCTTATGACGGCAGGTGATGTATCCCTGGTTATTGCGTCCGCCTTTATGAGGAAGCGGAGCCAGCAGTGCTTTTTCAGGAGCTTTCTTCGTGAGACAACTATAATCGATCGTCGCCAGATGGCGCAGACCGTGAGTTGTCGGATTGTATAACTTGATTGCCATTTTAATTCTCCTATAATTCGCTATCTGTTGAGCTATTTGGCTTGTTCAGCTTGGGCGGCTTTGGCGATCTCACCTAAGTCGTAATCCTTGTTGACCTTGACGATAGCTTTCTTGAAGCCGGGGACGTGGCCTTCATAACGGCCCATTCTCTTGGCTTTAGCTCTGACATTAACCGTATTGACTTTATCGACCTTGACGCCGAAGATCGCTTGGACCGCTTCTTTAATCTCAGTAGCGGTAGCAGAAGAGGCGACGCGGAGAACAATCTTATTTTCTTTGGCTTCCATCGCCTGAGTTTTTTCAGTGATGTAGGGTCCGTGGATGATTTCGAAGTCATGCTGAGTAGGCTTGCGAGTCTTGAATTCCTTCATCGCAGGCTTCTTAGCTTCTTCCTTCTTCTCTTCTTTGGGCTCAGCCTTGACTTCCGCAGGTTTTACTTCTTCAGCCTTTTTGGACGCCGAAGCTTTCTTAGCGGGAGCCTTTTTAGGAGCAGCAGCTTCCTTTTTAGGAGCAGCCTTGGTAGCGGCGGCCTTCTTGACGGGTTTCTTCTCCGTCTCGACGGCGGTCTCTTTCTTTTCTTCTTCTGCCATAATTACTTGGCCTCCTCAGAGCCAGCCTCTTCGAATTGGCTGGCGATGTCAGCGATGACCGACTTAGTGAAAATCACCTTATCAGCATTGAGGACATCGTATACGGACATGTTATCGGAGAAATCAACTTTCAGGCCAGGGATATTCCCGGAAGCCCTTAAGAAGTTCTCATCGAAGTTATCGATGACGAACAGGATCTTTCCGGAGAGATTCATCTTCGCTAACGCGGCGACGAAATCCTTAGTCTTCGGAGAAGAGAACTTCTCGGAATCGATGACGAGGACGTTCTTGGTATTGACCTTGTCGGAAAGGACGGAAGCCAGAGCCAAGAAGTGCTCTTTCTTATTCATCTTAAGCTTGTAGCTCTGTTTGCCGTTCGGGCCGAAGACGACAGCGCCGCCTCTCCAAAGAGGAGAACGACGAGTGCCGACTCTTGCGCGGCCGGTTCCCTTTTGCTTCCAAGGTTTTTTACCAGTGCCCTTCACCTCAGAAATGGTGCGGGTCTTAGCGGTAGCCTGACGACGATTAGCCAGGTCAACCTTGACGGAGAGCTGAACCACATATTCGTTCGGCTTGATACCGAACAGCTCGGGGACCAATTTTGTTTTACCGACTTCCTTACCTGCAAAGTCGATGACCGGGAGCTCGATCTTTTGATTGACTATTTTCATCTTGCTTCTCCTTTATTACTTAGCCTCAGCAGCCGGGGCGGCCTCAGCGACCGGAGCAGCAGCCTTAGCTACCGTACGGTTAATCAGAGGTTTCACAGCATGCTTGAGATTAGGATCTCTGGTAGCGGTGCGGATCTTGATGATCGACTTATTAGGGCCGGGGACAGATCCTTTGATGAGAATGGCGTTCTTATCCGGGTAGACAGCGACAACGGTGAGGTTGAGGGTCGTACGGGTATAGTGGCCATGATGACCGGACATAGTCTTGCCAGGATGGACACGGTTATTGGTACGTCCGTTGGTGGCTAAGGAGCCGATCTGACGATGATAGCCGGAACCGTGGCCTTTCGGGCCGATGGTCGCATGATATCTCTTGATGATACCCGAGTAGCCGCGGCCTTTAGAGGTGCCGGTCACATCGACGTTATCACCCGCTTCAAAAATGGAGCAAAGGATATCCTGTCCGACTTCATACTTATAGACTTCGTCGCCTTTAAGTTCGAAGACGTCAGCCTTGGTCTCGGAATGCGCCTTATCGAAGACGCCTTTCATAGCCTTGGTGATATTCTTCTTCTTCGGCTCATAGCCGACGACGACAGCTTCATAGCCGTCTTTATCCACAGTTTTCTTCTGGATGACGGTATTAGGCAAGACCTCAATAACGGAAACAGGATACTGAGTCCCATCTTCCGCAAAAACGGAAGTCATGCCGATTTTTCTTCCGATAATCGTTTTCATTTCCGTTTCTCCTTTATAGCTTAATCTCGATATCAACGCCGGACGGCAGATCGAGCCTAGTTAAGGTATCGATGGTAGCTTTAGTCGGGCGAACGATGTCGATCAGACGTTTGTGCGTTCTGATTTCGAATTGCTCACGGGAGTCCTTATCGACGAACGGTGAGCGCAGAATCGTATAGATTTGCTTCTCTGTAGGAAGCGGGATCGGGCCGACGACAGTCGCCCCAGTCTTAGTCGCAGCTTCGACGATCTTGGCTACAGATAGATCCAAGACTTTGTGGTCGTAAGCCTTCAAACGAACACGGATGTTGTTTGTCTTTGCCATGCTTTTTTCCTCCTTGTCAATTTTGGCATTTAAGCTTTTTTCCGCTCAGTGTGATTTTCCCGATAACATGACAACCCTGATAGGCGTATCGGCAATGTCACACTTCAACACGGGCTGGGCAAACCAGCTCTACTAGTCTATCGCTTCCCTTTTCAGTAGTCAACACTTTTATTAAAGGCCTAAAACAATCGTCTACGAGCTGACATATTATAAGGATTTATATATAAAAAAACGGGTTGGGTTTTCACCCTCCCCGTCGATTTTCTGAGGTCAGCGACATTCAGATATTCTGAGTGTCAGTTGAATTGACCCTTGTCCCGATCATCATGACCAGGGCTTCCAGGACCTTCTGCCAGTTAACGCCTTTAGACATCTTTTTAGAAACGTCTTGCTTCGACTGGGAGGTCTTGATTTCTTGATATTCCATATCAGAAACCTCCTTTCTTAGGGCACTTACTTTAACCGGCTCTCGAGCCGGTCAGCCAGTGCTGAATGATGAATATACAACACATTTTGAAATAATGCAAGAAATTTTCACTAATTTTTCAGAAAAGTTTTTCAAAGATTGAAATTGCTCTGAAAATCAGGTGCTTTTTGATATTGCTAAAAACCATAAGTTTTATAATAGCTATAACCTTTTCACAAGATTTATTTGCTCTATGGTTTTATAATTTTTTCAAAGACAGGAGGCTGGTTATGTTTAAAATTTTTAAGGACAGACTCTGTTGGTCAAGCTCCCAAGGCGAGATTTGGATTTCCCCTCTTGGCAACGGCATCGCAATCCAAAAAACATATAAAGAAAAGCCGATCATCTTATATGAGCCTTTAGAAAAAACCGGAGATGAAAGGCCGGTTATCCTACTTGACGGGTCGAGCGCTTCTTTCAAAGAAGGCACCTCGCTTCTTAAGTTGGATGAAAAAGATGGGGAACTTTCTTTTTCTCTTTTTAGCGAGGACGGGAAAAAGGTTCTCGCCTTCTCTTCCTCGGATATCGCCTTTAGCCAAAAAGGTGAGGAAGGCGGTGAGCTTTCCTTTTCTTTCATCCCTGAAAATCCTTCTGAAAAGATTTTCGGCATGGGTCAGTATCAAGATGGCAGGTTGAATATAAAAGGATTAAAAGCCGAATTAGCTCAACACAATACCCAAATCTCCATTCCCTTCTTTATCTCTGACAAAGGTTACGGCTTTTTCTGGGATAATCCGGCGATCGGAGAGGCCGATTTCCTTCAGGATAAGACCGTCTTTCAAGCTAAGCTGACTGACCGTTTTGCCATCTGGCTTACCGTCAACAGAACCCCAAAAGAGAACGTCCGTTCTTTTATGGCCGTGGCCGGCAAGCCGGAGATGATGCCAGATTACGGGATGGGCTTCTGGCAGTCCAGGCTTCGCTATTATAAGCAGGAACAAATCGAGCAGACCGTTCAAGGCTATCAGGAACGGAAGATTCCTCTTTCCATGATCGTCTGCGATTTTTACCATTACCCGCACCTGGGAGATATGAGATTCGATTCAGAGTTCTTCCCCGACCCAAAGGAAATGATAAAGAAGGTCAACGAAACGGGCGCTAAATTCCTAGTCTCCTTCTGGCCGTTTTTGGAAACCAAATCAGAAAACTACCAAGAAATGGAAGCTAAGGGCCTTTTGATTAAATCGAGCGTGCCCTTTAAGAACTCAAAAACATTCGGGACTACGATCTTTTTCGATATGGCTAATCCCAAGACGATGGATTACGTCTGGGAAAAATGCCAAAAGAACTATGTGGATTACGGAATCACCAATTTCTGGCTCGATGAGATCGAGCCTCATAATAACGTCGAAGACCCCGCTTTCTATTCCGGGATAGCTGGTTCGCATCTAAAAACAGGTAACCTTTATCCTTTGCTAGTCGAAAAAGGCTTTTATACGAAAATGAAGGGGGCCGGGATCAAAGACGTGGTGAATCTCTGCCGTTGCGCTTGGGCGGGTAGCCAGAGATTCGGTTCCCTCGTCTGGTCGGGGGATGTGTTTTCAAAATTCGAAGCCTTAGAAAAGCAAATCCCAGCGGGCATAAACATCGGCTTAGCCGGCATCAGCTGGTGGAACACCGATATCGGCGGGTTTACTTTCGGCTTAGTAAAATCTCCCAAGTTCCGAAATCTTCTGATCAGATGGTTCGAATTCGGGACCTTCTGCCCTTTGATGCGTCTGCACGGCTGGCGCTTCCCGGTAAAAGCCCCCAGAAGAAAAGACGGGAGCAAAGTTTTCTATACGGGGGCGGATAATGAAGTCTGGAGTTACGGACCTAAGAACTACGAAATCATGGTCAAGTACATCTTCCTCCGAGAGAAAATGAAGCCTTATCTCAAAAAGATTTACAAGGAGGCTTCCCTTTACGGAGACCCTTTGATCCGCGGATTGTTCTACGAATTCCCGGAAGATGAAATCGCTTATGCGATAAAAGATGAATACCTGTTCGGCTCTTCTTTGCTTGTAGCTCCCATCATCAAAGCCTTCAGCCGTCAAAGGAAAGTTTATTTGCCTAAAGGCGCTACGTGGTATTCCGTTCTTGATCATCAGATTTATCAGGGCGGGAAGACATATTTGATTAAAGCAAGGCTTGATCAAATACCGGTCTTTTGTAAAAACGGAGAAGAAAAAGATCTCTTTAAAGATCTTTAGTCTCAAGAAATCTTCTTGAACTCTTTTTCTAAAAAGGCCCTGAGGTCTTCAGCAGCAGGGCTAAGTGCCTTGCCTTTTAAAGTCAGCAAGGAAAGCTTACGTGAAAAGGTAAATCCTTCGATTTTGACTTCTTTGATTTCGCCTTTTTTCAATTTTTCTTTTACTACCGAATAAGGAAGAACCCCGAGGCCGAAGCCGGCCAAAGCAAACTGCAGCAAGGAGTCGTTAGCATCCGTTTCCAAAAGCGGCTGGCATTCAATGCCCTCTTCTTTCATCACCGCTTCAAATGAGTCCCGAGTGCCCGAGCCTTTCTCCCTTAAAAGAAGCGGATAAGAAGAAAGGTCAGAAATCTTCAATTTGTCAGCCTGCAGAAAATTCTTCGCGCAGACGAATGAAAGATGATCCCGGCCTAAAGAAGCCACCTCGAAGGAGCCTTGCTCAAAGGGACCTTCGATAATCCCAAGATCAAATTTTTCTTCTTTTAATCCTTGAGCCACTTTTTCGCTGGAGGTAATCCGATAAGTCAGCTTAAAACCCTGAGGCTCAGGATAAGAGGCCATAATCCTCGGAAGCCACTGAGAGCCTAAGGAAAGTGAGCAGGCGAGCGATAGAACAGGTTTTCGACAAGCACCTTTGGCATAGTCTTCCAAAGCTGTAAAGGAATTCAAAGTCCTTAAGGCATATTCTAAAAAAGTTTTCCCTTCCTCGGTGATTTTCAGCCGTTGTTTAATCCTTTTGAATAATGGCAAACCGGTTTCCGTCTCTAAGTCCTTGATGGCTAAAGACACGGCCGGCTGAGTCATATAAAGCGACTCTGAGGCCTCAGTCAATGATTTCCCTTGAGCAACCGCCACAAAGATTTCCAGTTGTTTTAATGTCATAGTTTATATTGAAATATATATCAACTTCATAACATTATACAATTTTACTAATACTATATCCAGCCATATAATATTGAAGAAAGCAAGGAGGCCAAGATGAATATCAAATTGGATTTGTTCCTGACCTTTTTGAAAATCGGGGCCACCACCTTCGGGGGCGGGTATGCGATGATCTCGCAGATTAAAGATGAGATCGTCGATCGGAAAAAGTGGATTGATGATGACGAGCTGCTTGAAATTACCGCCATCGCGGAATCGACCCCGGGGCCGATCGCTATAAATTTAGCCACTTTTGTGGGATATAGAAAAGGAAAGTTCTGGGGAAGCCTTTTAGCAACTTTAGGTGTCGTCCTTCCTTCTTTTATTGTAATATTCTTAATCTCTCTCTTTTTTGATCAGTTCATCCAGAACAAGTTTGTGGCCTACGCCTTTGTCGGAATTAAGGCGGCCGTCGCTTATTTAATCATCAAAGCGGCCATCGACCTGATTAGGAAAATGCCTAAAAAGGGTTTGCCCATCTCTTGTTTGGTTCTCGTAACTGTTGCCCTGCTGCTATTTGATTACTTCTCGATTGATTTCTCTTCGATTTATTTAATCCTTATTGGCGCTTTTATAGGATTGGTTTTCTACAGTCTAAAAGATCTGATTAGCAAGAAAAGAACAATTAAGACAGCCGAGAAAAAGGCCAACGAGGAACCAAAGGAAGGAGAGAACAAATGATTTACCTTCTTTTATTCTGGGAATTTTTAAAAATCGGCCTTTTCACCTTCGGTGGTGGCTACGCGATGATTCCTTTACTTAAAGAAGCAGTAATGTCTCATAGTTGGCTGACTGAAGCCCAGTTTTATGATTTCATCGGTGTCTGCGAGTCGACCCCTGGTCCGATTGCGGTCAACATGGCCACCTACGTGGGTTCGGTCCAAGGAGGAATCCTAGGAGGAGCAGTAGCGACTTGCGGGGTGGTTTTGCCTTCTTTTATCATTATTCTGCTGATTGCTTCAGTCCTCATGCGCTTTACGGAAAACAAGTACTTCAAAAATGCTTTAAAAGGAATCAATCCGGTCGTGATGGGTTTAATTCTCGGAACCGGTCTTTTGTTGCTAGCGAAGCAAATCGGTTATCAAGGCAAGGACGCTTTTTCTTTCGATCTCGGATCGACAGTCACCTTAGCGGCCGTCGTCATCTTCGCCTTTCTATATAAAACCATCAGCAAGAAATCCATCTCGGCGGTTCTTTTGATTGTTATCTCAGCTGTCTTGGGGTTAGGTATCAATTGGCTCTTTTCCTTGTCGAACGTCTAAAAAAGCATGGCTTGAGTCGAAAAGGATGTCATCCGTCGAAACTGATGGAACAAGAAAATAAAAATGGCCATTGGAAAAAACTGAGTGTCTCAAAAATGTCTCAAAAGTGTCTCAACAAAATAAAAAAGCCCGATTTCTCGGGCGTTTTCAATAATGGTGCCGCTAGGCGGAGTCGGACCACCGTTTGATGCTTACAAGGCAACCGTTGTACCGTTGAACTATAGCGGCGAAATGGTGGACGCTGCAAGGGTTGAACTTGCGACCTCTTCCGTGTGAAGGAAACGCTCTCCCAGCTGAGCTAAGTGTCCGCGCTTTTAAATTATTGCAGATAACCTTGGTTTTTTCAAGAAAAAACCAAGCGGAGGGCACGCATCTTTCATGTAAGAAAGGAGCCAAAAGCCGGTTTTCTAAAATCATCTCGAAAAAGGCAACTCTAAATGCTTAGTTAATAATGCCAGTTAATCCGGCCTAAATACTCTTTTAGAATGATAGAAGCAGACCCGATCCAGTGCTAGAATGTAGCGGAGAGGAATTTCCTTTATGGCACAAAAACTCAGTCCCGAGATGCAAAAAAGAATTTTAAAAAACCAACAAGATGAAATAGACGGGTACGCTATCTACGCCTTCATGGCGAAACGACAGCAGAAGAAATATCCGGAGAACGCAAGAATCCTAAATCAGATGTCCCAAGACGAATATAACCATTATTCAACTTGGGCCAGCCTCACCGGCAAGAAACTGAAGCCGCATGTCTTTTTCAAAAAATTGCTGACGGTAATCCTAGGTTTTACCTTCGTGGTCAAGACCATGCAAAAAGGCGAAAAGCTTGGCCAAAATGAATATGAAAGCTTGGAAAAAGAAGTACCCGCAGCAGCCAAGATGTACCAAGATGAAGCCAACCACGAAAAAGAACTTTACGCCCTCCTCGATGAAGAAAGGCTTCATTATGTCGGTTCGATGGTTCTCGGCCTGAACGATGCTCTGGTTGAACTGACCGGTGCGATCACCGGCGTTACGTTCTCTTTAAAAGATTGCCGTTTAATTGCTCTGACAGGTATCATCACCGGCTTTGCCGCCACCCTTTCGATGATGGCCTCTAATTATTTAGCCCAAGCGGCGGAAGGAAATAAAAACGCCTTTAAGTCTTCCCTTTATACTGGCGCGGCGTATTTGCTTACCGTCGGTCTTTTGGTTCTCCCATATCTCTGTTTGATGCAGACGGGAGCGGAAGCCAGCTATCTTTGGGCTTTCGCCATAATGATCGGCGAGGTAATTCTAGAGATTGCCTTCTTCAATTTCTATATCTCCGTAGCTCAGGAGAAGCCTTTCTTCAAGCATTTCCTCTTGATGGCGGGTATCTCTTTAGGAGTCGCCGCGATTTCCTTCGGTATCGGGTTGCTGGCAAAATTGCTGCTCGGAATCGATGTCTAAAGAGGTATATCCTCATAAAGAAAAACAACTGCGTCAATTGCGCAGTTGTTTTCTTAAAGCCTGATCTTTATACTTCTTTAAATAAGTGAGCCAAAGCCCGCCGTCAGGCAGTTTAACTGCATCCTTTAAGGTATAAGCCCTGGGGAATCCTCTCGGAGAAGTCTTTTCAACGAAGGATAAGCCGTGGCTTTCTCCATCGATAACGGGAGCCGTCACCAAGGAAATCTCATCGACAAGATTATCTTTCATGAAAGCCGCATTGATATTCCCGCCTCCGCATAAAGCAAAACGTTCAATGCCGAATTCCTCATAAAGCTTATGCAAGAACAATCCCGCATCCAAATCCTCTTGACCAGCGATGATATAAGGAATGGCAATCTTTCTTAAATAAGCAAGGTAAGAAGAAGGAGCCAGAGCGGTCACGACTTCCAAGACTTTCGAGAAGACTCCATCCGGATACTCGATTTTGTCCTGCTTCCAATTCAATCTTCCCTTCCGATCAAAGGCAATCGCATAAGGCAAATTTTCCGACTTGACGAGATAATCGCCTTTTTCCACTTTCCGGTCTTTAAACTCATCGAGGTTTAAGTTATCAGCAAGCGCGCTCTGATAGTTTTCTTCGAACGTTGTCCGCCCGCAACCCCAAGCTTTCGGAGCTAACTTGGCAATTTCTTCATCGTAAAATTCTCCGCAAACATCGCACTCTTTCATCGAAAAGAAAGGGCCGGTGATTTTCCCATCTAAAGAAGTCATCATATGGCAGATGACATAAGCCCGTTTTTCTTGCATGGCTTTATTTTACTTCAATCAATTCGTATTCGCGGCTGGCAAACCCGAGTTTGCATGCGGAGTCGATCGTATGGATTCCATTTCGGGATTCGACTCTTTCGATAAAATGCTTCTTACCCGGATCATCGGACTTATAGACGATATCCAAGCAAGCCTGATCGATCGCAATCGGATTAAGTGAAGACAGAATCCCGACATCTTTCAAGCAAGGATCTTCCGCCACCGCGCAACAATCGCAGTCGACGGACATATTCTTCATGATGCTGACAAAAGCGATATGCCCTTTAAAATGGTTATAAACCGCTTCGGCGGCATCGGCCATCGATTCCAAGAAAGAATCGTGGTCGGTCGTCCAAATTTTCGATTGATCGCTCCCGCCCGCCAGATGGATATAAGCCTTGCCGAAACTTGAGGCACAACCGATCGACAGTTGCTTCAAGGCTCCGCCGTATCCGCCCATCGGATGCCCTTTAAAATGCGAGACGACTACCATCGAATCATACTTCATTAAGTTTTTACCGACATAATCTTTCTTAATAACTTTCCCGTTGGGGATATCCAAGACAACATCCGGACCTTCTCCATCCATGATATCCACGTTGAAGTTGGTGCTCCAACCGTGCTTTTTCATCAGTTCGGTATGTAAAGGAGTGGTATTTCTGGCTCCCGGATAAGCGGTATTGCATTCCACGACTGTGGCCTGCAGCTCATTTACAAGGGGTTTATACCATTCCGGGCCGAGAAAGTTTTGATTCCCTTCTTCTCCCGAATGAAGCTTTAAAGCAATTTTTCCCTTTAAGTCAGCATGCAGGATATCGTACATCTTCTTTACGCCTTCTGGTGAAAGATCTTTGGTAAAAAAAACTTTGGATTTCATCTTGCGCCTCCTTGGCCTCGGAAAACCAACATTTGATTTTCCTTTCAAGTAAATCATACGCCTTTAAGTTAACTTTAAGTCAAGAGCAAAATATTGATAAAATCCATTCGATTTTGATAGAAGTAAAGCACCAAAAATGATAGATTGTTTAAGAAATTAGAGGTAATAAAGAAAAATGTTCTCCTTATTGTTAGCAATAATCTACCTGGCCTTTATCAGTTTAGGCCTCCCCGATTCCTTGCTTGGCTCCGCTTGGCCAGTCATGAGAGAAGCCATGGGGGTTTCCTCTTCATTCGCCGGAATCGTGACGATGCTGATTGCGAGTGGCACGATTATCTCTTCTCTTTCTTCCGATTGGCTGACAAAAAAAATCGGCACGGGGCTCGTGGTCGCCATCAGCGTCACATTAACAGCATTAGGACTGTTGGGCTTTTCCTTTTCCACTCAGTTTTGGATGCTCTGTTGCTGGGCCTTGCCTTACGGTCTTGGGGCGGGAGCCATCGATGCAGCTTTAAATAATTACGTCGCTTTACACTATTCAGCGAGGCATATGAGTTGGCTTCACTGTTGCTGGGGAGTCGGAGCCTCAATCAGCCCATATATCATGGGCTTGGCTTTGGAAAACCAATGGGGATGGGAGAATGGGTTCCGAATTGTTTTCTATATTCAGATTGTTTTGGCTGGTTTGATGTTTCTTTCTCTGCCGCTTTGGAAGAAATGCCAAGTTCAGACTAAGTTAAAAGAAGTTGCAGAAGAAAAGCCTCAAGCGGAAAAAGAGCTGAAAGAAAAAACCGGGATCTTTCAAGTCCTCAAAATCCGAGGAGTCCTGTTCCTCCTGACCGCTTTTTTCTGCTACTGCGCTTTGGAGTCGACCTCAGGTCTTTGGGCGGCCAGTTACCTTGTCTCGATTCGTCAGGTCGATAAGACTTCTGCGGCTCGTTTTGCATCATTCTTTTATTTAGGAATTACTATCGGGCGAGCAATCGCAGGTTTCTTTGCCAATAAAATCAAAGATAAGAACATGATCAGAATAGGCTTTGGAATCCTGACTTGCGGGATTCTCTTAGTCCTGATTCCTTTTTCTTCTTCCATTCCGGCTTTGGTCGGCTTAATCGTCATCGGACTCGGATGCGCTCCAATCTATCCTTCGATAATTCATTCAACCCCTTTCAATTTTGGGCCTGATAAATCGCAAGCTATTATCGGAATCGAGATGGCCTCCGCTTACGTCGGTTCTACTTTTATGCCACCTTTATTCGGTTTGATTGGCCAAGTCACTTCTTTTGCTTGGTATCCCCTTTATTTGCTTTCCTTTAATCTGGCGATGTTTATTCTGCTGGAAGTCTTGAATAGAATTATCGCGGGAAGAGAAAAAAACGTGATTCAAGATAATAGGGCTTGACTCGGGTAAAAATAATGCTCCAAAAAAGAGAAGCTTTTTAGTTCTCAAAATTAAAAGTGGCGTCTTTTGAAATGACTTGTTGTAAAATAAAGATATATTGATAGTTTTATTTTAAATCCATTTATCTGGCAATCAAAGAATAACTGCCTAGTTGGGAGATTGGGAAAATGAACAAAGATAAGAAAAACTTCGAAGGCCTAGTGCTAGCTGAGGGCTATAAACAAATTGCTGAAAATGCCGAAGAATACATTTTCATCAAAGATAAAAACTTGAAATACCTAACCGCCTCCAAACCCTTTCTGAATCTTGTCGGTCTTAAAAGCACAGAAGAGATTGTGGGCAAGACAGATTATGATATTTTCCCGCCGGATATCGCTGATCATTACCGCAAGGATGATGAAGCAATCTTCACTGCTTTGACCCCGATTGTCGGAAAGGTTGAAATCATCGCTACCTCCGAGAAAAGCAAGCGGTACGCCAAAACAAGCAAAGGACCTCTTTTCAATGAAAAAGGCGAATTAATCGGTCTTTATGGAATCAGCCATGATTTCACCGAGGTTGTGTGCTTAGAAGAAAAAGCTCAAACGGCTGCCAAGTTCATCGATTTGGTCGATAAGATGCCCGGGGGAGTAGGCATCTTACATTTTGATGGTGATTCTTTATTTCTGGATTATGCTAACGAAGGTTGGTTCACCATTCATCATCTCCCTTTTGAAACCGCCCTTCCTTCTCGGCGCAATCTCTTATCTTTGGTCTACCAACCTGATCAAGAAGCCATAAGAAAAGCTGCTGAGTTATTTAAAGGGGAGAAGAACAAAACGGGAACGTTTATGTATCGTGTCCTCTCGCGGGACCAAATGCTGCATTGGATTTCCGTTTCCTTTCATTATGCTTATTCCGAAGAACAGACCGATTTTTATTATGCGGCTTATACCGACCAAGACGATCTGATGGAAGCCGAAGAGCGGCTGAGGATTTCCGAAAGCGCCTTAAAGGAATCAATCAACGGCTCAAATGTCCAATACTTCACTTACTTCCCTGGAAAACGCTTGGTTAAAATTTACGCTCTGAATAACCGTTATTCCGATTTGCCGACGACGATGGATAATTTCCCGGAAGATTTTTTAAAGTACATCAAAGCCTCGCCAAGCGACATCAAGGTCTATATGGAAATGGTGGAGGCAATTAACTCAGGCGCCAAAGAAGCCAGCTGCACTATCCAGATGTTTTATCACGGGGCTTATTATTGGGAAAACGTCCACATGACCAGCGTGAAAGACGAAAAAGGCAACATTGATAAAGTCCTCGGTTTCACTTTGGATGTCACAGAAAAGAAAGCGAATGAAGATAAACTACGTAAAGAAAGAGTGCGCCTGAAGACTTTGGAAGGCAATGTCTTTGAAGCTTTTTCCTTTAACCTCACCAAAAACACCATGCCTGATATCCAAACTTCGGATGAACAAATGCTCCGCTTAAAGTTGACTGAAGAAAATTTAACCGAGGCCATCAACATCTGTCCGGGACTGAAGGTCACTAATCCAGCTACTAGAGAGGTGCTGTTAAGAGCTGCAGCCCGCATTCCAAGTAAAGAAGACCGCAGATTATTTATTTCAAACTGCGCTGGAGAGCAGGTCAGAAAATCACTCAGGGAAGGAAAATACGTCTCAGAACTTCGCTATCGTCGTTATGTCAAGGATAAACTCCACTGGGTCATGACCCACACTGAAGTGCTTCCCGATCCTGATTCCGGCGATTTTTTCGCCTTCTTTTATACCGAAGATATCAACGAACAAGTAATCAATGACAAAATAAACAGCCAGATAATCTCCCGCAATTACTTGTCGGTCTCTTATTTAGACTTGCAATCCAACACCTTCCACTGGAGCATGGGGGTTGATGGTGAGGTCAAGAAGCTCAATGAGATGACTTACCAAAAAGCTCTTAAGCAAGCGCAGGAGCATGTTATTCCTGAAGAGCAAGAAGATTTCCTGAACAACTTCCAAGTGGATACTATCAAAAAAGCTTTGGCCAAAGGACCCGTTTACACGATTTATAATTCTCGTCCAGAGATAGATACCCGTTATTCCGACAAGCCCCATAAGCAGATGAAAAACGATCTTTTCTACCTTGATGACAATAAAGATGTTATCGTCTTTCTATTAAGCGATGTCACCGAAATATTTGAAGCAGAAAGAGATAACCGTGAGAAATTAAAGGAAGCTTTGACAGCTGCAGAGCAAGCCTCGGTCGCGAAGACCGAATTCCTTTCCCGTATGAGCCATGAGATCCGTACACCGATGAACGCCATCATCGGGTTGGATGCCATCGCCTTGCAAGAAAAGAATCTCTCAAGGACAATGGAAGATCACCTTCAGAAAATCGGCATCTCCGCCCGCTTCCTCCTTTCCCTGATAAACGATATCCTCGATATGTCAAGAATCGAAAGCGGGAGGATGGTCTTGAAAAAGGAATCCTTCAATTTCGAGGAACTAATCAATGGCATCAATACTATTCTCTATCAGCAATGCAATGAATCCGGGTTGGATTACGACTGTGTAATCAAGAGCCTGACCGATGAAAATTACGTAGGGGATATGACCAAACTTCAACAAGTCTTGGTCAATATACTAGGCAATGCGGTTAAATTTACTCCTAGCGGTGGAAAAATCCATTTCATGGTTCAAGAACTTTCACGCTCAAAAAGCCAAGTTAACATGCGCTTTGAGATTGCCGATACTGGCATCGGTATCGATGAGAAGTTCCTTCCGCACCTTTTCCAGCCTTTTTCGCAGGAAAACCGCGGTCGCACTTCCGCCTATGGCGGAACCGGTCTCGGCTTAGCAATATCCAAAAACATCGTTTCTTTGATGGGTGGAGATATTAAAGTCCATTCGATCAAGAATGTCGGTTCGGAATTCACCGTCGATGTGGCTCTCGGAATTGATAAAACCAGGAGCCCCATCCACTGGTCCGGTTTGAATATGGCGCCTTTATTTACCCTGATTGTCGATGATGATATCATCGTCTGCCAGCATTCCCAGCTGGTCCTGAATCAGGCTGGATTCAAAGCCGAATTTGTCGATAGCGGCAACGGAGCCCTTGAAAAGGTGGATTTCCAGCATAAAGCCAAGAAGGATTACGATTTGATTCTCTTGGACTGGAAGATGCCTGATATGGATGGAGTTGAAACCGCTGCGCGAATCCGAAAAGTTGTCGGTCCCGATGTAACGATCATAATTATGACCGCATATGACTGGACCGATATTGAGGCCAAAGCCTTAGCGGCTGGGGTTGATTTCTTTATGAAGAAGCCGATTTTCGCTTCTTCAGTCACCCGAGCCTTTGAAAATGTTTTCTATAAGAAGAATAAAAATAAGCCGATTCCAGAAGAAAAAAAGAAAACCTTTAATTTCCAAGGCTTTAGAATCTTGGTGGCAGAGGATAACGAGATCAATGCTGAGATAACCAAAACTCTGCTGACCGCCAAGCATTGCCGAGTTGAACTCGCCCATAATGGGGCGGAAGCGGTCGAGGCATTTCTCACCTCCAAAGATGATTATTTCGACCTTATCCTAATGGATGTCAGAATGCCGATTATGGACGGTCTAGAAGCCACAAAGACCATCAGAGCCATGAGAAAGAAAGGCTCGAAGGATATACCGATTATCGCCATGACTGCCAATGCTTTCCAGGAAGATATCAACCTTTCTTTGGCTAGCGGGATGAACGCTCATTTGGCTAAGCCGATTGAGCCGGAAATCCTGTATGAGACGATAGAAAAATATTTGCAAAAGAAGGTGGATTAGCTAAGGAAGCGAAATCCTGCCGAAAGGAAAAAAACTGGAAGCGAAGCGGATTGTTTTTTTGGCACAAATAAAATAACCATGCACTGTGAAAATCTGCTAAAATATAACCAGAAAGGGGGAAAACTAAAATGAAGTGGTTTAACAAACAGTCTAGACTTATCCAAATCCTCTTGCTCCTCATTCCTGGTGTCAACTGGATCACCGAAGTCATCGTCAGATTAACTGCGGTTATTGAAAAGCCTACTCTCACCAACATCATCGGTTTGATCTTCGGGGTCTTTATCCCGTGCATCGGTGGTTGGATCGATTTGATTTGGTGCTTGCTGTTTAAGCATCTTCTCTTCGCTGACTAATCTTTGTCAGGAAAGTATGTTTCCCAAAGGTTTAAAGGCTTTGCCTTTAAGCCTTTTTTCTTTGTAATTCTCTTTCCAGAAAAAAAACTAAACGACAAGAATCAAACTAGCAGAATCAGGTTCGATTAGTTATTCTTGGCAAACCCTTCGATGACATAGCGCCCCTTGCCTTCCCTTTTAGCTCGGTAAAGAGCTTTATCAGCGATAGCGTACAGTTCGTTGAAATCCTTGAAATGCAGCCCATCGGAAATGGAGCACCCTACCGAAGAAGTAATTAAGTAATCCGCCTGCTCTTTTAAGCGGATTTCTTTGGTTAATTGAATTAGGAGAGAAAGATCTTTTTCCACCTCTGAGAAAGTAAAATCGCCGTTAAGCCACAAGGCAAATTCATCCCCGCCCAAACGGATGACAAGATTGTCACCCTTTCCGAAGAAATTCTTCAGCATTTTAGAAAACATTATCAAGGCCTCATCGCCCGTCATATGTCCGAAAGCATCGTTGATGCTCTTGAAATCATCTAAATCAGCGATGGCGAAACAACCAGCTTTATGGTTGTTGACCAACGCTGTCAGTTTATTGACCCCGGTCCCGCGGTTTAATAGACCGGTCAGCAAATCCACCTCCGCTTCTTTTTTTAAACGTAGAGAATTTTCCAAATTAGTGATCCTATCTTCCTGGGTGAAGAAGGAAATACCAATTCCGGTGAAGAGGAAAAGCAGAGTATTAGTAAGGTCTAAGCCGAAAATCACTCGATCTTTCGAGAAATAAGCGGAGACGGTAAAAGCTATGGATAAAAGTATCTGAAATGACCAGCAGCGCCAATGATAATCGAGGATGAAAATCGGCAGCAGGTTAAGCATCAACACGAAAGTAATCGCCATGTGATTTGGATCAAGAAAAGTCCCCAAAGCAATTCCAACACCGAGGATACAAGTCTCAATCGCATAGAACAAAGGGAGGATATGTCGATGGTGCTTTTTCAGAGGAAAAAAAGCGATAAGCCATAAAACGGTTGCAAAAAAGAAAAGAGCCAAAAAGCCCCAAGCTCCGCTGATTGAAATATCGACAATGCCCTGTAAGGAAAAGCAAATCAATGAAGTCGGCAAAGAAGAAAGACCACAAAATACTAGGAAATTCAGAAAGTTCTTATAATTAAGCTCATCCACCTGTTCCTTATAAGCTTTGATTCTTTTATTTCCTAAAAGATAATCAGCCTTCTCAGAAAATTCCTTCAATGCCATTTTCATACGGTAATTATAAATCCGCAAAAAATCATTTCTACACCTTTCTGGCTATTATTGCCTAAAATTCGCATTTCTATTTTGATTTATTCCATATTTATAAAGAAAATGCAAGAAATAAGTAGAAATCATTATAAAAACTCTGAAATTAATAATAGAATTTAGCAAAACGTAATAAGAAGGAGGACCTGTTATGGCCAAATTACACATTGATGAGGAGCAGCAACTTTTCCCGATACCGAAAACCCTGTACGGTTTATTCCTCGAAGATATCAATTTCACCTTGGACGGCGGTCTGAATGCCAATATGATTTTCAATCCGAGCTTCGACTGTGTCTTCCGTAAAAAGGGTTTGCTGGCATTCCTAAAAGGCTTTTCAGTTAATCGCCCGGTGATGGGTATCCACGACGGCTTAAGAGGTTACCGGGTCAAAGGTAAAGCATTTGAAGAAGAGAATAAAGAACTCGGCGGATATTCTTTGCTTCTGAAAAAGGACTCTTCACTTTTTAATGACGGTTACACCTTCACTGAAAAAAAGAAAGCTAAACCGTCGATGGCTATTAAGGTGGGCCATGATTATTTGTTTTCCTTCTACGGAAAGACCTTGAAAGAAACTATCGTAACCATCTCCGTCCAAGGCGAGAATTCCTCACCGCTTCTTTCCGGTGAAATTAAAATCCAAGGACCTTGGACCAAATATTCTCTGCTCTTGAAAGGAATTAAGACCGGATTAGGGACTTTGAAAATCAGCGTTTCTGAAGATGTTGAATTAGATTCTCTTTCGCTGATTGATGACGACTGCTGGCATAAGGAGGATCCTAAGTACGAAAAAAGCGGCAAATTCCGTAAGGACCTAGTTGAAGCCTTAGTCGATCTCCATCCCGGCATCGTTCGTTTTCCCGGCGGGACAATTACCGATGGGATCAGACAAAATGAAGAATACCGTTGGAAAGACACCGTAGGCCCCCTTGAGCAAAGACACCCTTCTCTCAACCTCATGTGGGATCGGGGCAAAAACTATACGCAGTCCTACAGCATCGGCTTTTATGAGTTGTTCTGCCTGTGTGAGGATTTGCATGCCGAACCACTGCCGGTGATTTTCAGCGGCCAGTGTTTTTTCAATACGTTATTCGGTGGGAAAACAGGATTGGATCCGGAGTCGAAAGAATTTGATGAACGGGTAATTCAGAACGCTTTGGATTTGATCAGTTTTGCTAACGGAGATCCGAGCAAAGAAAAATGGGCGAAAATCCGAGCGGACTCTGGACATCCAGCCCCCTTTAATCTTAAGTATCTTTCGATCGGGAACGAAAATTCCGGTGAGTTCTACTGCCGCTCTTTTAAAAAGGCCTACGACAGGATTCACGCTCTTCATCCAGAAATCAAATTAATTCTCTCTAGCGGCATTAAAGGGCCTGATTCCCCAGATGAAAAGTACTCTTGGGAACAAGCCGAGAAGAACGACTGGGATGTTTTCATCGATGAGCACTACTATCAGACCACCGACTGGTGCTTTTTAAACTCGGACCGCTATCTTAATAGGCCAAATAAAAAGCAAAAGATTTTCATCGGGGAATATTCTGCCCGAGGCGATAAAAAATGCGCACCTAATCGCTATCTTTCCGCAGTGGCGGAAGGAAGTATGATGATCGGATACGAAAAAGGAGCTGATAAAGTCATGATTACGTGTTTTGCTCCTTTATTCAATAATGTCTCCGGAACCGCTTGGCTTCATAACTTAATTGATTTCAACGCCTTCCGCTATATTAAGAATCCTAATTATCTAGCAGAATCTCTGTTCGCTTCAAATGTCGGTCAGAACGCCATCAAAGCTTGGTTCGAGACTGAAGAAAAAGACCTGAAGATTTCCGCCACAGAAGACGATAGTTTCATCTACCTAAAATTAGTAAATGCCGGCGAGGAAAAGAAAGAAATAAAGATCGCCTGCACCCATATGGTTAAAAGTCCCGCCCAGCTTTTCACTTTGGTCTCCGCTTCTTTAGATGGCCGAAATACTTTAACTCCTGAGGACAAGGAAACAAGCGAGGTAAAAATCGAAGAACAAGTTGTAGAAGCCAAGGAAGACAATTTGACCTTTACAGCCCCAGCTAAATCACTCTTCGTAATTAAAATCAAGAGAGCTTAAGCATCCTAAAGTACAGTTTCACTTTTTCTTGCTATGATTAAAGAGAAGGAGACTTACAACATGGAAATAACAATGTTCGAATTGCCGACTTGCCCGTATTGTCGCCAAGCGAAAGAAATCATCGCCGAGTTATATAAAGAGAACCCTTCTTTTTCGGTTATCAAAATAAAACATATCAACGAACTAGAGAACAAGGAAATGTCAGAAGAATACGATTATTATTACGTCCCTTCCTTCTTCTTGGAAAAACAAAAACTTTATGAAGCTGACTCTTCTGATACCAGAGAAAAAGCCAAACTTAAATTAAAGAAGATGTTCGAAGATCTTTTAAAACTGGAGTAAAAGTAACCTGAAATACTCAGCAATTCTCCGTTAAATCTATCATCATCCTGACATCGCTGTCCGAAGGCATCCTATAATCTCCTCTGGGTGAGAGACTGATGTTACCGACTTTCGGCCCATCAGGTAGACAGTTGCGTTTAAACTGCTGAGAATAGAAACGTTTATAGAAACGAACTAAGCCTTCTTTTATTTCCTCTTTAGTCAGTTCTTTAAAAGCTAAGCGAGCCAATGCCACAATTTTGGCGGGCAAGAAACCGAAACGCAGATGATAATAAAGGAAGAAATCATTTAAAGAATACTTCCCTATTTTGTCTTCGGTCTTTTGAGCAATCTCGCCTTTCGCGTTCGGTGTCAGTTCGGGAGTAATCGGCGTCTTTAAGATATCGTTAAGGACCGACTTCAACCTCTGATTATCGGTCTCTAAAGCATATGTGCTTACCAGATAATTGACCAATGTCTTCGGGACTCCAACGTTAACCCCGTACATCGACATATGATCACCGTTAAAAGTGCACCATCCTAAGGCCAGTTCAGACAAATCACCGGTTCCCACAACCAGCCCTTTTTCCATATTGGCCACATCCATCAAGATATATGTCCGCATTCTAGCTTGGGCATTTTCATAAGCCTGATCCCCTTCGCCCTGGTATTCTTCAGGGTGAGAAATATCTTTCAGATGTTTCTTCACTGTCTCGCCGATACTGATTGAACGCGGCTCAAGACCTAAGGATTTGATCAATTCCAAAGAATTCTGATAAGTCCTTGAAGAGGTATTACCATCATTAGGCATGCTGAGGCCGATTATCCTGATGTCGTTAACAAGTTTTTTGGCTTCATAAGCCACCAACAAAGCTAAAGTCGAATCTAAGCCGCCCGAGATGCCGAGCACCAAGGTCTTGATGCCAGTATTTTTCACTCTCGTCGCTAATCCTTGCGCCTGAAGCTGGATGACTTCGTGGCACCTCTTGATTCGGTCTTCCTCTTTGAAAGGCACGAAAGGATAGGGCTCAACAACGAATTTTTCCTCTTGCAGCAAACTAAAGAGTTCGTCGGAAGTAATATCGTTTATCCGCCCGAGCGGGGCGATATGGGCTTGGATATGCCGATAAGACGCTTCTAGGGAACGGAAGGTAGTCTGATGAATCCGGTTAAATTCATTTTTCTCCAAATCCAAAATGGTCTTTAAGACATAGGGCGACTCAGAAAAAATCTTTTCCTTTAAAAGATGACCGTTATTCGCAATCATCAAATGGCCGGAGAAGACTAAATCGGTTGAGGATTCGTCGGTGGAACTTGAAGAGTACAAGTAAGCGGCGTAACAGGTGGCAGATTGCATTTTGACTAGGCTTCTTCGATAATCGGCCTTGCCGATCGTCTCATTGCTGGCGGAGAGATTGACAATAATGTTCGCCCCAGCTAAAGCCAGATGGGTGGAAGGTTTGTCAGGAACCCAAAGGTCTTCACAAATTTCCGCTCCGACTAAGGCGGTCGAGTTGTTATCTTCAAAAAGCAAGTCGGTTCCGAAAGGAATCTTTTCCCCGGCGATTTCAAACTGTTCGTTCTTAATGTCTTTCCCGGAAGCGAACCAACGGACTTCATAGAATTCACCGTAATTCGGAATGTTAATTTTCGGAACGATTCCCAAAATCTTCCCTTCCGAAATAAAGGCAGCGCAATTATATAGGGAGTTTTTGAATTTTAAGGGGAGACCGATGACAAAAGTCATGCCCTTTAAACTAGCGCTCACTTCCTGAATATCTTGAAGCCCTTTTAAGCTAGACTCCAGCAAAGATTGCTGGAAGAAAAGATCACCGCAGGTATAACCCGTCAAAGAGAGTTCGGGAAAAACCAAAAGCGAACAATCGATATTCTCTTTCATCAAATTGATAATAGAGCGGCTATTGAAATCCGGATTGCCGATTTTCATTTCGTTGAGGCAGCAGGCAACTTTGATCATTTTGTTTTTCATTTTGTTCTCCCCTGTATATTCGCCTAAGTCCTTTAATTCCGATGGTATCATCTTTTGATATCCGCTCTCCAAGGCTCCCTTCATAATACCAGAGCGGACTTTAGATGAAGACGTCTTCTGATAAGCGGTAGGAGCCTGAAGTAAAGTGAGGTAAGGCATCAAGGAAGACAAATAAGGATCCGCTTCGATGATTTTCTTTAAATCATCTCCCTCGCGGCTCAAAACCACAATTCCGAATTCTTCGCATATTTCCTTTACATATTTCCATCCAGTCTGAAGTCTCTTTAGCCAATCGCTGCCGATTAAAAGTTTTACCTCATAACCTTTTCGCTTTAATTCCTTCAGGGTGAAATAAGTCCGTGGTTGGGAAGCGGAATCAATCTCATAAGAGGATACTTCCATCCATGGACGCGACTTGCTGATATCTAAGAGCATCTCAAGTCGCTTTTGCTCAGAAAAGCAGAAATCCTTGCCTTCCTCGTTTTCAACGTAAACGGACTTGGTCGGCATGAAAACGACTTTTTCAACGCCCAGCTTTCGCCTCGCGAAATCCGCCAGCTCAATATGAGCATTTGTAGGTGGATTAAAAGCACCTCCAAACAGCAGGGCCGTAGTCATTTAGATTTTGCCTCCGTGGAATTGGGCATATATTTCTTCCCTGGCCTTAAAGACTCTCTCGGTCAAATCGACATAATGGATGTGGGGCAGCTGAGGACGTAATTCAGATTCCCAGACCCGATGTTCTAGCTGTTCGCGGATATAGTCTTTCTTCGTCTTAATGTCAGGAAGGGCCTGAGCAAGCTTCCCTTTAATGATAAAAGGTACAAGAAGCTTTTCAACCTTATAAGGCACCAGAATCCGGTCGCGCTTAAAATCCTCCGGATCGAAGTTATAGACCTTCACTCCTACCCCAGCCTTGATTTCTTCATCATCCATCGCAATGATATCACACTGCCCTTTTCCTTCTTCATCGAAAACCCGATAAACAGTCAATTTGCCGGGAATTATCGCTTTTAAGGAGGAATCGGAGCATTTCATCTTCGGAGTATAAGTTCCATCCGGATTCTTCAAAGCCGTCAACTTATAGACTCCCCCGAAAACCGGATCGCTCGCAGAAGTAATAAGATTTTCTCCAACCCCGTAAAAGTCGAAGTGAGCATCCTCATATAATTCCATATCCGCAATCTTTTTTTCATCTAAGGAATTCGAGGCAACAAGTTTTATATATGGCTTGCCAGCATTATCCAAAGCCTTCCTCAGCCTTTTATAAGAACGAGCCAAGTCCCCACTATCGATCCGCGCGGCCTTAACCCGCTTTGAAGAATCGTTTGGATATTTAGCAATCAGTTCATCATCCAACCTAATCAAATTAGGAAGGCCCGACTCAAAAACTGAATAAGTATCTAAGAGCAAGGAGACATTATCAGGATAAGTCTCAGCAAAAGCTCGGAAAGCCGATAACTCATCCGGAAAGAATTCGATAAAGGAATGGGCGACGGTCCCGACCGCTTTGACCTCGGATCCGTACTTCATTTCGGCCAAGCAATTGGCAGTGCCGATGCAGCCTCCTAAAACCGCCGCATAGGCTCCCTCGTTCCCAGCGCTTTCCCCCTGCGCTCTTCTCGTCCCGAATTCCATGACTTTCCGTTCCTGATGGGAAGCAATTCCGGAAATCCTCGTGGCCTTTGTCGCAATCAAGGAGTGGAAATTCATTGTCTGCAAAAGATAAGTCTCAATCAGGATAGCTCCAACCATATCGCATTCGATTCGGACCATCGGCACTTCAGGGTAACAGACGGTCCCTTCTTTTAAAGCGTACATATCACCCCGCCATTTATAGTTTTTCAAATAAGCGAGAAAAGCCTCGCTCATGCCCTTGCTTCTCAGCCAAATCAAATCCTGTTCATTAAAGTGATAATTCAGCAGGAATTTGGTTAATCTATCCTGTCCGCAGGCAATAGAAAAGCCAAGATTATCAGGATTCTTCCTAAAGAACATATCGAAAACCATCACCGCATCTTTATAGCCGTGCAGGAAAAGGCAGTTTGCCATCGTGAATTCATAAAAATCAGTGACCATGGCTGGGTTATCATAATCCTCATCAGGGATGTATGGCTCGGCCTGAATCTTTATTTTATCCATTGTTTTTTCTTCCTTGCGAGGTAATAATAGCATGATTAACGGGAGAAAATCCAAAAAACACCAGCTTTTTATAAAAGGGGGGTTTTTGCCGAATATTTTAAATTTCTTTAATCAAGGCTTTGATATAAATCAGCATCCCAAGGGAAAGCTTTCCAAGTATTAACGTGAAGGCGATGCATTTCTTCAGTAAGCAAGAGAAGTTTACCGACCACCGGAGTATCCGGGAAGAATTCAATGTACTCTTCATCGACATAAAGACCGAAATGAGTTAAATCTGTTACGATGACTAAAGAGAAGACCGCCTTATATGTAAGATCGAAGGAATAAGCTTCACCGTTCTTTGTCCCTTTAAAATGCACTCCTTGATGATCAAGGGTAAACAAGCCTTCCCCGAGAATTTCCGATGTCAGGTGATGTTTCAGATAATGATTTTGCGGCAGGAAGCCAATCTTCACGGGGACGGAGATAGAATAGGAAAGATTTTTTCTGATTGCCTTGATTACTTCTCTTCTTTCTTCTCTGAACCATTTAGAAGGAGAAACAGGAATGACGCATTTATCATCGAAAGGCACAAATTCATAAAAATCGTTCATCTTGGCCCCGTTGCCACAAGCGTTACACTTGATTTCATCTCCATAAGCTACCATCGTCATTTCTTTTCCGCACTTCGGACAGCGGTAGCAAAGATCATTTAACCGATTGCAGATATTTCCATTAGTCCGCCATTGGACATGTTGTTCTTTCGCATATTCGTAATCATCGTTCTTAAAAGCCAGGTTAATTTTGTCTTCTACCGCTTCCTGGCTTAAGGAATTTAAATCCTCCGGAGAGAAAAGCAAAGACATCTCCGCCTCGCATTTGCCGATTCTTGGATCGAGGCAGACTTTGGTATTGGCTAAATATTCCCCGCGCATCTTCAAAAAATAAACCGGGACATTAAAATGCTTCAGAAGGTGACCGGTGCCGACGACAATCGGTTGATTCGTTCCATAGATGGAGCTCATCCCTTCCGGAGCAAAGGCGACACAGCCGCCTTCTTTAATGATTTTCATCATGGCTTTTACTCCGAGGATATCGTTAGCAAAAATTTTCTTCGGAAGAATATTCATTAAATGAAACGGAAAATGAAGATGGCTGCGATAGAATTCGTTGTAACCCGCCAAGATATTGATTCTTTTCGGGTAGGCCGCTTCGACCAAGTAAGCGTGATCGATTCTGGAAAGATGGTTCCAAATCAAAATGCAAGGCCCTTTGCAGTCGTTGATATTATCCTTAATCACAATCTGCGGATGAAACGAATGAAGAATAAGATGCCAAGACAAAAAGTGATAAAGCTTATAAAGGAGCGGATTAGGTATTTTATACTTCCGGTCGTAAAGTGCCTGAGCGTTAGTCTTTCTGTGAATGTTCATAAGGAAATAATATCATAGGCAAAACAAGCCTTGAAGATGTCAGCGGGAAAGTTTTGTCAAAAAAGCAGATGATTTACTTAATCACTTTTTTGCACCAACTATGCTGATGGCAATGCGGACATTTCATATATCTGGTGCGATTGGTATGCATTGACCACAACACTTGAGAAAAGGTCGGCACGAACTTTTCTCCACACTTAGCGCAAACATAATATCCGGCTTTCTGTTCGATCTTCAGGCAGAAAATAATCCCGAGGATAAACAAAATAAACGCCAAGCAAGGGATCAAGATTTTCCATACTAGATCATCCTTGGTAAAAATGCAGTAAAAGATGGAGCACAAAAAGACCACCGTGGAAAACAAACCCAAAACAATTTCAGTCCTTAAGAGCCGCTTATCGCTTTCTTCCTTTCCTTTCTGCAATTCTAATAATTCATTTTCAGCTTTTTCCATATACTCTTTTTCACCGATTGACTCACCGTTAAGCAGTTCATTTAACGAAATAGAAAGCAATTCGCAAAGAGGTACCATTGTCGAAACATCCGGCAAGCCCAATCCGCATTCCCAACGAGAGACTGTCTTAAAAGAAACATTGAGTTTCTCCGCCAATTGTTCTTGGGTCATGTTTTTCTTCTTGCGTCTTTCTTTGATAAAAAGACCGGTTTTAGATAAGTCCATACGGCTCCTTTCTATTCACATTATTTCTCAGTGCTTAAAAAGATAACACCCCATCATCATAGAGTTTAGCATTAATCAGCGTTTCAGCGCGGTTTTTGGCTTTTATTTATAAAAATATCTGGGCTAAGCTTTTTTAAGACCGCAGAAATCTTTCTCATGCCAAACAATGAATCAATAGATTTGAAAAAAGGTTTTGCTAAAAAAAGCTCAGACTTATTATCTAGCAAAGGTAAAATGAGCCCTTACTCAGGCGAGCAAGCAGTAGGCAAAAAGAAATCTAATCGTGATTTGTATGCTATTTCAAGTATTTTTTTCTAAAAAGTTTCAGCAAATCGAATTGATAAAGCAAAATCAGAATGCTAAGATAGGCATGTGGTAAAAAGCTAGATAAACAAGCGAATCCTTCGAATTTTATACGAGGTGGTTTTGGTGATTTCTGATTTTTCAAAAAGTCCGCTAAATCAGAAGCATTTAATCTAAAATCCCAGAATTCTTCCGCCCGTCATTTATGCTTCGCTCATAAAAGGGAGATTATTTCAAAAATGAGAATCGAAGAAAAAGCGAAAGACGCATCTAAAAGTTTAAAAAGTTTCCTTCGTTATGTCCCTGGTAACTTCGTCTTCGGCTTTTTTCAAGATGGTGTTTTCTTCCCATTGTCCTTCGGCAAAGGCCCGCTTTCAATTCCCTACCTGACCAAGAGGTCTTTACTGGCTAAATCCGGAGCCGGATTCAATAATTTGCTTTTGAAAGAAGACCGAGCAATTTTAAAGCAAGCCTATAATGATGTCTTTAATGATCCGCAAAAGACTGAAGACGTAGAGGTCCGTATACAAGGCAGCAATGGAGAACACCATTGGATTTATTTTTCTTTTCACAGGGTTTTTGAAAAAAGAGGGTTTGTGGTCTACGGAGGACATATCAGCGATATCGACGCAAGAAAAAAGAAAGAAGAAGAAGCCGTAAAAATCAAGCAGATGTACGATGAAGCTGCCGAATTAGGTAAGATGGTCATTTGGAATTACTATCCGGATAAGCATCTTTTTCAGCTTTTCGAAACTGGCTACACCGAAAAGATAAGAATTAAATTTCATCTTCCGCGATGTGTAGAAAATGCTCCCCTTTCTATTTTGCCTAGCATTCAAAAAGAAGATCAGGATATTTTCCTGAACATTTTTAAAGCCATTGATTCCGGAGCTGAACATGCTGAAGGAGAATTCCGCTTTCTTTTCCCAAACAGCTCCCAACCAGAATGGGAACGTGTGAACATGAAAAGAATCTATGATGAAAAGAAACATTTTTTAGGTGTGAATTGTTGGAGTCAAAACATCACAGAGAATAAAGTCGCAGAGGAGAGGTACAAAGATGCGCTTAATGAACTTGACAAAGCCTATCCAAATTCCTTGGGTTCCTTCCGTTTGAACCTGTCCAAAGATATCTGTTGGCCTTCTAAGGGCCCCTTACGCCCTAATCTGCTTACCTTAAAGGTGCTTAAAATCGACGATTTATTTCTCGAGTTATCCAAAATTATTACTGATGAGGAAATCCGAAAAGAATACTTCCGCAAATTCAGCCGAAAAAAGCTGCTCAATGATTTTAAAAAAGGCATCACTCAAATCAGCTTAAAATACCCCACAATTCGCGCGGATGGTTTATTACATTATAGCAATGGCATGCTGTTTTTGCTCCGCAATCCCAACAGCGGGGATATCGAAGGTATCACCTATGCCTTAGATATCGATGAAGAAAGGAAGACGAGCCTCGTCCTCGATGGCATCGTCGCCAACGGCTTCGACTATGTCGGGTTGATTGAACCGTCCAAAGGAACTTTTGAATTCTTCGCCAAAAAAGACTGGATAACCTATGCGCCAATCGGCAAGCCAATTCCTTATGAGGACTGCTGCCAATATATACGTCAGCAATCAGCCAATCCTTTGGAATTAATGAATTTTAAAGATGTTGAAACCGTGCCAGCGATTGTGAATGCGCTAAACACTCATGGTCCTTTTTCACTCTCCTATACCCAGAATAGGCAAGGAACTATCCATTGCTATCAGCTGCACTACAGCTGGCTTAGCAAGAATGATGGACCGATTCTGTTGATTCGTTCCGATATCACCGAAGCTTACCTAAAAGATCAGAAGCAGATTGCTGATCTTAAAGCCGCTAAAGACGAAGCTGATCGAGCCAACCAAGCCAAAACGGAATTTCTTTCGAGGATGAGCCACGATATTCGTACCCCTCTTAACGGAATTATCGGAATGACTTTTTTGACCGAAGAAATGAATCTTGCTCCCGAAGTAAGAGATAATTTGGAAAAGATTGATACTTCTTCTAAATTCCTTTTAAGCCTCGTCAATGATATTTTGGATATGGCTAAGGCGGAAAGCGGACATTTGAATTTGCATCCGGAGCCATATCCGCTTGGAGAATTCGAGCGCTACATCCGGGCCATCGCTGAGCCTTTATGCCTTTCTCGTTACCAAACCTTCAAATTTAATGCATCTGCACTTATTCCCGGCCGAATTCCCTATTTTGACAAACTGCGCCTTAATCAGATAATGTTCAATCTCATTTCTAACGCTTCGAAATACACTCCGCCTCACGGTGAAATCACCTTTATCATCTCTGAAAAAGTTTGCGAAGGAGATGATATAGCCCTACAGTTTGAAGTCAAAGACAACGGTATTGGAATGAGTCAAGAATTCATCTCTCATCTTTACGAACCTTTCCACCAAGCCAGCGGAAGCGACCGAGCGGAAATGCGTGGCACGGGTCTGGGCCTGCCGATCATCAAGAAACTCGTCGATGCGATGGATGGGACCATCAACGTCCAAAGTGAACTAGGTAAAGGGACGACTTTTATCATTTGCTTTAAAGTACCTTCCTGTGTCAAAGATATTGCAAAAGAAGATAAGAATCAGTCGATTAAGATTGAAGATTTTGCTCGCTTAAAAGGCAAGCATGTACTCGTCTGCGAAGACAATCCGATCAACCAGGAAATTGTCCGACAGATAATCACCGAAAGAGGACTGAATGTGACAATCGTCAAAGACGGCGCGGATGGACTTGGTATTTTCGAACGTTCCTCACACGGTTATTATTCTTTGATTCTTATGGACATCAGGATGCCGAAAATCGGCGGTATCGAAGCGACGGAGAAAATACGTCTGCTTCCCCGCTCCGATGCTAATAGCGTCCCGATCATCGCCATGACCGCTGACGTTTTCAGCGAAGATATTGCAAAGTTCAAAAATGCGGGGATGAACGGGTATCTGACTAAGCCTATCGAACCGGAGAAACTTTTCCAAATTTTGCTTTCGAACATCTCATAAAAACTGAAAGACGGTATCTTAGGCTGATAGCACGATTTTAAAAACAGATTTTGTAATAATTCTTTTGGCCATTAATCAATGACCAAAAGCCGGATTGCACATCAGAAAATAAACTTTAAGCAATATCGAGGAACTTTAGTCGATATTTTTGCATATTTATGCAATATGTTCTAACAGCATTAGATAACTAGAGCAGCAAAAAAAGAGCGGCGCAATTTAAAAAGCCCGATTTCTCGGGCTTTTGTTCTTTTAGTGGCGAGGAAAGAAAGAATCCCGTGTATTCCATAAGCTTATATTTATACGTATAAATATAAAGCAGACGATTTTATAAGGTCTTGTTATAACATTGCGTTATAGGATTATTAAAGGGCTGCATCAAAACTGTATCACGAGGATGTGACATCAGCCTTGATAAATCAAAACCAGAAGCCAAATAAAATATGTATTATGGCTTTAAATATTCAGAACGGAAATTTGAGCCTTAGAAAAGAGAATAATCATTCTGGCCTAACGACTCAAAGATATCTGATACTTTAATGCCGTGATAAGTAGACTTTAAGAGAGAGTCAACATCAGATACATCGAGAGTATCATTGTAGAATTCGCAAAATGATAGCCATTTTCCCCGTTGTTTCTAAAATATGTCAAGGAATAATTCTTATCATGATATGTAAATTCAATTTCACGTCCTGTATAAACGATTTTTCTAAGCTGTTCAAGTGTCATTTTTGAATGTCCTCCCACTTTTCTCTATATAAATTACCGTCATTGTCTTTGTGCCACTTATTCTGATGAGGTACCTTTGAACGAGTCTTTGAGTTGTGATGATCAGTGCAGTCTATATCAAGATAAGCATCGCCATTGTCATCATAGTACCGCTCATCAATGAGTAAACTGTCTTTAATAGTTTGGTTTTTACTTTTTCCGCTTCAAATGATATTCAGTCATCTCTTTTTCAGCCTCTTCGTTAGAAATGGCTTTCACTTCTTCATCAGAATAATCAACGCAATCTACTGTATTGCCGTCATCATTGACGATATCTATTAAATACCCTTTATTTTTTACGTCGAAAATTTCTACAATGCATCCTATTGATCCAGCTGCGAATCCATGTTTATCGACCAATGTCTTAACACAAGTGAATTCTTTCTTAATATTGTTTTCCATAATAATTTCCTCTATTTAACATAGCATGTTACGAATTTAGGTTTTCCGCCAGATTTGCTAATTTGATATTTAGCAATAACCGAAGCATGTTTTCCATTTGGACCAACAATTTCAATTATGTAGCTATAGTTTACACCATAATCTGTTTTAGAGATTTTTGATAAAATTGCCTTCCCAGAGACAATTGATTGATGAATCTGATTTTTAAGGCCAAGATAATTTTCTCTGCCATAGCCTAATACTGCCTTAAATACGATAGCTTTGTTTTTCCCTAAAGGATGTTCTGGGTTAAGCGCATAACCATAAAACTTTTCATCTGGTGTAATAGCATGTCTGAAATTTGGCATTATTTTGCTAGTTTTTTTGTCTTCTTTTACAGAAGCGAAAATTGCAACATTTCTTTCAGATATTATGTAAGAACGTGAGAATCCTGAATATCCACAGCAATACCTTCCATCTGATGAATCATACTCTTGTTGCTGTCCTCCGCCACCAATTTTTGTAGGCATTTGAATGCCTCCTTTCTGCAATGATTGCGAACACATTCTTTCAGATGGCATTCGTTAAATAAATGACATACAATTGATGTAAAATTGATATGAATAAAATAAACATTAGTCTGTTTCTTAAAACAATCTCAGAATTTCGTTCTTCAGAAGAAAGCATGGGCTCGTTTGTCCAGAACAGTTTCGATCCAATAATAGATGCTTTCTTGGTAAAGGATAGATTCGGCAATGATTATTATTTTTCAGATGAATACGTGAGCAGATTGAAGAAAGGCAAAGTTGAGCTTACTTTGCCTTTAAAAGCAGCAGTAAAAAAAGCTGACGGCAAGAAAGAAAAGTTTCAAGATAAATTATATTCAGCTATTGTCGATTTTGTCTCTGAAGTAAATCTCCATGAATTACAAATCTCTTTTGAGAAAAGTCTAAATGACGATATTATCGATAAGGCAATCAAAGAGTCTATTGAGATGGATTTTCAAGAAGGTAGATTTGAATGTGGCATTTGGAAACTGTTTGTTATTGCGTGTCTTGAAAAAAATATCGACAATAAAGCAAAAAGTCTAGGACGCAAGAGAAAATCTCCAACAAGTTTCTTCTACCTATCTGAAGATGGGAAAAATAAAAGAGCTTGTTATTTTATAAGTTATCTGAAGAATGAAAACAACCACCTCACAAGCAGCGACTTGACAGAATTCATTAACATCCTCGCATACTGGTCCAAGGAAATATCAGAAAAAGATAAAAAAAAGATTACTTCAAATTTCATCAGAACAATGAAAGCACAAGATAGATGTTCTACTGTTAGAAACTTTATAGAGGTTGTGGAAGATTCGGAAGAAACATTCGGCAATGAAAAGGCCAAGAGATTCAAAAATTTAAGAGAATATGGGGCTTTAGCCTTTTCGAAGATTAAAATAGAAAACTTATGCAAATTAATAAATGTGAGGACGACAACACCAAGAAATTTCAGAAAAGCATATGAGCTTATTCAAGAGATGACCTCAGAATTACAATTTGCGGATATTAATTATTTGAAATATTTAATAAAAAAAGAAAAGTTTATTATGCCTGATTTCACAGGTCAAATAAGTTTTGAGGAATGGCAATATTGCCTTGCAATGGCAAATTTCATTAAGAAATTATCTTTTCAAAAAGAATTCAAAGATTATCTTGGCAGCATCACAATTAGGCCCAATAATAGGGGCACAATTAAAGAAAGAATCAAAGAACTACTATTTCAGTCAGGAAATTATTAAAAAATAGAATGTGAGATAAACATTCATAAGCTTAAAAAATTCTAATGGGAAAATAAATTAAGGCTATCCATGTTTTAGTGTCGAGGTCTTGAAGAAAGCATCCCGTGTATTCCATAAGCTTATATTTATGTACATAAATATAAAGCAGACGATTTGATAAGGTCTTGTTATAACATTGCGTTATAGGATTATTAAAGGGCTGCATCAAAACTGTATCACGAGGATGTGACATCAGCCTTGATAAATCAAAACCAGAAGCCAAATAAAATATGTATTATGGCTT
>JALCRV010000010.1 GCA_022652945.1 Bacilli bacterium
GAAAATGCTATTGAAACCGCCAGAATCTGTATCAAAACTGTATCACGGCGAGTCTCAAAATCATTAAAAAAGCCCGATTTCTCGGGCTAGAAGTGGTTTTTATGGCGGGGGAAGAAAGAATCGAACTCTCAACGATGGTTTTGGAGACCATAGTTATACCATTTAACTATTCCCCCGGCTGGGATTAGAAGGGCTTAATTACTTACCTTGAAATTCCCGGGCGACTTTGGAAACAGAACTCATATCTGCCTTGCCCGCATACTGAGTCTTGAAGACCACCATGATGTTCTTCATCGACTTATCCGGCAAAGCGGAAATGACATTTCTGACTTCTTCTTCACTCATCATCTTCGGCAGGAACTTATCCAAGACATCGATCTGATGCTGAACATCTTTGGCCTGCTCTGGACGAGCGTTAGAAGCGTACATGTCTCTCTCCTCGATCAGTTCCTTGATGGACTTTTGGATTAAAGAGATCGTGTCGGCGTCGGAAGCCTCTTTATTTTCCTTCCTAAGCTCGATGGTAAACATCAAGTACTTATTCAGGACAACATTAAAGGCGCCTATAGCGACTTGATCGCGGTCCTTCATGGCGAGGACCTTAGCTTTTTTCAAATCATCGATAAGCATTTTCTATCACCTTCGCAAGAGCAATATTAGCATTTAATGGCTCTTTTTACAAGTGTTTGCTTTCGCATTATAGATGGAGGAAAAAACCGTTCCGACCTGGCTCATCAAAGATTCCCTGGTTCCGTTATTGACGATGACATAATCCAACTTCTTGCGGTTAAGATCATAGCTGTTGCGTTTATTGATTGCCAGTCTCTTTTCCACATCGTGATCTTCCCTTTCTTCTAAGTATTCACGTTGTTTATCAGATTCCACCCCCACCACGAAAGTGAAATCATCTTCCATCTTCGCATCGAAAAGCAGCGGGACTTCCACCACCGCGATCTTATCGGTGTGATTAATCAAGAAAGTATTGATCAAATCCCTGACAGCCGACCAAATAAACGTCTCATAACCCCGTCTAAACTTCTTATCCTCTCCCATCTTCGTGATAACGATTCCCTTATCGAGTTTGCCATCGACAAAAAGGAACGGGAAACGAGCCTTAAGAAGTTTCAGGAAGGACTCAGAAGCATAAAGAGAATGAACCATTTCATCAGCGGAGGCTGTATAGCAGCCTAAAGAAGAAAAGATTTCCAAGACCTGGCTCTTGCCAACGGCGATCTTCCCCGTGATAGCGATAGAAGGGGCGACATGCTGGCAACGGGGGCAGTAAGTTGTCCCTCTGCCACCGACATATCTTTTCTCCATCCTGGCCCCGCATTCCTCGCAAGGCTTTCCTTCATGTCCATAAGCCTTTAAAGAAACCTGCATCAGACCGCTAACACCCTGAGCCGGGTGATAGGTCCTGATAGTCGAGCCGCCGGCTTTTATGGCCTCCTTTAAGACTTCATCAGCGTTTACGATTATCTTCTTCGCCTCTTCCTCATTCAAATCTTTCGCTTTCATAAAAGGATTGATCTTCGAACGATAAAGCACTTCATCCGCGTAGATATTCCCCAAGCCGGAAATAACGCTCTGATCAAGAAGCGCTTCTTTCATCATGTAACCCTTATGCTTATAAGCTTCCAAGAGATATTCGGGTCCTTTAATATCCCAAGGCTCCAAGCCTAGTTCCTTTAAAGGTTTGCAATCCGGGAGCTCTTCTTCCTTATAAAGACACATAACCCCGAACTTCCTGACATCGTTAAAGATCATGTAGGAGCCGTCATCCATCGTGAAGTATAAAGAAACATGCTTATTAAGGTTGGACTCTAAATCCTTCAGATGGAAAAACTTCCCTTCCATCCGGAAATGGACAAGCAAAGCAAAGTCATCGGAAAGATGGAAAATCAGATACTTGCCTTTTCTAGACAAGGAAAGGATCTTTTTATTCTTAATATTCAGGACAAACTCATCATAATCAGTCTGAATCAACCGCTTATAGAAAACGGTGACATCTTTAATCGTCAAGCCGACCACATCCTTTGAAAGGATTCTTTTTATCGTCTCGACCTCCGGAAGTTCAGGCATAAGCACTCACCCCTTTCCTATTTACAATCAAACCACGTCTCACCGTAAGACCCCTCGGCGATTAAAACGCATTCAAGCGGCAAAGCATGCTCCATAATCTCTTCAATCTTCTTATCGATCATCCCAACCTCTTCCTTAGGGACTTTAAAGATCAATTCATCGTGGATTTGCAAGATCATTTTCGTCTTGTAGTTCTCCAACATCTTCTGAATCTTAATCATCGCGACTTTGATTAAATCAGCTGCGGACCCCTGGATAGTCGCATTGACTCCCGCTCTTTCCGAGAAAGCCAAAACATTATGGTTATCGGAATTGATCCCCGCCAGATATCTTCTTCGGTTCAACAAAGTCGTGACATATCCATGTTCATGAGCAAACTGAATCGTCTTCTGTTCATATTCCTTCAGCCCCGGATAAGACTGATAGAAGGAAGCGATAATCTCGGAAGCTTCCGTCGGTGAAGTCTTGATCTGCTCCGCTAGTCCCCAAGGGGAAATCCCGTAGACGATACCGAAATTGACGGCCTTCGCCTTTCTTCTCATCAAAGGGGTGACCTCAGCGGCCGAAACATGGAAAACACGGGCCGCGGTGGAGGTGTGGATATCTTCACCGTTATTAAAAACATTCAGCAAATCCTTAATATGGGCGATGGAAGCCAGGACTCTAAGCTCAATCTGGGAATAGTCCAACGAAAGGAATTGATATTCTTTATTCGGGTAGAAGAAGGCCTTGCGGATTTCTTTTCCATCCTCATCCCTGATCGAGATATTCTGCAGGTTCGGTTCGCTCATCGAAAGACGTCCAGTCGAAGTGACCGCTTGGTTATATAAGGCGTGAATCTTCCCATCTGGATAAACATAATCCGCTAAGGAAGAAGTATAAGAAGAAACGATCTTCTGATACTTTCTATACTCGATAAGCAGAGGCACCACCGGATGGCGGTCAGCGATGGAAAGAAGGACGGAGACATCGGTTGAATTGTTCTTTCCCTTTTTCTTCAATTGCAGTTCATCGTAAATCAGAGACGAAATCTGTTTAGGTGAATTCAGATTGATTTCCCTTCCGATAATCTTATATATCTCCTGGGTAATCAGATTCAGATGAGCCTGATACTGGTCGTTGATTTTACTTAGTTCATCCTTATCTAAAGGGAAGCCTTCAATCTCCATCTCAGCTAAGACTTCCGCTAAAGGCATCTCCGTATCCTTGAACAAGACATCTTCTTCGTCTTCTTTTAAAGAAGCGAGAACTGAGTTTTTTAAAGACGGAAGGATAAAAGCCAGATAGGCATTCTTATTCTCTTGATCATAAGCCGAGACATCTTTCTGATAAAAAGCCAAACAATCATCTAAAGAGGAACCGACATCATTATCTAAAAGGTAAGTAGCCAGCTGTAGATCGAAATCAAAGTTCTTCGGCTTAATAATCCCCATCCGATTTAGAGCGATTTCTAAACTCTTCAAATCGTAAGTCATCTTCTTAGAATCCGAAGTCAGGAAAGATAAGAAATCCTTATCTTCCTTTAACTTATCAGCCGGGATGAAACAGACCTTTTTCCCATCGGAAAAATAGAAGCCTAAGATTTTCCCTTTATGGAAGTTAGTCTCCGAAGCAGCAGCGACAAGAGAAAGTGGGATAAAGCCTAAGTCCTTAAAGGAATCCACCTTCTGAAAGCCCGAAAAATCACTTTCGTTCTTCTTCAGCTCCGGAGCTTGTTCTTCCCCGCTCTGGAATAAAGAATTCTTCTCGTCTTCTTCCTGCACCAACTCATGGTAAAACTTCAATAGATCGTACTCTTTATAAAAAGACAGGAGCACATCGACCTCGGCTTCTTTTAAATCTCCCTGCTCATAAAAAGCTTTTACATCGACATCGGTCTTAATCGTCGCAATTTCTCGGCAGAACAAGGCCGTATCTTTATTTTGGAGAATATTCTGAGCTGTTTTGGATTTATCGTTAGCTAACCCGGTGAAGATTTCTTCAAGATGAGGGTAAGTATCTAAAAGCTTGCAAGCTGTCTTTTCCCCGATTCCTTTAACCCCTGGGATGTTATCGGAAGGATCCCCGACCAGACCTTTATAATCCACGACCTGATCAGCTTGATATCCCATCTGCTCATGGACGTTATCGACAGTAAAAAGCTGAATATCCGATAAACCTTTTCGTAGGAAGTTAATCTCGATGCCAGGCTTTAAAAGTTGCAGGAAATCCTTATCGGAAGTAAATAAAGTGACCTGATCACCTTGGTTTAAAGCGTAAAAAGCCAGAGAGCCAGCTAAATCATCGCCCTCGTAACCCTCTTCTTCGCAATGGAAAATACCCATCGCATCGAGAAGCGTCCTCGCCAGCGGCATCTGTTCTTTTAACTCTGGCTCAGCCGGTTTCCGGTTCATTTTATAAGATTCCAGTTTGGCGCTCCGGAAAGTCTTTTTTCCAGTATCAAAGCAGACGATCATCTTATCGCCCGGTTTTAACTCGGACTTGATTTTTTTCATCATATTCCGATATCCGTAAAGAGCGTTAGTCGGAACACCCTTTGAGGAGCGCATCACGGGGACACCGGGACGGAATAAAGCGTAAAAAGCCCGGAAAAGGAGTGAGTTTCCATCGATAATGTAAGTCTTTCTCATTCCTTCTCCTCCTTATATAAATCAGTGATATCTTCGAAGCGTCCCGAAATCTGTTCGTTGACTGAAATTATATCATATTTAACCAGTCCAGGATTCCTGGACAGGTAGATCTTCTTACGTATAAATCCATCGATAACTTCCACTTGGAATCTCCCGCTGGTCCCCAAAGAAAGAGAGTCAGCAGCCACCAGATAAAGCTTCTGATACTTTGGGAAGCCTTTGATCAGTTCAGAAAGGTGGACGGAGACGACTAATCCGAGCGCGGTGAACTCATCAAGGAAGGATCTGACATCCTTATGGCCTTTGACCTTTTCAATATAAGGCAAGGACTCATCGCCTTCAGAAACGAAAGCGTATTTAAAAACCGACTTCAATTCGACGAGTTTTTCGATGATGGCTTCCCGGGAAAACCCGAATTCATCAAAGCAACCCGCATACACCATCATCGATAGATCCTGATCTTTAAAATCCTGAAGATCAACCCTTCTGAAGAAATCACCTAAAGACTTAAACGAACCGCCTTGTTCCCTTTCTTTTAGAATCGGGGCGGATAGTTTCGCATTGATTCCGTGAATTTGCTCTAAGCCGATAATAAAGCGATTATCCTTAAAGGAAATATCGCTTTGGGCTTGATTGATTGAAGGTAAGGCAAAAGAGAAAGAATAGGAATACATTTCCTGAGAAAGCAAACGTATCTTCGGATCACCTAAAGCGGTCTTTCTTAAAGAGGCCAGGTAGAAAGCGGAAGGATAGAAAGTCTTATAGTAAGCTAAAGAGTAAGTAATAAAGGCGTAGGCGTAGGAATGAGCTTTATTGAAGCCGTAATCCGCAAACTTCTCAATAAGCTCATAAATCTTTTCAGCTTCTTCTTTCTTTAAGCCTCGTTCAATTGCTCCCTGAAGGAACTTTTCTTTCATCGAAGCCATCTTAGCGGCATCTTTTTTGGAGATAGCTCTTCTGAATAAATCAGCTTCCCCGCCCGAGAAACCGGCAATCTTTTTAGCGATTGAAAGAATCTGTTCCTGATAGATGATAATCCCGTAAGTGTCTTTAAGGATTTCACCTAATAAAGGAGGATTGATCTGATATGAAGCATGGTTATTTTTTCTATCAGCATAAATCGGGATATTCGCCATCGGGCCCGGACGATAAAGAGCCAAAACCGCAGACAGATCATCAATGCTTTGAGGTTTTATCTGTCGATAAGCCCTTTGGATACCATACGATTCCAACTGGAAGATATCGCACATCTTCAGATCGTTCAAAGTCTGGAAAACTTTAGGCTGAGCTAAGTCGGCGTAAACATTAGGAACCTTTTTCCCTTCGGCGGCAACGTTCTTTTCAATCGCTGAAAGGAAGGTCAGATAGTTCAGGGCTAGGACATCGAATTTCAGATAGCCCATCGCCTCCAAGGCCTTATATTCAAACCCAGCGATCAAAGTCTCGCCTTGAATCATAGGTAGATTATCCTCCAAAGGCTTTTCATAGACTAAAACACCGGAGGCATGGATAGATGTATTCAGAGGGTAGCCGATAATCAAGGAGGCTTTCTTTACGATTTCACTATAGTAAGCATCGGAGACCAATTTACGGAAACGATCGTTATTTCTTCTCTCCTCTTCGAAAGTCTCGCTCCGAGGATCGATAGTTTTCGAAAGTCCATCGATACGTTCAGGTTTTAGGCCGAAGATATTACCGATTTGTCTTACTGAGGCTCTTAATTGCAAAGTGTTGAACGTCACGATCATCGCCACCCGATCGGAGCCGTATTTGCTCTTCAGATAATTGATGACTTCTTGTCTTCTATCATCTTGGAAGTCCATATCGATATCGGGCATCGTCTTTCTTAAGGGATTAAGGAAACGTTCAAAATCCAAGCCGTATTTAACTGAATCGACCTGGGTGATATCGATAGCGTAGGAGACTAAAGAACCGCAGCCGCTTCCACGGCCCGGGCCGACTTTGATACCGGTCTTTTTAGCGAATCCGACATAGTCTTGAACGATAAGGAAGTAATCATCAAAGCCCATCTTGTCGATGACACCTAGTTCGTAGTCCAGTCTTTCTTGATAAACAGGAGGAATAGGACCGCCGAGCTTTTTTTCTAATCCTTGATAAGCTTCATCATGGAGAAGCTTTTTAGCATCCTGAACACCGTATGACAAAGGCAAGGCTCTTTTCTTCATGAAGGAGAAATGGATTCTCTTAGCAAGCTCCGTCTGATTAGCGATTTCTTCTAAAGCGTAGATCAGGCTCATGACATGCGGAGTTAAAAGGAAGAAAGGGCCAGCATTTTGCAGTTCATCGTCACTTATCGCTGTCTTATCGGCAGAATATCTGACGATGGCGTTAAGCATCTTATAAGCTTTATAGCCGTCTTCTTTATCTAGATAGCAGACTTTAGGGAAAGCGATGGCCTCATAAGAATGAGCGGAGAGGAATTCTCTGGTCTTTTTGATATTTTCAGTATCATCTTTGCTATAGATTTCAATACCAAAATAAAAGGGGGTAAACAGTTTGGAGAGCTGATAGATCATCCCTTTAGCGTTCTCTAAAAAAGCCTCATCTTTCATCTTGGGGTCTTCGGTTTTTAAGATAAAGGCTAAACCTTTAGTCAAAGAAGTGAAATCCGCTAAGGAATAGACTTCCTTATGCTGGTTAAGAATTTTAATTAAATTAAAATACCCCTCCTCATCAAGAATCAACAATTCTCCATTTAAGAAGATATCGTTTTCCTTAATGGTCAGAATGGAGCCGTAGAAAGGGACCATCTGCGGATAAGGGAGGAGGGCTTCATCAAACTCAGGAAAGGAAAAAATACCGTTCGGATCGCTGATTCCCCCACCTAAATAACCATAATGGTGGAGCAAGGAAACATAAGCCTTGGGTTTGATAGATGATTGTCCGAAAGAAAAAGCAGATATTGTCTGTATTTGGTAGCAGTCCATCCTCTCCTCCTTTCAACTTATATTTATATATATTATATCTTAAAGAGCTTCTATAAAACCCATAGGCTAGATATTATCCGCCTTGAAAGAGATGATTTATCTTTTTATAACACCTTTAGATCTTAGAAAGAAGCAAACTAACCAGCCATAAGTAAAAAACAGTTGCACCTTCTTTAGAAAAAAGAATATAATAACAAACGTCAGCAAAAGCTGACTTGCTCAGAAAAGGGGTGATTAATACATGCCGAAGACAGTTGTCCATGACAACGAGTCGTTCGATGACGCGATGCGTCGTTTCAAACGCCAGGTCAATAAATCGGGAGTCTTAGCGGATCAAAAGAGACATCAGGCCTTCTACAAGAAGGGTCTTAAACGCAAGATGAAGTCCGAACAGGCCAGACGCAAGTTCCGCCATTAATCATCTGAAGACTGAGCTGAGTTGACCTCAGCTCTTTTTTTATCCCGCGAGGTTAATCAATTATGGAGTTAAAAGAAGCTGAACAAAAAGAAGAATTCTTGAAAATCCAGTCTATGGCTAGGTCTATTTGGCCTCATGTTTATCAAGGGGTGATTCCTCCTGAACAGATTTCTTTGCTTTTAGATAAATACTTCTCCGACCAAGGAATCAACCATTTCCTCCTAGAAGGTTACCGTTACTTCCTGATTTACTTTGAAGGCAAAGAAGCGGGTTTTATCGCGATTAAGGAATATCCTGATTACGTTTATCTTGATAAGCTTTACTTGAAAGAAGAATTCCGCCGTCACCATATTGCTTCCGATGTCTTTGATCATTTAATCGCTGTTTTCAATAAGGATATTGTCCTTAATGTTAACCAGAATAATGAAGCCGCGGTCAAGACTTACTTAGCTAAAGGATTTAAAATCGTTAAGAATGAAACCATCAAGTTGAAAGACGGGATGGTCAATAATGACTACGTAATGAGGAAAAAGGCTTAACTTTTTTCACCTTTCATTACACTTTTGCCGATAGTTTGTAAAAAATAACGTACATGTGCTAATATTAGTTTTGTTAAACTAATTAACATTAAAGGAGATACATTATGAGCGATACCTTAGAAAGAATCAGCAAAGTCGTCGCCGAAAAAGTAAAAGGCCAGAACGTCACTCCTGAATCCGATTTGGCTTCCCTCGGTCTCGACTCGCTAGATAAGGCTGAAATCCTTATCAATCTCGAGGACGAATTCAAGATTGAATTCACCGAAGAAGAGATGACCAAGATCAAGACCGTCAACGACCTGGCTCAGATGATTGAGCAGAAGACAAAGTAATACCTTTTTATAAAAAGCCGTTTTAATTCGAAAGCGCGGTACCTATTATGGACTGCAGCAGGAGGATTGTCATATGTTGCTTCTTTTGGATTTAGGTAACACCAACCTCAGTGTCGGGGTATACCAAGATCGAAAACCGATTTGTCTTTTTAAGACTCATACCGATAAGCTGAAAACTGAAAGCGAATATCAGGAACTGCTCGCGCAGTTCCTTTTATATCATCAACTTCCTTTGAACTTATTCCAAGGAGCGATTTTTTCTTCGGTCGTCCCTTCTTTGACTATGAAGATATCTAAAGCGGTTGAAGGTCTTTTAAATAAAACTTGTCTGATTGTCTCAAAGAACATCCGTTCAGGAATGGCCATCAGATTAGATAACCCTGCTGAATTGGGCGCCGATTTAATTTCGGGAGCAGTCGGGGCTATCGATGATTATCAAGAAGATTGTTTGGTGGTCGATATGGGGACAGCGGTGAAGCTTTATATCGCTACAGCTAAAAAAGAATACCTGGGCGGAGCTATCATCCCAGGGATGAGAATCTCCGCTGATTGTTTATTTAGTAAAGCAGCTTTACTTACCGATGTTGAATTATCTCTCACTGATAAATTCATCGGAAAGAACTCCCACGATTCCTTAAACGTTGGAATCGTCCTCGGATGGAAAGAAATGATTGAAGGTTTAGCTGACAAGATGGAAAAAGAATACGGTAAGCCCTTGAAGAAAATCCTTACCGGCGGCGATAGTGAATTGCTGAAAGATGTTCTCTCCCCTGATTTCACTTATAACCCCAACGTGGTAATGGATGGGCTTTATGACATCTACCTCCGCAATACAGTAGTGAAAAAGGAGTAAGTATCATGAGAAGGAATAACACCATTTATGCGATGACCATCATCGCAATGATGATCGGCATAATGTTCCTGATGGGCTTTACACCTTTAGGAACCATTCCGGCTGGAGTCCTTACCATCACCCTTCTAGGAATCCCGGTCGCAATCGTCTGTTGTTTATTCGGTCCATGGATGGGAGCTCTGATCGGTGCCATCTGGGGAACCATCTCTTTAATCCAAGGACTGACCGGGCTTGATCCCTCCGGTCCGATTCTCTGGGAATACTCACCAATTGGCTTAGTCGTTACCTGCTATCTTCCTAGGATACTTACGGGTCTAATTGCAGGAGCAACTTATAATTTAAATAGAAGATGGGATAAGAAAGGATACCTTAGCGCCGTCATTTCCTCCGCTTTAGTTTCTTTACTGAACACCGCTTTATTTATGACTTCTTATTGCCTATTTTTCTTCTCTTCCCCCGCTGTTCAAGACTCAGCTAAAGCCCTTGGTCAGTCTACCGGTTGGAACACTTTAAATCCTTTCATCTTTATCATCGCAGCCATCGGGTGGAATTTCTTAGCTGAGTTCTTAGTAAACGCCATCGCCGGTTCCGCCTGTGCTTATGGAGTTAAGACTGCCGCTGAGAAGTTAGGCTTCGAATCGCCATTTACTAAAAAGAAAGAACAAGAAGACAAATGAAACTCTTTATCATCTCGGATATCCATGGTTCCCTGCTTTATGCCTCGAAAGCAGTCGAGTCTTTTAAACAAAGCCAGGCTGATTATTTAGTCTGCCTTGGTGATTTCTATTATCATGGGCCGAGGAATAATCTACCTGAAGGTTATAATCCGATGGAAGTCAGTAAGCTCTTAAACCCTTTAAAGGACTCCATCATCGCCATAAAAGGCAACTGCGATGCGGAAGTCGATCAGTTTATCTCTACTTTCCATCTAAGCAAGAGAGTCAGCCTTAAAGTCGGTAAGAAAAAGATTCTATTGATCCATGGCCATAAGGAAGTAGACGTCTCCGCTTATGACATTATCATTTCAGGTCATACTCACATCGCTTTATTAGAGGAAAGAAACGGTAAAATATATGCTAATCCCGGCTCCATTTCCCTGCCTAAAGCTGATAACTCACGTGACTATATCCTTCTAGACGAAAAGTCTATTTCCCTTCATGACATGATAAGCGGAAACCTTCTAAAAACCATTGCATATTAGGATTATTATTCTATTTGACTTAAAGATTAGTATTATATATACTTAATCCGGGTGGGAAACCATCCCGAATTCTTAATATCTATTGATACTTAAGAGTGGGCTTCGGCTCACTCTTTGTTTTTACAGGAGGTCAGGACATTGGAGAATATCAACGAAATCAAAAAAGCCGCGGAGGCTGAAGCCGAGAAGCTCGGCTTAAAAATCCACGATGCCTATTTCACTTCCGATAAGGATGGCAAAACACTCCACCTGGAAGTTGATAAAAAAGGCGGTGTGACCTTAAAGGATGTAAATGATTTCACGGATTTAATAAATCCAGTCTTAGATCAAATGGAGGGCTTAGATTCTCCTTACACCCTCGATTGCTCCTCGCCTGGAGCGGAAAGATTCATCTCCATCGATGAATTGAATGATCACCTCGGGGAATATATGGAGATTTCCTTGAAGGATAAGAAAATACTCGGCAACTTGATCGACCAAGATGAAACCACGATTACGATGAAGCATTTCATCAAAGGACGTCCGAAAAATGATACCGTGTTAAAGGCAGACATTCAGAAAGTTCAACTCAGGATTAAATTCTAAAAAATCTCAAAGAGAGGAAAAATAAAAAACCTTATGGCAAGAAGAAGCAATGATGATGACGATTACAAATTCGAAGGTAAGTTCGATGTAAAGAAGTTCGATGCCGCAGCTGAAGAAATCGAGGAAGCTCATCAGATTCCTAAAGAGCAAGTCCATGAACTGCTCCGCCAAGCGATCGATAAAGCCGCCCGTGATACTCTTTACCCTAATCCGAAGACCACCAATGCTAAGGATATGCATTCAGAGACTATCCTTGATGAAGCAACCGGCGAGATTTCCTTCTTCGAATGCAAGGATGTCGTCGAAGTGGTTGAAGATGATCTTTACCAGATTGAATTAGATGATGCCAAAGATGAACAGCATCCTGATATTAAGATCGGCGATGTCTGGAAGCATCAGATTCCTTTCTCGGAAATGGATTATTCTTTCTTCACCCGCGCCATTCAGAACTTCATGCAGAAGATCAAGGAAGCGACAAAGCAAGCCTTGGTCGACAAATATTCTGAACGTATCGGCCAGATCATCACCGGCACGGTCGAGAAGGTCGAAGGTGGGTTTACTACTTTAGTCATCAATAAGATACCGACGACTTTGACTCCGCAGAATTCTATCCCCGGTGAACATTTTGCTCCGGGCGATACTGTTAAAGTCCTGCTTAAAGGCATCGGCACCACCGAAGAGACTGGCGATCGCGCCACTTCCCTTTTGGTCACCCGTGTCGATGATAACTTCCTTAAACGCTTATTCGAGCAGGAAATCCCCGATATCGCTGATGGCTCAGTCGTCATTAACGGCATCGTCAGAGAGCCGGGCAACCGTGCGAAAGTCGCGGTTTCCTCCCCGTCTCCGGATGTCGATCCGACCGGTGCTTGCATCGGCTCAGATGGTTCGCGTATCAAGGATATCTGCGCTCAATTAGCCAATGAAAAGATCGATGTCATCAGATATCAGGACAATCCTTACCTCTACATCGCCGAAGCCTTAAAACCGGCGACGGTGGTTGGCGTTGTCATGAAAGATGAGCCGATTGAGGATGGCAAGGCTCCGAAAGCTGTCGCTATCGTTAAGAACGCTGAATCCAAGATCGCTATCGGCAAGAAGGGCGTTAACGTCCGTCTCGCTTCACGTCTCACCGGCTATTCTATCGATATCAAGGAACAAGATGCAGCCATGGCTGAACATGTCTCCTATCTGAATATCGATGATATCCGTCGTAAGTTAGCTCTGGAAAGACTTGATCAAGAAGAAGGCCAAGTCGCACCTGAGCAGGAAGAAGAAGCCATTGGTGAGGAAAATCCCACCGAAGAGACTGCTTCTCAGGAAGAAGTCGCACCTACGGCTGCTGAGGAAGCTAAGCCGGTCGCTGAGGAAACTGTTAAGCCGGTTGAAGAAAAGCCGGTTGAGACCGTTGCCCCTGTGGTCGAAGAGAAGAAAGAAGAAGCTGTCGTTGCTCCTTCCGCTCCGGTTGTAGCACCGACTCCGGTTGTTGCTCCTTCCGCTCCGGTTGTTGCTCCTCTTGAAGCCGCTAAACCCGTAGTCGAAGCTAAGAAAGAAGAAAAGCCGGTCGAACACGTGGAGATCAGAACCCGCGCGAAGATCAGCCTCGATAAGCTCGAAGCCGAGATTGAAGCTGAAAAGAAGAATAAGAATAAGACCGCCGCTCCTTATCGTCGTTTCCACAATGATAAAGACAAGTCCAAAGATAAGGATAAGGACGAACAGAAGAAGAATCTCACCGCTAACGCTATGCCTATTTATACCGAAGAAGAGCTTAAGGAGATGGAATCCGAAGAGCAGCAGGATAATCAAGGCAATCAGAATGCAGAAAACGGCGATGATTATTCCGAATACGATAACGATCAGTACTATCAGAACGGAAAGTAAATTTACTTATCGTTTTCTATCCTGAATAGAAAGGAGGAAGTATGAAAAAGCCAGTTCTGCGCTTTGATTCCGTTAATAAGGTCAAAGCTGAAAAGGATTCTCTCTTGAGAATCGTTCTCACTCCCTCCGGACAAGTCGAAGTCGATCCTTCCGGACGGATAAATGGACATGGGGTCTATATGGCTCCCACAGTTGAGACTTTAAAAAAGGCTCAGCTGAGCAAGGCCTTAGATAAAGCCTTGGGAGTCGAGATACCCGAAGAAGTATTCGTAAAGATTGGAAGGTACGTCAAATGACACCGATAGAAAAGATCAGCGGTATGATTGGCTTAGCCAGACGCGGCAAATACGTTTGCTACGGTGATGACTTAGTCTTCCGTATCCATAAGAAACAGGTAATCATGGTCTTCTTGGCCTCCGATGCTTCCGATAGGACTCTTCGAGTCATGGAAGCAGCCTTACAAGGCACACCGATCAAGATTTACCGTAACTTAACTAAAGATCAGTTGGGCCAGGCCATCGGCCACGACCCGGTCGCTGCCTTGGGAATCCGTAATTCCGGGATTGCCAAGCGAATTAAGGAATTAGAGGAGGAAATGGAACAAGATGGGCAAAAAGAATTGGAATAAAGGAAAAAATGGCGACGATTCATTCAATCGCAATCGCTACTCTAATCCCAACGCAAATAAGCCGCATGTCGAAGGTGGTAAATACGTTTATCAAGGACAGGTCACAGTCGAAAAGCTTTCGGAAGATTTAGGTCTGAAGGCTATCGACATCCTTAAGGATCTGTTCATGAAGAAGAAGATCTACAATATTAACTCGGTTCTTTCCGATGAGGATATCGGCGAAATCTGCGTCGATAATGGCTTGGATTTTGAGAAAAAAGCCGTTGTTTCCCCTGCGGATTTTGAAAAAGTCGTCGAAAAAGATGATCCGAAAGATCTAGTTGAACGTCCGCCGGTGGTAACCATCATGGGCCACGTCGATCACGGCAAGACGACTCTGATCGATACGATCCGTGATTCGCATATCGCCGATGGCGAAGCTGGGTTGATCACTCAGGAAATCGGCGCTTATCAAAAGGTTGTCAAAGGAAAGAAGATCACCTTCCTCGATACCCCGGGACACGAAGCTTTCTCCGCGATGAGACAGCGCGGTGCCCAGGCGACTGATATCGTCGTTTTGGTCGTCGCCGCCGATGATGGCGTCATGCCTCAGACGGTGGAAGCAATCGACCATGCCAAAGCCGCTAACGTACCGATTATCGTTGCAATTAATAAGATCGATAAGGCTGGTGCCAATCCGGAGAAAGTCAAGACTGCTCTTACTAAATACGGCCTGGTGGCTGAAGAGTGGGGCGGGCAGACGATCATGAAGAATATTTCCGCCAAGAAGAAAATCGGTATCGATGACCTCTTGGAGAACATCCTTCTGGTAGCGGAAATGAAAGAGCTGAAGGCCAATCCTAAACGTGAGGCAGAAGGCGTTGTCATCGAAGCAACCATGGATAAAAAGGTCGGCCCGAAGGCTACTTTGCTGGTGAAAAACGGCACCTTGCACGTCGGGGATTTCCTCGTCGTCGGCCATTGCTACTGCAAAGTCAGAAGAATGACTAACGAATTCAATAAATCGATGCCGGCCGCCGGTCCTTCGACTCCGGTCTCCATCACCGGTTTAGCGGAAGTTCCGCAGGCTGGCGATCAATTCCACTGCTTCGAAAATGAAAAAGAGGCGAAACAGATCGCGGAAGAAAGAGCGCAGAAAGATGCTGTCGCCTCTTCCAGCAACGCCAACGATGGAATCACGATTGCTAACGTTTACGATCGTATCGCCGCTGGCGAGATGACCGTTATCAATTTAATCGTCAAAGCTGATACGGAAGGCACGATGCAGGCCATTTCTGATTCGATCGCTAAGCTTTCTGTCGAAGGCGTGACGACTAAGATTATCCATGCTGCTTCCGGTGATATCACCGAAGGGGATGTGATTCTAGCTTCCGCTTCTTCAGCGATTATCTTAGCGTTCAATGTGACCGCTAACGCTTTAGTTACTGAGAAAGCCAAGGAAAACAAAGTCGAAGTCCGTTACTATTCGATCATTTATCAGCTCCTCGAAGAACTTGAGCAGGCTATGAAAGGCAAACTCAAGCCGGTGATGAAAGAAGTGGTCTACGGACATGCGGAAGTCGGACAAGTCTTCAAGGCTTCCAAGGTCGGTATGATTGCCGGCTGCAATGTCAAAGATGGTATTATCCGTCGTTCCGCTAATATCCGCGTCTTAAGAAAGAACGTCAAGCTCATCGATGGAGCAATCACTTCCTTAAAGATCGGCAAGGATGATATGGGTGAAGTCAAAGCTGGCTTCGATTGCGGTATGGTTATCTCCAACTACAAGGATGTCCAGATCGGCGATGTGATTGAAGCGTGGGGCATGGAGGAGGACAAGACCGCCAATGGCAGATAAAAAAGGCCGGATTGCGGCGATTGTCTCTAAGGACTTAGCTGATATTGTCTGGGGATTAAAGCCGGACCTTACCAACCTCGCTTCCGTTAACGAAGTCGAAATGAACTTCGATAATACCCTCGCTCACGTCTACGTCTCTCATCTTAAGCCTGAGATGGTCGATATTCTTGTGACCTTCCTCAATGCGCATAAAGGTGAAATACGCTCCCAGCTCGCTCATAAGCTCGATATTTATAAAGTACCGGATTTGGTTTTTATCAAAGACGATCTTTATGAAAGAGGAGCTAAGATCGATGCGATCATGGCTTCCTGGCACGAAAAACCTACGAAGACTAAGAAAAAATCGAAGTAATTCAGATTGTTGCTCCGCTGATGCGGAGCTTTTTTAAAGAGACTTTTGACAAATCTTCTTCTTTGAAGAAGAAAATCTCTTAAAGGAGCAACTAATCCTTGCTCTCTTGGCTATAATTTAATTAGGTTCAAAAAAGAGAGGCGAATCCATGGCAACCAAAAAAGAATACGATGAATATATCAAAAAATTAAAGGATGAGAAAAAAGCTCATGAAGAAGCTTTAAAATCCAATTATAATCTTTCTATTTCCCAAGACCGTCAAGCCCGGAACGCTTTGCATCAGAAGATGGATGCCGAACGTCATAGTTTCCATTCTAATAGGCATCATCTGCAAAGGCAGTTAGATGCCGATATCAGAGCGGCTAGAGCCAGCTTTAGGAAAAATCAGGAGCTTCCGGAAACTAAATCAGAAGTTAAAACAGATAGCCTCCCCGGGGCGGATAAAGGATTTAATTCCGAGCAGACCAACGTCTCACCGGATATGACAACTTATATCAAATCGACCGATATCGCTGCCTTAAGAGTGAAAAACGGTTTACCTAGTTATACTAACGGTGAAGAGGTCTTTAACTCCGTCACCCACATCGTCGGGGGCGGGTTAGGCGTCATCGGTTTAGCCTTAGGTGTGGTCTTCGCAGCCATTAAGCAACCGGATAATCCCGCTGTCGCCTGGTCGATGGCAGTTTTCGGGCTAGCGATGATTATGCTTTATACGATTTCCGCTGTCTACCATGGTCTCCATGTGAATAAAGGCAAAAAGGTCCTGCAAATCCTCGATCATTGTACGATTTATTTCTTGATTGCCGGCACCTACACCCCGATTTGCTTCATCTCTCTTTCATCAATTTTCCCTTGGAATTTCGTCCTCTTAAGCTCCATCTACGCGATGGATATCCTCGGGATTGTCCTTAACGCCACCATGATGGATAAAAAGCCCGTTAAGATCATTTCCCAGATTCTTTATCTGGTCACCGGTTGGACTATCGTCTTCTTCTATCCGATTCTGATTCAATCCTTAGGCCCAGTCGGGATGTGGCTGGTGGTCGGCGGAGGCATCTCGTATACAGTTGGGGCCATCTTCTACGCCATCGGTCATTCAAAAAAATGGTTCCATTCGATTTTCCATCTTTTCGTCCTCTTCGGGACTTTGCTTCAATTTCTCGGAATTCTCTTATACGGAGTTATCGGTTTGTAGTTTTAAGTCTCTTAGCCTCTTTAATCTCTTAAGGAGGCTTTTTTTATCGACAAAAAAAGCGCGCCTTTAGTAGGCGCGCCGTGCAAGTTTATTCAGCTTTCAACAGTAGATCGGATCTTTTAGAAATTGTAGCCGCTAAGATGATTGACGAGGTATTCTTTTCTCTTCATCAGCGAATTATAATTGCTGACTAACGAGATCTTCTGTCTGTCATTAGACATGGCATCAGCCAAGGTCAGGAATTTTCCATATTTCTCGATCATCTCATCGACGATGTTATCGATCTGATTTTCAATTGTGCTGAGTTCTTCTTGCATCTCTTCTTTGTTGTCCATACTTGTTAATCTCCTTTCTGAACAACATCAATATACACCAAGGAAAATAGGTAGCAAAGTAATTTGATGTAAATTTTATGAGTTTCTTTCTGAAAGCATTTACATTTATTAAATCAGCCTTTTTATCGTTTATTTATTATTACTTTCTTATTATAAATGTCTAAAATGTTATCACTATTTGTGCTATGTTTCATTTACTTTCAGCTTCTATAAGACAAAGGATGCAAAAGGTACTTTTATTAGGCATTTATACGTAGATATATATTCTTAAGTTATTTATAATATCTATGAAGAAAAGATAAATACGAGGCCAGAAATATGCATAATCTCATCCTTGATGTTGTTTCCTCCGTTTCCTCAGAGTTAACGTCGTCTTCCATCTCATCCGCTGCTGATAACACCACTCCGACTAACGCTGGAGAATGGTTTGCCGCTCTTTGGCAGTCCATCGTCAGTTTTTTAACTACAGGTAAGCTTGATACGAATACTACTTCAGCTTCCTTATTAGGCCGAATCATCATCGCCGCTTGTTTCTTTGCTTTTTTCTTCTATGTCAATAAATTCATCATTTTCCTGATGAGAAGAAATCTTAAAAAATCGAAGAACAGAGACCAGGCCGCTAAAACCGCTCGCTCTTTCACCATTTCCGTCATTAAAGCCTTATTGATGATTATCTTAGTCACCATTGTGATGGCTATCCTCGGATTTGATTTAAGCGGTCTTTCCACTATTATCTCCTCCGCCATCGTGGCTATCGGCCTTTCTTTGCAGAACCTGATTTCCAACTTTGCTTCCGGCATTATTATCCTTACCTCAAAGAACTTTATCGTCGGAGATTATATCTCGGTTAACTCCGGGCAGGCGGAAGGGACGGTGAAAGATATCACCATTCTTTCAACCAAACTTGTCACCCCAGATAACATCGTGGTCTTTGTCCCTAATTCTGTAATTACCGCCGGAGTCGTAAAGAATTTCAACATCATGGAAAACCGTCTGATCAATCTCACGGTTTCCGTCTCCTACGATTCCGATATCGATTCAGTTAAGAAAGTCATCAGATACGTCATCGATAATCAGAAGGATGTCATCAAGGATATGCCGATTACCGTCGCAATCACCTCATTCGAGGACTCCTCCATCAATTTCTGCGCTCGTTGTTATGTCCCTTCCCCTTTATATTGGGATACACGTTTTGCCCTCAGCGAGAATATCTATAAGGAAATGATTAAGAGAAATATCGATATTCCTTATAATCAGGTTGATGTCCATATCAAGGATGAAAAGTCCCAACCCAAACCCACTCCGGATTTTTCCGATTTGGATAATGTCAAATTAGCTCAGGCTCCAGTCCTTAAGCCCACCACTGCCGAAAGAGCTGATGAAGAACAGGAATTCATCAACGGCATTATTTTCAAGAAAAGCAAAACCAAGAAGAAAAAAACTCCAGCTAAGGAAGAAAAGAAAGACAAATAGGAAATATAAGTAAGATCAGCTTTCTTTAAATAGCAGTTTTTGTTGTACGGTTTTTCTTCATGTGTCTTCCTTTGAACATGATGTCTTTTTTGAATATTTAATAGTAACCTACAATCGATAAAACGATAATGCAAAGTTGAATCTGGCAAATCAATATATAATGGAAAAGAAAGGAGAATCTTATGGCTAATAGATTCATGTTAAATGAGACGTCTTATCATGGGCACGGAGCGATTGAGGAAATCGTTAATGAGGCCCGCGCCAGAGGCTTTAAAAAGGCACTGGTCTGCTCTGATCCGGATCTGGTAAAGTTCAAGGTCACCGCGAAAGTCACCGCACTTTTAGATAAAGCCGGCTTACCTTATGAACTATACGACAACATCAAACCTAATCCGACTATTGAGAACGTTAAAGGCGGAGTTGAAGCCTGCAAGAAGGCCAAGGCTGATTTCATCATCGCTATCGGCGGTGGCTCTTCGATGGATACCGCTAAAGGAATCGCCATCATCATCGCTAACCCCGAATTTGCTGATGTCCGTTCTCTGGAGGGTGTCGCTCCTACAAAACATCCTTGCTTACCGATCATCGCCGTCCCGACCACCGCTGGCACCGCCGCGGAAGTCACGATCAACTACGTCATTACCGATATTGAAAGAAAAAGAAAGTTCGTCTGTGTCGATCCCCACGATATGCCTATCGTCGCCGTGGTCGATCCGGATATGATGGCGACCATGCCTAAAGGCTTAACCGCCTCCACCGGCATGGATGCTCTCACCCACGCGATTGAAGGCTATATCACCAAAGCCGCTTGGGAAATGTCCGATATGTTCCATCTTAAGGCGATTGAAATCATCAGCCACAATCTTCCTGCCGCTGTTAAAGGCGAGATGAAGGGGCGTGAAGAGATGGCTTTAGGTCAGTATATCGCTGGCATGGGCTTCTCTAATGTTGGCTTAGGCATCGATCACTCGATGGCCCACACCTTGGGGGCTACTTACGATGTCCCTCACGGGGTTGCCTGTGCGATGTTGCTGCCGATTGTCATGGAGTTCAACGCTCCAGCCACCGGTGAGAAATACCGCGAAATCGCTCGTGCAATGGGAGTTAAAAATGTCGATAAGATGACTCAGGAAGAATATCGCAAAGCTGCAATCGAGGCGGTGAGAAAGCTCTCGATCGAAGTCGGTATCCCGACTTCCTGCCCAGCCATTAAAGAAGCCGATTTGGATTTCTTAGCTAAGTCCGCGGTCGCTGATGCCTGCGCTCCGGGCAATCCTCGTCCCGCTTCCATCGATGACTGCAAGATGATGTTCCGTCGCTTAATGGTAAAGTAAGCCAACTAAAAGAGGATGTAGCCCTTAAAGCCACATCCTTTTTTAATGCTGATCAATTTTAACTTTCGTAGATCGCTAGCATATCCATCAACTTAGCGTATTCGTCTTCATCGTTTTTGATCTGAGCGGTCAGAGAATCCATTTTCAAAGGGTCGTTATAGTAACTGGGTTCATCGAAATGTTTCCTTAATTCAGTAATTTCATTTTCAAGCCGACTCATCTTCTCCTCGATCTTATCCTGGGAGAGACGAGGCCGCGGTTTGTTTTCATGCTCATTAGTATAAGAAGGCTGAGAAGGTTCAGCTTTCTTATTCTCTTTTTGCAGGATAGAGGCCTCCTTATCAGCTTCGAGTTTATCGAGAACCTGGACTTTAAAATCAGAATAGCGGCCTTCGTACAGATAAGACTTGCCATCGATAAAATATATCAGCCGATCAGCGACGGAATCCGCAAAATAACGATCGTGAGTCACGATTACCAACGTGCCTTGATAGGCATTCAAAGCGGAAATAAATTCTTCTTTAGTCATCATGTCAAGATGGTTAGTCGGTTCATCGAGAACCAATAAGTCATAATTGTGCAGCACCATCTCCGCCAACACGACCCTCATTCTCTCTCCGCCGGAGAGATCATCGATGACTTTCTTATCATCTTCAAAAGAAAAGGCGTATTTGCCTAAATGATCGTAAATCTGCTGGTCTTCCATCTGGGGGAAGCGGTTCTTGATATAGGCGAAAATCGTCTCAGGGGAAGATAAGGACATATTGTCTTGCTTTAAATAACCGATCGAAAGCGAAGCGTAAAAAGAAAGCTCGCCGGAGAGCGGCTTAAGCTGATGAAGCAGGCATTTTAAGAAAGTCGTCTTACCAGCCCCGTTAGGTCCCATAACGGCCAGCTTATCCCCGCCGAAGAGAACAAAATTAATATCGGTGACAAGAGTCTTATCCGGATACCCAATCGAGACTTTTTCCGCCTCGATCAAATGCTTGCCTTTTCTAGAATATCCCGCTAAATCAATGCTTAATTTTGAATGTGTCTGAGTGGGCTTATCGATCATCTGATCTTGAAGGCGAGCTAACTTTTTCTCCCGATCATGAGCCCTGGAAGCAAAGCGGGGTTTAGGCATATAGTAAGTGATAAACCATTCGATCTTTTTCGCTTCATCCTGCTGTCTTTTATAAAGAGCCAGCTGTTGCTCATAACGCAGCTGTTTTTCTTTAGCATAGTGATCGTAATCACCGACGTATTCTTCCATATGCTTCTGATCTAATTCCAAAATCCTCGTGGCCAAAGCGTTAATGAAATAACGGTCGTGGGAGACAAAAAGCAAAGAGCCTTGATAGCTCTTCAGATAATCTTCCAGCCATTCGATGGTATCGATGTCCAGATGGTTAGTCGGTTCATCCATAATCAAAAGGTCAGGGTTAACAAGAAGGAGTTTAACGAAAGCGGCTTTCATCCTTTCCCCACCGGAAAAAGTGGAGATTTGCCGAGTATAATCTTCCTTTTTGAATCCGAACTTAAAGAGCATCATATCGATCTTATAAGCGTAATCGTACCCACCTTCAGCGGCGAATTTCGCTTCCGCTTGGGAATATGAAGCGACAAAATCTTTGTTATCCGGATGTTTGGACATCTGGTCGCAAAGGAAGGCGATACGTTTCTCCGCCTCTTTTAAAGGCAGAAAGACTTCTTCAACCTCTTCATAAAGAGTATGGGAGGGATCGGAGATAACTTCCTGAGACAAGTAACCGATGCGATATTCCTTGCCGATGATGATTTGCCCCGAAGAAATCTCTTCCTGGCCAACGATCATTTTCAGAATCGTGGATTTCCCTGTTCCGTTCGGCCCGATGAGGGCAACCCTCTCCTTTTGATCCACGCGGAAAGAGACCGGAGCGAATAACGCCTCTCCGTTAAACTCCTTCACGACGTTCTGCAATGCGAGGATAATCATGAAAATGCGCCTTTCAAACGTATAGATTATATGATAAGTCGATAAATTTGAAAAGGCGGACCCAAAACAAGGGGCCCGTCTTAAGACTGAAATTCAGTTCCTAAAAGATTGCCAATAAAAGGGCGACAATCAGAAGAACTCCTGAAGCGATATTGACACCGAGACAAATTTTGCCCTTCAAGGAGACCTTTTTATCTTGAGAACGTACAAACTGCTTAGTCCCCCAGATCAAGGAGCCGATGGTCATTATTAAGCTGATACCGCCAATAATGACGAATAGAGCGATGGCTAATGACAAGACCAAAGCCATCCCTAAGCCCTGACCAATTTGCGTTCCAGCTGAAGCGGAAGAAAGGGAGGAAGCTAAAGAAGAGGCGGCGGAAGAGACTATAGAAGAGGAAGAAGAACCAGTCGCCTTACCTGCGGATTTAATCAAGACTGCAAAATACATCGCGAAGATACAAGCGATTAAATCGATAAGAGTAAGAATGTCGTAAAAGACCAAGGCTACCTTAGTTGACTTCCCGGTTGATTTTTCATCTGCTGTTTGCTGTTCCATGATCCTTACCTCTTTTCATATAAAAAGCCGGCTTGGAATAGCCGGCTATGAAAACAACTATTTGATCGTATCCCAAATAATCGGATGTACTTGAACCGGCTTATCGGAAATCTGGAAGCGAGAATAAATATCCTTGGCAATCTTTTCAAAAGAAGGTCTTTCCGTATAAAGAGTGGCTAAGGTGTCTCCCTTATTGACTTTATCACCGATCTTCTTATTCAAGACGATACCAGCTGTGTAATCGATCCGATCGTCTTCCTTTTCTCTGCCGGCTCCTAATTTCATCGCATCTAAGCCGATATCCTTAGCTCCGATAGCGGAGACAAAACCCGACTGGGTAGCTTTGATATCTTGCTTATAAAGCGCAACCGGGAACTTAGAGGGATTATCGATAAAGGAAACATCTCCGCCCTGGGCCTTAACCATCTGCTCAAATTTATTGAAGGCCTCACCCGAGCCGATCTTCTTCTGTAGAAGATTCTTCGCTTCCTCCACGGATTGTGCGGCTTTAGCCTGCAAAAGCATCGTGGATCCGGAAGCAAAGCAGATTTCTCTTAAGTCAGCCGGCCCGTTGCCCTTTAAGGTATCGATAGCTTCTTTGACTTCGAGGATATTGCCGACCGCCAGACCTAAAGGCTGATCCATATCGGAGATTTCAGCTCTGGTATCCTTGCCGAAATGCTTGCCGATATCGACCATCAATTGAGCGAGCTTTCTGGCATCATCGATATTAGTCATAAAGGCACCATCGCCGAATTTCACATCGAGGAGAATCGTATCAGCCCCCGAAGCGAGCTTCTTTGACATAATCGAAGAAGCAATTAAAGCCATCGAGTTAACCGTACCCGTCACATCACGGAGGGCGTACAGTTTCTTATCAGCCGGATCGAGATTATCAGTCTGGCCGATGATGGCGATGCCGATATCGGAGACCTGTTTAATAAACTGATCAATGGGGATTCTCGTCTTAAAGCCAGGGATAGACTCCAGCTTATCTAACGTCCCGCCCGTATGACCGAGCCCACGCCCGGACATCTTAGCTAATTTCACCCCGCAAGCGGCGACCATCGGTCCGAGGACCAAAGAGACTTTATCGCCGACGCCACCGGTAGAATGCTTATCCACCTTCACGCCTTTGATTTTGGAAAGGTCGACAGTATCGCCGGAATTCAGCATGGCTTCAGTAAGGTTAAATGTCTCAGTGGCATCCATCCCTTTAAAGATGATAGCCATCAAAAGAGCAGAAACCTGATAATCAGGAATATCTCCTTTGACATAGCCATTGATGAAAGATTTGATTTCATCTTTGGTCAGCTGTTCTCCAGCCTTCTTCTTTTCAATAATATCGACCATTCTCATAATTGATTTGTTCCTTCCTATCTATACAAACAAATAATTAAAGCGAGAGAAAAAGAATATTACTCCATCGAGACGACTAACCAACGATCGTTATCGGTCCCAGAATTATTATCGTAGACTCTTACAAAGATGGTATGAGTACCAGTCTTACCAACGTAGGAAAGCTCGGAATCACCATCGATGAAGTTATAAATCAGATCGCTGCCTTGAACCGGGCAGACCAGAGCATCTTTATAGGAAAGATCAGCGCAGGCTTCCGCTCCGGAGAAAGTCATGCCAGGTCCGGAAATCTGATTGTAGACATTAGGATCGGGCAACTCCCGATTATCAGCGTGCGTAAAGGAAATAACCTTGCCTTTAGTAAGAAGGCCGCGCCAGACGAATTCATCACAATCATAAACCGCGGAATGGATTCTCTTAAACTGATGTTCCTGATTGATAACAGAAGCACCGATGCGGATGAATAAATCAACGTAATCGCCTTCGATAAACAACTTCTTGCCTACTTTTTTCAAGCCTCGTTGAATAATAACGGTTTCCGCCATGATTCCAATCCCCTTTCCCCTTACTGTTATTATAGCATAGCGAAAAGATTTTTTAACATACGTTATTTATAGTTAAATACGCTTAATACATAAGCCCACCTAATGAAAAAAAGATGATGTTAAGCTATGATAATCCTATGCAAGAAAAAAGCATGTACTCTTACTTAACTTCCTACCTTAAAAAGGAAGAAATCACCTCCTTAGAGGAAGAAATGTCCCTAGCGATTCCCCACAAGGGTTTTGTCATCGATTCTAGAAAGATCGATCAGAAGAAGATCCAAGCCTCTTTTCCAAGCGCTCAGCCCGACGAGGAGGACTCAATCCGTTTTACTTATGACCCGACTAAAGAAGAGCCTGGCAAAAACATCCTTCATGAAGCCGGTGCTTATTACATCATGGATCCTTCCGGAGCGGAAGCCACTTTCGTTCTAGGAAGCCATCAAAGACTAACCGTCCTAGATTTATGTGCCGCCCCAGGAGGTAAGACGATTTCTTTTGCTTTACGAAACCCGGATTCTTTAATTGTCGCAAACGATATCTCCCGCCCGAGAGCGGAAGAATTAGCGAAAAACTGTGAACGCTTAGGTTTAAATAACGTCATCGTCACTTCTCTCGATCCCAAGGCATTCAGTCCACGATTTGATGGATATTTTGATTTAATCATCCTCGATGCCCCCTGCTCAGGAACGGGGATGTTTCGCAAGGAAGCCAAGATGGCGGAAGACTGGACTTATGAAAAAGCTCTGCGCCTGACTCCGATTCAGGACTCCCTTTTAGAACTCGCCAGCCATTTATTGGCTAAAGGCGGAAGACTAATCTATATCACCTGCTCGTTCCTTAAAGAGGAAGATGAAGATCGCTTAACTCCCTTCTTAGAAAACCATAAGGACTTTTCTCCTGTAAATTTGCCTTTCAGAACTGGTTATCGTTTAGGCACCATTCCAGGCGCCATTCATCTTCTGCCTTCTTTATTTAATGGAGAAGGACATTTTTTCACTTTGTTAAAAAAAGACGGGGAAAAAGAATTTGAATGCAAAGATGGAAAAGCCACCTTTAATCAAGAACTCTCCCTTTATACTTTCACTTGGGAGAAGGAGCTTTGGGGCCTGAATCATTTTTACCCAGAGCTTTTTAATTTACCCGCTTTAAGGATGGGACTGAAATTAACTAATCACGCCCCGTATGCCAAATGCGAACAAGACCACGCCATTTCCCATTACCCTTTTAAATATGAAGGGATAGAATTAACCGAAAAAGAGGCTAAGGATTACTTAGTTGGTATCGAATTAAAAGATTCCTCATCTCGAAAGGATGGCCCTTATATCGTCACCTTCTGCGGTCTAGGTCTAGGATGGGTTTTAAAAAAGGGAACGAGATTACATAATCTCTATCCGAAAGGATTAAGAAGGTCTCTATAAAGAGATAAAGGAAAATGCTATAATCCCTTTGTCCAAAAAAGGAAAAAATATATGGCTAGACACATTGCAAAAAGAGCAGAAGGTGCGGTTTCATCCTCCGATATCTTAAAGATTTCTGCCGAGGCAAGAGCTGATAAAGCAGCCGGACATCAAGTCATCGATGGTTCAATCGGGGCTTTTCTTAATGACGATAAAACTTTGGGTGGGATTAGTGAGATCCGTTCTTCTTTAAAGGAACATATCACCGATGATCTTTCCTACCCTCCGATTCTTGGTTTCCAGGAATATAAAGAAGCAATCCTTAAATGGCTTCTTAAAGACGAATATGAAAAGGCCAGCAATGATTTTTCCATTCCTTTCGGCGCTACTTTAGGTGGCACTGGTGCTTGTTCTATTTCCTTTAATATTTTCTTAGACCGTGGTGAAAAAGTCCTGCTTCCCGATATCATGTGGGGCAATTATAAGCTGATTGCTTCATTAGCGGGAGACGGCTATGCCACCTACCCCCTTTATGATGAAAAGGGTGGATTCGGGATTCAAGGAATCAAAAAAGCCATCGATAAGCTAGCTAAAGAACAAACCCATGTCCTCTTAGTCATTAACGATCCATGCCAGAACCCAACCGGATACTGCTTAAAGGAACATGAATACGATGAATTGTTCTCTGTGCTTCAAGAAGAAGGAAAAAAGACAATCCTTACGGTTCTTTTCGATATCGCCTACCTTGATTTTGAGCCTTGCCATGCTCCCCTACATCCGCTTTTTACTCACGCTTTACAAAAAGGCAATTCTTTCTTACCCTGCTTTGCTTTCTCCTGCTCGAAGACTTTCGGAATCTACGGTTTAAGAGCCGGAGCCTTATTTGCCATCTGTGAGAAGGAAGAAGAAGCAAAAGAATTGCTTTCTTCCATCTCCTCTCAGGCTCGCGGCATTTATTCTTGTCCGGATGGACCGGCGCTCCATGCGGTGGCTCAAGCGGTCAACGATCCAAAGCAAGCTATAAAACTTCGCCAGGAAATCAGTTTGAACGCTGAAGTACTTTCTAAACGTGGGAGTTTATTGAAAGCCGCTTTAAAGGAAAACAACATTGCTTATCTGCCTTTCGATGAAGGTTTCTTTTTAACCGTCAAAGTCGAAAAGGCCTTTAAGGTCGCTGAGACTTTAAAAGCCGAGCATATCTTCATCGTCCCTTTAGATGATAATCATATGCGGATTGCCTTAGCTGGCCTGAACGATGAAGAAATAAATATCCTCACCAGAAAAATCAAGGAGGCTTGCTAGTTTATGGGAAATGTAATACTTGATTTTTCAGCTAATAGGACAATCACTTCAGAAGAACTCTTGTCCTCCCCGATTTTCCTTTCCTTAGCTGATGAATATATCGCCAATCTGAAGAAAACCGATCCCGCGATTGGTGAAGCAATCGTCCGCACTTTCGGTGAGAAAGAAACCGCAGAAGGTTTTATCAGTTTTTTAAAGCGTCTTTATTATGAGCCGTTTAATTCCATCAAAGAAGAATACATGCCCTTCACCGATCGCCAGGATATGTTGCTGGATGCAATCGATGGGGTTTACGATTGCTGGCGTGAAAAAGAAAGATACGCGGAGATCGATAGGAAAAAAGGACCTATTTCTGCCGCGGATTTCATCTCTCAAACCGATTCTTTCTCCGAGACTATTATCGGCACTTACCGCAAGATTTACGAAAACGTCCTCGGTCATGAACAAACCGTTTACCGCCAGTTGCCTTCCGGTGTGAACGCCGGGCTTCTCCTCGATGAGAATGTCCCGATGAGTTTACCTAAAGACTTGTCGTTTTTAAAGAAGACCCCCTGCCTTGATGCGGTCTTAATTCGTCCGCCTTTTATCTGCAAGACTTCGGAAAATACCCGCACGGGCACTTTCTTTGAAAAGAATGATCCTTTGACAGAAGAAAAATATTTTGCCCCGGATTATCGCGGGGTAGCAATTCTGATTAAAGGACGCATCGGGTATATATTCATCCATAAGGATTACATTTCTTTCTTGGTCGCCTTAGGCAATCTTTTTAAGATTGTTTCCTTCAAAGATGTGAAAGGCGAAAAGCCTGACTTTATCATCGTTTTCGGAGCGGATGTTGCTTCCCCGCTTACTTATTACTATCAGACGAACAATATATATGTCGGCCTCTGCCCCCTTAAAGGACATATCGCTTACTTCGGTTATCTTAAGAAAATCATCCTTACTTTGCATAACCTGAAGATGATCGATGAAAAGAAGTTGCCGATTCATGGAGCGGCGATTGAAGTCTCCTTAAAAAATGGCAAGACTTACAATATCGTAATCCTCGGCGACTCAGGAGCCGGAAAGTCTGAGACTATCGAGACCGTCAAACGGATTGGGACTGATTTAGTCAGTTCCATCAAGACCATCTACGACGATATGGGCACCTTCTCATTAAGAGATGGAAAAGTCATGACTAACGGCACCGAGACCGGTGCGTTTGTTAGATTGGATGACTTAGATAAGGGCTTTTCATTACGCTCGGTGGACCGCGCCATTTACTTGAATATCGAACAGGTCAACTCCCGCGTTGTCGTCCCCATTGAGACTTATGAGACCTCGAAGGATCTGCATAAAGTAGATGTGTTCCTTTTAGCTGATAACTTCACCCCTGATGACAGCGGCTTAAAACGTTATACGGATAAAGAAGAAGCCGAGAGTGATTTTATTAAAGGAGCGAGGATGGCTAAAGGCACCACCTCCGAAAAAGGCTTGGTCACCTCTTTCTTCGCCAATCCTTTCGGACCGGTTCAACGTGAAGAGGACTGCCGTCCTTTGATCGATATGTTCTTTAACAAATTATTTAAGGAAGGCGCCTATGTCGGACGCCTCTATACTAAATTAGCTCTCGATCCGATCGAAGGACCGGTCGAAGGAGCTAAGGCTATCCTTCAGATGCTGGAAAAACTGTCTTAATTTTTAAAAATCAGATATATAAAATCACTGGTTTTCCTTCTTCTTATAAAGAGAAAGAAGATATATTTCCAGTGGGAAGATAATTAAAGGCAGACTAGCTAAACCACCTCCGATAAAAGCTGATATCTCTGCTATTTGCCCACTGAATTTATTAGTTAAGACTAAGAGGACGATAATTTCAGAACTCACCAAAAGCAGCAGCCAGATCAGAAAGATAACACCGAGAAGTTTCTTTTTTTGGAGGAAGACTTTCACTCCTAAGGAATAGGCTAAAGCGGAAGCATAAAAAGAAAGAAGCAAGAAGAAAAACAGAAGTAGATTCCTTTCCTCTGTTTCAAAAATAAGATATGAAAGACCCGTACTGAAATATAAGATCAACCAAGGTAAAATAGTCAAAGCCAAACCGACAAAAATCCAGAGGGCAACAAAGCCCTTTTTAATTCCTAGTTTGGTCATTCTATTCCACCGATTTCAAAGATTCGACCATCTTTATTTTCTTCGTACGCCTTGAGAGAAGGACGTTAACGACAAAGGCGGTACCTAAGGAGACAAAGACGGAAAGAAGATACGTCGTCCATTTAACGTTATATAAGTAAGTGATGAATTCGTTTTTATTCACAGTCATAACCAAGATACACATCGGGAGTCCGAAGAAAAGACCGATAAATGTTCCGATGATAGTGTCGAACATTATCTCGGTAATCAAAGTCTTGGCTATTTCATGATAACGGAAGCCGAGGACTTTCATCGTGGCAATATCTCTGGTCCGTTCAGAGATATTTAAAGAAGTCAGATTATAGATAACGACAGCGGATAAAAGGATTGCAAAGATCTCCACAACCCTGGTCATAATCCTGACCGAGGATAAAAGCTCATCGATATAAGCGAAATATTCATCCTGGGTCAGCAAGGAATTGGTCGAGGTGAATTCCCCGACCTGACTCTCCGGCCCATAATTATCCTGGATATAAGTTTTAACACTTAGAGGATCCTTCGAGCAGGTAATCCAGTAGTTATTTGGCTTTAGCCCCGCTTGAGTAAATTGGCTGTTTTTGGCATAGACCCCACGTAAGGAAGAAGAAGTAAAGATATATGTGACTTTGGCGGTGTATTTGTTTCCGTTGATAACCACGGTCAATTCATCATTTAACTTAGCCCCGATATTCTCCGCGGTCGTCTTATCTAGAGTTACTCCGCCATCTACTCCGTAAGGGATATGCAGACAAAGAGAGGTATCTTCTAGCAAAATAAGATTTGAATCAGCAGAACTTTTAGCGGCGAGGGAAACCGGATACTGAGTGATCTCTTCTAGTCTTTCCACTCCATCGATACCTTTAAGTTTAATAGCTAAAGACTCGGATGGGTGATTAGGGACGGCTGTGATGTCTCTGATCATCAGATGCCTGAAATCATTATCCAAGCAATTATCTAAGGTATCCATGATTCCGAATCCACAGACGAGCAAGGCGGTGCATCCTAAGGTACCTAAGATTACCATCACGGTTTTCAATTTATTTCTGGACATATTCCTAAAGGCCATCTTGAAAGTCAACGTTTTTGAGGAAATGGCTTTAAAAGGAGCCAGCAGAGGTTTAGTCTCCCCTTTTCTTTGCTTCAATTTCGGAGCCTTGACACGGAGAGTATCCACCGGTTTTTCCCTAATGACAGAAAAGCAGACTAAGAAGGAAGCCAATAAGGAAATCAGAAGTAAGCCGACAGCCATCCAAACAGATAATAAAGAAGACGGGAAATAGGCCGGATAGAAAAAGCTGGCTCTTTTGGCTGGCACATCCCAAAGGAGCTTATATTTGATATTCATAACATCCGGGATAAATAAAGGGCCGATAAAGTAACCGAGGACTGTGCCGATCAGAGTCAAGAAGAAACCGTAGGAAACATAATGCAGATAAATCTGGCTGCGCGGGACACCGATGGCCTTCAAAGAACCGATTTGCATCCTCTCCCGGATAATAATCTGTGAAATGGTCGTTAAGATAACCAGTAAGGAAACAAGGAAGAAAATAACAGGAAAGACGAAAGTAAGCTTTAAAGCCTGTTCAATATCAGTCTCCAAACCTTGATAAGAGGGCAGAGACTCTTTTTTAAGAGCGATGACAAGATTATTAGTTGACTTGGAGGTGAAATATTCATTGATGGCGTTTAAAGAAGCTTCTTTATCGGAGGAATTAGCCAGAACTTGATTAGCCGAACCATTAATAAAGGAATAAATAAACGACTTAGTATCCCCTTTCTTTTGGGAAACTAAAGCTGCATCAAGTTTAGTCATATCGTAATTATCGCTGACAACTTTATATAAGGAGGCTGAAATAAGATCGGGATCAGAATACATCACAGTCGAAGAAACATATTTGGAAGTCTTGACAGCTTCTGGATGAAGCATGGTTCCGGTGATTTCAAATTCAAGCTTAATAGTATTATCAGCCAAGACATTGCTTTTTCCTGTTTGGACATAGGAAGTTAAGAAAGGAAGCATAAAAGCAATAGAGGGAGTCGTCAGTAAATAATTGGTCATTTCCAGTTCTATACTATCACCCAGGTTCAATAGGTTCGCTTCCAGATATGAATCGCAGACCACAAACCCAGAAGTACCGCTGACCATCATCGGCACCGATAAAGTATTGGTTGTTGGAGCGGACAATAAAGAGACCGCGCGTTTCTCTCTAGTGCAGGATAAGGTGGCACGCTTTTCCGCAACACTAACTCCCTTAGCTCCTTTGACTGCTTCAAAATCCCCGCTCTCCAAACCGGTGGTCGTCACATAAAGATCAGCGTAGTTAGAAGCCTGGTAAAGGGCATCAGCGCGCTCGCGAAGATTGTAAGCATTCGAGGTTAGACCCGAGAAGAGACAGACAGCCAAAAAGGAAATAGCAATTACAGAGAAGAACTGCTTAATGTTCCCTTTAATAGATCTAAGCAACTCTTTAAATAGTAAATGGGTTGTCTTTTCTTTCAATTGTTCTTTTACCATTTGATATCATCTAAATCAGCCCTGACTGGCTGCAGTTTATTTTCAATGATTTTGCCATCGGCGATCCTGATTAATCGGGTGGCGACATTAGCTAAGTTAGAATTGTGCGTAACGATGATTACGGTTGTTTGCCTTGCCACAGAAATGTGGTAAAGCAATTTAATTATTGAAGATCCAGTCTTTGAATCCAAAGCCCCAGTCGGCTCATCGCAAAGAAGCAATTTCGGATTCTTTACAACCGCTCTGGCAATCGAGACTCTCTGTTGCTCCCCACCGGAAAGCTGGGAAGGAAAGTTGTTGGCTCTTTTCTCCAACCCGACTTCTTTAAGCACCTCTTGAGGATCAAGAGGATTTTTCACGATCGAAGCAGCAATCTCAACATTTTCATAAGCAGTCAAGTTATTCATCAGGTTATAGAACTGAAAAACAAAGCCGATATCATTTCTTCGAAAGTCCTCTAAGGCTTTATAATCCGCTTTAGCTATATCCTTCCCTGCTATTTCATATGAGCCCGAAGTAGGAGCATCCATGCCACCTAAAAGATTAAGAAGAGTGGTTTTGCCAGCTCCGGAAGCACCTAAGACAACAATAAATTCACCTTTTTCAGCCGCGAAAGAGACGTGATCAAGGGCTTTAACTTGCAGTTCGCCTTCACCATAAAATTTACATAAATCATTTACCTGGATAAATGGCATAAAACCTTTCGCCCCCTCGTTTTTTCTACCCTAAATGATAACATATAAATGAAATAACCTTATAACCTTTTCTCCAGGTTTTTGAAAATAGTTTCCTTCCTATGGTTATAGCCATTTATAGGCGATTTTTTGGGTGCGGATTTTTGTTGACTACCAAAATCAATGTTGATATTATAAATAGGACGCTCTGAAGGATGGATGTTTAGCTCAGCTGGGAGAGCATCGCCTTTACACGGCGGAGGTCATAGGTCCGAGCCCTATAACATCCACCATGTTAATATGAGTGTCAACGAGTTATACGAGACGAGGCTTTGCTGGGAGAATAGCGAAACGGTTAAACGCGGCAGACTGTAAATCTGTTCCTTCGGGTTCGGTGGTTCGAATCCACCTTCTCCCACCATTTTTGGGGCATAGCCAAGTGGTAAGGCATCAGACTTTGACTCTGATATGCCCTGGTTCGAACCCAGGTGCCCCAGCCATTTCTGATTATTACCACGTTGGATATACATATATCTGACCCATTAGCTCAGTTGGTAGAGCATTTCACTTTTAATGAAAGGGTCTGGCGTTCGAACCGCCAATGGGTCACCATCGTTAAAAAAGCCGGGTCCACCAATGGATTCGGTTTTTTCTTTTTAAGCTTTTTCTTAATGGCTGTGTCTCTCTGTCTTTGAATTGAAAACACTTGTATTTAATATAAATACAAAATATAATTAGTCCATTAGCCTAGGAAGGGAGAAAAGGACATGTTTTTTAGCACTAGAGACGCCTCATTAACAATCAGCGCCTCCCAAGCCATTATCAAAGGCATCAGCGATGATGGAGGTCTTTTCCTGCCGAAAGAAATAAAAAAACTCCCCTATGAGAAACTAATTAACTCTACATATCCCGAAATTGCTTATTCAATCCTCAGAGAATATTTAGATGATTTTTCCGATGTGGAAATAAAAGAAGCCGTGAAGAAAGCCTACGGAGCAGAAAACTTCCCGGAAAAGATAACTGGCTTAACAACCTTCGGTGACTTCTCATTTCTCGAACTTTTCCATGGGCGGACTTTGACTTTCAAGGATATGGCTCTATCTCTTCTGCCTTTTTTGATGGAAGAAGCATTAAAAAAGCATCCGGAAGAAAAATCGCTTCATATTTTGACCGCTACCAGCGGGGACACGGGAAGCGCTGTTCTTTCCAGTTTCCGTAATTGTCAGAATATCTCAGTCTCTGTTCTCTATCCGGATGGAGGGATTTCCTATATCCAAGAAAAGCAGATGCTTTCCTTCACTTCCCCTACCGAAAGAGCCTACGCTTTACAAGATAGCAACTTTGATGACTGCCAGGCTTTAGTTAAAAAACTTTTGGTTGAGAAGCCTTACGGCTTAAATTACACTTCGGCTAATTCCATCAATATCGGAAGATTGCTGCCTCAGATTGTCTATTACTATTATTCCTATATATCTTTAGTTAAAAATGGGACCATCAAACCCGGGGAACTGATCGATGTAGTTGTCCCCACCGGTAATTTCGGTGATATCTTTGCAGCCTACTTAGCTAAGAAGATGTCTTTGCCTTTAAATAAACTCGTAGTAGCCTCTAACGCCAATCGGATCTTAACTGATTTCTTCTCTAAAGGCGTTTACGATACCAAGAGGGACTTTATAAAAACCAATTCCCCTTCAATGGACATCTTGATTTCCTCTAATCTAGAAAGATTGCTCTACCTCACTTGTCTAAATGATAAAACTGTCCAAGACTTAGAAAATGATTTAAGGCAAAAAGGAAGTTTTAAAGTCAGTGAAGAATTCTTAAAGAAGCTTCAGATGGACTTTTTATGTTGCTCCTCTTCAGAAGAGGAGACTTTACAAGGAATTAAAGATTGTGAAGACAAATATAACTATCTGATTGATCCGCACACCAGCGTAGCTTATCAAGCTTATCAAAAGATAAAGACTTATCTTCCTTCTAAGCATTCCTTAATTGTCTCCACCGCTTCACCTTTAAAGTTTCCTTTAACAATCGCCAGGGCTCTAAATATTGAACAGACAGATGATTTAAAGGCCTTAAAGCAAATAATCCTTAAGACCAAAATATCCGTTCCCTCTCAACTGGAAGACGCCTTAAATACTCCCTCACCTAAATATTTAATTAAAGGGGAAGAATTTAAAGAGGTTCTCTATCCGACTAAACATCATATTTTTAAAGTCCCGGCTTCTTCCGCTAACCTAGGTCCCGGATTTGATGTAGCCGGTTTGGCCTTAAGTCTTTTTAACACTTTCTCTTTCCAAAAGAATAAAGAAGATATCCTTGAGGGCTTCATAGGCGAAGAAGAATTAAAGGATAATCTGGTTCTGAAAAGCTATCGCAGATTCTTTGAAGAATATCATTTGCCTTACCAACCAGTCAGGATCAAAATGCTTAACTGCCTTATTCCTCTCTCCCGCGGACTGGGAAGTTCTGCCGCCTGTATAATCGCAGGCCTGATAGGTGCAAATGAAATCTGCAACCGGCTCTTGGAGAAAAAAGATCTGCTGGATTTAGCAACGAAAATCGAGGGGCATCCGGATAATGTGGCTTGTTGCCTTTTAGGCGGCTTAGTCTGTTCTTTTAAAAATAGCTCAGGAAAACTGGTTCCCTTAAAATATCCAGTAAACCCTAACTTAAAATTCGTAGTCTTAGTTCCAGAGCAGGAGTTTTCTACAAAAATTGCTCGCAGCGCCTTATTAGCTTCTTACCCTTTAGCGGACATCACTTTTGATGCTTCACGCTTAGTAAATCTCCCCTTAGCTTTCCAGACCGGGGATACCTCTCTTCTTTATGAGTTACTGAGCGATAAAATCCACATTCCTTACCGTCTGCCTTTAATCGAGGAAGGAAGCAAAATAATGGGTATCTGCCAGAGATTTCATATTCCTTTCACTATTTCGGGAGCCGGCTCTTCTTTATTAGTCATCCTAAGGGAAGATCAAAAAGAAGAACTCTCGGAGCTGGAAAAAGCCATCGGATCTGAATGTGTCGGAAAATGGCAAATAAAAGAACTATCCATCTGCCAAAATGGTGTTAAAGAGGAGGAAAAGGTCAAATGAGCAACGATTTTTTACTAGTCTCTAAAGCGGTCCTTCCCGATTACTTCCCAAAGATTGTAAAAGCCAAGGATTTAATCGCCGCTTCGAATATCTCCGTAACCGAAGCCTGTAAGACACTCGGCATCTCCCGCTCCGTTTTTTATAAATATAAAGATGCTATCTATATTCCGAGCGGTTCCCTAGCAAAAAAAGCTATCATCTCGATTAAAGCTGATGATTTCCCCGGGGTTCTTTCTTCAATACTGATTACCATCTCCAAGAACCAAGGAAATGTTTTAACAATCTCTCAGGATATGCCAATCCACGGTTTAGCCTATATCACGATGATGATTAACACGCGGAATATGGTGGTCGGTTTAACTGACTTGGTTAAGGAGTTATCTTCCTTGCCCCATCTTAGAAAGGCGGATGTCTTAGCTTATGATTAATATCGGCTTATTCGGTTATGGCACGGTGGGACACGGAGTCAAGGAACTTTTGGCTTCTCAAAAGAACATTGGAGTTTTTAATTTAAAGAAGGTTTTTGATCGGAAAGAAAAAGCGGAGGAAATCGGTGATATCTACGCTTCTTCCATTAAAGAAATCACCGCTGATAACAATATCGATACTGTCATTGAATGTATGGGTGGGGATGAGTTGCCTTACCAGGCTATAACATCGTCTTTAAAGGCTGGGAAGAATGTCATTTCTTCAAATAAAGAAACGATTTCCAAGCATTTAAAAGAATATCTTGCCTTGGCAAAGGAAAATCATGCTTCAATTCAGTTTGAAGCCAGCGTAGGAGGAGGGATTCCGTTAATTAATCCCCTCTGGTGTCTTTCTCAGTTTGATCAGATCGATTCTCTGCAAGGCATTTTAAATGGCACCTCTAACTCCATCCTGACGGAAATGGAAGAAAGCCAGCTTTCTTTCAACCAAGCCGTCAGTTTAGCTCAGCAAAAAGGCTTTGCTGAAAAGGATCCTTCCGATGATCTTAACGGAAACGATCTCGCCCGCAAAGGCGCTATCCTCGCTTCCTTGGCCTTTCAAGCAGAAATTAAACCCGATGATTTTACTAGATTCGGAATCGAAAACCTTACACCGATGATTATCAGCACTTTGAAGAAAGCCGGTAAAAGAATCAAACTCATTCTCCTCGTTGAGAAAAAAGAAGAAGGCATTTTAAACTTGGTTCTGCCGGTAGCCTTTGATCTTCAAGCCCCCTTAGCCCTCGTTAAAGAAGAAACTAACGGCGTCTTGATCGACTGCAGTAAAAACGGCCCGCTGTTCTTTGAAGGCAAAGGTGCTGGAAAGAATCCGACTGCTTCCGCTATCCTGCAGGATTTAACCAGGGTCAACTCTAATATTGCTCCTAGTTTCAATCCAGACATAAATAAACCTAAACTACTTAAGGAATTGCCGGGGCGGTTTTATGGATTCCATCCCGATGGAAGAATGGAAAAGCTAGTAGACCCAAGCGAAACCGAGTTAAGAAGTTTCAGCTTTATCTGCCAAGATAAATAAAAAGGAGAACCAAGATGAAAAAAAGTTATAACTTCGCCATCGTCGGAGCTACCGGACTGGTTGGAAGAACATTTTTAAAAGTCATGGAAGAATATCATTTGCCCGTAGCTTCTTTGCGCCTTTTCGCCTCGGAGAAAAGTATAGGCAGGAAGTTGTTATTCGCCGGGAAAGAATATACCCTCGAAGCCCTTAAAGAAGGCGTCTTTAAAGGTACGGATTTTGCTTTATTCTCCGCCGGCAGCGAAGTAAGCCGCCTTTATGCTCCTCTAGCTAGCCAAGAAGGAGCCTTGGTTATCGATAATTCTTCCTGTTGGCGAATGGATGAAAACTGCGCTTTGATCGTCCCCGAAATTAATATCTCGGATTATAAGACCCACGGAAGGATTATCGCCAATCCAAATTGTTCAACCATTCAATCCGTTTTACCTTTAAAGCCTTTGGATGATTTATTCACTCTTAAGAGAATAATTTATTCAACCTATCAGGCCTGTTCCGGCAGCGGAAAAAAAGGGCTCGATGATTTAGAAAGATGCGAAAGGGGCGAGAAGCCGCTTTTTTACCCATATGATATTGCGAAGACCTGCATACCGGAAATCGATATTTTCGGCGATGATGGATATTCCAAAGAAGAAATGAAAATGGTTAATGAGACACGCAAGATTCTCCACCGTCCGTCTTTAAAAATTGCGGCAACTTGCGTCCGTGTCCCGGTCCCGGTTGCTCATGGGGTTATGATCGCCGCGGAATTTGAAAAACCGGTCGATGTTGAAAAGGCGCGTCAAGCCTTAAGAAACTACGAAGGCATCAAAGTTGTCGATGAGCCGAAGAAACATATATATCCAGTTTCCACTTTGGCCGCCGGCAATGATTACGTCTACGTCGGCCGAATCAGAAAAGACATCTCTTCAGATAACGGATTAATCCTTTATACGGTCGGAGATAACGTCCGTAAAGGAGCAGCCAGCAATGCGGTGCAGATTGTTAAAAAGATCATCGAAGAAAAGGAGAAAGAAAATGCTTAAAGTATGTAAATTCGGAGGCTCTTCTTTAGCGGATGAGGAAGAGTTCTTAAAGGTCAAAAAGATCGTCCAAGCAGATCCAAGCCGAAGGATTATTGTCGTTTCCGCTCCGGGCAGAAGAAACTCTAAGGATAATAAGATCACCGATTTGCTTTATCTAATCTATCAACATCAAAAATACAAAGTCGATTACTCTTCCCTTTTTGAGGAGATTAAGAAAAGATACCTGCAAATTGCTAAGAATTTGCATATTGTTTGCGATTTAGAGGAAGAGTTTAAAAACTTAAGCCAGAAGTTAGCTGAGGGGCAAATAAGCGAAGAAGAGTTAGTGTCCCGCGGTGAATATTTTGCGGCTAAGTTAACCGCCTCCTATCTCGGCTACCAATTCATCGACGCCGCTTCCTTAATCCATTTCGATTATGAGAGCAAAGTCTTGGAGAATGAGACCACTAAAGCCATTCAGGATGCCATTTCTAAATATCCTCAGATAGTTGTTCCTGGCTTCTACGGCTCTTACCCCAATGGGAAAATCTGTTTATTCAGCCGTGGGGGAAGCGATGTAACCGGGTCATATATGGCTAAAGGCAGCCACGCCGATCTATATGAGAACTGGACCGATGTCAGCGGCTTTTTTATGGCTGATCCGAAGATTATCCCCAACCCTAAAAAGATCAAAGAAATCTCATACTCAGAATTAAGAGAGCTTTCTTATATGGGAGCCAATGTCATCCATGAAGAAACTATCATCCCTTTAACTGATGAAGAGATTCCTCTGGAGATTTTAAATACGAACCATCCGGAAGAAGGCGGGACTCTAATTAAAAGAGAGACACCGGATAAGACCCATTTAATCACAGGAATCACCGGTAAGAAAGGCTTCATCGCTTTAACTTTCTTAAAGAAGAGATCTGCGGATAAGCTCAATTCCATTATGTCCGTGCTATCTGTCTTCCAACGTTATCAGGTCCCGATTGAACATATCCCGACCAGCATCGATTCTTTCTCGGTTGTCATCGAGAAGAGCCTGATTGAAGAAAGATTCTACGACATCATGGCAGACTTAAAAAAGCTCCCGGATATTATGTCAATCAGCGAAGATGACGATATCGCTCTTCTGGCGGTCGTCGGGAGAAACATGGTAAAAAAGACAGGAACTTCCGGAAGAATCCTTTCCATTTTCGGTCAGGAGAAAATCAATATTAAACTGATCGACCAAGGAAGAGAAGAAATCAACATCATCATCGGCATTTCTAACTCGGACTTTAATAAGTCAGTCGAGGCCTTATATAACAACTTCTCAGGCGAAAAGATTTAAAAGATAATCAGGTACGACGAATTTTTCACTATTTTTAGTCGATTTTTCTTTTGGCTTATAGACTTTAAAAAATGAAAATGGTAAAGTAATCATTGCTTACCGATAGTCTATGCCCAGGTGGCGGAATTGGTAGACGCACAGGACTTAAAATCCTGTGGCCCTAACAGGCCGTGCGGGTTCGATTCCCGCTCCGGGCACCATCAGCGAATCTAGCCTGCCTAACGGCAGGCTTTTTTCGTGCATCATAAAATATCAGATCTTTTATCCGATATCTTATGAAAGGACTTAAAGAATGTATAAATGCCCACGCTGTGGCAATAGTGATGAAAGATATATCGGTTACCTTAACGGCGTCCCTTATTGCCGTCGCTGTTTAGGATTCGCTGGAAGGAAAGCCAAAGAACATAAATTAAGTCAGCACGAGATAAAATTAAAAATCGATTACCATCTTTCTAAAGATCAATACAAGATTGCGATGAAGGTTTTGGATAATTTCAAAAAAGGCAGAGATTCTTTAATCCATGCGGTCACGGGGGCCGGAAAAACAGAACTAGTCTACTTCACCATCGAATATGCGCTCTCAAAAGGCATGAGCGTTGGATTTGCCGCTCCCCGAAGAGATGTCGCTATCGACTTGTTTCCACGAATATCCTCGGCATTTCCCGATGGAAAAACGGTCATGGTCATCGGAAACCACACCAAAGTACTCGACGGCGACATCATCATCTTAACCACTCACCAACTCTATCGTTACCCGGCTTTTTTCGATCTTCTTATCATCGATGAAATCGATGCTTTTCCTTATAAAGGCGACCCCGTCTTAAATCGCTTCGCTAAAGATGCCGTGAAGGGCAACCGGGTCCTCTTATCCGCCACGCCTTCCAAGACCGATATCGAGACGATGACAAAAAGCGGTAAGGTCTTCGAATTGAATTCCCGCTATCATCATCATCCGTTACCGGTCCCTATCTATAAGCAGGCTTTGATTTCCCCGCTTCTAACTGGAATAAATGATCTACGACGTTTATTGAAGAACGGCAAGCAGGTTTTCTTCTTTGTCCCCACGATTGAATTAGGCCAAAAGATCTATCCGATCATGGCTGCTTTTCTAAAAAAGGGGGCTTTAGTGGATTCGGAGGAAACAGAAAGAGATCAGAGGATTTCCGACTTCAAAAAAGGCGAACTTAGATATTTAGTGACGACTTCGATCTTGGAAAGAGGAGTCACAGTCAAAGGACTCCAAGTTATCGTCTGCTATGCCGACCATGTCCTATACACCAAGGAAGCGCTGATTCAGATTGCTGGACGAGCCGGAAGAAAAAAAGATGAGCCAGAAGGCGAAGTGATCTTTATCGGGGCGGAAGAAAGCGAGGCTATCAAGGATGCTATCGGAGAAATTGAAGAAACTAACCGCAAGGCCGGTTTGTAAGATCTGTTTTAAAGATATCAAAGGAGATTCCTTGCTTTCTTTTTTTAATCCGGAAGTGAAAGTCTGCTCCGCGTGTTTTAAAAGTCTTAACTATCATTTCTCTTTTGGGACTTTTCTCGGCCACAAGATAATTTCCCTGGCGGAATATAAAGAACCGATGTCTACCCTTTTAATCCGATACAAAGAAACCTTGGATATCGAATTAGCTCCAGTTTTCCTCTCCTACTATGCACAAATTATCGGATTGATCTTTAAAGGCTACCAGTTAGTCTTGGTTCCTTCCACTCCCAGCAAATTAAAAAAGCGAGGCTTCGATCATCTCTGGGAAATGTTTAAATTCCTCGGGCTGACAAAACTAGATATCCTAAGCAAGGATGAAACCAAGGACCAAAAGAAGAAAAATGCCTTAGAAAGAAAAGAGTCCGAAAAACTATTTCATATCCACGAAGGAGAAAAATGCACTGGGAAGAAGATTCTTCTAGTTGACGATGTCATAACCAGCGGAGCATCTTTAAGTGCAGCGGTAAAATTAATCGAGCCGATGAAACCTAAAAAGATTGTGGTTTTAGTGCTGATGAACGATGCTCCGCTAGCTAATTATTCCACCTTGAATTAATTAAAGAAATTCATAGGTGCCTTAAACAATGACAAAATATTAATACTTGCTAGTTTTCCTGAATCTATAAACTATAATAAATTACGTAAAAGGCAAACCTAGGGTAACCTAGCGACGCAAAACTATAGGATCCAATCAACTTGGACAGCCAGCTCCCATATCTTCTAACCGGACAAGGTGTTTTTTTAGAACAAGAAAAGGGCGAAGCATGTCATTCAAGTTAAAATCCAAATTAATCGTGATCCAATGCTCAGCGCTGATTTTTTCTTTGTCTGCTGTTTTCGCTGCCACCTTCGCTTGGTATACCGCTTCCCGCCAGACTAATCTGACTATTTCCCAGATCTCAGCGGAAGACGGAATGCAATACACGCTTAAGTATTTCTCCGGCAATTACTCTTCCGCCAGCCACAAGATCGGTTATGAGGAAGATCAATACGCCGATGCGAATATTTCTTATGAGGCCCCAGCTGATACCACGGGTAAATATTATTTCAACACGGTAACCGAGGAAGATCAGACCCCGTTCACCATTTCATATTTTTCGCCCAAGCATCGTTATAGCTACGCTTTGGAAGTGACTTCCGGCTTCGCTTATCTTTCCTATGTCCGTCTTTATCTTTCTTCCTTCATCTCAGCCGCTTCCGCTTACGACTTCAGCCAAGCTGAGCAAAAAGGCATCCGCTTAGCAGAAGCCATCAATATCTATGGCACTTGTTTTAATTATTCTTCAACCACAGCGGATAATGATTCTGCAGTTCGCTCTTTTGTGAATGGAACTGAGGTCAGCTCCATCAGCGGGACAGGAGATAGCCCAACTGTCACCGGAGACCTATATAACCGTTTCCATTTCTCTTACAATCTAACTGATACCGATGGGCTTTATAACTCCACCCAGGAAATCGCCACCGGTTTATTAGGTCCTTCTTACCCCACTTCTTCTTCGACCCCGAAGATTGTTTTCCTGTTTACAATTGAATTTTCTAATAACGAAAGCACTTTCTATAGTTCTTTCTCCAAAGGCAGCCCGAATTATTGGTATAAGGATACAACTGGCAATTCCAATGCTTACCAATCCTTTATTTCCAATACGGCGGATTCTAAAGGCTTTACTTTAGGCTCCATGATCCTGGCTAGAGAGAATGTGGAGAATATCAATCTCGATGCCCGAGAAGGTACGATCCCTGCTACTTTCCTTGATAATTCTGCCTCCAGCGTCACTTTGCCTACTCCGACCAAAGAAGGTTATACCTTCAACGGTTGGTATTCACCCGATAAGAAACAATTCTATCAGGGCGGAGCGACTTATGCTAAAGCTTATCCGACCGCTTCTTCTCAAATGGCAGCTCCGGTTTTCTACGCGGAATATACACCCCTTAGTTCAACCGTCACTTTCGATGCGGGGACTAATGGCACGAGCGGAGTTACTTCCGCTTCTTATGCCTACGGTTCGATTTATCATTCCTTACCGGTTGCAGTCGGCAATACCGGCTATACTTTCCAAGGTTGGTTTTCAGCCGCGGAAGGCGGAACTCAGTATGTCGAAGGAGGAAAAGTCCTCCTGACTTCCGATACTACTTTCTACGCCCATTATCTCGCTGCTTAAAAAGACAGTTTGCTCTTATTTTCAGCCGTTATTTTTTGGTTGCTAATCCACAATCAAGTTTGTATAATGTATTTTGCTTGGGGTATAGTCAAGCGGTAAGACAGCAGACTCTGAATCTGCGATGCTCTGGTTCGAATCCAGATACCCCAGCCATTTATCGCTAGTAATCAGGAGGCTTCAGAGCCTCCTTTTTCATAGCCTGAAGATATATAAAAAATTTCTTATTAACCCAAGCGGAAAACGCTATTTATTTAATAGTAATTGTTAAATATATTAAAAGAATATATAACATAAGAGTTGGAATGTTTATTAAGAGCAAAACCAGGGTAACTTGGCGACGCAAAACTACAGGGTCCTCATGAGGGATAGCCAGTTGCCATTTCACCCCTAAAAAGAGAGGAAGTGGGTTTCAATGGATCTGTCTCCTAAAAAAATCAAAGTGCTGCTAGCCAGCCTTGCCTCTTTATCTGCCATTTCGTTCATTATTGTAAGCTCTGCTTTCGCATGGTTTGATTTCAATAAAACCGCCGTTAACTCTATCGTGGCTGGCTCGGGCAATATCTCTTTGACTTCCATCTCCGCCACATCATATAAATATCAGTATCCCCCGATTGCGGATATTTCTTTCGATTCCATCACCGAAGATGATCCTTTGAACTATGACGGAGTCGGCAAGGTCATGTCGAAAGATCTGACTTCCAATCAAGTCAACATGAATAAATACGACCCCTTTTACCTTTCTTTGCAACCCGCTTTAAGCGTGTATGATCTTTTCACCAATTTCGTCATCAAGCTTTCCGTGACTTTCCAAGCCTGGTCAGATGTGGACTTTTCCGTCACTGCTAACCGTTTAACAGATGATGAATGGAACGCTTCTAGCAAGAGCACCACTAACGATGGAAGAGCCTCAGACTATCTGGATTTCTGGGCTAGTACGGCAGATCTTTCAGCCGTCTCTTCCGTCAGTTACACCACCCCTCATTCAGCTGAAGCCGGGACGCAAGTCACGACTACATATAATGTAAGTGATGATAACGGGGCGAACAACATTATTTTTTTCACGATGAAGAACTTCGAAGAAAATACGAGCAACACTGCTTCTTTCTTCCGAGCGGATGGAAGCACTCCTGCAAAAAGTGAATTCCCTCTGCTTGCAACTACCACATACCGCTACGCTGAACAGACCCTCGGAACTGATTCCAGCTACACCAAGACGGTGAACGTTTATATCAATATCGATTACAATACTTCCTCCCTCGCTTCCATGGCTGCCTCACTTCGAGCGGACACCACGATAAATTTGGGCATGGATTATTATTTCACCGTCAACGCTATCCAAGCATAACCAACCATGAAAATCCATGATATAAAAGGCCCCATCTTAATAGGAACCTCCTTGCTGGCAATCCTCGGCATGATTATCGCTCAGACTTACATGGTTTTCCAATCCACGCAGGATTTAGGCAATAACGACACCAACAACGTCAAAGGTGAGGTAGGCTTAAGAAAATACTTCGATTCGGGCAGTGGAACATCAACTGACCCTTACGTCATCACCAGACCGATTCACCTTTATAATCTTTCCCGTCTGCAGGCATTAGGCGTTTTTATGTCGAGCAAATATTTCCAACTCGGCTCCACCAACCCCATCAATGGCACAGACCATTTTTACTACTCGGATACCGCCACGGGCACCAGCGAGGAGATTTCCTCAAACACCTATACTCGCCCCTATCTTTATATTCCCGATTCTTACTCGATGGTCTCCATCGGCTCGACCGCAACGCCTTTTTTTGGCACCTTTAACGGCCAGGGTTACAATATCGACAATCTGCATATCATCTCCGATCCTGAGGATATCGGTGTCTTCGGTTATATCGCTTCGGGCGCTAAAGTCTCGAACGTGACTTTTTCTAATCTTTCCATCTCCGATCAAGGCTACGACGCCGCCTCGGTCGGTGATTTTTATACCTGTGGGCTAGAGACTAATTCCAGCATCAATCTGCTGTCTTATGATTCCACCCCGCTTACGACCACCACATCTACTTTCAGCGATTTAAGCAAGACTTTCACTTTGGATTCTTCTTTGATCCCATCAAGTCTCATCAGTTATTCAGATGTCACTTACGCCATCCGTTCCACTAACTCCGACCTCTTCAGAGTCAGCGAAGACGGAAAGACAATCTCGATCAACACTTTGGTCTTGACCGGAGGAACTGATACTTCGGTCACCCCGAATATCACCTACCCGAGAAACGATACGTTTATGAATGCCAATACCTCCGCATCCCAGCGTATTTATGTGACCGGCTCAAGAGTTGTGAACAATATCAGATATGCGAAAATCCTTTCTTCTTATATCATCACCATCAACAATGACATCACCAGTGGAAGCCCGGTGATTTCTCTAAGTGCAGTAAGAGATCCGGAGTCTACGATGTCTTATACCCATTCCACCAATATCGGCTTTATCGCCGGTCACTCCGATGGCAGTATGGAAAATGATTACGTTTATAACGGGACTTTCAATTTAAATAGTTCTGCCACTCACACCCCGACCCTCGTAGAGTCAGAGGTCGGCTTAATCGGGGAGTTAGGTATCAACTTAGATAATACGATATCTCCCACGGTCGCCTATGAAAAAGCCGGGGATACCGGAATCATCAATTTTACTGATATTTATAATAACGTCCGCGCCAGCCAGACCACTTCAACCGGCAGCCAGACGGAAACTTTCGATAAGGCCTACACATATTATTATTACGACCCGGTCAGCGGCAACCTTTACGATGATTACCTAAGAAAGAAGTTATCCGCTTCCGGCTCAGAATATATCACCCAGTACATTACTGACCAGCCGAATTCCCTCGACTTCCAAGGCCGCAAGATTATCGCGGAAGATGAAACCAAGTCCCGTGGGCTAGGTATTTTTAAACTGAACACCGCGGATTTTGATAACTCCAATCAACTGAATCAGTACACTTACGGGTTAGGTGAATTCAATGTCACTTACGATTATTCTACAGATTTCAACTCGGTTTATTATACGACCGCCGAACTTGATGCGACCCAAGGTGGGACGACCACTCCGGCTGAATTTTTCGGCAGCGGTAATATTTATTCTTGGTCTCCTACTTCCACCAGCCATAAATGGCGAATCAATCAAGGTACGACTTTGCCGGAAACGACCCAGACGGCTTCTTTCGATAGCCTGACTCTTAACAGGCTTTTAACATCCCGCTCATTTGAAAGAAACTTTAATTATCTGATCAATTTCAAGCTGGAAGCCTTGGATTCTGAAGCTAACAACTATTTCGCTAAGACTAACAATCCTTTCCTGAAAGATTATTTGACTTATAAATTGAAGGACAAATCCGGCAATGCAATCGCCTCAACCAGCCCGGACTTCGGACTGATGATTCAGCAGAAGAGTGGAGAGAGTTATATCAACACGCAGCATTTCTATTCGTACCTGAAGATGACTTCTGCGAGCAGCAAGTCAATCGATACGATGGTGGGGACTAAGGCTGATAACACTACGGAAACTGTCCCCGCTCGAACGATTTCTTTCTCGATTCAGAATGAACTGGGAGCTAATATCACCATCATAGCCCGCGCCACCGAAGATTCTTCTAACTATGTCTGCATTTACGATAAAAACTTGATTTCTTCTACTGATGAAGGATGGTATCCATCCTATTCAATGTATGTTCCTTCATCTCGGACTAACGATACTTCAGAAGACAAGATGCCATACTATTTCCAGTACAACAATACCAGTAAAGACATGGATAGCCTGATTCCTTCTTCCAAGGGCCACAATGTCAATGATACTAGACTTTACGCCCACACTTTCTTTTTACCAAAAGGAGATTATTATTTAGGTTCTCCTTCCGGTTCAGCTGGGACGGTCGCTTCGAAGTCATACATTTATTACATCGCCGCCCAAGGCCAGAATGACCAAGGAAATATCGGCGGAAGAACCGCTGTCAATATCGGAGCGGATGCGATTTCCAATGTCGACTTTTTGCTTTACGATCCCCGCCAGACAGCGGTGAGCGATCTGACGAGGGCTAAATTAGCGATGAGCGCTAACTTCTCGGCCACCTCAGGTACTTTCCAAATCGGGGTCAACGCCTCTAACTTGCCGCTTATCACCTATGGAAGCGACTTAATAAAGATGCTAGTCCATAATTCAGCTAATAAGACCATCACTTTCTACGATGGCACGACTTATACGACCGATTCGGCAACCTTCATCAAGATTGGAAATTGGGCATGAGGAATAACAGTATGATGAAAAAGAAAAAGAGCTCTGGTTTAAAAGGATGGATTCTGATTGGAATTTTAACTATTCCTCTTTTAAGCATTATCATCTATAAATCCATTGTGGGTTTTGACCATAAGAGCGTGGATAGCGTGAAGATTGATGAAAATTACCCGCGGGCTTTCGATGGGGTTAAGATGGAAAATCCTAACGCTTACGGGACTCCGGGAACCGACTATACGGATAAGTTGGAATACAGGGTCAATACAACTAACCATACCGCGGCCGTCTCAATCGGCACCGCTTCTTTTACTAGTTCTCAGACCGCTTTAAAGATCCCTGCTATTTATAACGATGGGACGAGCGGATTTGTCGATTGCAATGTGGTCGCAATCGATTATTCGGCTTTCGCCAACCAAGAGTATCTGTACTCGGTCAGCTTTGTCGATGCTTCCAAGATTACCTTGATCGATGCCCAAGCTTTCGCTTCCTGCCCTAACTTAAGTAAGTTCAACAGCACCGTGAGCGGTTCGGCGGTGATTCCTGTTAACGTCAGCGGCACTTTAGGAGCTTCTAGTTTCTTCAATGCACAGTCGCTGCTGAAACTATCCTTCTCCGGCAATAAGATTACCAAGATCGGCTCTAACGCCTTTGAAGGCTGTATCGATTTAAAGTCGGCCCTTACTTTTAAGGTCGGAACTGGCGGGTTGATTATCGGGGATTCCGCTTTCGCTAATTGCATCAAGATTTCTTCGATTATCCTTCCTTCAGGCGTCACCCAGGTCGGCAATCTCGCTTTCTATAACTGCCGGAGCGCGAAGATTATTACTATTCCTCTTTCCGTCAGTTACGATGCTGCTTCTAACCCTACTCCAATTGGTAAGGATGCTTTCCGTCTATGCACTTCAGCTAAGGCTTACATCGGGCCGAATGCTCGCTATCCGGAAGGCTGGCCGAGCGATGGTAAGGATATAAATAACTCCGACCGAATCGGCACTAACTACGTAACTGTAGCGGATTGGAATTACGCCTCCAATTCCTACGCGATTCCGATTACGATTAACCAGACAAATCTGCAGGTCGATGATTCCGGCTTATTCGAATATACTTCTTCCTGGGATCAGGCTAGTTCGATCTGGCGAATCAATATTATCGCTTACCTCGGAGAGGATATCGCCGATGTTACAATTCCGGAAATATTCCCGGTCACCGGGGATTCTTCCTACACGACCAACCTGGTTAATGGAGAGGATCAGCTGGGAGTTGTGACTTCTTCAGTCTCCTATCTTTTCAGCGGTCATTCAGAGATTACATCAATCTCGGTTCCGGATACGATGGAAACCTTACCGGATTATTTTGTCAGCGAATGTCCGAATCTGACCACCTTTAATATGGGTGATAAAAAGGACAACTCCACGGGACTCACTTACTATGATGCCGCTAACGATAACACGCTTACTTTCGAGTGGCTAACTAGCTATAACCTCACCGGGCTTACCCAAATCGGCTCGTTTATTCTCTATTCAGCTAGTCAGGATTATCTGAATATCACCTCTTTGACGATTCCAGCTACAGTCAGTATTATCGGCAATAAGGCTTTCGGACCTGATAATGGCGGATCCACTAGCCGTTTGATGAACCTTTCCTCTTTAGTAATAAACGGCGCCAGCGATGGCTCCTCTGATTTAGTCGGAATCGGGAAATGCGCCTTTTATAATGCCGGACACAATGCTACCAGCGGCACTTGCGATCTGGTCTTGCCGAGCAGTTTGGTCGGAAATAATACGACTAGTTATGCCTCTCGTTACTTTTCAATCGGCTCCAGAGCTTTCCAAGGCGACTATTTTTTAAAAAGCCTGACAATAAAAAGCCAACCTACAGCACCGACTTATACCGACAATTCACAAATCCAGACCTATGCCTTTAATAATTGCATCTATCTTCGTTACGCGGTTATCGGTAACCCGATTCACAATTTAAGCGACAACGCTTTTAGTTGCAATAATACATCTAATTCCTTAAGCTGGGTCTACATCCCTTCCGGAGTCAAGATCGGAAGCGCTGTGTTCTCCAACGACATTTATGCCGTCCTTTATTCAGCGGGCCCGGAAACGGATACCGCCAACTGGAATTCTAACTGGAACACGGTCAGGAATTATATCTCGACAACTTGCAATGAAGGACACAAGTTAAGTATCTCGCTTTCTACCACCGCTTATTTCAATGTCGCTAGTTATACTTTCGATACTTCCACAGTGACTCAGAATATCCTCGTGACTGATGAAACCCGTGGTGTTCAATTCCTTTACGATGGAACCGATAGAATTCTGACTAATAATTTGGTTTATTCCGGACTTACCAAGATTGATTTTTCTCCTTATGATAATGTCGAGCGATCCGGAGTTAGTTTGCCTTCAATCAATAAAATCGGCGATGGAGCCTTCTATGCCTCCGCAGCCACCGAAATCGTCATGCCTAGCACGATTACCTCTATCGGCAACAATTCCTTCGCTAATTGTCCTTCCTTACTGAATGTCGGGACTACTTACAATACCGCTAACTCGACTTCTTTCACTTGCTCTTTACCAAGCGGTCTAGTTTCGATTGGCGATTACGCTTTCTGCAACGACGGGAAGATTTATAAGTTCAGTTTCGGAGCCAGCCTTCAGAGTGTCGGCTTGTTATCCTTCTTTAGAATGCCGGCGCTAACTGATATAGACGTCAACAGCGCTAACACTTACTTTAAAGATGCCGGGGCCACCCAGGCGATTTTATATCAAAGAACCAGTCAAAACGCTTCGACTTATATCTTGATAAGCGCCAGTGGGTACACTAATAGCAATGTCACAATCTTAAGCGGAACCACGGAAATTGCCTCGTGCGCTTTTTCTTCGTTAAAGATGACAGGCTCCGACCCTAATAACCGTTGCGTTATTCTCCCCGATACGTTAGTAAAGATCGATGATGATGCCTTCCACTGTTACAAAAACATCATCTCAGGCGGAACCAGCATACGTAAAATACTCTTTACAGGGGATTCCACTTCCGCCACAACTTTCACCTTAAGAGCCACTTCTAGCCTGAGCTACATCGGAACCAATGCTTTCTGCGATCAAGCCAACATGTATTATATCAATATGCCTAATAACCCTTCCGTCCCGATTCTCACGATTAAACCCTATGCTTTCGCTAGATGTGCAAGAATTAAAAACTGGGCTTTCCCTTCCAACACCACTACCAAGATTGATGATGAAGTCACCGATACCGATGGTAACTATACCTTAGCTGATTATTTATTTGATTATCAGAGTTCCAACAATACTAACTTAACTTCCATCCCTATTCCTTCTTACATAACTAAGATCGGGGATTATTGTTTCCACGGTTGTAATAAATTGACTAGTCTGCCTTGGAACACAAATCTGAAATATATCGGCGACCGGGCTTTTGATGGGGATACCAAAGCAACAGGGACAGTGTTGTTCCCTTCTAGCCTAACCTATATAGGCAATTACGCTTTCAATAATTGCTCTTCTTTAACGGGGATAGATCTTTCTCAAGCGGATAGTTTAGTCTCAGTAACCACCAACTTCGGAACTAATGTCTTCAACGCTTGTACCGGACTTACAAGCGTCGTTTATGGAGATAATCTTACTTCGATTCCTGATAACACCTTCTACGGCTGCAGTTCTTTGACTTCGGTTACGAATTTCCCTTCGGTCAGTTCGATTGGCACTACAGCCTTCTACGGTTGCTCAAGTTTAGCGGTCCTTAATCTGACCAATAACAATTTGACCACGATCGGGACTAGCGCATTCAGCGGTTGTACTAGCTTAAAAGAATCAGTTCTGAATGGGAATGACTTCATCATCCCTTCGACTGTCACTTCCTTAGGGGATTCGGCTTTTAACGGATGCACGGGTTTAGTTAAAGTAAGCTTAGGGAACAGCGGGACTTCCTCCGCGCTGAGCTCCATCTCTAATAATGCCTTCATCGGTTGCACTAACCTTGTCAGTTTTGTTTTCGATAAGACTTCTTCTGCTCTGACCTCCATCGGTACGGACAGTTTTAACGGGTGCAAATCATTAACTAATTCCGGCAATACGCTAATCGTCGATGGGACAAGCAAAGACGCCTTTATCATTCCTTCCACGGTCACCAATATCGGGGCTACCGCCTTTTCCGGATGCACTGGCCTAAGAGTTGTTTATATTCCTGCTTCGGTCTCAACTGTCGGAGCGAATGTCTTCTACGGGACGACAGTTGCCTCTTCCGAAGTTGATGGTTTATCTATCTTTGTCAATCTGAGCTACACCTACTATCTTGCAAACCTGAAAAACGACTCCCACTGGTATTCCACTTGGTCTAACTTAGCCAGCGGCATCGCTAGTGTCTATTGGTATTCTTCCACCACCCCGACTCAGAGCGATAAGACTACAGTTGTCGATCCGGGTTATGCGGCCGGTTTCTTTTCGGGAACTGTCAATTGGAATACTGTCGCCGCTGGTTCTTTAAGCATCTATACGACCTACGCTTAAAAAATAAACCGCCGGAAAGGCGGACGATATTAATAAACAAGATATTTATTTATGAGCCTTAGGCCATAATTCTGACTTTGCCTGTTTTTTAATATTGGGCTTTCTTAAAGGTCTTATATCTAAGGCATTTTTCTTCAAAGCCAAAAAAGAAGACTTTTATTTTTGCAGCGAAAAATGGCATCCGATAATTATTGAATATTTTAAAAAATAAAGAAGATGGACCTTTATCATTTAATTATAATATATATGAATTATTTTATATGGGGGAAAGCATATCAGACTCGTTGGGCAGCTCATCAACTAACCGGCTGCCCAAACTTTCTAAGTCACAAACGGTCAAAGTTTCAATCAGCAGAGGGTCTCTATTATGAAAAAAAGATCTCTCCGTCCTTTGTGGTCTTTCGGATTAGCTGCCTTTTCCCTGATCGGACTTATCGTCGCTCAGACCTACATGCTTTTTGAAGCCTCGGAAAAACTAGGCGATAATGATGAAGACAATATCCAGGGTGAAGTCGGGCTAAGAAAATATTTCGACTCAGGAACCGGTACTTTGGAAGATCCTTTTGTCATCACTCGCCCGATTCATCTTTATAATCTTTCCCGTCTGCAGGCCTTGGGCGTCTTTTCTTCCCAGAAATATTTCCAACTCGGTTCCACCAGCCCCATCGATGGCACCGATCATTTTTATTACTCGGATACCGCTTCAGGAACCGCGGAAGAAAAAGCAAGCGGCACTTATACCCGTTCCTACCTTTATCTGCCTGACGATTATACTTCCCTTTATTCCATCGGCTCGACCGCCACTCCGTTCTACGGTATTTTCAACGGGCAAGGCTATACGATCGACAATCTAAGGATCGACTCCGATCCGGAAGATATCGGAGTCTTCGGTTATATCGCCTCAGGAGCTCAGGTGACTTCGACTAACTTCTCCAACCTGAAGATTACCGATAACGGCTACGGGAATTTCCTTTCTAGTTTTTATACGGCCGGGTTGGAAGATGCCTCTTCTTCTATCCATCTTTTAAAATACAATGGAACCGAGATAGTTAACACCTGGCCTACTGCCGATTATACGGATTTAAGTAAGACTTTCACCCTTGATACTTCCGGCATCACTTCGACCTTGATTCCTTATAGCAATGTCGAGTATTCTCTCCGTTCCACCAACACGGATTTATTCCGCGTAAGCCAAGATGGCAAGTCGATTTCGATCAATACTTTAGTCTTGACGGGTGGTACTGATACTTCGGTTACTCCGAATGTCACCTATACGGCCAACACTGATTTCCTCGGCTCCAATTCTGTGACCAGCCAAAGAATATATGTCTCAGGAGCCATCGTCAGAAACAATGTCCGCTATTCAAAGATTCTTTCTTCCTACTCAGTTCAAATCAAAAACGATATTTCCTCCGGTTCTTCCTTCCTGACCATGACCGTTGCTAGAGATCCAGATGAAAAGACCGATGGCACGAGCGCTTTCAGTTATCACCATAAGACCAATATCGGTTTTGTGGCCGGCCATTGCGATGGAAAGATTGAAAGCGTTTATGTCTACAAAGGTTCTTTCTCTTTAAACAACACCAAGGCGAATTACACCTCCCAAGCCGCGGAAACCGATATCGGGTTGGTCGGTGAAGTCGGTATCAACATCGATAATAAGATCTCCCCGGTCGATAATCTTGATAATTCCGGAGATACCGGCATCATCAATTTTACTAACGTCTATAAAAACGTCCGCGGGACCTCAATCACCGCGGAGGACACGAATGGGGATTCCGACACTCTGAATGATGGGACTCAGTATTACTATTTCACACCGATCACCGGCTCGCTTTATAGCGACTATCTCAGAAAAAGATTGTTCACTCCAAGCGCGGATAATTACTATTATCGTTACATCACGGATCAACCGAATTCGATCGATTTCTTAGGCCAAAGAATCATTACCGAAGATGATACCAAATCCAGAGGTATCGGTATCTTTAAGTTAAATACAGCCAATTACTCAAACGTCAACCTGACGACGAACTACGGCGACGGCTTAGGTAAATTCAATGTCACCTACGATTCAACTTCCAGTTTTACCGATGTCTATTATTCCACGGCGGAGCTAAATGCTACCGCGGAAAATATGGCACCGACTCCCGATAGTTTCTACGCTGGATCCAACGATATCTATTCTTGGAATCAGACTTCCTCTTCCCCTAGGTGGCGACTGAACCAAGGGACGAATATTCCTTCGGTGCCTTTTATGCGTAATTTCTCTAACGAGGCGATTGCAGATGGGGATTTGACTGAGCAGGATTTGCTTAATAGCCAGGCCTTCGAAAGGAATTTCAATTATTTAGTTAACTTCCAGCTTTCTAATTCTTCCGCTTTAACCACCAACTATTTTTCTTCGACGAACAGCAATTTCCTCGCTGATTATTTCACCTATAAATTAAAGGATAAGGAAGGTAAGTCCTTAAGTCGGACCAGCCCCGATTTCGGATTGATGATCAAAGAGCGCAGCGGAACTTCTTACACCAACACCGATGATTTCTATTCTTATCTAAAAATCACCGGCAATTCCGCCATCGACAAAATGACAATCAGCGATTCTACCGTCCCCGCCGGCACCATTCAGTTCTCAGTTGCTAACGCCAACGGGGCGAATATCACGGTCATCGCCCGTTCTAAAAGCGATGCCTCCTCTTACGTCGGAATCTACGATTTGAATTACATCAACCAGACCGATGAAGGCAAATATCCTTCGTTCGCTATGTATCTGCCGCCTTCTAGTGTTAATGATGCTTCCCAGGATGGGATGCCTTATTCATTCTCTTACAACAATACTTCCCGCATCTTAAGTTCCTCTTCCTCTCTCCCCGCTCACGGAGCAAGCGTCGATCGTCTTTACGCTCACACTTTCTTCGTCCCAGCTGGCAATTACTATCTCGGCTCCCCGAATAAAACCGCCTACATTTATTACATCGCAGCCCAGGGCCAGGAAGGCGCGGGGGATATCAGCAATCTCTCGAAGGTCTACCTCGGTTCAGATACGATCAAGGATATGGATTTCTTGCTTTACGATCCTAAATCCAACGATCCTTCAACCAATCGTGCCTATTTCTCCTTCATGGCTAAATTCACTTCAAGCCTCGGGACTCTTACTATTGATGTGAACGAAGTCAGTTCGACCAACCATCAATTGACTTTTACCTACGTAACCGATTCTTTACAGACGGCCTTGCTACAAAATGCTCAAGACTATACAGTGCAAGTCGGCACTGAAGGGAACCTGACTGCTTATAAGAATCAGTTCATCCCGATCAATTACACGATTGGAGGGTAAAACATGAAAGAAATCATGCATAAGCTGAAGCACATTTTCCTTAATTCGGTCATCCTCGCTCTCGGCTTAGCCGGGATCGGGACTTTAGGGACTTTATTAGCTTCACCAAAGAGCAATCTCAAGACTTCCCCTTTAGTCAGTATCGATGACGATTACAATCGTGTCTTCCAAGGTCTTAAAATGGCTAATCCTAATGCCTATGGCACCCCGGGGACTGATTACACCGATAATCTTTCTTATCGGGTTAATACCACCGACCATACAGCTTGCGTCTCGATCGGCACAGCGGTTTTTGATAGTTCCCATACTTCATTGATTATCCCTGCAGTCTATAACGATGGCACCGCAGGCTTTACCGATTGCGATGTCGTCGCTATCGATTATTCCGGATTTGCTAACCAGATGTATCTTTTTACGACGACCTTTGTCGATGCTTCGAAGATCACTTTGATCGATGCTCAGGCTTTCGCCTCCTGCCCCAACATGACAACCTTTAACAGCACCACCGCTGGCAATTGTGTCATTCCGACTAATCTAACGAAAGTATATTCCGCTTCCTTTATGAACTGCGCTTCTTTCACGAAAGTCTTTTTCGCCGGAGGCTTAGTAACCGAAATAGGCGATAACGCTTTTAACGGGGATATCGGAATTATCAAGCCGATTTCTTTCAATATAGCCAGCGATTCTTCGTTGACGATCGGCAATTCATCTTTTGCTAACTGCATCAGCATGCGGACGATTCTTTTACCCCCAGGTGTTAAAAGCATCGGCGAAAAGGCCTTCTATAACTGCTCGTCAGCTTTGATGCTGACTATCCCTTCAAGCGTTGCTTACGATGCTTCCACTAATCCGACTCCGATCGGGGCGGAAGCCTTTAGGCTGGATGCGAATATTAAATTAGCCTATATCGGGGCGAGCAGTCGTTATCCTCAAGGTTGGCCTTCAGATGGAGTGGATAGCAATAGCCAGGATGTGATCGGGGATACTCATGTCACTCTTTCCGATTGGAATTACGCTACCAATCAATATGCGATTCCCATCAAGACCGGCGTTTCAAATATCATGCAGTATCCGGATGAGAATAACGAAAACCTCCTTTATACCTATTCTTTCTCCTGGGACGCTACTCATAAGATTTACTTGATCAATATCTTAACCACCAGCATTCCGACGGATTTAACTACCCTGGTAGTCCCGCAAACTTTACCGGTTACCGGAGATGGTGTCCACACTTCGGTCTTGATAGCTAACGATGCCCAAATCGGTGTAGTTACAACCCTCTCGACGAACGCTATCGATATCCCTTCTACCACATTGACTTCGATTTCTCTTCCGAATACCATGGCTTCGGTCTTAGCTCAGTCGATCAGCCAATCGCTAGGGACTAATGTCCTTTCGACTTTAACCTTAAATGATAAAGGGGTCAGCGATTCATTTACCCTTTACGGCGATGCGACAAACACCGCTTACGATATGGATACTTACGGCTTAACCGGCTTAACAAGTATCGGGAACAATTTCTTGTCTTATACGAAAACTTCAACCGGGACCCAGGATTTCGGCATCACGTCTTTAACCATCCCTTCGACGGTCCAAACGATCGGTACGGGTGCTTTTAAGAACTGTCAGAAAGTAACAAGTCTGGTGTTTAATGGGGCCAACGATGGGACTTCAAGTCTCTCGTCAATCGGGGAAAAGGCTTTTACTTATTTAGGGGCCGCTGCCACCTCTACCACTTTTGAATTAGTGCTGCCAGGCGGGATGACTTCGATCGGCAAGAGCGCTTTTTACAAAGCGGATAATATCAAGTCGGTAACCATCAAAGATCGCCCTAGTTCCAGCACTGCGACTTACACGATTGGGATTACAGCCTTTAATAATTGTGGCAAATTGCATTATGCGATTTTAGGAACCGGCTTGGCTCAGATAAATTCCGATGCTTTTTCCAATAATTCCGCTCTTAACTGGGTTTATATGTCCTCAACCCTCACAACTATTGCATCGCCTATATTTCAAAATGATCGACGTGTCGTAACTTATTTTGCCTCTTCTTCATTAGCGAGCGGGGTCGCCAGCGGGTGGAACACTAACAATAACAGCTCTAAGGATTCTAAATTTGATTTGAACGATCGTAATACCGAGAAATTAACGATTGTCTCAAGCACTTTCCCTTACTATCTTTCCGTTACCAGTTCAATTTTTGGAACTGATGCGACCAGCGACAACACATTAATCACCAATAACACCACTGGGGTTCAATACCTCAGACGTTCTTCAACCAATTACATCCTTTCAAATTATCTCGATTATAGCGGCGTGACAACAGTTGATTTAACATCGACCGGATTGCCCAGTTTCACTTCCATCGGAGATATGGCTTTCTATGTTAGCACCAACATCGCAAAAGTAACGGTTAATAATGCCATCACATCCATTGGCAATTATGCTTTCTTCTTCTGTAAAGCACTTACTCATCTCGGAACCGCTGCGGATAACAATACCTTCCCGACTAGTTTATTGACCATCGGAGATTATTGCTTTATCGGCACCATAATCAATACCTATGGAATCATTCTTCCTAGCGCCATCACTTCCATCGGTGAATTAGCCTTTTGGTGCATGCAATACCTGCCGTGGATCAGCATTCCTCTTCCCGCCACTGGGGCTCCTCATTATTATGCGGACGGGGTCACCGGCGCCATTTATCAGATTACCGGCTCTTCAACCACCGCCGGAGTTACTTCCTATTCTTATAAATTTCTGACCTTTACCGGCAGTTATACCGGTGTCAGTGGCAATACCACAACCGTTTATCAAATACTTCCGGGAACTACCGAAATCTGTTCATTTGCTTTCGCTTCAGCCAAAGTGGCTTCCGTAAACATCCCTGCCTCGGTCACGACTTTGGATCGATGCGCTTTCTATGTCTGCTATGATAACAACAAAAAGGTCAATTCTTTCCTCGATTTAAATTTCACAGCGCCGACTCTGAAATCCCTGACGTTTAGTGAGAATTCCAATCTCACTTATATCGGATCATCCTGCTTCTCTTGGCAGAACAAATTGACAACTCTTTCTTTTGAAAACGTAATCTCTACTAATACGGTCGCTATCATTTCAAAGGCCTTCAGACGTTGCGAAGGCTTAACTAGCTTAATCCTACCTAGCGGCAACATTTCCGATGGAACCACAGTTAATTATTTGGCGGAAAGCTTATTTGATACTTGCAGCTCCTTAGTTACCATCAAACTTCCAAACACCATCGTCTCTTACGGTGCTAAATGCTTCTGGAACAACGTCAAACTGACCTCAACAACTGAATGCCCGCTCTTCTTAGCTTCCCTTGAAACCATTAATTATGGAGCCTTCCAAGGCTGCTCTTCTTTGACATCAGTCTCGTTCCCAGCCAATTCCAATTTGACAACAATCGGAGAATGGACAAGCGACAGAACTTATAACATTTTTTCAAAATGCACTAGTTTGACTAGCGTTGATTTCTCAAATTGTCCTAACTTAACCAGTCTGCCTAGAGGTTCCTTTCTAAATTGCACCAGTTTGACCTCGATCAATCTGACTAATTGCACTAATCTGACCTCTCTTGGTATAAATTGTTTTGAAAGCTGCACAAGCCTAGTGACAGTGGATTTCACTCCTTGCACTTCTCTTCATGCCTTACCCGATTATTGTTTCAAAGGATGCACCAAATTAAAAACATCGGTCGGAAGTGAAAGCAGGCTTGGAACTGGCATCTTCTCTATACCCAGCAATATTACCTCTATCGGTCAATATTGCTTCCAAAACTGCACTTCAATGACAACTTTATATATGCCAACTACCATCACCCAGGTTGGGACCTATATAGCCCAGGGTACTTCTACCTCCACCCTTACTGTTTATGTAGCTTATGATTTCACAACCTTCAATAGCACAATGGTCAGTACTACTAAATGGATTTCCACTTGGTGGAACCTAACAGCCAGCACATTCGTCAAGACTTATTTCTATTCTTCTACCACCCCGACAACGGCTCAAAAGAACTTGGTTCCTGGGACCGTCTCCGGCGGCTATTGGTACTGGTCAGCTACTGGTTCCACAGGTGTCATCACGAAATATACTTGGTAAAATTAAAAAAAGGCAATTAGAAAAAATCTTCTCTGATTGCTTTTTATTTATGGTATTTTTCGCCAGAATTAATCTTAAAAGCCCGGTAAACCTGCTCCATCGAAAGAAGGAGAGCTAGAGGATGGGTAGTCGTCATCTTACCAAAAGAAACCTTGTAGGCAGCCCTTTTACGGAGCAAGTCGGAAATTCCGCAGGATGAGCCGACTAAAAAGACCAAAGAAGAAGCTCCGTGATCGATTTCATTTTTCAAGATCAGAGCGAACTCTTCGGACGTATATTCTTTACCGTGCAGATCTAAAAGAATCAGCAGATCGTTATCTTTTAACTGATTTAAAGCCCTTAAGGCCTCATTATCCAAAGCCTTTTCAATCTCAAGGGAGGAGGGATTCTCATTTAAAGGCTCTTCCGGGAGAAAAACCAAACTCGTTTTCGCATAGCCGGATAATCTTTTCAGATATTCTTGATATCCCTCTTTCAGGAAAGGCTCTTTCGCCTTCCCGAGCAAGATAAATTGAATCTTCATAATCAAGAAAGATCCTTCTCCCAATCTCCGCCCTTCACCTCTTCTTTGATGCTCCCGCATCTCACCAACACATCCGGTTCATGGCCGAGTTCGGAAATCATCACGGTCTTAAAAGTCTCCAAAGCCAAATCCGGCGTATTGCATTCATCGGAAAGATGGGCCAAAGTGACTTCTTTAGTATCTTGCCCGATAAGCCCGGCCAAATAAGAAGCGGATTCGACATTATCAAGATGCCCGATATTCGAATGGATTCTTCTGATTAAAAAGGGTGAACGCTTAGAAGTGAAAAGCATCTTCGTATCGTGGTTGGATTCGAAGATATAGTAAGTCTTATCCGCGATTCTTTTTAAGACCTTTTCCTTAAGATAACCCGTATCGGTAATATAGACTAAAGACTCATTTCCTCCTTCGATCAGAAATCCGACGGTGTTAGTGGCATCGTGACTTAAAGGGAGAGGAGTAATCGTCAATTCCCCGACTTGAAAAGGAACGTAAGGCGAAAAATACTGCTCAGGAGCGAGTTCTTCTTTCAAGACTTGAGGTGAGGTCATCCATTTTTCTTCCGGCAGGGCTTTAATCCCTGAGACGTGATCGACATGTCCGTGTGTGATCAAGAGACGCTGAATCTCATCTAACCCGACACCTAAAGGAGTTAAGCGCTCTAAAAGGCGCTTTTTTGTTATCCCACAATCAATTAAGATTTTGGTTTCACCTTGGCAGACGAAAGCTGAGTTCCCTTGGGAGCCGGAAGAAAGCAGACAGTACTTCATTATTCAGGTTCCTCGCCAACCCGTTCATCGTTTGCTAAAGCTTCAAAACGACAGATATCGCGATAGAAAGTGAAATTCACATCGCCGATCGGGCCGTTGCGGTTTTTCGCCAAGATCAAAGTGGTCTGGGAAGTATTGGAAGAGGCGGCTTGAGGAGCGGAGGGAGCGGGAGAGGTGTAACTACCCGGCTTATTATTCTTATCCTCATCCTCAGGATAGTAATCTGAACGGAAGATAAAGAAGACCATATCAGCATCCTGCTCAATAGAGCCGGAATCACGTAAATCCGAAAGGACCGGACGGTGCGTATTGCGGTTTTCGACACCCCTAGAAAGCTGGCAGAGGACCATGACCGGGACTTCTAAATCACGGGCCATCGCCTTCAAGCCTCTGGTGATATCGGAGACTTCCTGTTGACGATTGCCGGCATTGCCTTTGCTCGGAGCGGTGATTAAGCCCAAATAGTCGATGATAATCAAGGACAAATCCGGGAATTTCGCTTTCAGTTTTCTCGATTTAGAGACGATATCCGCCAACTTCAAAGCGGAGGTATCATCGATCAAAAGATGCTGAGAGATAACAGTCTTAATGGCGTTGCTCAAAGTGAACTTCATCTGGTCTTTATAAACACCATCGGAGCTCAAATTATCTAAATCGATTGTTTTAATCGTATTGGTCGGAAGACTCGATTCCTCGGAAAGGATTCTTAAAAGCACCGATTCAGCGGACATTTCCAAAGAGAAAATGCCGACCGCTTTACCGGTCTTCGCCATCTTTTCAGCAAAGTTCAACGCCAAAGCCGTCTTTCCGACGGAAGGACGTGCAGCGAGAATAATCAAATCAGCAGGATGGAAACCGCCGGAAAGACGATCGACATCCTCGTAGCCGGTCGGATAGCCAGTCATGTAAGACTCGGTAATATGCAGCTGCTGACGCATTTCCTTATCTTCTTTGAATTTCTGCGACAGAGTCTTCATGATTTCCTCAGTCGTACGGAATTCGCTGACTCTTCTTTCCCCGGTGATATCAAGCAAACGCTTTTCCGCTTGACCGATAAACTCGGAGATATCAGGGACCGATTTATTGTTATAATCATCCTCAATCTGATGCATTTCCCTGAAGAAACGTCTGGATAAGGCCTTATCCATGACAATGTTCAGATAATAATCTATTTCATCAGAAAGCGGCTGGTAGGTGACCAGGTCCATAATGTAGGACTGCCCTCCAACCTTCTCCAGATCCTTCTTGGATTTCAGATATTCAAGGAAGGAGGCGGAATCAGCGAAGCCGGTATTCGTCCTCTGCTCAGCTAAATCAGTGAAAATCAGTTGGTTAGCCGGAGAAGAAAAATCCTCGGGAGTCAAACGCCCGATAACCCGATAGAAGATATCCTTATTCTGGATGCAACCACCCAGGACAGCTTTTTCAGCTTCGTTTAATTCATCTTCCGCCATTATTGATATTCCTTTTAGAACTGCTCTCCTTTACTTCTTATCTTCTTCAACGCGGACATTGACCGTTCCGATCACATCGTGATACAGCTCGATTCTAAGTTTAGTAAGGCCGAAAGCGTTCACCGCATAATGATCGATGAACTTTCTTTTATCGATTGAAATATCGTAATCAGCGCGAAGTTTTTCTTCGATTGCCTTAGGGGAGATTGTCCCGATCATCGCTCCGGACTTACCGACTTTGGCTTTAAAGACCAGTTCGATGCCCTTCAACTGCTCGACCACCTGCTGAGCGAGAGCGGCGTTCTGTTTATCTTCTTCTTCCGCTTTCTTCTGACTGGCGTAATACTCCGCTAAGGCGGCGTTATTCAAAAGCTTGCCGTATCCTTGTGGAATCACATAGTTAGCTCCGTAGCCATCGGAGACGTCTTTGATTTCACCTTTCTTACCGACGTTCTTCAAATCCTTAATTAATAAGACTCGCATATTTATTCTCCTTTGCTATCTTCATCATTGACACTCTGCTGAGTCGCATCTTTCAAATACTGATCGAGGATATGTCTTAATTCCTTTTCCGCTTCATCGACCGATACATTCTTAATCGCACAAGCCGCTTGCGAGAAGTGCCCGCCACCGCCGAGTTTCATCATCAGCAGTTCACAGTTCACCTTCCCGTTGCCACGGGAAGAAATCTTAACTGTATTCGGCTCGGTATGTCCTAGTGAGAAGACCGCTTGCACACCTTCGATTTCGGTTAATTCATTACCGACATTAGCGAGCAAGGCTTCATTGACAAACTCGTCTTCAGGAGCCTTGGCAATCAAGACACCGTAAGAGTAAGTCACGACATTAGCGAGGATCTTCGACTTAATAATGAAGGATTCGTAATTCTCCTTCAAGAAATCTCTCGCCTTATTTTCATCGGCATCTAACCGCGATAAGACAATCGCTGCTTCGTGGGTGGAAATACGTGTCTTGACTTTGAAGTTCTGCGTATCCAGATAAATACCTGAGAGCATCAAGGTCGCGATATAATCCGGGACATTGATTGTAAACGGATAGGAATCCAAGTACAAAGCGATCAATTCGCAGGTCGAAGATGAAGAGGAGTCGATATGTTCGAAGACCGTGTCTTGGAAGGAATCCGACTGTTTACGATGGTGATCGATCACCGCAATCTTCGAGCCTTCTCCGCCCTTATAAAGATCCGGATAAATGGATTGCATCGGACGGTTATGATCTACAGCGATAATCAACGTATCAGGACCTTTCAACTCATCCGCCTTAGAGAAGGAAACAAAGACATCTTTGAAGAAATTCGGATTCTTATCCGGCAAAGTGGCACGGACCGCTGCATCGGCGGAACGTTCGACGTTCTGGTTATTGTAGACGATGTTGGCAATCAGTTGCTTTTTTCTTCTTAAGCCACAGCAGATAGAATAAACGCCTAAGCAAGCCCCGATCGCATCCATATCAGCGTTAATATGAGGAACGATCAAGACGTTGGAGGCCTTTTCCAAAGCTAAAAGGAAGGAGCGAGCATAGGTCTTGATCTTGACCATGCTGGTCGCCTGCTGCGATTCGCTGTTCCCGCCGCCGAAGACTTTCATATTCTCGCCGAAAGGTGCCACAACGCACTGGTTGCCGCCTCTAGACATGGCGACATCCAAAGCGGACTTTGCTAATTCATTATTCTGGGAGAAGCCAGATTTATCTCCGTACCCGAAGCCTAAGGAGCAAGTAAGACCGGCTCCGTAACCTTCCTTACCTGAGCCGAGGCCTTCCTTTTTAAAGAAGTCGGCGAAGTTTTGGACAATCGGGAACTTATCATTGATCATCTTATTCAAATCATCCATCGTCAAAAGCAGGATGTAATAATCGATCTTCATAGCCTTGATCAAGCAGTTATACTTGCTGAAGTAGTTAAAGAGAATATCACGGATTGAAGAATCGGTCGCGGCTCTTTCTTGATCATCGGTCAAATGGATATCGGCGTAGTTATCGACATTGATAAACCCGATGACCGGGGCATGAGCCTTATTGAAATCCAGAAGATTCTGATAGATCGTATCATCCCTCAGAATAAAAAGGTCAGCATCCTTAATGTACTTAGCCGCATAGAAGCGATTGTTATAAGAGAAAGTGCAGGAATCCGACTTCCCGGAAGGATCCATCATCACCTCGTACAATTTCGGGGAAAGATCATTGATCGAATAATCGACCAAATTGATGCCGCGGGAAAGGAGGAGGTTATTAAGCCAAATAATATTTCCGCGATCATCGGTGATAATCAAACCGATTTCACCGAAATCATAAGCGGCGCCGATATCGTTACCTACGATATCAGTGGCTTTTAAATCCGCCAAATGGCGGACTTTTTCAATCTTATAAGTCGCGACATAACAAAAAATCAATCCACCTAAGGAGATCAAAGAGGCCAAGCAGATAGCTGCGATAATATAACTAGTGAAATGCAGTTCATCCTTCGGAAGCAGCAGCCAACAGGCTAAGATTGCCATCCCGCCTAGAAAGCCCAACCCGAACATCAACCAGATGAAGCGATGCATTTTCTTCAGTATTTCAATCATCGTCTGCCTCCTCTCTATTTCCCCTATAGATTTCTCTATTTAGTAATTATAATATAGATTAAAGAGTGGTTAAAGGTTTTTCATCTCTAAGTAAGTCGGAAAGTGCCCAAATAATCAAAGAATCTTTTTGCTTTTTTCGTTATCTATCATTACAATATAGGCAGCCGAACCAATCGTAAAGGAACATTCGTATGGACTTGATCAAAGTAAAGAAAGCCAGTCTTATCATTGCAATTCTCGATTTCATCCTTGGAATCGGTGTTTTTGTTCTTTCTTTTTGCTACCTTTATTTCCAGAAGGAAGATGCTTTTAACTTCCAGACTTTTAGCACCTACGTCCAAGATTTTATCAAAGCCGCCAATTATAAGAGCATCAACACTTATGTTTGGTTCCTTTTCTCAGCTGGCCCCCTCCTTTTCGGGCTTATCGGTTTATTCGGACGCCTGGGCAGATTACCTAACATCCTCTCCTTCGGTGCTATGTTCTTCTCGCTGACTTTCGCGCTTACTTATACCCTCGATGGAAATGCCGGCAAGAGCGTAGTCGACTTCGCTTCCGGAAACAGCATCACCTGCTTCTCCATCAGCTTAATCGTCCTCTTTGTCGGGGTGATTCTTTCTTTCGTCAACCTTGAAAAATCTAAGTGAGTGAGCATATCCTTTCTACAATTAACTGACCGGTGATAGAATATTCAACGGAAAAGAGTTTTATTTATGTCAGAAGAAACAAATCAAAAAGAAGAAACAAAACCAGTCGCTTCCTCTGAGGAAGCCATCATCGCCCAAATAAAAGAAGTCTTGGAGAAACTAGCGGTTTTCATCCAAAAAGATGGCGGTGATATCCAATTCCAAGGTTGGGATCCGAAAACCGGCACTGTCTATGTCACTTTAAGCGGTGCCTGCCAAGGTTGCATGTATATCGATCAAACGATGACGATGGGAGTTGAAGCCATCATGCAGGAAGAAGTCCCCGGAGTGAACGCTGTCAAAGTCATCGACCCTAATCAGGTCATGACCGCTCAAGACTAAAAAGGAAGAAAAAAAGATATCAGCGATGATATCTTTTTCAGTGAAATCAAGTTTAAATAAAAGATCAGAATTTCTCCGCTTCTTCCTCGATTAAAGAGAAGAAATCACCCAGATCTCTCCCATCGACCAAAGCGTGGTTAACTTGAATAGTCAAAGGGAGGAAGACCTTCTCATCCTTAAAGAAGAACTTGCCCCAAGTAAGACGCGGATTAGAATCCGGCGGCAAAGGCTTTTCCATCTCGTGTCCCGTATAAGAAAACCAAGGAACGGAAGAGACGAAAACCATGTAAGGCACTTCTTTTTCATCATCGGCTAATTCAGGATTATCCTCCGCTTCTTGTTCAGCCTTTAAAACTTCGGAAAGATAGGTCTCAAAAGGCAGATAAGGATAAGCGGAACAGAAAGCGAAAGTCCCATCTTTCAAAGCGAAAGTAAAAGAGGCACAAAGATGAGAAATCGTATAAAGTTTTCCCTCGAGTTTCCGGCTCATCAGATTGGGGCATCTTTCCATCGCCCGAAGCAAGACAAACTGCAGACTCAAAAAGAAAGGTAGTTTCCTTTCCTTGATTTTCTTATAAAGCAGGCTGATATCCTGCTGGACGGTAAAGCTGATATACGGATCAGCGACTTTGGAGAAGAAATCGTAAGCGGACTTCCTAGCATAGGAAGAAAGATCGATTTCTTTCATCGTCAGTTCCTTTTTCATCTTCCCTCCCCTTTCTTCATATGAACTAAAAGACAGTTGATATCAGCCGGGTGGACATTGGTGATTCTCATCGCTTCACCTAAAGTCTGCGGGCGGATTTTATCAAGCTTTTCCCTAGCTTCCAAAGAGAGCCCATCCATATGGATGAAATCCAAACCGGAAGGTATCTTCACACCTTCGTAAGCGCGGATTCTTTCCGCTTCCTTCACCTGGATAGCGATATACCCTTCGTATTTGACTTCGATTTCCGTTTTCTCGGTAAGATTAGCTGAAAGCTCAGGCAAATCCTTATTGAATTTCCTTAATTCATCATAGCTGACCGGCTGGCGCTTTAACAAGGAATAGTAAGAAGAATTGGGATCGGGTTTAGGGAAACCTAAGCTCATCAGATAATTATCGGCCGCCGGATTGATCCCGAGGAAAGTCTTCTTCATAATTTCCTTGGCTTCCGCTTTCTGCTTTTCTCTTAAAAGGAAAGCTTCGTAGCGTTCCTTCGAATTAAGCCCTAGTTCGTAACCGTACTTCAATAAACGGGTATCGGCGTTATCCGATCTTGTCAGAAGCCGATATTCCGAGCGAGAAGAAAGCAGACGGTAAGGCTCTTCAGTCCCCTTAGTAATCAAATCATCGATCATAATCCCGATGTAAGCCTCATCTCTTCTCAGAATAAAAGGCGGCTTCTTATCAAGATATAAGCAGGCGTTAATCCCTGCCATCAGACCTAAAGAAGCGGCTTCCTCATAACCGGAAGTCCCCATAATCTGCCCCGCCCCGAATAAGCCTTTGATTTTTCTTAACATCAATGACTTATCAAACTGCAGAGGCTTGATTGCATCGTATTCAATCGCGTAGGCGTACTTCAGAATCCTCGCATGCTCCAAGCCTTTTAAAGAATGAACCATCAGATCCTGAACATAAGTCGGCATCGAAGTCGAAAAACCCTGAAGATAAATCGAATGCATCAGGATTGACTCCGGCTCTAGGAACAGTTCGTGGCGCGGCTTATCAGCGAAACGGACAATCTTCGTTTCGATGGATGGACAATATCTCGGGCCGATGCCGTTGATAACTCCACCATACATAGAAGATTCATTTAAATGCTGGCGGATCAAAGCGTGAGTTGAAGCGTTCGTATAAGTCAAAAAGCAAGGTATCTGATCCTTAAAAGGCAAAAATTCCTTCGTATCATAGGAGAAGGATAATTGTTTATCAGTCCCATACTGGGGCTCTAATAACTCCCAGTCGATCGAAGAAGGATCGATTCTTTGAGGAGTCCCCGTTTTCAAACGGAACAGTTCAATCCCATGTTCCATCAAAGATTTAGATAAGCCGTGCGCCGGTCTTTCCCCATCGGGCCCGCCATCTTGGACATCAAACCCGCGCATCACCTTAGATTCCAGATGAGTGCCGGTAGTTAAAATAACAGCTTCCGCTTTTATCGAAGTCCCATCCTCAATTTTAATCCCGGTAATTCGATCTTCCGAGGTGATGATTTCTTTACATTCGTGTTCTTCAATTTCCAGATTCTCCACCTTCGCCAAAAAATCCTGCATGCCTTTCGGATAAAGAATCTTATCTTCCTGGGCTCTTAAAGATTGGACACCGGGGCCTTTAGAAGTATTTAAAAGCTTCATCTGCAGATAATGCTGATCAGCGATCTTGCCCATGATGCCACCCAGAGCATCGATTTCCCTGACCACGATTCCTTTAGCTGACCCGCCGATATGAGGGTTACAAGGCATATTGGAAATCATCTTTTTATTCAGGCACAGCAAAAGAGTCTTTTTGCCAAGCTTCGCGGCGGCATAAGCCGCCTCTGAGCCCGCATGTCCGCCACCGACCACAATCACATCGTAATGGTTTTGCATAAAAGCCTCGGTCTAACCGACGATTCCTTCCATATCAAGCTTAATCAACTGATTAAGTTCCACCGCGTATTCCATCGGCAATTCCTTAGCGAAAGGCTCGATGAAGCCCATGACGATCATATGGGTGGCTTCCTTAGCGGTGAGCCCACGGCTCATCAGATAGAACAACTCATCCTCATCGATCTTCGAAACGGTAGCCTCGTGTTCCAAGTAAGAAGAATCATTGGAGACTCGATTCGTCGGAATCGTGTCCGAGGCGGATTTCTCATCGAGAATCAAAGTATCGCATTCGACGTGAGCCCTTGAAGAAAGGGCCTGGGGTTTAATATCGACCGTCCCGCGGTAATTAGCGACTCCGCCTTCCTTTACGATCGATTTTGAGATAATCGAGGAAGTCGTATTCTTGCCTAGATGAATCATCTTCGCCCCGGCATCCTGGTATTGGCCTTTAGAAGCGACCGCAATCGAAATACAGCTGCCTTTCGCTCCCTCCCCTTTCAAAATACAGGCGGGGTATTTCATATTAAGCTGACTGCCGATGTTCCCGTCGATCCATTCCATCAAACCATCGTCATCGACAATCGCTCTTTTCGTCACTAGATTGACGATATTATCCGACCAGTTCTGAATGGTGGAATAACGGCATTTGGCACGCTTTCCAACGTAAATTTCGACAACTGCCGCATGGAGAGAGTCTTTAGAATACTGAGGAGCGGTGCAGCCTTCGACATAATGGACGGAAGCATCGTCATCGACGATAATCATCGTCCTTTCAAACTGCCCCGATCTTTCATTGTTAATACGGAAATAAGACTGCAGAGGCTTTTCCAGATGGACTCCTTTAGGAACGTAGATAAAAGAGCCACCTGACCAGCAAGCTCCGTTTAAAGCCGCATATTTATTGTCCGTATAAGGAACAAGTTTTCCGAAGTACTTCTTAAAAAGCTCCGGATAAGATTTCAAAGCGGAATCGGTATCGAGGAAAATGACGCCTTTATCCTCGACTTCCTTAAGCATATTATGGTAAACCGCCTCCGACTCATACTGGGTGGAGACACCGGCGAGGAAGTCCTTTTCCGCTTCGGGAATCCCGAGGCGATCGAAGGTGTTGCGCACCGTGGTCGGAACTTGATCCCAAGAGCGGGAGACTTTATCGGAAAGCCTAGTGAAATACGTATAATCTTGGAAATTCAAAAAGGACAGATCCGGTCCGAAATGGGGCTGATGATGAGCGAAGAATTCCTTTAAGGACTTCAGACGGTATTCTTCCATCCATGAAGGCTCACCCTTCTGAAAAGATATTTCCTTGATGATATCTTCATTAAGGCCTTTCGGAGTCTTATAAATGGAGACATCCTTGTCTTTAAACTCGTACTTGGAGCGGTCGAGATCGATCGCCTCAAGCCCTTTTTGTTCCTTATCTGCCATTTTTCTTCTCCTCTGCTTCTTCTTTCTCAATCAACTGTTCTAGCCCTCGCCACCCGATATTAGCGCAGGTGATGCGGGAAGGCTGTTTATAGGTGTTGACAAAAGCGATCGCTTCCCCTAAGGCTTCCTCATCGTAAGGCTGCTCATTAAGCATCTTAGCGAAATTATCCATAATATAGCGTGCTTCCTTAATAGTCTTGCCTTTGATCAAATCAGTCATGATCGAAGTGGAAGCGGTCGAAATCGCGCAGCCCGTCCCATGCCAAAGGCAATCGGTGACCTTATCATCCTCAATCAGAAGCTGGATATAGATATCATCGATGCAGGAAGCAGAATCCATATGGACTACAAGATAACGAGGATCCGCCGTTTCTTTTTTATTCCGCGGGTTCTGGTAATGATCCATGATAATCTCCCTGAGAATCTCAGGGTCATCTTTAATTGAAATAGGCATCGAGAAAATTCCCTCCGTTCTTACAGGCATCGATAAACTGCTCGATATCCTGCTCATCGTTATAAAGGTAAAGGGAGGCGCGGCAAGTCGCATCCGTCTTCAAAAAGTCCATCAGAATCTTAGCGCAATGCTGACCGGAGCGCACAGCGACACCTTTCGAATTCAAAAGGCTCGCCGCATCCTGAGCGAACACGCCTTTGATATTGAAAGTGACAATTCCGGTATCCGCATTCTCATTGTAAAGAATGATATTGTCAATGTGGGTTAAGCCTTCAATCATCTTCTGGCGAAGGATTCTTTCATGCTCGACGATATTTTCCAGCCCGACCCGTTTTAAATACTTACAGGCCGCCGCCAGACCTAAAGCCCCGGCGATGTTCTGGGTCCCCGCTTCAAACTTAATCGGCGGAACCTGATAAGACACATTGCCGCACGTCTCGAAGCGCGAATTCATTCCCCCACCCGTCAGCAAAGGATCGATCTGCTTCAGCAGTTCGTATTTTCCATACATGACACCGATTCCGGTCGGCCCCAGCATCTTATGCCCGGAGAAGCCCAAGAAATCGCAATCCAGATCTTTTACATCGATAGGCATATGCGGAACAGACTGCGCTCCATCCGCCACAAAATAACAACCGTGCTTATGGGCAATCTGAGCGAGAGTTTTAATATCAACCACGTAGCCTAAGACATTCGTCACATGAGCCAAGGAAACAATCTTCGTCTTTTTAGTAATCGTCTTTTCCAGATTTTCCGGAGTGACGATGCCTTCCTTGGTTAAAGGCACGTAAACGATATTTGCCTTCTTTTGATGAGCAACCGCGAACCACGGCAGCACATTTGAGGCATGCTCCGCTTCCGAAAGGATGATTTCATCCCCTTCCTCGAGAAACTTTGATAAACCGTAAGCAATCATATTCAAAGACATCGAAGCCCCGGAAGTGAAGGCTACTTCCTCGGGCCGAGCGTTGATAAAATCAGCGACTGTTTTTCGCGCTTCTTCATATTTCACATCCACATCGTGAGCTAAATCATAATCCCCACGATGGGAATTGGAGGTGAAATCTTCATAGTAAGCATCTCCGGCCTTGATTACTTCGTAAGGCTTAAAAGTCGTCGCCGCATTATCAAGGTAGACAAACCGGCAGCCCTGCATTGTCTTATAGTTTTTAAACATCGGGAAATCTTCCCGGATTTTTTTAGTATCGATCATTTTAAATAACCTCCATCTTCCACAAAACTGACCAATCTCTTTTTCAGAGATTCTTCTTGGATTTCTTCGACAATCGGCTTCAGATAGCCGATCGTCATCAGACTCATGGCTTCTTTTTCAGATAAACCACGGCTCATCAGATAGAAAAGCGAATCATCAGGGATTTTACCTAGAGCAGCCCCGTGGGAAGCTTTGACATCATCCTCATCGATTCTGAGAATCGGTGAGACTTCGCCTTTACCATCTTTAGAAAGGTCAGCGATTTTCCCTTCTTGCCGGGTCCAGGTTTTCTTCGCTCCTTTAGCAATCGAAGACGAGCCGAGGAAAACTAAGGACGCGGAAGAAGAAAGGACACCCATCATTTTCACGTGTGATTTTCCTTCCTTTTGAGGATGGCTGACTTTGATATCGAAAACTTTGTTATCTTTTCCGGAAGCGGAGGCGGCCAGATCGAAAGAAACTGAGGCTCTTTCATTCACGTCGATAGAGATATCCGCCTTGAAATTACCGGAAGAGAAATCGACCATCGTTCCTTGTAAACGGGAGGAAGGAGCTAAGCTGATCTTCCCTTGAAGTCCACCCTCTTCTTTAAAGTCCTCTTCGTTAAGGATTTCTAAATCTAAGGAAGCATTTTCTTCTAGAGAGATATCAAAAGTGCGGATGCCTTTTTTTAAGTCTAGTAAAACATGCTTCTCCTCGGAAGGCTTTAAAACCAGATTATAAGAATCGTTTAATGAAGTATCCGCCATATTATTTAGTTTTCTTCACAGCGCAAGTTTCAAGGACAATCGGTTTATCTTCGCTCTTCTTAATCTCGATCCCAAGTTCTCTCTTGATCCATTCGTAGCCTTCTTTATCGACTCTTTCAATCAAAGAAGAAGGACCATCGACCGCGATCTTGCCATTAACCATAATCGCCGCGCGATTAGGCTTAGCCAAACTGAAAAGACGGGCATAATGGGAAATGATGATAAATGACGAACCCTTCTTTTGTTGTTCCTCAATCGCTTCCGAGACAAGCTTTAAAGCATCGACATCCAGACCGGAATCGATCTCATCCATCATGCATAAAGCAGGATTCAGAAGCAGCATCTGAAGTATTTCATTGCGTTTCTTTTCCCCGCCGGAGAAACCTTCATTTAAATGGCGGGTATTCATATCTTCCCCTAAACCGGCTTTCTTGTAACCATCTTTAAGGACTTTATATAACTCGAAAAGCCCGATGGGCTTATCTTTTTCACGTTTAGAATTCAAAGCCTGCTTCAAAAAGTCCATCGTCTCGACGCCAGGGACCTCGGGGGGAGTCTGGAAAGCCATAAACAGGCCTTCTTTAGCTCTCTGATCGACGCTCATCTTCAAAACATCTTTACCGTTAAAAGTAATCTTCCCTTCAGTCACGATGTAACGGGGATGACCCATGATGGCATTCAATAAAGTCGACTTGCCATGTCCGTTAGGCCCAAGTAGAGCTAAGGTATCACCCTGGTGAACAGTAAGGTTAACTCCTTGAAGTATTTCTTTGTTTTCCACTTTGACGTGGAGATTTTCAATTATGAGATCTTGCATGCTGAAATCGTCCTTCCGACAGTTATTGTAGTTTTGCTTGCCAACAGAATACAAGCAAAACGATTTTTAACATGCTTATTATATACTTTAAGTGAGAAAAATGTGACGAAGATCAAATGAGAAAAAGATGAGGCATCTTCTATGCGCCTATATTAAATGTTTATTTTTTTATAATATATGGATATACAGCCGTATAAAAATAAATTATATAGTTGTTAGAGTCACCTATAATACTAAATAAGTAATATTAAAAGAAAGATAAAAATATATCCTTATAATGTTCCCTCTGACTTCATGGCGATTTCGCGGTAGCGATTAAAGCACTCTTAAAGACAATATTTCCCTTGAAAACGAACAACCGATAATATATTATGAATTAGTTCACATTAAGGAGGAAGCATATGAAAAAACGCTTAGCCCTCATTTCGGCGGTTGCCTTGCTCACGGTGTCGCTCACCTCGTGCAAAGGCTACAGCTACCAAGAGGACATAATGCTCTACATCAACGATCAGCCTTATACCACCGATCAGTTGTTCAAGAGCTACGGGCTCGATTCAACCACCGGGGTCAAAGGATATTACACTGTCCTGAATAACGTGGCGGTCGAAGCCAGCATCGTTAAAGATGAGTCGATGATTGCCACGGTCGAGAAAAAGGTTGAAGATTTCAAGGCTACCGCTAAAGCCAGCGCTAAGACAAACGGCACCACGGAAGCTGAGGAATTATCTAAGGCCCTCGATACCGCCGGTTTTGATACGATTGAGGAATTGGAAGATTCCTATTATCTTGAGCAGAAGACCTCCAAAGCGGAATCGAACTATTATTCCGATGATAACTATAAAGGCCAGTTCGTCCAGGATATGGTCACCAATTACGCTCCTTATCACGTTAAGCATATTCTGGTTAAGTTCGATACGGATGCGACCACTTCCTTGATTCAAGGAACTATCTCCGCTACCGATGCCAAGGATATCTCTAACGTCGTCACCAGATTAGCTGAGGGTGAGACTTTCGGTTCAGTCGCTCTGACCAAGTCTGAAGATTCCTCCGCCTCTGATTCCAATATGATTTCTTCCCAGAACTTCGGTGATTCCGGGATCATGACCACCAAGACCAGCTTCGTCTCGGAATTCAAGTATGGCATCTACACTTACGATGCTTTCTTCAATTCCAACTTGGATGATACCAAGAAGGCTGCGGTCAAGGCTCAGTGCTTCCCTTCAGATAGCGCTGTCGCTACTGAATACACCGGCTTAGCGGGAGATAAAGTCTACGGCATTCCTTATTCCGCCGTCCAAGGCTTGAACTTCTACGCTGATAAGATCACCGACCAGAATGGTCTGACCGTTTCCAACGCCTCGGCTTATAACTATCCGAGAAACGTTCTGTTCAACAATTACTTCAACAATCACGGTCTCTCCTTCGTCTACCTCGATGACACTTCCGCTGATACTGCTTCTTACTACACTGCTGCTCAGCACGATAAGGCCAACGCTTCCGGCCGCTTCGCCGAGGTCAGCGGTATTTCCGATAAGCTTCAGAATCTCGTCGATGACGGGACTGCCGCTCATACCACCGCCAAGGCGGCGATCAGCACTTCTCAGAAGATCCTCACCGATGAAGCTGGCCGTCCGATCCTCGTCGCCAGAGCTGGAACAGGCTCGGGTGATTCCGGATATCAGGGTGTCCATTTCATCGTCCTGCAGAAGGATCCGTTCACCGATACTGCTGAGAACATTGAAAAGTATTACACGATCGATAAGCCGACTTCCGGCTCCGTCGCGACCGGAGATACCTTTGTCTCCTTCATCGCTACGACCGAAGATAAAGTCTGGACTTCGCGTGTGAACGCCGTCAAGACGGCAATCAAGAACGCTCTGCCCAATCTCACTTACAGCCAGTATGAGTACTATCTGAATAAAGCTCTCACTGGAACTAACGAGAATAAGATCACCGTTGCGGTCGATGCTTCGATCAAGACTGCGGTCGACAGTTATGTCGAAGGGCAGAAGGAATCCACCTTGGAATCCAACGTCCGTTCGTACAATACTTCCTGGCAGACTTACTGCTACCAGATTGAGATGTTCAACGAATTATCCAGCCGTATCGTTCCGGTTAAGGAAGGCATCAATGCTTTCTTGGCTGGTTACGATGGAATCAAGGCATTTAACGATGCCCGTGCTAAGGCCTAAAGGGAGGATAGAAAAATGAAAAAGAAAACTATTTCCAAGCTTCTCGTTGCTCTGGCCTGCACCTTCATTCTTACCGGCTGCGACAGCGATGACATCACTAACTATCCGAAGAATGCGACCGATCCGATCTACACTATCACCAACGATAATAACGGGGAGATCACCGACAATCAGTATTCGGATATCTACAAGACCATTTCGACCGCTACCTCTTCCGCTCAGATGCTCGATAACATGCTCTACGATATGGCAAAGGGCGGCGAGACTTGGTTCCAGAATGGTTATCTGACTGGCGATTTCGCGGTGAGCGATGATATGCTGAAGACCCGTTATCAGAAATTGATGATGGATACCGTTAAAGGCGGTTCCTATTCCACCGATAACAAGTTCAGCGAATACCGCTATGCCCTTTCGCTTTATAACCAGACCTACACGATCAAGGATAAGAGCGGCAATTCCGATCTCGCTTCCTTGAAAGCCGCGGCTAACAAGGACTTAGTCATCACTCCGGAAATGAAGTTCGATGACATCTTCGCTCTGGATTATACCGACTATATCAATCGTTACTTTAAGCCGACTCTCTATCGCAGGTATCTGACCGCCCGCTACATCTACGATCAGGCCTATACTTCCATCGGCAACACCTACGCCAGAAATGTCACGGTGGTCAAGATCACCGATCGTTCCGATAAGCCGGGTGAGGCCTTGAAGCTCATCAATGGCTTCATCAGCAAGTACATCACCGATAAGAGCGCTACTAAAGAACAGGCCGATCTCCACAATCTCGCGAGATTATGGAAAGGCGTGGATATCACCACCGAAGAAAAGACCTGGATTCACGATACCTTAGCCACCACCACCCTCGCCGATAAGATCGATGAGGAAATCGCGAAGATCAAAGATAATCAGTACACCACCGATGCCACCCTCGAGTCGCAGTATACCGGCGCTTATACTTACCCAGTCACCCACGGCAAAGAGTTGGCGATCAACAGTCTGAAGGTCAATGATCTGATCACCGAAGGCACCTATCTTAAATCCTCCGGTCTCTCTTCTCTGCCTTCCGATCTGAAGAATTCGATCTTCGGCTCTTCCTCCGCTTATTCGACTAACGTCACGGCGATTGAGGAAAAGACCGCTTCGGATTCCTCCTACATCATCACCCACGATGATGGGACTATGTATCGTTATGTGAAGCCGATCAAGTCTCTGGCTGGTTCGACCAGCGCTGACATTGTCACCTTCGATTCCACTTCTGCCACCTACTACATCGCCCAGATCAACGTCGCCGATAAGAGCGATGATCTGGCTAAGCTTTCTGACCGTTCGAAGATTGTCACCACCTCCCGTATCGCGAAGAACGATTCGGATTCGGCGGCTGTCAAAGCCTTCAAGCGCGATCTGGCTTACGATGCTGCTTACGAGATGGCTTCCGCGGATACCAATAAGAAGGCGGCTATCACTTGGTACTTCACCCACAATAAGATTTCTTATTCCGATCCTGATTTCTACTCTTATATGAAGACCAACTATCCGGATTGCTTCAATTCGGATGGCTACCCGGTTTACAATAAGGACTAACCAGTCTCTTAAGAGAGCCCCCAAGGCTCTCTTTTTTCATGAAAAAACGCTTAGATAATCAACATTTTCTAAGAAGATATATAATTAGATGATACGGAGGTTAAAAAGATGGCAAACAAACATAACTTCGATCCCGACTGCATTTTCTGCAAAATCGCCGATGGGAAAATTCCTTGCTTAAAGATCTATGAGGATGAGGATATCCTGGCATTCCTTGATATTTCCCCCTCTTCTAAAGGTCACGCGCTAGTTATTACTAAGGAACATTTCGCTAACTTCTTAGTCGTACCTCATGATCTTCTGGCCAAAGCTTATGAAGTCGCTCAAAAGATTGGCCAGGCTCAAGTAAGCCAGCTAGGCGCCAAAGGTTGCAACATCATCACTAACGTCAACGAAATAGCGGGGCAAAGCGTCAAGCATTTCCATATTCACGTCATTCCCCGCTACGATCCTAACGATGGCTTGGAGCTGAACTTTAAGCCGAAGATGATCGAGAAACTCAATCTCCCGGTCCTGGCTGAAGAGATTAAAAAAGGCCTTTAATCGAAAGGCCGAACAAAGAAGCACTAACCTCCTTTCCAAGCGAAGGGAGGTTTTTAGGTGTCTAATCTCCAGTCTATTTCTTCTTCTCCGTCCGCCTGAAGCAATTTATTCGTTTTAGAAAAAGGCTTCGAGCCGAAAAAGCCTCGGTAAGCGGAAAGGGGGCTAGGATGGGGTGAGGAGAGGATATGATGATAAGAAGCATCGATCAAAGAAGAACAGGACTGGGCGGAAGAGCCCCAAAGAATAAAAACGATCTTCTCCTCCCGCTTATTCAAAAAGCGAATCACATCGTTAAAGAGGACTTTATATTCAGGGTAGGAGCAGGAAAAGGCCAGACCGTATTTAACAGTCAAAACGGAATTTAAAAGCAGGACTCCTGATGAAGCCCATTTAGAAAGATCCCCGGATTTTGGGAGAGGATAACCTAAATCAGAATGATACTCCTGAAAAATATTGACTAAGCTCGGAGGCAGCTCTTCCCCGGGCGGAACCGAGAAAGAAAGACCCATAGCCTGATGAGGATTATGGTAAGGATCCTGTCCGACCAGGACCGCTTTGACTTTCTGGTAAGGGGTGGATGCGAAAGAATTAAGAATCAGATTATGTGGAGGGTAGATCGTATATTTCTTATAATCATCATCGACTCTTCTTACTAGTTCCCTGACCTGGAAATGATGGATTTCCTCGAAGAAAAATGAAGACCAGTCTTCCATAGTTATTTATCCTTCTTCTGTCCAAGGAAATCTTCGATTGAGATAATCTTCGGTTCGATCGGCCCCTTAGTCGGCTTTTTAGAAAGAACTGTAAGAGGCGTAAGATTATTTAAATCCAGCGGACGGACTGGTTTCGTTTTCTTTTTCTCGTTCTTTTTCTCCAAAGCCGGGCTCGGTTCGCTCTGATCAATCTCTGCTTTAGGTAACTTATCTTCCGAAGGTTCTTTAAGATCCGGAAGCAAAGAAGAAACTAAAGAAGAAGGCACGATCTTAGCCTCGATAGGTTCAGCAGGCTTAACTTTTCCACGCGGTTTACTAAAGGTCTTTAAGTCACTTCTTTCCGGCGCCTCGCTTTCACTTCTTACCTTAGCCGAAGCGGGGGCGGAGGTAGGCACAATTAAAGGCTTAACAGGCTTCAGAGGCTTCTTCAGCCTTAGTAAGCCCTTCTCATCCTTCATCGTATCATCTGGCGCCTTAACAGGTGTAGACGGCTTTTCTAAAGGCCGTTCCTGATTAAGCAAAGTCAAAGAAGAAAGACCGAAAGCGGAAGAGGAAACAATAAGAGGCTTAACCGGACCGGACGGTTTCTCCTGACTGATTGTTTCTTTCTCGCTGGCTTTAGAATCGAGAGGAGCGGCTTTAGAAGGGATAGGAAGCGGAGCGGGTTTAGCTCCTGCCTTCTCGACCTTCTTAGGCTCATTTGTAACAGGAATAGCTTCTTTCTTTTCTTCCTTGACGTTTTCTGGCTTCGGATTTTGGGGAGCAGATGTAGAAGGAGCCTTTTTTGTTTCAGAAACTTCTCCAGGCTTATTGACCACTGGAAGAGGCTTATCATCTTTAAGATAACGGAAAGGCTCTTCCGCAAGGCTCTTCTTCAAAAGCTCTTCCGCATTTAGCAGATCATCCTGGCGTTGACGAGTCTTGATATTATTGATTTCCTCATCGTAGTCTAAAGGCTTTAAGGAGAAAGGCTCCAGATGATCTAGGATGTCGTAATAATGCTTGCCGAAACGAGAAATCGCCGCTGTCTTATCTAAGTTCTGATCGGTAATGACATCGGAAATATCTTCCATTTCGTCCTGGAATGGCTTTCCTTCTTTGACCAAGAAGGCATAACCATCTTCATCGAAGGAAATCAAATCATCCTTCTCTTCCTCAGCAGCAGAATCTATACCTGTAAAAGGCGAAAGCAAAGCAATCTGCGCGATATCGACCGTGGAAAGGTCCACCTTAGCGACCCCTTCCTCCGGAACGATAAAGGTCTCGATTGGAACGGTCTTTTCTTCCTGCTTAATAGTGTCTTCAATCGAAGCGATATCCGTAATCGTGACTGCGCTATTCTTCGTCAAATCCTCACCCAGATCCTCAGGATTCAGCGGTTGACGAATCGGAGAAGGAGAAATAACCGGATTGAGGTTTTTAATCGTTCCGGCATCGCTGACGCTTTCTCCGATATCATCGATATAAGCTGCCCTTTGGTTGAATTGCCTTTCCCTTTCGATCGAAGCGGGGAAAGGAGAAAGATCAGCGATTAAGGATACATCAGCGGAAGGGGACGAAAGATCCGCATTGCCAAGGATGGATTTAGCTTTATCAGAGATTCCGGATTCGAAAGAGACATCCACCTGCTCATGGGAGATTTTGTCCTTGCGGTATTTCTTCATGATCAAATGGCAGATCAGGAGAATCAAAAGCCAGACCAAAGCGACAAAAATCAGGCTGAGGAACAATTCGACTAACTGTCCCCAACTAAACGAGACGCTTCCGACATAAGCTAGAGGGGTTTCATAAATACCCGGCAGCAAAGACCAGAAGAATTCAGTGATGTTATTTAAAACACTTGAGACGAAAGGAATCTCAAAAAATCCTTTAAAAACTCCGTAGACCGGTTGCCATTTAGTTTCCCAAGTGAACTTCAGGAAAAGATAAAAAAGCGTGACGAGTCCAAGGATAATCGTTAAAACTATACGGATGGCCGGACGGGATTTCTTGCGATTTAAATCGACGCTTGAAGTCTCGACACGCTCAGGCTCTAAAGCTCTGTCCAAGGACACATAAGGCGAGGAAGTGTTGGCGAATATCCCGCGGTTAGAATCAAAATCGGTGAAAGTGGAAGGCATCGATTCCGTATCGTTGATTTTGTTTTCTTCTTCCTTAAGTGCCTTGTTAACTAAAGCGACATGGGAAGAATGATGATGGCTGATTGCTCCCCCGCCGATATCGATAAGCAAGACCAGCAAAGTCAAAGCGATGAAAACCATCACCGGGCCGGTGATGCCAGACAGCGGATAAGAACCGGTATCCAACCTGACGAAGGTTCCGAAAGAACGTTCCCAACAGAACGAGAAAAAGGCATCGAGATTCTGATAAACTGATGTCAGCCATCCGACGTTAAGATTGAGCAGCAATTCCCTGACGGGCGAAATAGAATACAAGACGCAAAAAATGGCGAAGAGCACATATACGATAATCGTGAACGCCATTCGTTTCATTGATTGGTCTTCCTTGGGCTAGCGAAAAAACACTTATATTAAAATAATAACATATTCACACCTAAAGTAACTCAGCAAAATCAAGTAAATATCCGCTGTTTTGCGATAAAATCACCGCTTGTTTTTATCGATGGGGACTTTGGAAAGATAAGTGGTGGCTTGGAAGTCTTCATTTTCTTCCTTGTCATAGTCCTCCAAATAAATCATTTCCGTTCCCTGTTGACCATCTTCCTGTTTCTTCTTCGAGCCGATGCCATACATAGAATAAATCTCATCGCCTAAGACTAGACACGGGGTGGAAAGACGGCCGATAAAAGTCAATAACGGCAAGGAAAAGACATCGCAATGCAGCAAGATCACATCGGCGGAATAATTTAAAACCGCCATCGCAATCGCATCTAAAGACTCAAAAAACAAGGAGCGATCTGTATTCTGAGCCAGGGTGAAAGTGTCCAATGCCAACAAGCTATAATCGAATAAATCTTTCCTGTTTTCGGAGTTTTTCAGACGCACAAACTGCACTTTGAATAAATCAGGATGATCGGTCAAGACCAAAACGCGTTTCTTTTTAAGCAAGGAAGGGATTTGTTTAGCAATCAACTGACGAGTATCAGCGTAAAAATATGTTTTTCCTTTCGGTGAGCACTTAATCACATATCTCATCTTCCTAGTGGGGGTTATAAATGCCCCATCCAGTTCTTGGAAGGATTTAAGATAACTATTCGTGATATGCTCCATGACCTTGAATGTTAAGGTGTCGGATGGTATCTTCATTTTTTCTTCTATCGCTTTATAAAGGGGAGTCGAAAAGTCGGGTTTGATTTTTCGTGAGACAAGCAACCCTTCATAAAGCAACAGGGTTGTAACATCATCAATATATGCTATTTTGAGATTGCTTTTTGAAGCCAATGCTAAAAAGGCATCGACAGTTTTTTCTCTTCGGATTATCTTCTTTTCAGGCAAACGAACAGACTTTAAGCCAAGGTAAAAGGCCAAGTTCGAGCCGATCAACTGCAAAGATGAAACAATGTTCATTTGGTGCTTTCTTCTTTCTAATTATAGCAAGAGGAAAACAATATACAAATCATAGAGCAATTATGTTTTTTAAATGTTAAACTTATACAGTACAGATGAGGCGCACGAAATGAAACTAGAATATGTTCTGTTCGATTGCTGGGATACGGTCATCCACTTCGGCTTAAAAAAGCCCGATGGCAACCTGCATGCTATTTATAACCATATCACCGATCCTTCCAATTACCCTTTTGAGCAGTTTAAAGATGATTTTTTATCGTTTATGCATGACTATTATGCTTCGACAATCTACGATGTCAGCGCCGAAGCCATCTTAGCCTACCTTATTGAAAAAAGAGAAAAGAAACTTAATTGCGGATATGAAGAAGCGGTGATTGAAGCCGCTCAAGAATACGATGCCTCGATAATCCCGGGGCTTAAAGATTTCTGCTCCTATCTAGCAAGCAAGAATATCAAATGCTCCGTGCTCTCTAACACAATCCATTCTCAAGAGATCACTGCTGGCTTAATTAAAAGAGCGTGGAATGATCATCCTTTCGAGCAGATTATCTGCTCTTCCACCTACGCTGTGAAAAAGCCGGATGCTCGTTTCTTTGAGCTTGGGGCAATCAAAGTCCACCATCACCCGGAGAATATCATCTTTATCGGAGATAATATCCATACGGATATCCGCGGAGCTTCCCAGGCTGGATTAGCACCCTTCTGGCTTAACTGGAAAGGCAACTTAGCCACCGAGGAAGATATCGACGGCATCAATTTCCGTGAGATCAGTTCCTATAAAGAACTGTCCGATATCTTAGAAAGTGAGAAGCATAACTATGGATTCTGATGAATATTTCATGCGCTCTATTCCCTGCGCTTTTTCTTATTCTTTCCGCGATTTAAATAATAACCCTTTCCCTTCTCATATCCTTCAGGCCTTCCAAGACGTCGCTTCCAGGCAAGTCGACGACATGGGCCTAGGCTATGAGGACCTTTTAAAAGATGATTTGATCTGGGCTTTGATCAAAGTCCGCTTCCGCTTCGTCGGAAAGATTCAGAAAGAAGAAGCCGTGGTCACCACTTGGCCTCATAAACAAGGTGTCTTAAGGTTCGACCGTGATTATTCCATCTCTAACCCCTCGGGTGAGGAAGCGGTCATCGGGACTTCAGAGTGGGCTGTCTTAAATATCAATACTCGCCGCTTAGTCCGCCCGCCTTTTACTTATCCCTTAAATAAAAAACTCTATCCCAGAGTTACCATCCCGGAAGGCTATTTTGCCTTAAATGGCTTTTCAACCGAGAAGATGGAGCCAGCTATCACTCACCAAGTCGTCTTTACTGATCTAGACCATAATAAGCATGCTAACAATACCGGCTATGCTTCCCTCGCTATCGATTCGATTCCCAACATAGAAAATTACCGCGTAAAGGAAATGCAGATTAGTTTTTTAGAAGAGGTACGTTTCCATGATCGCGTCTCCACTTACTGCCAAGCTAAAGGGGAAGATACCTATGAGGTCATCGGTATCCGTTCCGATGGAGTCCGCTCTTTTGATTCCTTAATCATTTTGGAACATATATAATAGGAAGGATGAAAGGCATGAATATGGAAAAGAACAAAATAGATATCAAAGGTCACTTCAAGACCCTGCAAATGGAAAACTGGATCATCCTCGCCATCGAGACAGTGATCTTTGTGGTCTTCGTCATCGCCGATTGCTGGTTCTGGGCTGACTTAGCTCAGGGCAAGTCCTTCTTAGGTGAGGGCAATAAAGGCTACGAAATCGCGGTGGCTATCGTCGTCCTATGTCTGATGCTGATGATGCTTTGTGTGGTTATCTACGATCTCTTCTTCCGCAATTACGTTAAAGAAAGAGAAGGGATCACTGAAAAGACCATCCATAATGGCCGGGTGATTGTCATCTCCAAAGAAGCCCCGAAAAAAGAGACTTCCGAAGAGAAAGAAGAACCCGCTTCTAAAAAATAAGAAAATAACCAGTTATAGACAGACGGCTCCTACTCAGGGGCCGTTTTATTTTAAGCGCGAAAAAGCGTACAAAGCAATCACGACCGCTGTTGAAAGATTCAACGAATCAACCTCGGATGACTGCTCGATAAAAACCGTCCGATCATTTTTAAATGATTTATCAAGTCCCGTAGCTTCATTCCCGAAAACTAAAGAGTAAGCCCCGGAAGGCTTCTCCGCTTCTTTAAGTCCTTTCGCTTTCTCATCGAGCATAAAAGGATAATAAGGCCGAGGGTATTTTTCCTCGTAAGCGGCGAAAGATTCAAAAGTCTGAATCCTCAAGGCGAAGAAAGCGCCCATGGAAGCGCGGAGGGTCTTAGGATTAAAACGATCCGCCGAGGGCAGAATCAACGCCAAGTCTTTAAAACCGAAAGCCAACATTGAGCGCATGATATTACCTAAATTACCCTGATCGGAAGGATTGACTAAGACCACGTGCGGGAGAGTAGGATTCAATTCATCCTGGTATTTACGGAAAACTCCGATGACATGATCGTTATCCTTGGAGGCGAGGCGATCAAAAACATTCTTAGAGAAAATAATCTTCTCAGGTGGGACGAGAGCGGAAATCTTCTTATAACCGAAGCTATCGGCTGCATCCTCGCTGAAATAGACCATCATCAAAGCTTCCGGGTGCTGTTTAAGCAACTCAAAAGTCGGAAAGAAGCCTTCGACATAAGAATAGTCCGCGTCTTTGGTGTATGGTTTAATCACGTTCTTATTATATCAAAAAGCCCCGCCTTGGAAGACGGGGCTTTAGACGAATCAAGGATTAGTCGCCGATATACGGCAAGAGAGCCATGAATCTGGCGCGTTTAACCGCGACAGCTAACTGTCTCTGATGCTTTGCACAGGTACCGGAGATTCTACGCGGAGTGATCTTGCCAGACGGCGAGATAAATCTCTTGAGAAGTTCGATATCTTTGTAATCGATGTTCTTGATCTTGTTCTTAGTGAAATAGCAGACTTTGTTCACTATCGGTCTTTTTTTGAACATGGATAATATATTCCTTTCTAGAACGGAAGCTGGTCGTCAGTTGTATCGATTCCGTTTTCCGGCTCATCTCGATCCTCAGCGGACTTCGAGACCGGTTTTTCGGACGACGGAGCAGAGGTAGACTGGACTCCATCCTCGATATCAGGGGCGTTATTAGAATCGCCTTTCTTTTCGAGGAACTGAACCTGTTCCGCAATAATCTCGATGACATTCACAGTGTGGCCATCACGGGATTGATAAGAACGCTGATTAAGACGCCCGTCGACACCGACGAGGCTGCCTTTCTTCATGAACTTAGCGACATTCTCCGCCGTAGCATTCCATGCAGTGCACGGAAAGAAACTAGCAGATCTTTCGCCGTTGGATCTCTGACGATTATCGACCGCCAGTGTGAAAGAGACCACCGAGCTGCCGTTATTCGTTTTCTTCAATTCAGGATCCTTGACAAGTCTCCCGACAACTACCACTCTGTTCATCTTGACTTACCCTCCTATTTTGTAGCTTTGTTCTTACTCAGCCACTGTAATCAGATAGCGCAAGACGTTAGGGTTATTTCTGGTAAGACGATCAAATTCCTTGATAGCCTTGTCATCATTAACCTCGACCTTGAGTACAACATAGTAGCCCTTGGATTCCTTCTTGATCTGATAAGCCAGATCGCGGAGTCCCCACTCATTGACATCGGCGACTTTGCCACCGTTATCAGTAAGAAGCTTCTGGAGATTGGCGTTCTCAGTTTTGATCGCGTCAGCATCCAGACTGGGTCTAAGAATGTACATGATCTCGTATTTCTTGGACATGTTACACCTCCCTTTGGACATCGGCTGTTCTGCATTAAGTGAACAGCAGAGAGAATGGCACTCTTTCATGCCATTATCATGCTTAATGATAAGGCACGGGGGACCAAAAGTCAAAGCATACTTTCAATCCCTACACAAGATATAGGCCCCTTAAAAGCAATTTTTTAGGAAATTATCTTTTTCTTTCGAAAAATAGGCTTATCTTCTACCTTGTAGCCAACATATAATACTATTGTCTAAAAGAACATATAATATATATCGACGGCAAATTTTGCCGCTTGAAAGCTAAGGAGGAAAAAGATCTATGGCCAGAGTATTATCAGGAGTGAAGCCCACCGGCAAAATGACGTTAGGAAACTATTTAGGTTCCTTCCGTAACTTTCCGAAATTCCAAGATGACAACCAAGCGTATATTTTCGTCGCTGATCTTCACGCTTTGACTTTACCTATCGATCCTTTAGTCCTCCATTCCACCACTTACGATATCGTCTCTTTCTATCTGGCCTCCGGACTGGATCCTAAAAAGACCGTTCTTTTCCGCCAATCGGATATCCCGGAAGTCGGAATGCTTAATGCCATCTTAGTCAACTATGTCTATATGGGTGAGCTTTCCTTGATGACCCAATTCAAGGAAAAATCAGCTAAGCTCAACCAAAAGGCCATCGGCTGCGGCCTATTCACCTACCCCGTCTTAATGGCAGCGGATATTTTCCTTTATGATTCGGATATCGTCCCGGTCGGAGAAGATCAAAGGCAGCATGTCGAACTCGCTCATGAAATCGCCCGCCGATTCAATTCACGCTACGGAGGAGAAATCATCAAGCTTCCAAAATATGTCACTCCCGCCGTCGGCAAGAGAATCATGTCCTTATCCGATCCTTTGCATAAGATGTCTAAATCGGATGATAGAGAAGCCCAAAAAGGTGTTATCTATCTGCAGGATGATGAGAAAACTATCCGGAAAAAGATCATGTCGGCTATCACCGATTCCGGCAGCGAAGTCAAATTCGATCCGGCCGAGAAGCCCGGCATCTCTAATCTATTGACAATCTACGGAGCTCTTAAAGGCATGGAGCCTGAAGAAGCCAGCAAACTCTTCGTTGGACAAAACTACGGCACTTTTAAAAAAGCGGTCGCGGATGCCGTAATGGATGAACTCGGGCCTTTCCAGCAGCGCTTTAACGCCTTCAGAAGCGACGAAAGTGCTTTGGAAGACTTATTCAGCCAGGGGGCTTTAAAAGCCCGGGAAGCGGCTAAACCGGTCCTTAACAGGGTGATGAAGGCCGTCGGCTTAAGATAGTTCTCTTTAACAGTTATATATTATGGATAAAACTCTAGTTGCTTTAGATATGGACGGGACTCTTTTGAACGAGCAAAAAACTATTCCCTCCTCTACGAAACAATATTTACGACACCTTCAAGAGGTCGGAGTGGAAATCGCCATCGCCTCAGGACGTCCTTACCGCGCCATTAAACCTTATTACGATGAAATAGGCCTCAACGGCAAAGTCTGCTGCTATAACGGCGGAGTCGCTATTGCTCCTAAAGAACACGAGCGGATCATCTGGCAGAAGACCTTTCCTTTGAGCCTGGTGAAAATGATCGTCGAGACAATCGGAAAAGAAGCCTTCGTCAATGTCCTCTGCGAGGACATGACGACTCTTTATCTCGCTTACGACAATACGGCGATGGATTCTTACGCTTATAAAAAAGGCATGGATTTAAAATTCGGCGAGGACTTTTCCAAGCTGTCTTTTAACCCACTCGGAGTGATTTTCGCTTTAAAGAGCGAAAAGGACCGCTATAAATTAACAAAACTCGGCGGTTCCTCTTTAAAAGGCATCGGGCTCCGTTTCTGGGATAATTCCTTGGTCGGCGAACTTTATTTCGATGAGGTCAATAAATTCACCGCTATCCAGAAAATCGCTGAAGAAAAGCATATCGCTAACCGCAACATCATCGCTTTCGGGGATGCGGATAACGACATCGAAATGCTGATGAGATCAGGTATCGGAGTCGGAATGTCAAACGGCTCGGAAAACGCCAAACGCTACGCCGATATGGTCTCTTTAGATGATAACGATCACGCAGGGGTGGAAAAGACATTGCGCCTTTTGCTTCCGGGGATTTAAAAGAACTAAAAAAGCCTCCTAGGTCAAGATTAAGACCTATAATGGAGGCTTTTTACGTCTTTACTTTTTATCTAAGCCGAGGATATGAAGAATATCCTTATGGAAGAGATCCGGCTTATTCTCCGCCGCTTCTCTCTTTTGATCGACCGCTTCATAATAGAACTTGCACTTCGGCTCGGTCCCGGAAGGACGGATAGCGAGCCACGAGCCATCAGCTAAGAAGAAACGCAGGACATCGGAGAGAGGGAACCCGGTCAAAGGGCTGACTTTCTTGCCTTCGTGCTTTTCCTGCTTCAGATAATCTTCGTAGGCGACGACTTTCACACCGGAGAGCTCATTAAAAGGATGAGTGCGCAATTCATTCATGATCTTCTGCATATCTTTCTGCCCGGCTTCGCCAGGGAAGAAAATATTGAAGACCTTATCGATATGATACCCGTAGATCTTATAAAGCTCTTCAAGTTTCTCATCCAGTCTCTTCCCTTCTTTCAGAAGGTAGTGATTGGCCATCTCAGCGATCATCAATAAGGACTCGAGAGAATCCTTATCGCGGCAGAACGGTGCGAAAATATAGCCGTAGGATTCCTCGTAGCCGAATTCAAACTTGAATTCCCCGGTCTTATCGGCTTGGTTCATCGCCGCCCCGATATATTTAAACCCGGTCAGGAACGAACGGGTCTTGCAGCCGTAATGAGCAGCGATCTTTTCACCTAAAGTAGAGGTGACAATCGTATCGCACATCACCGACTTAGAAGTCAGAAGCCCGCGTTTAGCTCTCTCTGAAAGCACGTATTCCATCAATAAGGCTCCCGTCTGATTGCCGGTATAGAGTTCGTACTTCCCTTTTGAATCCAAGAAACCCATCCCGACACGATCCGCATCCGGATCGGTGGTCAGAATCAAATCCGCGTGGTGTTCTTCGGCGACCTTTAAAGCCTCGACGTAAGCTTCTTTCATCTCCGGATTAGGAGAAAGGGTGTTGGAGAACAAAGGATCGGGGGTACACTGATCGAGGACCGGGAAGAAATTAGTCTGATCGTAACCCAGCTCTTTAAATAGCCTTCTCCCGAGGACGGAAGAAGTCCCGTGCTGAGGAGTAAAGACGATCTTGATGACTTTCTTATCATCGCCGTTGATGGCAACCGAATGGACCTTTTCCATAAAGGCATCATCGACCTCGGAGGTCAAAAGCTTTTGAGTCCCCGGGACCTCGGCGACTTTATAAGTCAAAGTCAGTTCATCACCTAAAGTGGCGATGATGTCTAAGAAAGGCTGAATCTGCTCCGGGACCAGCTGGCAGCCGGTATCGTCGTAGACTTTGTAGCCGTTATATTCTTTCGGGTTATGGGAAGCGGTGACCATGATGCCGCCGCAGGCTTTTTCATAGCGCACCGAAAATGACAGCTCCGGAGTCGGACGGAGAGAATCGAAAATGAAAGTATCGATTCCAAAGTCATTCAGGACTTTAGAAGCTGCTAAGACAAAATTACGGGAATTGGTTCTATTATCGTGAGAAAGGACCACACCCTTTTTCTTTGCGGCTTCCCCGTAAGTCTTCAATAGATACATCGCAAACCCGACAGTCACTTTGCGGACGGTAAAGACATTCATGCGGTTCGAGCCCGGGCCTAAAACGCCTCTCATGCCACCGGTCCCGAATTCCAGATCGCGATAGAACATATCTTCGATCTCTTCTTTGCTCGCTTTCGCAATCTGCTTTTTCAGTTCTTCATCGACCAAAGGCGAAGCAAGCCACAAATTCTTTTTCTCTTCACTTGTCATCTTTATACCTCCTTGTAATTTTTTCCTGATTTACATCTACTTAATATAATATATCATTTTACAGATTGGATTTACTGCCAAAACGTGTCTCTAACTCTTCGCCGAGGAGCTTTACAGCTTCTTCTTCCTTCTCATCGGAAACGGAAGAAAGATCGAGGAAGGACTGCACCTTATTCTCCATGCCGTTTCTTTTCAGCCACGAGAGAACTAACCGATCGGTAAGAAAGGTCGAAGAAAAAGAAACCAAGGAAGACATCACCAGCTTATCGTTAAAGAACAGGGTCGGATCATCGTAAGTCTTCCCTTCGTAGATCAATTTAGAGGTCCCGCTGAGATAGAAACCGAGATCCCAGTAGGCCAAATTAGGATCATCGAGAGCCTCTCCTTCACAAAGAAGGACTTGTTTATATGTTTTCTCTTGAAAGAAATCATCTCTCATCCTGACCATAAAGGCAGACAGAAGATGATAAATCAAAAGATCTTTCAAGTAGACATCGACAACCGGACCGTAAGAAAGGATTGTCTTTCCCAGTTCCTCATAAGAGGAAAAGATGAACTTATGATATCGTAAGGACATATAAGGATTAAGGATATAAGACATCTTAAAAAGAAAAACATCCGGGATTGGATTTTCTTTTTTCAGTTCCAGATACTGGCTGTAACGTTCCTTGTCTTCAAATAAAGCCTTGATAAAATCCTTGGAGGCGAAAAGTTTCATAAAGCGGCCCGGGTAAAGATAGACATCTTTCCCCATGGTCAGAAAATCCGTATAGAAGATTTTATCGGAAATCGCTAATTTTTCCATGGTTTGCTTACAGGATAAACCTCACGACCAGATAATCGACCAGACACCATAAAGCCCAGATAACGGTCAGAATCAGGAAAATCCTGTAGCAGTCTTCCGTCGCCTTCATGACCTTATCGTCTTTAGCTTGATACATTCCTCCGTAAGCTTTTAATTCGCTATCCATCGTTTTCCCGATTCCGAAGCGCTTAATATCATCCCCGAGTTTCTCGCCTTTCTTGCAGGCTTGGAAAATATATTCAGCTAACTTCTGAGCGGAAGAAGCGATCTGCTCACCGACATGGGTGATCTTTTTCTCCCCGAAGCGCTTGAAGTAATAATAAGGCGCGTAGATTTTGTTGTGCCTGGCGAATTCCCAGAAGGAAAAAACGAGCAGTAAGGAGGAAGAAATCAGATACATCAATAAGCCCCAGTCCCAGAAGGAAGTCGGCTGGAAAGCGGTGTAGACTCTTACGAATCTTTCCCGTCTGGAAAGCAAAGTATAGACGGAGGGAGCAAAGGCCAAAAGAGCGACCAGAAGACGGATAATCTGTCCGAATGTCTTCTTCTTAACGACATCTCCCATCCCTTTGTTCTCTTGGGTCTTGGAGTAGTTGTAGCCGATTTTATCAGTAAGTTCCCTTCGGAAATATTCGCATTGTCCAGCGATGGCTCTGGATTTATATCCTAGAGTGTGGCTTTTATCTTCAATTACTTCGTTGAAGGTCTTTCTTTCCCCATCGTAGAGGCATCTTAACTCTCCGATGGATTTTGTCTTAATCTCAAAATCGTAGCTTACCAGCGGATTAAGATAATAAGATTCGCTGGAGACGGAATAAAGATAGTTGACTCGGGCAGATAAGATCACCGCCTGTTTAAAAGTATCGACCCGATAATCCAGAGTCTTGAAGTCTTCAACTAAGGCCGCGGATTTGATCAGCTTGAACTTCGAGGCGTGGGCGACATTATTTACCAAGGTCATATAGGCGGTAGACTTAACGATCGAATCGACATAAGAGGACGTAAAAAGCGAAGTGTCCGCTCCGAAGCTTTCCGCTAAGAGAATCGTTTTATCAATGTTATTCATCTTAGCTTAACCCCCATCTTAAAGAAGTCATAAACCCACCTAAGAAACCCAGCGGGATTTGGAATAAAGGAGCAAACCACGAGATAAAGAAGGCGGAAATAAAAGCCCAGATAGCGACAAAAAAGACCAAGGAGAAAGGCTTAGAGATCCTGATGTTCTTTTGGGAAGGGGCTTTTCCGAAAGAGAAAAACAACATGATAAAAAAAGAAAGCAGGAAAATCAAAGCGAAAATAAGGAAAATAAAGATCCCTTGGGAAATCATCTGACGTTCGTATTCTCCCATATTGCGGCTAGAGAAGATTCCTTTTAGCAGGTTATAAAAATAATGGCTCATCGAAGCGAAGGAAGTAAGCTTAGTAAAGATCTTTTCCAGATAGACATATAAGGCGGTTAAAGAGGAAGCTAAAAGAGCGCAGACCGCCGACTTCAAAACATGGCTTTCCGAACTGAAGAAGCCGATGATGACAATGATAAGCCACACTAACAGGAGCAGGTAAGATAACTGCATGGTTATTCCCTTGCTCTTATTTTATCGCATACCAGCCTCAGATATAACCATCTTGGAGGGCTTTAATGATATCTTGTTCTTTTTCCGGCAGTTCCGCAGTGAAGGTTTTACCTGACATATAGGATAAAAAGCCATCGACGTTCTCAAAAGCGAAAGTCTCCGCATGGAGGAACTGGCTCGATAAGCCGAAGCGTTCTTTAAAGATCTTATTGATCTGGAAATCCCCGTATTTAGCATCTCCGACAATCGGGCAGCGGATCGCTTGGAAATGGACGCGCAGTTGATGGGTACGTCCGGTGATCAGTTTCGCCCGGACCAAAGCGTATTCCCCATAGCGTTTCACGACTTCAAATTCCGTTAAGGCGGGTTTAGCTCCCTTATCAAGATGCCCGACCCTGACCATCCCGGTCTCCGGATCTTTAAGCAAAGGAAAATCGATGCGCCCCGCTTTAGGTACGCTGCCGTGAAGCAGAGCTAAATAGGTCTTAGCGATCTCCTGTTTTTCCCTGAATAAAGTCAGCAGCTGCTGCAAGGTCTGTTCGTTCTTCCCGAAAATAACGATCCCGGAAGTATTTCGATCCAGACGGTGGGCGGGACCGGGAACAAAGCCGGTGACATTGTTCGGATCCCATTCGCCTTTCGCATTCAGATAATTCAAGAAAATATTATGTAAAGTAATCCTGGTCTCATCTTCATCTCCATGGACTAAAAGACCTTTAGGTTTATTGACGATTAATAAATTATTATCCTCGTAAATGATATCCATGTGAGAATTAACCGGACGGAGAGTCTTATTCTTCTTAAACTCCTCCAGCAAAGCCGGTTTGATATAAATGGAAATCTGATCCCCGGCTTTGGTGATGTAATCGATCGTCCCCTTCTTGCCGTTGACTTTGACATCCTTATTCCTGAACATCTTATAAATAAAAGACAGAGGCGCCTCATCCAAGGTGCGCTTAATGACTTTATCCAGGCGCTGATTGGCGCTCATCTCATCTATGGTGAATTCCATCGCTTAAAGAATATAACATATCTGAGCTTTTTTTAGAACAGTCTTCCTTCCCTAAAAAGGTGAAAAGAAGGCTAGAAAAAAGAAGATATTTCATTCTAAGCGTTAGATGACAAATAGAATGAAACATAAGTGATTTTTCTCTGGCGTTTCTTTCTTTAAGCTTGGCTTTGATGCATCCAGTCTGGCCAAATTTGCGTTTCCGAGCCCTTTGGGCCATAATCAAGGCA
>JALCRV010000011.1 GCA_022652945.1 Bacilli bacterium
TCGATAATTGCCATACTAAGCATCCGTTTTAAAACGATGAACCCGTCTTGAGGGCTATTTCCGCTTTTCAGGCAAGTAACTTTCACATCCGCCATCACGTTTATGCTATATTATGGGTGCCCGGGAAGAAATCCGCGCACGCAAAAAGACAGGGCTTACTTCCGCTTGTCGGACTAAGTTCCGCTTGCCGCGCGCTCTGATAAACAAATTGTGTGTTTGTTTACTTCTTGCCCTTCTTGCCGGACATCAGCAAGCCGATCTTTCTGGGATCGGCTTTTTCGATGCCCAGCTTCTTTAGCGTCTCCTCGCCGTAATAGGCCTTGAAGACATCATAGGGTGTCCTGCCTCCTAGCTCCTTCCTCGGGTAGGACGCCAGCTCAGACTCGGCGTCCCTCACGGCCTCGCCCGTCAGCAGGTCGAAGCAGGTCCCCTTGGGGAAGAAGTACCTGAGCATCCTGTGGTTGGACTCTATGGCCCCTTTCTGGTTGGAGCAGTAGGCGTCGCAGTAGAACAGCGAGGCGAGCGCCTCCCCTGTCTCCGGGTCCGCCTCGATTCCGGAGGCGTCGTAGAACTCCGGGCCCCTGTCGGAGAGGATGGCCCGGAACAGCCTCGAGAACAGGGCGTTCCCCAGGCCTTCCCTTATCTCGCCGACCCTCCTCACCACCTCCGCCGACGACTTGCAGTCGAGCAGCCTCACGAGCATCAGGTGGAAGGCGGGGAAATGTATCGTCAGGAGGCACTTCCTCGAGGCCGCGGAGCCGATCACCGTGTCCATCTGGGCGGCGAGGATCCCCGGTTCGGAGTATTAATTGCAAGTTAATTTTCACCGATTATGATGTTTTAATTTTTACCACAATTGGCAGTTTTTAAATCATCATAAATGGTAATTATTATTACATCATTAACGACTTCGACTTCGCGTACCAGCCGTCCGTCGACCGGGCGAGGATCATGGACCTGAGGACGCTCCGCTTCCTCGAGGAGGCGGAGAACGTGGTGTTCATCGGCTCGTCGGGGGTCGGCAAGACGCACCTGGCGACCGCGATCGGGATAGAGGCCTCCTCGAGCCACGTGGCCACATACTTCATCACATTCAGGAGCCTCGTAGAGAGGCTGAGGAAGGCCGCCGCCGAGGGACGGGAGGAACAGACGATCAAGAACGTGTGCAAGTACGGCCTCCTCATCATCGACGAGATAGGCTACTTCTCGGTGGACCGGGAGGTGGCTAACCTCTTCTTCCAGCTTGTCGCCGCGCGGTACGAGAGGCGCTCGATCGTGGTGACGACCAACCAGCCTTTCTCCAAATGGGGCGAGGTCTTCGGCGATCCGGTGATAGCAAACGCCATCATCGACCGCCTGGTCCATCACTCGCAGATCTTCAAGATCACCGGTAGGTCCTACCGGATCAAGGGGCTTATCGAGGAGGAAGAGCCGGCAGAGCCCCTAGGGGCTGCAAAGGAGGAAAACACACAGAAAAAGCAAGGATGAATACGACATCCTACAAATTCAATTGTCAGAAACCGACAAATTTATATTGTCATTTACACTCAGGGTCGGCTTGCGGATCTGGATGGCCTTCTTGCCGTCCTTCCCCTTGGCCTCGAAAAGGACGTAGCCCGCCTTCGGCTTCTTGATCCCGGCGCACTCCTCCCACGGATCGGGGGTGTACTCGCCGTCGTAGACGACGCACTCGTCGATGTACTGCTTCTTTATCACGTCTCAAATTATAGGGTCGGAATCCTTGTCAATCCAACGATGGAAATCTGAAAAAAAACGGCATCCCAGACCTACCTCCAGTTCGCAATTCGTTTTCTTTTGGGGAGAAAATGGGGAGAAAAACAGCCTTTTTCTTTACATTTCCAGACTCGAATTTTCAAATGATAGTCTTAACAAAGACATAAAAAAACCGATGCCATCGTCGCATCGGTAAATTCTCGTTTTGGTGCCGCCTTCCGGATTCGGACCGAAGACCTACTGATTACAAAGGCGGAGAGGCGGGATGCGGTTGTGTTGCACAGCGTTCCAAATCGTCCCTTTTCTTCCCGCCGGATGTGGGTTTACCGTGCCGTTTGTGTTCCTTTGCGTTTCAAAGCGTTTCAGCAATTCGGGGACAATTGGCGAGAAAATGGCGAGAAAAATTCCTCGCCAAAAATCCGATTGATTGGTAGAGCAAAAAGTTAATGAGGAAATATCCTTTTAACACGGAAATAAGCCCCGCTGCTATCCAACCGAGGATCACCCAAAGAACCGAAAAAAGCCCAAAGCGCCTTCCTTGGGGGTTACTTTGCTAGCACGAGGGTTTTGATCCAAGCATCGACATCCGCCTGAGTGGACGAGGAAGCGAAGCGACGACCCGAGAGAACCGTTGCTTCCGGCTCGAGGGTTTTTAATGCGGACACGCTCGCCTCGATCCCGCTGGATCCGGAGGTGCAAAAAGGGATGATGGTGCGCCCAGCAAAGTCATAAGTATCGCAAAGGGTATAGATGATCTTGGGCAGAGTCCCCCACCAAATCGGATAGCCAAGGAACACCGTCGAATAGGACGAGATGTCAATCTCATTCTCGATCGCGGGCCGAGCACTCGGATCGTTCTGCTCTCTATTCGCGCGGCAACCACTATCGCTGTAATTGAGATCGGCTGCGGTATAAGGATCTTTCGGAAGGATTCGAAGCTCAAAGCAGCCGAGGTTTGCGGCGATTTTGTCGGCGATGCCCTGGGTGTTGCTGGTGCACGAAAAATAAAGAACCGCCCGCTTCTCTCCGACAGAGGAATCCCGTGGGAGCGACGAGGACGAAGAAGGGGCCTCCCCCGAGGAGGAAGCGCCCGTCATTGAACCGCACGACACTAACGGAAGGCTGGCAGAAAGAAACAGCAAAAGAAGCGGCAGTCTTTTTTTCAGCGCTCTTAAATTGCTCATCAAAGTTTCTCCTTCGCGCCTAAATTATACACCTTAAAGTCAAGTCGAAGTCAATCGCTTTGGGGCTGCTACGAGACAGGAGCCCAATTTCGCGCTCCTCCTATTGACTTGGCATTAACTCCAAAGCCTATAATATAACTGAAAGAAGGCAAGCGGAATGGCTTACGGTTATATCACGAAATTGAAGAACAGCCTCGAACGGAAACACGTCAGGTTCAGAAACCGGTTTGACATGACCTTGGCCGGCGATCTCTATACTGAGAAAGGCATCGACGAAAAAAATAAATACCCCGCCATCATCGTGGGCGCTCCTTATGGCGGAGTGAAAGAGCAAGGCCCTTCCGTCTATGCCAACGAATTAGCCCCAAGAGGGTACGTCGTCTTGACCTTTGACCAAAGCTTCATGGGGGAATCTTCGGGCGAGCCAAGAAATGTATCCGATCCCAGCATCTTTATTGAGAACTTCAGCGCCTGCGTCGATTATCTGGGCACACTCCCCTACGTCGATCGCGAAGCAATCGTCGTCGTGGGAATCTGCGGATCCGGAGCTTTCGGGATTTCGGCCGCCGCCCAAGACACCCGGATCAAGGCAGTCGCGACCGCCGCGCTTTTCGACATCCATTTTGCCAGCAGAATGGGGCAAACCCCAGAACAAATTCAAGCGAAAAAAGAAAAATTATCCTTGCAAAGATGGGCCGATTACGAAAAAGGCACGCCCGAATACCTCCCCTCATTCCCAGAAGAGGTCATCGAAGAGAAAGACATTCCCGAGGGATTGGACCCGATGAGCCACGAGTTCTTTGAATTCTATGCCTTGAAAAGAGGGCATCATAACAGTGCCCGAGGCGGTTTTACCTCGACCTCCAACTTAGCGATGATGAACTTCCCGATCCTCGACTATATCAAAGAGGTGAGCCCCAGGCCGATCTTGTTTATCGCCGGGGAAAAGGCGATCTCGAAGTTCTTTACCGACAATGCCTATGCCGCGGCAGCGGAGCCGAAGGAATATATCGTGGTCCCGAACGCCAACCACATCGACATGTATGACGACGTTAAGAAAATCCCGTTCGACCGGATCGACGCATTCTTTAAGAAAAGCCTCGGCAAATGACGGCGAGAGCTTAGGAAAGAGGGACAAAAGTCCCCACAGGGGTTTTCGAGTCTTGCCTATCGGTAGGTAACGACCTGCATGGGAGGATATAATCCAATGGTCAACAAAATCGAAAGCGCAACATTGCGCAATGGCGTTAGGATGCCGATGGAGGGTTTCGGCGTCTTCCAAATTCCGGAGTCGGACTGCAAGGAAGCCGTTTTGAATGCCATCCGCACGGGCTACCGGCTGATCGACACGGCCACCTCCTACAAAAACGAAGAGGAGGTCGGCGCCGCCATCAAAGAGGCAATCGAGGAAGGCATCGTGAAGCGTGAAGAGCTTTTCGTCACCACCAAAGCCTACATCCAGGAAATGGGCTACGAAAACACCAAGGAAGCCTTCGCCCGCTCCCTTAAAAAGCTGGGACTGACATATCTTGACCTCTATCTCGTCCACATGCCGCTGGGCGATTATTACGGCAGCTGGAGGGCCATGGAAGAACTGTGCGGCGCCGGGCAAATCCGGGCAATCGGCGTGTGCAATTTTGACTCGGCACGGCTGATGGACCTCTGCTATAACGCGAAGATCCGCCCGATGGTCAATCAGATTGAGCGACACCCACATTATCAGCGCCTTTCTGAACTGGAGGTCATGAAAAGTCTTGGCGTGCAGCCGGAGGGCTGGGCACCGTTTGCGGAAGGGATCAAAGGGATGTTCACCAACCCCGTTTTGCAAAAAATCGCAGCCAAACACGGCAAGAGCGTGCCCCAGGTGATTCTCCGCTGGGATATCGAGCAAGGCGTTATCATCATTCCGAAATCCGTCCATCGGAATCGAATGGAGGAAAATCTCGATATCTGGGATTTTGCGCTTGACGCAAACGATAGGGCGGAAATCGCCACATTGGATACGGGCCGTCCGTCGATGCTGGATTGCTCGAAGCCGTCGGAGATCGACCGCCTGTACGACTATCTGAACCACCCGATATTGACAAGTCTTTCTTGAGCGGGCGGCCTTATCTCCATCAAAGGGAGCGGCGCCGCTTGAAGGCCACGCCATGGAAATTGCCCTCGTGGCGGAAAAAGCGATTGCCGATGGCGAGAAAATAGCGAGAAAAATGCCCATTTCCTTTATATTTCCGGACTCGATATTTTCAACTTTTCGTCTTAGCAAAGCCAATAAAAAACCGATGCCATCATAGCATCGGTGATTTCTCGTTTTGGCGCCGCCTTCCGGATTCGGACCGAAGACCTACTGATTACAAAGGCGGTCTGGGGCCATGCGGTTGTGTTGCACAGCGTTCCAAATCGTCCCTTTTCTCCCTTGGGATGTGGGTTCCTATACCGTTTGTGTTTCTTTTTGTTTCAAAGCGTTTCAGCAATTTGCCCGCAGTTGGGGAGAAAACGGGGAGAAAAGTTTCTCCCCAAAAGTCAGAAGCGTTGCCGGAGGAATCCTCATTCAGGGAAAATGGTCTTCATTTTTTTCTAGGCAGCAAAGGTGTTTCCGGAAAAATAAGCGACGAGGAAAACGAGAAGCGCCGCCGCAATCCCGCCGAAGACGTCGCTCCCGTCATGGGCGGATTTTTTCGATGAGGAGGGAAAACTCTAGGAAATGTAAATGACAATATATATTTGTAGGAAAATGACAATTGAATTTGTAGGATTCCTTCAGCCCCGCCTCTTGCTGGTATCCTTAAGCCATAGGCTTTGGATGCCGGGAGGGTGGGACCATGTACAGAAAAGACGTGCTCGAAAGGAATATATACAAAATGGAAGGCAAAGACACAATGACGCAGACAAGGCCCAACTTCGCCAAGATGGCCCGCGAGATGGGGTGCGACTACAGGACGGCCAAGTCAGCCTGCTCAAGGCCAGGGACGGCTCTGAGTCCGCCGCGTCGCCATCGCGGAGGGAGAAGCCGTCGAAGATCGACCCGTTCAGGGATGTCATCGACATGAAGCTCGAGGCTTCCTGCAAGGCGATGGCCATCTACGGGTTCATCAGGACGCTGGGGTACTCGGGCGGGTACGGGCTGGTGAGGAACTACTGCCGCGCCGCCGCCGCAGAGGCCGCCCGCGTCGCCACGATGCGCTTCGAGACGGCGCCAGGGCGGCAGGCCCAGGTCGACTGGAAGGAGGACATGACCCTGAGGATGAGGGACGGGACGCCGGCGAGGTTCAACGTCTTCCTGATGGTCCTCGGATTCTCGAGGGCCAAGTACATAGAGATGACTCTCGACAAGACCCAGCCTACGCTGATGAGGTGCATGCTGGACGCCATAATTTACTTCGGCGGCTCGCCGGCCGAAGTCCTCTTCGACAACATGAAGACGGTGGCGGACCGCTCGCAGGGCGAGTTCGGGCAAGGAAAGGTCAACTCCGCCTTCGCGGCGTTCGCGAAGGACTGCCTCTTCGAGCCGATGCTTTGCAAGGCCATGCATCCCTACACCAAGGGGAAGGCTGAGGACCTCGCGAAGCTGATGGAGAGGCTCCGCCCGTACGACGGCGAGTTCTCTTCGCTCGAGGAGCTCAACTCCATCGTCCGCCGGCTGCTGGAGGGGCTTAACTCCGAGGCCTCTCAGGCCACCGGCAGGAAGCCTTCCGAGGCACTCCTCGCGGAGAGGCCGCTCCTGAGGATGCCAGACGCCGATGCCGCAAGGAGGCACCATCTGGACGTGCCTGCCATGAGGAAGGTGTCGCGCGAGGCCCTGGTGACGTTCGAGGGATGCAAGTACTCTGTGATGCCGAAGATGATAGGCAAGACCGTCGAGCTGACGGCCAGGGACGGGACGCTAACGATCTCGCTCGGGAATGAGATCGTCTCGACCCACCGCATCACAGGCAAGAGATGGAACTTCGACAAGCAGGACTACATCGCGATCATGAAGTCGAAGGCCTACAGGGACGTGCCGGACGACCAGGTCGAGAGGGTGGCCGAGAGCAACCTCAGGATCTACGACCAGCTGGGGGCGATGTGATATGGCTGATATGACGGAATACCAGAGGCTCCGCGAGAACCTCAGGAAGCTCAAGCTGACGAAGAACGACGAGTACCTGCCCGGCTATGTGGACTCCGGCCAGGGGGACGGGAAGCCGCTGGTGACGGCGCTGAGGGAGCTCACCGACGAGGAGATCCGCTTCAGGGACGAGAGGACCGCCGACATGAACTTCAAGCTCTCCAACTTCCCAGGCAGGAAGACGTTCGACGACTTCGACTTCGCGTACCAGCCGTCCGTCGACCGGGCGAGGATCATGGACCTGAGGACGCTCCGCTTCCTCGAGGAGGCGGAGAACGTGGTGTTCATCGGCTCGTCGGGGGTCGGCAAGACGCACCTGGCGACCGCGATCGGGATAGAGGCCTCCTCGAGCCACGTGGCCACATACTTCATCACATTCAGGAGCCTCGTAGAGAGGCTGAGGAAGGCCGCCGCCGAGGGACGGGAGGAACAGACGATCAAGAACGTGTGCAAGTACGGCCTCCTCATCATCGACGAGATAGGCTACTTCTCGGTGGACCGGGAGGTGGCTAACCTCTTCTTCCAGCTTGTCGCCGCGCGGTACGAGAGGCGCTCGATCGTGGTGACGACCAACCAGCCTTTCTCCAAATGGGGCGAGGTCTTCGGCGATCCGGTGATAGCAAACGCCATCATCGACCGCCTGGTCCATCACTCGCAGATCTTCAAGATCACCGGTAGGTCCTACCGGATCAAGGGGCTTATCGAGGAGGAAGAGCCGGCAGAGCCCCTAGGGGCTGCAAAGGAGGAAAACACACAGAAAAAGCAAGGATGAATACGACATCCTACAAATTCAATTGTCAGAAACCGACAAATTTATATTGTCATTTACACCTGACTTCAGCATCCCGAACGCCAGGTCCATCAGAAGCTTCCTCTTCGGGACGCCGAGTCCCCTGAACATGAAGCCCTCCATGAACGAGGTGAGCGAGGCTATGAAAGCGCGTGAAAAATTGCTAGAATCTGACATGAAAACGGCCCTCCTTTCTCGGGCGTAGGCGGAAACTGGGGTTCCCGCTAATATCCTAATAGAAAAGAGGCCGTTTTCCTAACTATTTCAAAAAAACGCCGTATTTTGCCGGGCGGAAAAAACACCCGATGTAAAAAACCTACAAACTCATATAAGTTATACGATTATTTGACATCAGTGATTCATAGCTTCTATAATTTTTTTACTTGATAAATATGCTTTATAAAACCGGAGGCAAAAATGTTAATTGAGCGAAGAAAAGCTAAAGGATTCCAGGAAATAATCGTTTCGCTTCACCAAGATTCTTTCCGCCTCTATAGGTTTGAACATGCCTAAAGCATTTGATCCACTTTCTTTAGCTCCTGAAGAAAGACCATGGATTTTCATCTCCTATTCCAACCACGACATCCTGAAAGCCAGGGCCATACGCAACTACTTTGAAAAAGCGGGGGCCGAACCGATTCTCTTTTACCTTAAGGGCGAACAAAATTGTCCCCAAGAAGAGCTCTTGGCGTTAATTCAAAAAGAAATCAGTGCCCGCGAATATTTTATTTACCTCGATTCGCCTTTTGCTCGCGTGTCCCCTTATGTTCAACAAGAACTTTCTGACCTCAAAGCTTGTCGTAAGGAAATTTTTTTGAAAATCGCTATGGAGAATCTCACGCTTGATCCCTCGGGATTACTCCCGGGAAAAAAGGAGAGTGAAGACTTAGCCCACCACCTCGATTCGCTCTTTAAACTTGACCGGATTTTTATATCTGCACCTCACCTACTGGACCATATAGAGCGAAAAATCAAAGATCTTCTCCTTAAGCATGGCTTCCATCCCCAAGAAGAGGACCCTTTAGCTGGGGATAATTGGACTGAAAACGTTGAAGATACCATCGATGCGTCAGACTTCATTTTGGCGTTGGTGGATAAGAATTCGCTCTGCTCCAACTATTGGAAATTTGAAATCGATCACGCCATAGTCGAAAACAAAACAATCATCCCCCTATTCATAAACGAAATTCCCCCAATGGTCTATTCGAGCACGGAAGGGTTGTCTTTAATCGAACGGCAGGGTCTCATTTTTTATCCGGAAAAAGACCCCAACGGGGTGGAACTAATCAGAAGTCTAATTTGTTATTTCCGCAGCTTATAAGACTTTAGATCTCAAAGCTCCATCTTCGACTTGTCGCCCAACAATATGGCTGAACTGATGGTTTTTTACGAGAATGTGGCCTCCACATATCCGGGAACGACCTACGTAGGGGACTGGAAAAATGTGGACGGCATCCACGTGGCCGTGCCGAACAAATCGATTTAGGAGGGAGGGTCATATGAATAAAAACACAACTGAAAAAGAATTACGTTCTTTATTTCAGGTCTTAGAGAAGAACGCTAAAGCTTTGTGGACAGAAGCGACGAAAGAGGATTACTTGACGACATTCCGATCATTCGCGCCGACAAAAACCCTCTGCGGTCCTTTTCCCAAACACGATTGCTGTCCTAGTTTAGGTTATTGCACGAGAAATCCGATCGTTTTGGCAGCGAACGGTGAAAAAATCGCTGTGCCGACGATGAGAAAATACTCGAATAATCATCTCGAATATATTTATGACGAAGGGGGGAGAATCCGCTATGTCAAAAGCGTCTGCGGGCTTGATGGCCATCTTTTTGGTGTCTTCCTCGTTTTAGAAGGGCGGGCGGATTTTTTCGATGAGGAGGGAAAACTCCAGGAAATCGTCCTCTGGGGCGAGGAGGATGGGCTTTCTTTCGAGACTGAGATTTCTTTTCGTTACCTCTCTCAGGTGGTGAAGCGGATCATGCTTGATAAGGCCCATTTCCTTTCATTCCAATCGGGGCCGACCGCGCGGGAAGTGACGCTCTTCCGGCTCGAGGGGAAGGACCTCTACGAGTGTGTAAAACTTTTCCGCGAGGACAAAGCGGATAACGAAATCGAGGGAAACGGCGTGGTCGGCAGAGAGTGGCTCATCGATGTCAGGGATACTATCAAAACAGAGACTTCAAAACTAGGAAAGCATCCTTCGGAGGACGAGGTCGGCGCGGCTTTAGAGTCCGTTTTTAAGAAACTAATCCCCGGGCAAGGGCGGGATTAAATATTTGTCGGAATAGATTTTTTTAAATGGTGGTCCTAACCATAATCCTGATAATTTATTAAATCGAATTAAGGAAGCCCATCGGAATTATGGTAAAATAAAATTAGAAACAACTTTCTTGATGTATTAGGGGGAGAAACTAAGTTGGATGTTTTTAAAAAATGATTAAAGCTGATAACCTGACGAAAATATATAGAACCAAAAAGAAAGAAGAAACTAAAGCTTTAGATTCCTTGTCTTTTGTCTTGCCTGAAAAGGGAATGATTTATATAGTTGGCAAATCAGGCAGCGGTAAATCGACATTGCTGAACTTGATTGGGGGTCTAGATAATATTACCTCTGGTGAAATAGTTAGCTTTGGCAATAAATTATCCCAAATGTCTAGCAGTGATTTGGAAAATTATCGGAACACACTTATCGGCTTTATTTTCCAAGACTTTTATTTACTCGATGATCTTACGATTTTCGAGAATATTAAATTAACTTTGAATCTTCAGAATCTAAGTGATGATAATGAGGTCTATCAAGTATTAAGGAAGGTGGATTTAGAAGGGTATGCTAATAGATATCCTAAAGAATTATCTGGTGGGCAAAAGCAAAGAGTTGCGATAGCCCGCGCCTTAGTCAAAAAGCCTAAGATCATACTGGCAGATGAACCGACGGGGAATTTAGATGATAAGACAACAAAGCAAATCACCGAATTACTTAAAGTAATTTCCCAAGACACCTTAGTCATCATTGTTTCCCATAATTTAAATGATGCCTATGAAAACGCCGATAGGATTATTGAATTAAGTGAGGGACGTATTATCAATGACATGGTTCATAACGATAAGCACGCCAGCAATGTTGTAGTTAAAAATGATGTTTTATATATTCCGCTTCAGAAGAAATTGAGCGAAGAAGAATTAGAGAATATCAGGGTTGCCTGCGAAGAAAAGAAAATCAAAAAAATAATCCAAGAAAATAATCAATTTAAGACGACTCCAAAAATTGACTATGTGGAAAACAAAACGAAACTAAACGATCAATCAATGTCGTTTTCTGAGCGGCTTAAATTGTGTGGGAAATTTAGCAAATCAGGGATTATCAAAATGATAATTTCTAGCATCATTGCAGCCTTTCTTGTTGTTATTTTAGCATTATCGCAAACAATATCATCCTTTGATAAATATGAAGCCTTGGAAAAGAATATGGTCGCCTCTGACGAGAGCTCATTATTGATTGCAAAAAGCGATTACCTGACAACGGAAGAAGGATTGAATGCTTTTATACCCATCACAGAGGAGGAAATTAATGGATATTATCAATCTGGCTACTCTTTTAAAATCAATAGGGTAATCAATTTAGGTCTTCCTTTGGGTGTGAATTATCCATATGGCACCCAGATTTATAATACCAATCCTTTGACAGGCTTTTATATTATGGAAACCTTAGGGACAATGATAACTAATGAGAGATTTCTAGTGAATAAGTATGGTGTAAATAATAGTTTATCCATAGATACTTATGGTGCTGATTATAAGAAATCCGGTGTCTATATTACGGATTATTTCGCTGATTGCATTATTTACCATGCAAATAAAAAATATAAGAAATATGAGGATATTGTTAAGGAATTCTGCCCTTATACAAATCATGGACACATCTATATTAATGGAATAATCCAAACAAATTATAAAGAAAGATATAAAGAAATTCTGGGAAAATCAGAAACGGAAACCACCTTATCCGAATTAGAAAAAGATCCTGAATATCGAAAATTCTACGATGAAGTAGTTCAATATTTGGCTTTGGACTACACTTATAACGAAAACATCATTGACGATATCATTAGTGAAAAAACAAGGACGTTTGCTAACGCTTTATCTGTTACGGTTAACAGAGAAAAAAAGCTCGATACTTATGATGATGTTTCAACGGCGAGCTTCTACAATATGGAATTAGAAGAAAATGAGATAGTCATGGACTATCGAACCTACAACGCTTGTTTCAATGCTAATTATTCGCCTAATGACTTAGGAAATTTTGCCCCAATCGAGACCACTCTGCAATTTTATAATAGATCAGATATCTTAAAGAAGAATCCTATTGTGTCGTATAACGTCAAAATCAAAAAGATAGCTCAAATTCCTTCATCCATTAAAATTATTATGAGCAATGCCAATTTTGGCGATTATTTTAAGAAATCTATTGTAAATTACGGCTTGTGTTTTGATAACCTTGACCAATTGCATCTTGTGCTTTCAAAGGCGGAAGACAATCATTGTCTGCCTTTGTCTATTTTAACAAGATCAATAATGACGATGGCCCAAGCTGTAGAAGCGTTTAACAAGTTTTTTAAGTTGATCTTTGCTGTCATTGCTACAGCCTGCATTCTTATCATCATCCGTTTCGGCTTGAGGATAGTAAAGGACAGGGTATTTGAGATAGGGGTCATGAAAGCTTTAGGAGCAAAAAGCGAAGATTTGCTATCGATATTTGTTATTCAGATTATTTGCTTGGGATTATCCATCTGTCTCTTGTCTAGTGTGGGGATGTATTTCTTCATCGGCTTAGCGAATGATGTCTTAGTCAAATCTCTCTGTCAGCTAGCTCAATCAAGTATTATGATCGATATCAAATTGCTGTCCTTCAAACCTAAAATCATTGGAATAGATTCCTTGGCAGTGATGATCTTATCCTTGGTTTCCACTATTGTTCCATTATTTGCAATGCGCATGATTAAGCCAATCAATATCATCAAAGCAAAAGAATAATCTAAAGCAATCAGTATTTTATCAGCCCTCTTTTTTCCACCAAGAAGAGAAAAGAAGGCTTTGTACTTCCGAACGGGTGTTAAGGCTTAGGATCTGATGGTAACACATCGAAGTTCGATTCTTCTTAACCACACCAAGATTAAAGATTGGCTCAGCAAATTCTTCACTTTATTGACTGATTTTTTAAAAAAGAAGGTCGGGAATTCTTAGTAAGAAAATAAATCTTAGTCCATAAAAAAGACCGCTTCTATAAAAGGGAGGTACTTAATAGAAGCGGCCTAAAGTAAGGAGAATGACAGCAAGATTAAGCGAGGATGATAGAAATAGTGTGGTCAATGATGAAAGTCTTAGCCATGTTCAGGCTGAAATTAACAGTCCCGTTGATAGTTAGATCTTCACCCTTGACGATAAGGGAATTGCCGCTCGGGAGGAGGACTTTAGCAAATTTCTTGCCTTTACCGAAATCATATAAAGCGGTTACGGTGCCTTTAAAATCTTTCCCGGTCATATCCAGATCATAAGCGGAAGTCTTAAAATCCAGAGGTGTCTTTAAAATGACTTTGCCCTTGGCAGAGAAGAGCTTCTGGCACTGTTCCTGGCTAATCGGAAGCTTGACGCCTTCGACTTCGTAGATATAGGTCTTATATTCTTTGCTCTTCACTAATTTGCCGCTTAAGACATCGGTAGTATTAAAGGCTTCAATAGACTTGCCGTTCTGATGGAAAGAGAGTCGCGACTGATCGATGGCGATTTTGATTTCTTCGCCGTCTTTATAATCGACGCTGGGCTCAGCTAAGGCAAAGACCAGGTTGCCATCGACATCTAATTCATAAAGTTTCTTATCCGAAACGACTTCTGAATGGCGGACTTTAGCTTTGACATCGCCGGTCCCGAAGGAAATCGCATCGGAAGGAATAAACATCTGAGCTGCGCCTTCTTCAACCTCAGAGGAAACACCTTTTTCCAGCTTTAAAGCCACCTTGTTCATCTTGGCTTCCTGGCTGTTAATTGTGATATTGACCGTCGACTCGGACGGAATCTTCTGGATCAGGCTCTTTTCCGTAAGTGCATCGAAAACGTGGATCTTGTGTAGATCGATAGCTAGATCAATATCGTCCCCAGAACGGACATCCACATCGTGAGTTGTCTTAACGCGGATAGATTTCTCCGTATAGACGTTTCCGTTTTTGTCGCGCAGATAGCCGTAGATGATGGTTTCTCCGCCTAAGACTTCCACGATATCAACGTTCAGCTTGACCCTGGCCAGATAAGGGAATTTATCAGCATCCATCCACTCTTCATGGACTAAGAAATTATCCGGACGGATACCTAAGCAAATCTTCTTAGCACCATCCATATAGGAAGTCGAGATCCGATCGACTAGACCATACGGGCAGGTAAACTCCACACCGTTATCTAAAGAGAAGAGAACATCTTCGCCGTCTTTTTTCATCGTTCCGTCAAAGAAATCCATCTGCGGAGTGCCGATAAAGCCAGCGACGAACTTATTAGCGGGGTAATTATAAACATTCTTCGGCGTATCGAACTGCTGGACATATCCGCCTTTCATGACGACGATACGCGTTCCCATCGTCATAGCTTCAGTCTGGTCATGAGTAACATAGATAAAGGTCGTGCCTAAGCGGTTATGCAGTTTGGAGATTTCCGAACGCATATCGCCTCTGAGTTTGGCATCGAGGTTAGAAAGCGGCTCATCAAGAAGGAAGACTTTAGGCGAACGCACGATAGCGCGCCCTAAGGCGACTCTCTGTCTTTGACCACCGGAAAGAGCCTTAGGCTTGCGATCAAGGTACTCCTCGATACCTAAGATTTTGGCGGCTTCATGGACTTTCTTATCGATTTCATCTTTCGGGACACGGGAAATCCGAAGCCCGTAAGCGATGTTCTCATAAACAGTCATATGCGGATACAGAGCGTAATTTTGGAAGACCATGGCTATGTTGCGGTCTTTCGGTGTCAGATCATTGACGATGCGCCCGTCGATTCTCAGTTCGCCGGCGGAGATTTCCTCCAGGCCTGCGATCATTCTTAAAGTTGTGGATTTTCCGCAGCCCGAAGGCCCGACAAAGACGATGAACTCCTTATCGTTAATGCTCAGCGTCATGTCGTTAACCGCCTTGACGCCTCCCTGATAGACTTTGTAGATGTGGTTTAATTCAACGCTGGCCATCTTAGTTTCCTCCTTTTTATATAATTTCCACTTGAATCGAATACGTATGATTGCCTTCGACCTTCTTAACTAACTTGCCTTCGACTTTCTTGGAGTCGACAGTCAGGCTGTACTTCCCATTTTTGGAATGAGTTACTTTAATGTTATAAGTCTGTCCACGGTACTTTCTTACTAGCTCCACATCACCTAAATCTTTAGGTAGATGGGGATCGATAACTAGGCCATTAAGACTCGGGACTAAGCCTAATAACGATTGGCTGACGGCGACCATGGACCAGGAAGCGGTGCCCGTAAGCCAGGAGTTTTTGCCTTCACCGTAGCTAGGTGCTTCTCTTCCGGCAATCGTTTGGCAGTAAACATAAGGCTCGACTCTTCTGATGTCCGACTTGTCTTCGATGTAAGTAGGGCAGGATCTCTTATAAATATTGAAAGCTTCTTCGTAACGGCCCACCGCGGTTTCAGCGATGATAATCCAAGGGTTGGTATGTGTGAAAACCGAGCCGTTTTCTTTATAACCCGGCGGATAGGAAGTGATTTCGCCAAGTTCGAGGTGATACTTATGGAAGCAAGGAGCTAATATCTCAACTCCATAATCATTCACCAAACGCTTTTCAACCGAAATCATAGCCTTTTCAGGCAGGCCTTTCTCCTCGCCGATTTTCGCCATCGTGCAAAAACCCTGCGGTTCGATAAAAATCTGCGCTTCTTCGTTCTCGTGGGAGCCGACCTTCTTTTCAAAGGCATCGTACGCTCTCAAATACCACTCACCGTCCCAGCCAAAATCAACCACGGCTTTCTCAAATTCCTCAGTTTCTTTTAGCAGCTTATCAGCTAAGGCATCATCTTTTACTGCCTTAGCGATATCGATCATTTCTTTGCCGTATTTTACAAACATGCCGGCGATGAAAACGGATTCAGCTTTGCCTGACTCAAAATTTGAAACTGTCTGGAAAGCCTCGCCCGGCGTCTTAGAGAAACAGTTCAAATTAAGACAGTCGTTCCAGTCAGCGCGGCCGATTAAAGGAAGCCCATGGGGGCCTTTATGCGTGACTGTAAAGTTGACGGATGCTTTCAAATGATCGTAAAGAGTCGCTTCAGGCTTTTTGCCATCGAACGGGACTTTTTCATTAAGGATAGAGAAATCTCCGGTTTCCTTAAGATAAGCGGAAGTGCAGGCGATAAGCCAAAGAGGGTCATCGTTAAACCCACCTCCGATATCGGCGTTGCCTTTTTTCGTCAGCGGTTGGTATTGGTGATATGTCGATCCGTCTTCCGACTGGATGGCTGCCAAGTCCAAAATACGCTGACGTGATTTTTCTGGGATAAAATGGACAAAGCCCAAGATATCCTGGCAGGAATCTCTAAAGCCCATGCCGCGGCCGATGCCTGATTCATAATAAGAAGTTGAACGGGACATCAGGAACGTTGTCATGCACTGATACTGGTTCCAGATATTGACAGCTCTGTCAAATTTATCTTCGGATGAATGGACGTGGATGATAGAAAGGAGGTTATCCCAGTAAGTTCTGAGCTTAGCCATCTCTTTATCGACGTCTTTCTCATCTTTGATTTCCTTAAAGGCCTCTTCAGCTCTGGAAAGATTAACGGAGCCGTCGTTATTGAATTTTTCTTCATCCGGATTGATGATAAAACCAAGAGTGTAAATCAAAGTCACGCTTTCGCCCGGATTAAGGACGATGTCGCTTCTTAAAGCGGCGATCGGTGACCAACCATGAGCAACTGAAGAGAATGATTTACCTTCTTTTATCGCTTTAGGCATGCTCCAGCTTCCGCCTTGACCGATAAATGTATCTAAATCAGTATCGAAACCATCGGCCTTTCGATTCAAATGGAAATAAGCAAAGTGATTTCTTCTTTCGCGGTATTCAGTAACGTGATAAACAGTGTCGTCTTTGACGATGACTTCACCAGTGTTGTAATTTCTTTGAAAGTTATTAGAATCATCGACCGCGTTATATAAGCACCATTCACAGGTTCCGTAAACTTTCAGATTCTTTTTTTCCTTCGATTCGTTGGTAATGACCAATTCATGGACTTCTTCATTCTTATTAAGAGGGATAAAGCAGGTCAACTTCGTCCTGATCTGGTTTTTAACGCCTTCAAAGGTAGAGTAAGAAAGACCATGACGGCATTCATATGAATCAAGTTCCGTTTGAGTAGGCATGAAACCAGGGTTGAAAATCGTCTCGCCATCTTTAATGTAATAATAGCGACCGCCGAAATCGCGGGGAATATTGTTATAGCGGTAGCGAGTGATTCTTAAAAGCTTTGCATCCTTATAAAAACAATAACCGCCCGCCGTATTGGAAATAATGCCGAACATATCGTTCTGGCCCAGATAATTGATCCATGGAAGCGGTGTATGTGGTGTAGAGATCACATATTCGCGTTTTTTATCATCAAAATGTCCGTATTTCATTGATTTTTGGCCTTTCAGCGTAAGGAAAGCGCTACCGAAAACGTTTTCCTACATCAAGGCTATTATATAAAGAAGAAATCGCGAATGCAATTATTATTTATTTCATTTTTCAAAAAAGCTGTTGTTTTTGTAAACATCTCATAATTAGCAAAAGTGGCTTAAATACTGAAGATATATAGAATAAAGCACACTTTGAAAAAGCACGCTTTTTAATAATTTTTTAACGTGCGTAACAAAAGGTTTTTTTATTTTGAATGTTGACAAGGCAAAAAACAGGTGATATCTTCTAGTTAGCGAAAACGATTTCGGAAGCGATTACATTCTCCATGATTGTCTTCGCCAAGATAGAAAGGGTTCCCAAGGATGACCAAGATAAAAGATATTGCAAAAGCTTGTGGCGTATCTGTATCCACCGTATCTAAAGCCCTCAATGGGAACTCGGATTTATCGGAAGAAACGGCTGCTCGTGTTCGGAAGGCAGCCAAAGAATTAGGCTACATTCCGAATTCCAATGCGCGAGTTCTGAAGACTAACAGGTCTCATAACATCGGCGTCATCTTTGAGGATCCGACCTCATCCGGCTTGAAGCATGAGTACTTCTCTGGAATTCTGAATTCCATCAAAGACGAGGCGGAATCTTGCGGTTACGATGTGACGTTTATTTCTAACCACTTGGCCTCCATTAGCAATTCCTATTACGAGCACGCCCGGTTCCGGGGCTGCGATGGGGTGATTGTTGCTTCGGCTGATTTCCACAGCCCCAAAGTTGTCGAATTGATTGAATCGGAGATTCCTTCGGTGACTATCGATTATGTCTTCGACAACCGTTCAGCCATTATGTCTGATAACTACGCCGGTCTCCACGATATCGTTCAGTACTTGTATATGAACGGTCATCGTAAGATAGCCTTCATCCACGGTGAAATGACTGCTGTCTGCCAGAAGAGACTCTCTAGTTATTACAAGACGATGGAAGGGTTTGGCTTAAAGGTTCCTGATGAATATGTTAAGCAAGCATTCTTCCATTTACCTAAGGCTAGCGGGGAAGCTACCAAGGAATTGTTAGCTCTTACCGATCGGCCAGATTGCATTATCTACCCTGATGATTACTCGATGTTAGGCGGAATCACCGCTTTAGAAGAAGCGGGGCTAGAGATTCCCGATGACATTAGCATCGTCGGTTACGATGGCATTCAGCTTTCACGCTTTATGAGGCCGGTATTTACGACCTACGTTCAGGACAGTGAGAAAATCGGTAAATCCGCTGCCCATAAGTTAATTGAGACGATCGAGAGCCCTCGCACGTCCCAAGTTGAGCAGATAACCATAAAAGGTTGGCTGCAAGAGGGCAAAACGGTTAAGGCTTTAATTCGCTAATAGCGATTAAAGAAATAGTGTATTCACATAGAAAGGAAACTATTTATGAAAAAGAAACTGTTTAGCTTAGTGATGGTCGTCGCTGCTGTTGGTCTTTTAGGGAGCTGCTCGGGTAACACTTCATCCAGTACGAACGCCACCGATGGTGGAAAAGTTCTGAACATTGAATGCTGGAACACAGAATTTGAAGGCAGATTCCGTCATTATTGCAAGGATATGCTTTCTAACGCGACTGAAGATGATCCTTTATATGCTAATTCCACCGCTACTGATAAGAAGTGGGCTGTCCCTGATGCAGATGGCAACTTCACGATGAAAGATGGCACCAAGGTTGTCTTCAAGATCACTGATAACAAGAACAATGGTTATCAGAATGCTCTGGATGTCGATTTATTCAACCAGGATCAGGCTGAAGCTGATAACAAGGTTGATATGTTCATGGTTGAAGCCGATTACGCTCTTAAGTATGTTAAATCCAATTCCACCTGCGATGTCATTAAAGATATCGGTCTGACCGAAGCTGATATGGCTGATCAGTACCAGTACACCAAAGATATCGTCAAGGATGCCAGTGGCAACATTAAAGGCACCACTTGGCAGGCTTGCCCGGGACTTTATGCTTATCGTCGTGATATTGCTAAAGATGTCTTAGGCTCGGATGATCCGGCGACTGTTCAGGCTGCGTTAGCTGATTGGACGAAGTTCAATTCCGTCGCTGCCTCCGCTAAAGCCAAAGGCTACTACATGGTTTCCGGCTACGATGATGCTTATCGTCCTTTCTCGAACAATGTTTCCGCTCCGTGGGTCGATGCGAACAAGAAGATCGTCGTTGATCAGAAAATCAAGGATTGGATCTCCCAGACCAAGACTTTCTCCGAAAAGGGCTATAACCATGGCACTTCTCTCTGGAACAGCGACTGGACTGCTGATCAGACAATGGCTGGCAAGGTCTTCGGCTTCTTCTATTCTACTTGGGGTATCAACTTCACTCTTAAAGACAATGCTGGTGATGCTGGCTTCGGCAAATGGGCTGTCTGCCAGGGACCTGCTTCCTACTATTGGGGTGGCTCTTGGATCAGCGCTGCTAAAGGCACCGATAACAAGTCTCAGATTGCTAAGATCATGAAGAGAATGACCTGCGATAAGGCTACTTTGAAGCAGATTACCCTCGACACTCTTGATTACACCAACAATAAGTCTGCTATGAACGAAATCGCTGCTGATAAAACTTATGGCGCTGCGTTCTTAGGCGGTCAGAACCATATCGCTCTGTTTGCCAAGGCCGCTGAAACTATCAACATGAGCAATATCTCCGCTTATGATCAGGGCCTCAATGAAGGACTTCAGGAAGCTATGAAGGATTACTTCCTTGGCACAATAAGTGAAGATAAGGCTTGGGAAAACTTCTACAAAGCTATCGCTGTCAAGTATCCGTCTCTTTCTCATTAATCAGTTAAGCTTGGCAGAACTAGGACTGGATGGAACCAATCTTCCATCCAGCCCGTCTCTGCCTATTTTTATCGGAGGTTAGAAGGATGCAAAATGAAGCTGTCATAACTGACTCCCGTTTTAAGCCATTCAAGGTTAGAACGAAAAAGAGAGCCATATCTTACGCAAAATGGGGATATATTTTCCTCATACCTTTTTTCGCTACATTTCTTTTCTTTTCGCTGATACCTCTATTGGAAACCTTCCATTATTCTTTCTATGAATATTGGCGCGATGGCTTGGACGTTATCGGCCCTAATTGGGTAGGCTTTAAAAACTATGGCGATATCCTAACTAATTCTTTCGGTGAGTTCTGGAAGGATTTAGGGAACACGATGATTATCTGGGTTATGGGCTTTGTCCCGCAGATAATTATCTCGTTGGTTCTTGCTATAATCTTTACTTCTGTGCGTCTTAAAGTACACGGAGCGCAGTTTTTCAAGACTGTCTTCTATATGCCTAACCTGGTTATGGCGGCGGCGATGGGACTATTGTTTTCTCAGCTTCTTTCCCAGTCTGGGCCAATTATGAGCATGCTTTTCGATGCCGGGATCATTCAAGAAAAATTCAATATGCTTAACCGCGTCTGGGATACTAGAGCAATCATTGGCTTTATTGATTTCCTGATGTGGTTTGGTAACACGATGCTCCTTTTGATGTCTGGTGTGATGGGCATCGATGCTTCGATTTATGAAGCGGCTGCAATCGATGGATCTTCGGCCTGGAAGACTTTCTGGCATATTACGATGCCTTTATTGATGCCGATTTTCATCTATGTTTTCATTACTTCTATGATCGGTGGCATCCAACTATACGATGCCGCCACGATCTTCACCCAGGGCAACGGCGGTGCGGAGAGAAGTTCTTATACGCTGATGATGTTCTTGTTCAATGTCGTAACCGGCGGTTCTCATGACTTAGGCCACGGCGGAGCCTTATCGGTTCTGATGTTTATTATCACGGGTCTCCTTTCGTTCTCAGTCTTTATTCTTACAGTCCCGAAAGAAGAAAGATTCCATTTTAAGAGCCGTAAGAAAAAACTTCAAAAGGAAGTTCAAGGAGGTATCTCAAGATGAGTGAAGCTGCGATTATGAGATATGCTCAATTCTCAATCAAAACTGATAAAAAAGAGCTAAAGACTAAAGTCTATACCACCATCGAAAAAGTTCTAGTCTATCTGTTGATGGCAGTATTGACCTTCTTATGCATCTTCCCGTTCTATGTCATGATCATCAATTCGACTAGAAATTCTAGCGAGATTGCCGAAGGTATGGCTTGGTGGTTCTCATCGAGCCTTGCCGAAAACTGGCAAAAGGTATTCAAGACCCTGGAAGCTAATTACCCCATGGTCCGCGCTATGGGTAATTCGTTGCTGATTTCTATAAGCTCTTCGCTTTTAACGGTATATTTCTCAGCTATGACCGCTTATGCCTTCCATCAGTACAACTTCGTAGGGAAGAAGTTACTTTATTCCTTCATTCTTGTCATTATGATGATCCCGAGCCAAGTTTCGGCTATGGGTTTCATCAATCTGTGCAACCGTTTGAACATGATGAACACTTACTGGCCTCTGATCATTCCTTCGATTGCTTCGCCAGTCGTGGTCTTCTATATGAAGCAGTATCTGGATTCCGTTCTTCCTAATGAAATCGTCGAAGCAGCCCGTGTGGACGGTGCCGGAGAAATCCGCATCTTCCATCAGATTGTTCTTCCGGTCCTTAAACCGGCTTTGGCGGTTCAGATGATCTTCGCCTTCGTCGGCAGCTGGAATAGTCTATTTATGCCTCAGATGATTATCAGCAAGCGCAATCTGCTGACCTTGCCACTAGTTATTCAGTCCTTATCTAACCTTTCGAATAACGATGCTTTCAAACTTGGCACGGGTGGGATGTATCTGATGATGACGGTCGCGGTCGTTCCGCTCCTTATCATCTATCTGGTTTTCTCTAGATTCATTGTTAAAGGCGTGACCTTGGGCTCCGTCAAAGGTTAAACTCAAATTCGCATCCTCCTTTTAACAAGGCGGTTGTCGCTTGATCAACGCAGCCGTCTTTTTGTTAGGCTTCTACCTATGTTTTCTTTATAATAATCTTAAGGAGCAGTTAACATGGATTCAGGTGATTTTTTCTGGGGAAGTGCTACTTCGGCCTATCAGATTGAAGGTGGCTTTAATGAAAACGGAAAAGGGGAGTCCATTTGGGATCGTTACGCTTCTGTTCCTAAAAATATCAAAGACGGGAAAGACGGAAAAAAAGCTTGCGATTCTTATCATAAGATGGATCAGGATATCGCTCTTTTAAAAGAACTGGGCGTTAACGCTTACCGCTTTTCTATCGCCTGGACCCGGGTTATTCCTGATGGAAAAGGCAAAGTCAATGAAGCTGGTCTTGATTATTATTCTCGCTTAGTTGATGAACTATTGAAGAATAACATTACGCCTTTTGTTACTTTGTACCACTGGGATTTGCCCGAGCCTTTATTAGAAGAGGGGGGATTTTACGACAGGAATCTTCCGACTTATTTTGCTGCTTATGTTACTGCGGTCGTTAAGAAATTGGGCGATCGAGTTAAGCATTGGATTACGATCAATGAGCCAGAATGTATCATCGGCAACGGCTACGTCAATGGCACCCACGCTCCGGGGTACAAAGAGACGGACACTAAAAAGATCCTATTAGCTATTCATAATCTTCTGAGGATGCATGGAGAAGGGGTGAAAGCTATTAGAGATAATTGCTCCGACGCTAAAGTAGGCTTTGTCGGAACTGATCGGGCTTTAATTCCACAAGATAAGGACGATGCCCATTTGGAAGAAGAATGCTATAAGCATTTCTTCAAAATCCAGAAGGACAGCCCCGCTTGGTCGGGAGCAATCTATTATGACCCTATATATTTAGGCGATTATCCTAAAGAGTATTATAAGATGTTCGCCGATGATTTGCCGTCAATTTCGAAGGAAGATCTAGAACTTATCCATCAGCCCCTTGATTTTATCGGCGAGAATAATTACGCTTCGGACTACTGTTTTTTAGCTGAACCTAGTACCTCCACTAAAAAAGGGAAAAGAGTCTTTACCATCAAAGACCCGAAGACGATGCCGTGCGCTGATATCTGGTGGGAGCAGATTACCCCTGAAGGGGTGTATTATCTAGCAAAATATCTGACAAAACGCTATCATTTGCCACTGATTTTCACCGAGAACGGCATGTGCGATAACACTGAACCTTCTTCTGATCACCTGATTCACGACACTCGTCGTTCAGACTACATTAAGAGTTATGTTGATTACGTCTTAAAGGCGAAGCGAGATGGAATTGATATTAGAGGATATTTCTACTGGTCCTTATTAGATAATTTCGAATGGGGCGAAGGCTATAAGCCTCGCTTTGGATTAGTTTATCTGCCTTTCCCAGATACCACGCGAGTTAAAAAAGATTCTTTTGAGACATATAAGAATCTGATAAAAGAGCAGATGGCGAAGGAAAAGGAAGGGAAGAAGGCTTAACTATTCTCCTTCCGTTTTCATAAGGCTTAATTTTAAAAAAATAGAGTCTATAAGCTAAATAGGAATCGTTTAAGCGATTGTTTTATCTTTTAAGGAACACTGAGAAGGTGAAGATAACTCACCGTTTCCTAAATGAAGTCTTAAACGGCTATCTAAGCATTCTTCTTTAGGCCAAAGTTGAGCTTTAGTAGTGCTCCGGCCTTGAACCAAATAGTGGGGTTTTAGGCCATCTTTTTCTTCCTTTAGGGCTTTTTCCTTCAGCTTCTGGAGTTCTAAACAGCGTTGTCCTCGGTTAAATATCAAAATGAGTCTCGCTTCTTCAAAAGAGGAAAGGAAGGAATAATCTCCATCGGAATCTCCCGCCATGAAGATGGGGGCTTTACCATAAAGAGAAAGTATTTTTTCTGAAATAGCCTTTTTCTTTCCTTCGTTAACAGTTGGAGGGTGCCCAATAAAGTCATATTCTTCGCAATATCGGCCTTTTTGATCTAAAAGAAGGTTCTCCGTGAAGATTCCTTTAAAGGGCGGGAAATGGAAAAATGGGTTTTCGAGAGCTGCTCTGATGGTGTCTTCCTGAGAAGAAGAGATGCAATATAAATCGACACCTTTCTTACTTAGAGATTGCAAAAGTTCGAGCATTTCATCGACGATTATGAAGCCTTCATCGAGTTCGATAGAGATGACACCGGTTCGACTGGGTATTTCTTTAGGGGAAAACTGGATGGCATGTCTAATTCCTTTTTGCCTGGTCTTCTTGCAGGCTTCTGTATGGACTTCTTGAGCTAAAGCGTAGACTTCTTCTTTCGTTAGATGAACAAAGGGATACTGAATAAAGCGACAAGCCGCATCCACTGAAAGAAAAGATTCGACTTGGCTAAGGAGAAAAAGCATCTTGGTCAGAAACTCTTGTTTTTCAAGGGGATAATTATTGGAATCGATTTTAGTTTTAAAGCCGACTTCACCCGCTTTGAATAAAAAACGGTAGGAACTAACGATATCTTCGATTACATCCTGAAAGGTAAAAGAGAAAGAAGGTACTTTAAGAGCGATTTCTTCTTTTGTGAATTCTTTACTTAAAAGCGCATGGAATTCTTCGGGGCTTAATTTATAAGCCAACCTCTCAGCTTGACCAATGAAAAGTGTCCACTGGCTATCTCCCATCGAAAGGGTATTATCAAAATCGAAAATGGCGTAATCATTATCGAAGGAAGAAGATAAAAATTCTTCTAACGCCTGGCGGTTTCGTGGATACCAGTTAGCTGATATTGTCATTATTCCTTTTCTTTCTTTTTTATGCCTTAAGTATTTCTTCTTCTTAGTTTGCCTTCATTTGAAAAAGAAGGATTATTTGAGACTGATTGTATTATACATTGTTAACATTGCTTTTTGCTTTAAAAGGCCTATTTTGCCGATTCTTTCTTCGCTTTTTTCCGTCTGATAAAATAGAAGATCAGCCACATCAAGAGGGTAGAAAAAGCAAAGCCGGCAAAATCAGTGCCGATATCTTCCCAGGTCATGTAACGCCCCGGGACAAAATATTGGATTAGTTCGGAAGTTAAGGCTAAAAAGAAACCGTATAAAAGACAACTTAGTCCGATAACCCAGTCCTTCTTCTCAGGGAGAAAAACAAAGCTGAAGGAAAGGAATCCGAAAATCCCAGTCACCATAAATAAAGCAAAATGACCAATGAGTTTTCTAAAAAGAAGTTGGAAATCCGCGAAATTAAGCTTTCCATTATTATCAATGGTGAGTTCTTTGCTGGCGGAGATTTTATCATCACCTGTCCAAGTAACCGTCACAGTAACTTTTCCGTCTTTATATCCTGTTAAAAACATTCCATTAAATGAAGCAACGGTCTCATCAGAGGACGTAAATGTAAAGACTGTATTGTCCGGAATCCGATTGAGTGGATAGGAAACCAATGTCAAAGCTAACGAGGTAGCTTGGTAAGCGGGAACTTTTTCAGTTGCGATTTCTAATGAAGTGATAATTACAGGAGCGATAGTCAGATCAAAAGAGACAGCAATTGAAGAATCCACATAGGAAGCGATAGTGATTTTGACGGTCCCCGATTTTTTGGCTGAATAGTTTCCGTGGGGATTAAGATCAATATATGAATTGTCAGAGCAGGTGCAAAAATAGTTTATATCGTCAGTTGCAGAATCAAAAACCGGCTCGAAAACTCCAGCATCTTGGTTATAAATTTTCTTCTGTCCTTCATATCTGATGTTTGTGGGTTTGTTAAAAACACCCTCCGTGACTTTTAAAGTCACTTGGGTAGTAATCGAAGAGGAATAAGAAGGACAGGAAACGGAAAAAGTCACCTCACCCATCTTTAAAGTCTTGATATAACCATATTTATCAACCTTGGCGATAGTATCATCGCTTGATAGGTATGTAAATTCATCTTGGCTGAGGGGAAGATTGGGAAAACAGGTGAGGTAACAGGTCTCACCTTGCACTACTGATTCTTTGCTTAATTGAACCTTCAGTTCAGTTAGTGTATCTCTTTTAACTGTAATCTTTTTTGTAGCTTCAATTTGAGCGTTGACAACTGAGGTCGCTTTTAAAGTTACCTTTCCAGAAGCTAAAGCGGTTAAGTTACCTAGACCATCGATTTCCGCTACGCTAGGATCTGAAATATTCCAAACAACATTTTTATTAGTGCAATTGGCCGGTAGAACTTCAGCTGTATAGGTGGTTTTTTGGTCCTCTACGATTTCATCTGGACCCTTAATCGTTATGCTTGTGGGATCCGTGATTTTTTTGCCGGAATAGAAAATCTGGGCTAAGCCGATGCTTTGCTCACCCGAGGCCTTCCCTGGGACACAGGCTTCACCAATGATAAAAAGTGAAAGGAGAGCAAAGAAGATTACAAAAAATAAATTCACCTTTTTCATATAAGGATATTCTATCACCGAAAATGGGCTCATATGGGAGGAAAAAGATGTAATTTAAATTTCCAATGCAGGACATTGTTTAATATGAGTGAATTTAAAAAACCGAATCCAAAAAAACAAAAACGTTAGCACTCAAACCTTCTGCTAAATAAGCAAATTAATGTAATCAGTTTTTTTCTCTTTATAAATACGTTTGGTTGATAACCGTAAGCTGGATAGAAGAATTATCGATAGCGAAAGTCAGGTAATAATTCTTGAACTGATTAAAACCAGTCGTCGAATCTCCTTCGCCGACAACTTCAGGGATGGTGTAGTTCAATAATGCACCACCAGTGGTCTTAACCTGGAAGATTAAAGTGTACCGATGTCCGACAAAATAGGTGAAATCTATGTCTTTTTTCTTTGTCGTTTCATCTTTCAACTCAATCTGCCAGAAATCTTGATATTCTTTGGCTGTATCGGTGATATTTGGATTCTTTAAGCCATACTGGAAATCCTTATCAGCAAGCTGGAAGATAATGGACTGGACATTGTCAACAGGGACTTTAGTCCAATCAAGCTTAACAGTTTCGTGATAGACCGGGGCTTCGACTTCTCCGAAAGGAACGACTGTCAGTTTCTTAATGATCGTGCCTTCGCTGGAGACGTTATCGGATTTAAGATGAATCTTTATATAAACAACTCCGGTCTTTAAGACATTCTTTAGCTGGATTCTCACATCAAGGTCGATCGCCAGCCCGGTTTTTCGACTGTTCTCGTAAGTGAAGCTTAAAGCCTCCTGAGGGATGATGCTTGTATCCGAGGACTCTAATTCTCTTAGGCTCACTTGGGTCGTATTTTGCCAGTCGTAGTTGATCTTGATATCAAAGTATGGATTATATTCATAGCCAGTCTGATAAAGGCTTAATTGGTCAGGGCAGTTGATGGTTAGTCCACCATCGGAAAGCTGTTCGTTCCAAACCACTTCGGAACTGGAAGTGTTGGCTAGAGCAACGGAACTTGAATCCTTAGAAGAGGAAGTCGCTGTGGCTAGTGAAGAGGAAGAGTTATTGCAGCCCGCTAAGAGAAGAAGAGATAAAGCCATGACACCAAATATTTTTTTCATCTTAAGACTCCTTACGGTTAAAATTATACCACCAATAAAAGAACAACTTAATTTTTATTAATGCCAAAAAGTAAAAGTGACAGAAATGTAAAAAGCTAACAATGCTGCTTTAATAGTAAATATACGAATTTAATTGATACTTAGCTACGGTATCCATATGTTTCTATTAATTAGTCTTTACCTAGGGCCACTCATTTTGTTGTTTCGGGTTTAGCTTATTTAGATAAAGATCTAGGTTTGGAAAATTGGTTAATTAAATATGTCTAGTATAAGGATTGCTATCAGTAAATTGGCTTTTAAATAAAAAACGACATTTAGTTATGTGAATCTTTTTTTGATACAGTCCATTCCTATACTTGGTTTTAAAGTTAAATAACCTTTTGGATATTAAACTTAAGAAAGGATTAAAGAATACTGATATGAAAATGAAAAGGCTGATTTTGGTTCCTCTGATGGCCGTTTGCTTATTCGGGATGACAAGTTGCGGAAAAACGGAAGTAGAAACCGTTTCGAAAATCATTTCTTATCTGAAGACGCAGTCTAACAATTCCTTGAAGGTAGATTCTATTACGACAGTTACTTATGAAGTTGAATCCACTAATAAAGAGGAATTAATCAGGATGAAAGAAGAAAAGAAACTCTTCAGCAGTAAACTAACCGTATCCGCTGGTTGGTGGTTGGATGGGGGAGAATCGGGTTATATTATGTACTTCGTTGGTACCGATGCGACTGCCACGCATTTCAAAGATCCTGTTTCCCAATATAGAAAGACTGGCTCGGTCACGGGGAGCGGAGATGATGCTGAGTATGGTCATGCTGACGCTGGTGACTGCCAGCGTATGACTGATTTACTTGTTTCCTGCGATGAGGCCATTAAGAAGGCTTGCGGGATTTCCCTTAGAGACTGATATCAATTAAAAAAAACAAGTTTTACTGTAAGTTTCCTTATAGATCGCTAGGAAAAAATCCGGCGATCTTTTTTAATCTTGATTTTAGTGCACTTGAAATTTACGTTGCTGATCAAGACATACTAATCGGGAAGTGAAGTTCTGATATCTAAATCAAGTCAGATACTGCCATGCCTTCTCAGGTTGAGAGATCAAAATCATCCTTAGAATATTATTGTGCAGGAAGGAAATTCTATGAACAAAACCTAAGTCGGTTTGCTATACTAGAAAACGATAGGAGAAGAAAAATGGAAAACGAAAAAAGCGCTGATCAAAAAGCCGTGGAAGAGCAAACTGATACTACCCAGAAGGAATGTTCTTTTTCTTATAAGAAACAGGATTCGTTGAAATGCTTTCCTAAATACTTCTTCTTAAGACACTATTTCCTGCTGATTATCGGTTTGGTCTTAGCGGTAATAGGTGGGCTTTGCTTTTTGCCCGGTTTTGCTTCAAAAGACCCTTCTTGGCAATCAGCGGTTTCCGTCTTTATTTTCTCCGCTGTTATTTTTATTCTTTATTTCGCACTCCTGATTCGCGATCGCTCAATGGTTAGACGTTCCTTGATCGGCACTCCTGATACCGCTTCGGTCGTGCTAAGCAGTAAAAACCATCTGACGATTCAAATCAATGGCAAGACAGCTTTTGAGAACGTGGTCGAAGGTGAAGAAGGGTATTCTTTAGTTAAAGATAAAGAATGGTACTTCATCACAATCCGTAAACTTTACTATATGCCTATCCCGCGTAACGAAATAACTAAAGCAGTTCTTCTCGCTTCCGGAATCAGCGGCAAAAAGCTTTAATCAATTTAGTGGAAAAGACTTTCAAGAAGGAAGACTTTTTCTTTGTGCTTTAATAGACCTAAAGAAAGCCAATCATTATTCAAAGACATCTGGAAAAAATGAGAAAAAAGTTGATGGGTTCTTTTGCTTTTGCCTTACAATAGAAGGCGGAGGTTTTTATATATGGCTTCATCCTTTGAGGATTTAAGAATCGTCGATAATTTTTACCAGACATCGGCTTTTTATCCGATGCCGACGATTTTAATCGGAACCGTCAATGACGACGGAACGACAAATTTGGGCGCTTACTCTCTCTGCTTTCCTTACTACATCGCTGGGAAGGAGTATTATGCGATGGTCTTAGAATGTCGTAATTCTTCTCATACTGCTCAAAATCTTTTGAGAAATGGCCATTGCTCACTTAATTTTCTTGAAGATAAGAGAAAAGATTTTGCGGAGACTGTTAAACTTGGCTTCCCAGGGGAAGAAAGCAAGGACAAGATGAAACGTTGTCCCTTCGTTTTAGAAAAAGGTCAAGCGGAAGGAGAAGATAGGCCCTTAGTTATTCAGAAGGCTTACCAAGTCTTCGAATGCACTTGGGACGATCAGTTAGAGAAGGCATATGAAGATAAGGCCAAAAGAGGACAACTGGAAGGTGTGGAAGGTCCTTACCATGATTTTAATGGCATCACCAGTAAGTTTGGTTGTCACTTTATCTTGAAAATCGATAAAATCCTGATGAAGAAGAAATTTAAGGACACGATCATCAATGGGGTTAAAGCCCGTGGATTCCCGAAAGTCCCTGTGGATTACGGGTATCGTGATTCCTTGTATTTCTGGTACGAGCCTTTTAGAAGACCGATTAAAAATCCTATTCCTGCAGGAAAGGAAGCGGATATTCAATCAGTTATGTACGCCGCTAACCGCATGGATGACAAGATTAAGTTCTCTAAAGATGCTTGCCAGATGTTGGTTAGAGTCCCACGTATTTTCTTAAAAGCAGCTTTACAAGGTTGTGTCGATTGGGCTAAAGAAAACCATGTGACTTTAATCACACCCGTAGAAATGAAAATTATTAATGACAAACGTGCGCAAGAGAAAAAGGAACGCTAGACGTTCCTTTTTCATTGAGCTTCTGTCAGCGATTTTGCTTTGGTTTATCTAATTTCCGGGTTTTACTCATAGCAGGAAATAGTCAGCTTCCCGTAATTGGAAGTATAAGTCTTTTCGCCATAAATCCAAGAGATTTGATAATAGCAATCGACATTCCGTCCATTAGGCATGACTTTTCCGTTCCATTGACTAACATCGTTAGCGACGGGGACTAAATAATCAAAACCGGTAAGCTCCACATAAGTTTCCTCGACTTTGGAAAAATAATGGAAAGTCTGATTTAGATAATTCTTCCACTGGTGGAAAGAAACCGGCAGGGGAGCAAAAGCCAGAGGGAGCTCATAAACTCCGAAAGTCTGAATGCTTAAAGGGCCGGCGTTCAAACTAGCAAAATGGCCATCGTAGCCGTTCTCCAAAGAAGTTTTAACTTGATTAACTTGGACTGTGAGGAAGATAGCTTCATAAGTCGATTCGACATTTGAGTAACCGACAAAGTAACCATAGGCCTGATAGGAAGCGTAAGAATCAGTAAAAACTCCTTCCAGAGGATCGGTCTTTTCAACATCGGGGTAGAAGAAACCGACAGGACTCCATTCATTTTTTTGCATCATCAGGTAAGACTTGTCATAACAGAGGCATTCGTCGAATTTAACTAACGGTGCTTGGTTAGGATTTAAAGAAGCTAAATTGGTAAACTTCTCAATGGAGGTCGACTGGCTTAAATCAACATCTTCCACCGTCGGGATGTTCTCACTTAATTTTGTTAAAGAGGAAAGGACGAAGACGTTAAGATCAGTTTTTTGAGCAGAACCTTTTCCCAAGGTGCCGAGGAAACGGTAATACTCTCCGGCTTTGACTTGACTGGTGTGGCTTCCGTAATCGTCGAAGACAACAAGCTTATTTGTCCCATCCGTGATAATTAGATAAGGGGAGCAATTGACCACTACAACCCCTTTAAGGGCGGCCTTTGTACCGATTTCCAGCTCGCTAAACCCTTTAAGATCTGTAGTGACTATTGAAGAAAATTTAGTAAAATCTGCAGAGCAGTAGATAAAGTTAGCTGCCGAGGCATTTCCGCCGATAAAGTATCCGCTGATATTCGCCCCATCTTGAATATCTGCTTCCTGACGGTTATAGACGATAACAGAATAAGTGACATCCTCATATTTAACGTTGATGTAGATGGAATTTGTCTCCCATCTAGTGACGTTAACACTGCTCAAGGTGACTTTAACGGAAGGAAGTTTCTTAGTAGAGTCCGATTGATAAACACTGAAATATTCATTTAGTTTTGCTTTGTCATTTAATGCGAGTGAGGTTTGATCAATCGTCGGACGTTTTAACTCAAAATTCACATAATCCATCCTGATTGCTTGAAGTGAGCCATCTTTTTGGACGGCGGCAGCTACCTCAAGATAATCACCGACCGCATAAGTCCCATGGACTTCCTTGAAGAAATCGGAGACTAGAACCCTTTCTTCGCCATCATCGAGGAGGTAGTTACTGAAATAACTGCCTAAAACGACGCCCTTAAAAGAGACGAGTTTTCCAGCTTGCTCATTCCTTACTTCTTTTAAGGTTTTTGCTGCGAATGGAGTAACTGATTTCTCATAATCAGAAATAATAGTATTTAAGGTTCCGTAGTCGGAACTGATAACATAAAAACTCAATGAATAAAGATCTTCGTTCGTGTAATTGGCTTTTTCCTCCGTTTCGAAATTGCCGGAGAATTCCTTTTGATCATAACCAGGGAGATAGAAAGAACCGTTCATGTATTCTGAATAATATCTGACGATTACATCATCAACTTTATAGGTCAACGAAGCGGGGGCTGTATTTCTTCCTTTTAGACCCATATCGCCTGAATTGCTTTCGTTAGCGAGTTTAAATAACTCTTCATACGAAATAGAAACGGCGGGTTTTAAACTTGGCTTAGTTTCCTGGGGAAGTTTAGTAAACGTAAAACCTTCAGCAATGACCACGGAAGTGGAAGTCCCATCCCCGTTTTGGGTTGTACCTTTGATATTCAAATAATCACCGATAGAAATTGAGGATAAGGTATTATTTTCCTTTTTGATCCTGCCTTTTGCTGGCAATGAAGTATTTTCTTTCAGACAGAAAATGACATTATTTCCGTCATCGATTAAAAAGCCCTGATGAGTAATGGCTGTAACGACTCCGTTAAACTCCACCTTCTTATCTACGCCCGAAGTGTAAATCTCATCTACCGTTATCCCGGTGGTAAGACTAGAAGAAACCGAACTGGTTGTACTTGCTTGTGATGAGACACTGTTTGATACATTATTAGAAGAAGAGCCATTAAGGGAATTTGCCAAGCTTACAGCGCTGCTTTGATTTGATGAGACTAGGGAATTAGCCGAGGAAGTATTGCCTTGGCAACCGGTTAAAGAAACCAAAGCGGTTAAAAGAAAGGAGGCGAGGATTAAATTCTTTTTGCTCATAAGTTGGTTTTCTCCTGCAGTGATAAATTAATAAATAACGTATCTAATAATATTTTACCGTGCCAAAGAATTTAAAATTAAAAAAGCGCGATTTAAAGGAATATTTACCCTTTAAGGCAAAAAAGGCAAAAAAATAACACCCGAAAGGATGAAAACAAGTCTAACCTTTAGTTCTCACCGTTTTTTTAATGGGCGCTTGGGAAGCCCTAAATGGAAATATCCAGCGTTACTTAAGCGTCTTCCCTTGAAAAGGTCGTTACATTGCTGCTTACCAACTGGATGTGGATTATTTTGCTTCTTTGATTTCCTCTTCTTCCTCTTCCTCTTCGGCCTCCTCTTAATTCTTCTTATTGTTAAAAAGGCGCTTTTTGTCTGATCTTAGTGTGATCTATTAAAAGGTTGACTTTTATGGATATTTTCAAGACTCATGGTAAGATTATCTATAGCCTAACTGATTTTAGAAAAGAGTATGTATTTTGACATTATGAAAGACGGTATTTTTTGTCCTTACTAGTCAAGACCAACTATCAGATAATAAGTGAAATCGGTTATGCTGATACTGCTAAGGTTTAAGGTCACGAGTCGAAGTCGTTATGGAGGCCACTCTTAGTTCTGATTCATCTACTTACGCCTGCAAGAAGATCTTCGTCTTAATCATTCAGGCTATTTTTAAGCCCCTAGGTTAATCAGAAAATAAGCATGTTTATGTTTATTAAAATAAGGAAGGGAGTCAAGATATGGAAGCTATTGGAATTGATATCGGCGGAACTTCCTTTAAGATTGGCTTAGTTGATGGAAAGGGAAAACTTCTGGACTCTTTTTCTTATCCGGTCGATCATCTTAAGAACCAGGAAGACCAGATTAACGAACTCGGGGAGAAAATTAACGATTTTCTTCAGAAAAAGGAAATCGGGAAATCCGAAATTATCGGGATTGGCATCGGCTGCCCGGGCTCGATTGATTCCTCGACGGGCTTTTGTGATTACTCGAATAATTTAAAATGGTCGCATCTTAATGTCTGCGGGATTTTGGCAAGGATTACAAGTATCAAATGCCGAATCTCTAACGATGCGAATGTCGCCTGCCTCGGGGAAGTGAAGTTTGGTGTAGCAAGAAAATATAAAAATGTCGTGATGCTGACCCTCGGGACCGGGATTGGGTCCGGGATTGTCATCGATGGCAAACTTTATGAAGGAAACCAAGGCAAGGGAGCAGAATGTGGGCACGAAGTTATCAAGATGAACGGAAGAAAGTGCACCTGCGGACGAAGAGGCTGCTTTGAAGCCTATGCTTCCGCGACCGCTTTAATTAAAGACACGAAAGCTAAGATGCGTAAGCATAAGGATTCCTTAATGTGGGATTACGTCAAACAGGATATTGAATCAGTCGGTGGCAAAACCGCTTTTGAATGTGCAAAAAAAGGCGATAAGGCTGCCATTGAAGTCCGAGATAGATATTGCTTCTATTTAGCGGAAGGTATTTTAAATATCTGCAGCATATTCCGCCCGGAATGTATCATTTTGGGAGGTGGAGTCTCGAATCAAAAAGAGTATCTGCTAAATAACCTGGTGCCTTTATTGGAAAAGGCTAACTATGGATTTGGCTTAGGGCCTAAAGTCGAAATACTTATCGCTGAACTTGGGAATCAGGCAGGGATGATTGGAGCGGCCTCGTTGTTGTTTTAATCTTAATGCTCTCTTAAACTGTTTGCGAATATTGACTGAAGATTTGCAGGAACTTTTGGTTGATTTATTCTTTTCAACAGATGGTAAAGAGTGTCTTAAACCTACTAGACGGAAAATCCATTAATCGGGTATCTTAAAAGACGAAAGAGTGGATTTTTATGAAAAAAGCTTTGCTGGCTCTGATTATCGGTCTGTCGGTCATCGCCTGTCCTATCCTCTATTTCCTCGTCGGGCCCGCTTTAGATCAAAAGGAACTGGGTATCCTTTATATTATTCTGATCATCGCTGGGGCTAGCGCCCTTTATTGCTTCGTAGCCGGAGAGTTAGCTCATAATAACTCCCAGATGGATAAACTCTGGAGTTTGCTTCCGGAGACTTATCTCTGGATTATCGCTCTTAAAGGCGGAATGAGCCCCAGGCTTATTGTGATGGCCTCCTTAGCGACTCTTTGGGGCTTACGCTTAACCTTTAACTTTGCTCGTAAAGGTGCTTACCATTGGAAATTCTGGACCGGGAAGGAAGACTACCGTTGGCAAGTCCTCCGTTCCAGAAAGGAATTCCAACCTCATTGGAAATGGTTGGTCTTCAATCTGCTTTTTATCTCCATCTATCAGAACCTTCTGATCGTGATGATTACGCTTCCGGCCTTAGTCTCTATCGATTCGACTTTAGCCTTCGGTTGGATTGATTATCTCGCTGCTGGTTTGATGTTCTTCTTTATCGTTTATGAAACTATTGCCGATGAACAGCAATGGGCCTTCCAAACCAAGAAATGGAATATGCTGAAGGAAGGGAAAAAGTTAGAAGAACTGCCGAGTCCTTATAATAAAGGCTTTAATACCACGGGCTTATGGGGAAGAAGCCGCCATCCTAATTATCTAGCTGAACAAGCTATTTGGATCGCTTTCTATGTCTTCAGCATCGGGGCGGGGATCGGCATCTTTAACTGGAGCATCATCGGAGCACTTTTATTGGTCGTTCTCTTCCTCGGGTCTTCTTCTTTCGCGGAAGAAATCAGTTCCTCTAAGTATCCTGAATATGCCTCTTATAAGAAAAAAGTCTCGAAATTCTTCCCGTGGAAGAAGTATCAGGACTGATTAGGTTAATCAAGTTTGATTAAATCCTTTCAAAAATTGATATACATCATCGATTATGAACGTGGTTAAGGACTTTGAAAACAATTAAGTTCTTAAATTGTGATTTAAATGTGCCTTTTAGGTTATTGTCAATTCGCTTACATTGGCCTAAAATAAATTAAGAAAAGGGGGACATCTTATGGAAAATGCCTCGAAAGTCATGTATAAGATTGCGAATGTGTTTAACTGGATTATTGCGGTCTTAGGTATCTTAGTTATCGTTTTGTCGATTCTTGGTGGGACAGGGGTTATTCAGCAGACGGAGCAAAATAATGCTGGCTGGAATACTTTGTGGCTTGGTATTTATCTGCTCGTTTTTGCGATTGTCTTGATTGTCTTAACCAGGATGGCTTATAAGAAAAACTCCGGCCAAGGTTGGGATATCCTCTTCATCGTCTTCGGTTTCTTTGAAGGAAATATCTTCTATCTGCTCGGTGGAATCTTCGGTTTAGTTGCCGCTTCGGAAAGAAAACAATAACAATTTAAGAGCGCTGAGGGGGAATCGATTGATTCTCTCTTTTTATTTGTTATTTTTGATTGTTGTTTTATTTCTTGATTGATTAAAAGCCATTTACTTTAAGAGAAACTTATTCTTCTTATATTCTATAAGTCCTTCTTTCGCCATGGAACTTAAAAGGCGCGATAAAGAAGAACGGTCGCAGCACAGAAAAGAAGCCATTTCCTCCCTTGAAAAAGGAATCGAAAAATATTCATTCTTTTTTCCATGGGCTAAACTGAAAAGGAAAGAAAGGACTTTACCTTTCAGACCTTTTTCAGCTAAAACATTAAGCTTATCTTTCATTAACAGATCCTTATCCGCCAAGAGAATCACTAAGCGAGTAATGACCATTTGACTATATTTACAATCAAGCTTTTTTAAAACTGCTTTTAAATTCAAAGCCAAGGCGGAGCCGTCTTCTTTAACTAAGGCGCTAACTCCATAATTCATCTTTTCTTTGATAGCGTACGCTTCTCCTAATGAATCCCCAGGCTTAAAGCTCTCGAGAATATTCAAATCACCTTTTGAAGAATACCTGACTAAATCGATCTTGCCTTCTAGTAAAAGAAAAGCCAGCTCGGCTTTTTCTCCTTCCTCGAAAAGAAAAGTATCCTTTTTTAAAAGAAGCTTTTTGGCATTAAGACACGAAAGAGCCTTATTAAGGTCAAGAAGAGAAAAGCCTTGGAATAAGGGATTCAAGAGAAGTATCTTCAACTCCGAAGCAGTGAAATCCATGTTGCAATTGCAACATACATTCTATCACCTTTGACTTATCTTAAATAAAAGGAGGTCAGAACGTGCTTATTAGTTTACTTTCCGCCTACCAGATCAGCGCGGAAGAATTCTTTGAGAAGATTAACTTAGCAAAGGCCGACCTGGTCTTAGATGTCCGCCTCTCAAATAAAAACCAGTTGGCCGGATTTACTAAGGAAGATACCTTAGCTTATTTGGTCCCGCGTTTAAGTAAGGCTTCTTACATTTACGATCCGTTTTTCGCCCCGGAGAAGGGACTGCTATCAGATTATTTAGCGGGAAAGATCGATTTTGCTCAATTTAGTAAGTCCTATCTAAAAGCCCTGGATCAAAAAGGTGGAAAGCAGATCTTTAAAGAAAGATACTCTTCTTATAATTCGATAGTCCTCATCGGGGCCATGACTAAAAAAAGACATTCGCATGTTGAAGCCTTAAAGGCTTACTTGGAGGAAAAATAACATGAAAGAAACGAAAATTATTCAAAATATGGAAGAAAAGAAAGCCCAGTCTTTAAAAGACTTGATTACCGTGCAAGCTGGTTCGATCGTTAGCAAAATCCTATTTCAAAACGAGGCTGTCTCTTTAACCTTGTTCTCCTTTGGAGAAGGGCAGGAAATCTCCACCCATCAGTCCGATGGGGATGCCTTAGTTCAAGTTTTAGAAGGGGAAGGTGTATTTACCATCGACGGGGAAAGACATATCGTAAAAGAAGGGGAAAGCATTCTGATGCCCCATAACCATCCTCACGCTTTAAAAGCCGAAAAGGATTTCAAGATGCTACTGACCGTGGTCTTCGCATAGGTAAGATATTTCCCGCTTCATTATCTTTCGAATCTTAAAGGACTTTTAAGTGATAAGCGCTTTTCAATGAAGAAGATTTTGATTTATATTTAAGTGAAGAAGGAAAAGAACATGAATCAAGGAAGCGATATCTCTAGAGATGCCTTTATGTTAAAAGGGGTGCTAAGCAAAGAAGGCTACGACTGGTGGTGGCATTCTTTCACCGCCCATAACAAAAAGACGGGAGAAGAAAAAGCTTTCTTTATCGAATTCTTCTTAATCAATCCCGCTCTAGGTGGGGATAAGCCTCTTTTTGGCCTGGTTGACGGGAAAGAGGGACACTCTCCCTCCTATCTGATGGTCAATGTCGGGACCTGGGGCGAAAAAGCCCTGCAGCTTCACCGTTTCTTCGGCTGGTCTAAAGTCAAGGTTGCCAAAGGAGTCCCTTTTCAAATCGAAGCTGATGATTGCTTCTTAAATGAAGAAGAAACCCGTGGTAGAGTGGAGGTCGATGAGAAAGAAAATAAAAAGCATCCGGAATGGTTCTCCGATTCAGGTACCCTTATCTGGGATTTAAAGATCCATAAGCTGATTCCTTATAACGTCGGCTACGGAGCCTCGAAGCTTTTAAGGGATGCGGCAGCCTTCCAGATGTACTGGCATGCGGAAGGGATGAAAACTGAATTCGAAGGAACCCTTAAACTTGATGGGGAAGAATACGTAGTCGAAAGAAAAAACAGCTACGGATACGCCGATAAAAACTGGGGCAAGGATTTCACCTCTCCGTGGCTTTGGCTAGCCTCCTCTCATCTAATCAGCAAAAAGACCGGTAAGGAACTGACCTCCTCCGCTTTTGATATCGGTGGAGGACGCCCGAAGATCGGGACGATCGCCTTAGATCGTAAACTGCTCGGGATGTTTAACTATGAAGGCAAGGAATACGAATTCAATTTCTCCAAGTTCTGGACGCACACCAAGACCAAATTCTCCTTTAGGGAGACAAACGAGGAAGCTATCTGGCATGTCGAACAGGAAAACCTGCTTTCGAAAATGGTGAGCGATATCGTCTGCCTAAAAAAAGGAATGATCTTAATAAGATATGAATCTCCGGATGGGAAAATGCTCCATAAGCATCTGAATAACGGGGGAAATGGGAAAGGTACTATTAAGCTATATCAGAAGAAAGTCGGTAAACTTATCCTCATTGATGAAATCACCGCCTTAAATGTGGGCTGCGAATACGGGGAATACGAAGAAGAGAAGAAATAAAAGAGTATGGTTTGTTTTTCGTAATTTTGTTAGAGATTAAAACGAATCTTGGGTGAAATATCGTCTTACCGAAATCCTCATGTTAAAATGGAAAGCGGAAGGAAAAATAAAAAATGGACAAATTCCGTGTAATTGAAGTTAAAGAAAGCGTTTTAGCCGATAACGACAAAACAGCTGCCCAAGTAAGAAAAGCCCTAAAAGAGAAAAATGTCTTCCTCATCAATCTGATGTCCTCCCCGGGAAGCGGGAAGACAACTTTGCTCGTGGCCTTACTTAATCTTTTAAAGAGCAAATTAAAGATCGGCGTGATGGAAGCCGATATCGACGCCACGGTCGATGCTAAAACCATCGAAGAAAAAACCGGAGTCAAGACTATTCAGCTTCACACCTGCGGAGAATGTCACTTGGATGCCAAGATGACTAAAGAAGGCCTTGAAGGCTTCGGGGTGGAAGGCTTGGATCTGGTGATTCTGGAAAATGTCGGTAACCTCGTCTGCCCGGCGGAATTCGATATCGGAGCTAGCCTTCCGATGACGATTCTTTCCGTCCCCGAAGGCGATGATAAACCTTTAAAGTATCCTTTGATGTTTAAAGTCTCCCATTGCTTCGTCTTTTCCAAAATCGATGCGGCTTCCTACTTTAATTTCGATATCAAGAAAGCTGAAGAAAGTATTTTAAGACTTAATAAAGATGCCGTCTTCTTCCCTTTGTCAGCTAAAACTGGGGAAGGGGTGGAGGCCTTAGCTGATTATATTTATTCGGAAGTGAAGAAATATCAGGCTCATAAATAGAAAGGACCTGCAAAAATATGTCAGATGAGAAATTAAGAACGGATGATCAGCATTTCGCGGAGGCTAAATACGCTTCTGGGAAAAAGAAGAACTCATTGCCCGAGGGAGAAAAACCCCGCAAATGGATTTTAAAGGTCTGCAACCATATCCAGGATCTTCCCGGCGTCCACGTTATACCCGGAGATCCGGAATATAACGCTTTAGCTTCCTGCATCGAAGATGAGGAATGCAAAGTCGTCTTGAAGATGAAGCTTATGAAGCATTACTCTTTAGGGACTTTGATGAAAATGACCAAGCTTCAGGCAGATAAATTACAAGAGATGCTGAAGCATATGTGCTACGTCGGTCTTTTATGCTTCGATCCAGTCGATCCGGAAGTGGAGCTGGGAGGAGACGGGAAAAAGCAAGCTGGCTACTGGTATACCATTTTTGTCCCTGGCATTTTAGAGGCGATGGTCAACAATGTCGCTAACGTTGAAAAACATCCGATTATCGCTCAGTCCTTCTCTGAATACACGATTAAAAGAATCATCCCTTTAGCCGGTAATCTTCCGACTGGAAGAGGTGTTATGCGTGTCATCCCGATTGAGTCGGCGATTAAAGATGACCCGAAGCATACTAAGGCCGAAGAGATTTCCCATTACGTTGATTCCGCTACCGATATCTCGGTTGCGGCTTGCTCCTGCCGTGTTTCTAGAAGATTGATGAATGAAGGCTGCGGACATCTTGAGCAGGATATGTGCCTGCAGTTTAATGAAGCGGCCAGAGATTTTATCGAGACGGGCAGGGGAAGAAGAATCAGCAAGGAAGAGGCCAATGCGATTATCAAAAAGGCCGAAGATAATGGTCTGATGCACGAAACCCCGAATATCGATGGGGACGGGAAGACCCACGCGCTTTGTAACTGCTGCGGTTGTTCCTGCTTCTCTTTAAGAACCGGGGAGTATTTCCACACTTCGACTTTAATCCGCAGCAACTACATTTCTCATGTCGACCCTGAAAAATGCGTGGCTTGCGGGGAGTGCGTCGAAGTCTGCCCGATGAACGCTTTACGCTTAGGGGAAAGGCTGGAAAATAAAAAGCCGGTCATGGTTAAAGTCCCTCAGTCCGCTTACGATTATAAATGGGGTCCGGAGAAATGGAATCCGGATTTCCGTTTCAACCGTAAATACGTCATGGAAGAAAGCGGTACGGCGCCTTGTAAGGTCGCTTGCCCGGCTCATATCGCGATCGAAGGTTATATCGCTTTAGCTAAAGAAGGACGCTATGAAGAGGCTCTAGAACTGATTAAGAAAAAGAACCCGTTCCCGGCGGTTTGCGGGCGTGTATGCAATAAACGCTGCGAGGATGCCTGCACCCGTTGCACCCTCGGGGATAAGCTTCCGGTCTCAATCGACGAAATCAAAAAGTTCGTCGCGGAACTGGATATGGATAAGTCTAAACGTCCCTTACCTAAGATACAGCATCCGGAATATGCCTCTCATAAGATGGCGATTATCGGGGCGGGGCCGGCGGGACTTTCCTGCGCTTACTATCTGGCGGTTATGGGTTATAAGGTCACGGCCTTTGAAAAAGAGAAGATGCTTGGCGGCATGCTGACGATGGGCATCCCTTCTTTCCGTCTCTCTAAAGAAGTTGTCAATGCGGAAATCGATGTCTTAAAAGATCTCGGAGTGGAGTTTAAGACCGGTATCGAAGTCGGTAAGGACGTGACGATTGAACAGTTAAGAAAAGAAGGCTACGAAGCCTTCTATGTCGCCATCGGCGCCCAGGGCGGAAGAAAACTTATGGTCCCGGGTGAGGAGGCGGAAGGTGTGATTTCCGGTATTGATTTCTTAAGGGAAGTCAATCTAGGAAAGGCGAAGAAACTGAAGGGCCACGTCGTTTTGATGGGCGGAGGAAATGTCGCGATTGATGTAGCGAGAACCGCTGTTAGATGGGGTGGAGAAAAAGTCGATCTGTACTGCTTAGAGACCCCGGAGATTATGACCGCGGGGAAAGAAGAAATCGAAGAAGCCAAGAAGGAAGGCATCTCGATCAATAACGGCTGGGGTGTTAAAGAATTCCACGCCAAAGACGGAAAATTGTTCGAGGTTGTCCTGAAGAAATGCACTTCGGTCTTTGATCAAGACCATAAATTCAATCCGACTTACGATGAAAGCCAGACTCAGACTGTGCAATGCGATTACTTCCTCTCCGCAATCGGCCAGTCCTTCCTCTGGGGCGATTTGCTTAAAGGGACGAAGGCTGTGGTCAGCCATGGAAGATTAGAGGCTGATCCTCTGACTTACCAGACCGGGGAGAAAGATATCTTCACCGGCGGAGATTGTTATCATGGGACCAGGTTTGCGATCGATGCGATCGCCACGGGGCAGGAAGGAGCAGAATCCATGCACCGTTACGTCCATAAAGGACAGTCTTTACTGATCGGACGTGTCCAGAATCCGTATTTAGCTAAGTACGAACTTGATAAAGATAACATCATCGTCGAAGGCTGGGATAATACTCCTCGTCAGGAACCTGAAAGGATGAAAGTCAAAAACCCGATGACTGATGATCGGGTCATCTTCTCAGAAGAGCAGATTAAGAAAGAATGTTCACGCTGCTTAAGATGCGGAAGAACTTACGTCGATGAGACCATGTGCGTCGGCTGCGGGCTTTGCACCACCCGCTGCAAGTTCGATGCGATCCATCTCGAACGCCGCTTCGAGGCGAAGGGGACTAATTATAAGAACATTTCTTCCTCTTCGATTCCGCATATCCTGACCCGTAACCTGAAGATTGTCTTCACGGGGAAAGGAAAGCAGAAATACATCGCGAAAGACGAGATTGTTAAGCACGAAGAAGAAAAGAAAGAGACCATCAAGTAACTCTTATGCATGAGATGGGCATCGTCTTTTCTCTGATGGATACTCTCCGTTCCGTGATGAAAGACAATAACGTAACGGAGTTGAAATCCGTGACTTTAGAAGTCGGGGAAGCTTCTTTAGTGGTCCCCAGGTTCATGGAAGAATGCTGGGATGCTGCCAAAAGAAAAAGCGAATTCGCTGCTACCGACTTAAAAATCGTCATCGTCAAGGCGGAAGGAAGATGCAACCGCTGCGGAAAAATATTCCTGATTTCCGATAATAAAAGAATCTGCCCGCACTGCGGGGCGGCGGATGAATTCGTAACCGTGAGCGGCACGGAACTGAATATTAAGGAAATCGAAGCGGCTTAGTTATTATTGAGACTGAGAAGCGAGTTCCATCTCGCTTCTTTTTATTGGACTGATTTCCTTAAATTTAATGGGGAGGGAAGACATCATTCCTATTTTGGGATTTTAGGACATAAAAGATGGAAACCTCGTTAAAAGGCTGAAGAAGAGAAAAAGCATCTTCATTTTTCCCGATTTCGGATATAATGATTTCAATGAATAACGAGTACTGCATTTATTCGATTGAGGATGACGCGGAAATCGCGGATATTATCTGCCTCGCTTTACGTGGGCAGGGTTTTGACGTAACTAATTTCCCGACCGGGGAAGATTTCTTGAAAGCCATGGAGGGAAGTAAGAAACCTAACATGATCCTTCTTGATCTGATGCTTCCGGGAATCCAGGGGAGAGATATCTTAAAAGCCCTCCGCTCTAATCCGCAGAATCAGAATATCGTCATTATCATCGTCTCCGCTAAGTCCTTAGTCGGGGATAAGATCGATGTGCTGAATCTCGGAGCTGATGATTATATTCCTAAGCCTTTTGATATCAATGAATTCATCTCGAGGATCAATGCCCATTACCGTAGACATATCCAGGCGGAGAATAAGACCGTCACCTTGCAGATAGGTGAATTCCTGATTGACTTAGATAATAAGACTTTGAAAAAAGATGATGTCCTGCTGGATCTTACCCCGAGTGAATACGAGATTGCGGAGATGCTTTTCACCTCGAAAGGCTCCATCGTCCCCAAAAGCGCCATCGCCGAAAAACTTTACGGGAAGACTATATCCCCGGAAAAACAGAAAAAACAATTCCGGACGATCGATATGCATGTTAAAGATCTCCGCCAGAAACTTGGGGAGAGCGGAAAAGGCTTGATTAAAACCGTCTTTGGCAACGGTTATACGATTGAAGGATGAATAGGAAAAAAGTCCTGCTGAGGAATTTTCTGCTCGCCTTGGTCGGGTTCCTGATTTATTTTGGAACCTGCCTGGCCTTTTTTCTTTTTAGCAAAAACGAGGAATTATCCATCGAAGAGACATACGCAACTCGTCTAGTTGCCAATTTAGAAAGCGGGAAGAGCAGCGTCGATGAAGTTAATCGTATCGCTTATAAAGATCAGGTTTTTCACCTTTCCTTTTACGATCTGAACAATCCGATTCCGACTCTTGATAACCAGGATTACTACCTTAACAATAACGGGTATATCCCTCAGCAGACCGAATATTCGAAGATTGTCTTTTCTTACGATGAATATTTTAAAGCGGACTGTCTGACTTCCACTTACTATCTTAAAGCCCAGAATGTATATTTAAGAGTCAATAAGAAACTTTCACCTTCGTATCTGACATCAAAAGCTCTTTTTATTTACGGGACCCTCGCTTTTCTAGGCTTGGATATCGTGTTTTATATCCTGGCTTATTATTTCTTCAAACGCTCCTTAAGGCCTTTAAAATTACAGGTCGAGAAACTTCAAGACGTCGTCAAGAAAAACCACGACATCGAATTCGAGGATGACTTAGACTATCTCACGGCGATGATCAGGGACTCCCGCCACGCCTTAAAGCACGAACTGGAAGAAAATCAAATCGGCAGTCAGAAAATTGAGTTTATCCTTGATTCCTTCTCCGAAGGACTGATTGTCATCGACTCTACTTACAGGGTCATTATCCTTAATAAAAAGACTTTGAGCATCTTTAAAAAAGAGAGGAGCGACATCGAACAAAGATACCTGAATACTTTAGGTGTCTCCCATGAACTGGAAGTCAATTTCTCGATGGTCATCCACACGAAAAAACAGATTACTTTCATCGAAAAAATCGATGGGAGAGTTTACCAGTGCGATATTAACCCGATCGATTACGCTTGGACAAGGGATGAAGCGACTAATCAGCAAGTCGGAGCTTCCTTATTGATGATCGATATCACCGATGAATACAATTCCGGAGAAATGAAAAAAGAATTCTTCGCTAACGCTTCCCACGAATTAAAATCTCCTTTGACCTCAATCCTCGGTTATCTTCAACTGATCGAAAACGGAACCATCAAAGAAAAAGATACTCCTTTAGCTATTCAGAAGTGCATCGACGATGCCAACCGTATGAATAAGATTATCTCGGATATGCTCTCCCTCTCCTCCTTAGAAAGGGAATCTTTACGCCCGATTGAGGAAATCTCTCTTCCTTCCGCCTTGCAGTCTATCTTGTCTTCTTTGAAACTGCAGTGTGAAATCAAGAAGATTACCGTCCAGACTAAGCTTTCACCGATGATCGTTAAGATGAATCCGGATGATTTTGATAAGATGGTCCGTAACTTAATCGATAACGGCATCAAATACAATAAAGAAGGCGGAAAGCTCATTGTCAGCAATGATAATAAACTAAGGACCCTGACTATCGAGGATAATGGTATCGGTATCGCTGAAGAAAATGTCCCTAGGGTTTTTGAACGCTTTTTCAGAGTCGATAAAGCCCGTTCGCGAAGAAACGGCGGGACGGGACTAGGGCTAGCGATCGTTAAACATATCTGCAACTATTATGAATTAGAAATCACCCTCGATTCCACCTTGGGCAAGGGAAGCCGCTTTACGATTCATTTCCCGGAATAATCGATTAAAAAAGCGAAGATGCAAAGAAAAACATCTCATTTCTTATACGCTAAAAAGCCCTTCACTAAAGGATTTTTCTTAGGCTTAAAACTTAAATGTAAAGTTTTTCTTGACTTGTAAACGCTTTCACCTTACAATTAAGGCAGCAAAGAAATTTACTTTGCGTTTCAATAGGAGGAATTGAAATGAAGAAAAGAATTCTGATGCTTAGCTTAGTTGCTTTTGCTGCTTTAGGGCTGACCGGCTGCGGTACACCCGCTGTTTCGTCTGTCGCTGCGTCTTCAGCCACTGCCTCTTCGGCTGCTGCTTCTTCAGCTGTCCCTGAGACCGCTGTCCAGAAGGCTGTTAAAGAGGCCATGACTTTATCCCGCGACGAACTCATGAAGAAAGCCGCTGCGGAATTAGGTGAAAAAGGCAAGTTGAAAGTCTTAGCTGTCACTTCCCGTGGCGGCAAGGATGCTCCGAAAAATAAGTTTAAGGCACTGTTAGCTGCGGCTGGCTCCACCAACACCGATCCGGTCGGATACGATTCGACTGTCGATGGCAAGATCTACACCACTCTCTGCGGTGAAATCGAAGCGGGCGTCACCGATGGTTATTCTGGCGCTATTCTCCAGGATGGCTATCAGCTGCAGAAGAAGTTCATCGATACTGGTTACCAGACTAACTACATCCCTAAGGAATGGAAAGATGATGCTTCAACCATCAAGGAAGGGAACGATGATCCTTTCACTCTCCAGTACAACTTCAAGACTTGGATGGTCAACAACAAGAATAAAGATACGACCATCGATAATGTCTGGGATATTACCGCTGATAAGTATAAGGGCAAGCTGTTCACCATGGATCCGGCGAATGAAAACGTCAACATGGACTGGCTCATCATGCTCACTTCCGATAAATGGGCTGCTGATCTGAAGACCTCTTTCGAAGCTGCCAGCAACGATAACAAAGGTCTTGATCTTACTCCGTATGAGAAGTATGGAACTGCTAAATATTCCTATGCTTTCATCGCTAAATACCTTGAGAACGCTGTCTTCTACGGTGATGATGGCAAGGCTGTCGATGCCTTGGCTTCCACTCCGGGTTCCATCGGCTGGATTGTCTATTCCAAGATTCAGAACATCAAGGAAACTGCTGAAAAATCCAAGAAGAACATCGTGATCTCCGCTTTAGGCGAGGCCAATAGCGATGGCAAGACTATCGCCAACTCCGCGATGACTGGCTTTGGTGGATTCATGTATAAGCACTATATGTCCATCATGCCTAATGCTCAGTATCCGTATGCGACTTGCGCTTTCTTCAATGTCCTTTCGACCACTCCGGAAGGCTATACTGCCTGGGCTGCTGATGTCGGCGATTATCCGACTATGCAGTCGATTAACAAAGACAGAACCGTCAACGGCCATGGCACTTTAGCCACCACCGCTGGTGAAGATGGCACCTTCGCTTGGACTCAGGATGCAACTAAGGAAAACGTCTTCCCTTGCTTGAACGATCCTTCCGCCACTTGGTGGAATGATGCTAGCAAAGGTGATGCTGTCGTTGAGACTCCTTCCTACATTGGAACTAAGTACAATGCGGTCAAGCACTTCATCGATGTCTGCATCGCTGCCAAGGCTTAATAGTTGATTCAGTCTTAATTGAAAGCAAGCTGGGCTTTAAGCCTGGCTTGCTTTCTCTCTTTTTAGAAGTCTACGATCGAAAGGGGAATAAAAATGGAAAAGGGAAATCCCGGATCTAACGGTCCAAGTTCCAAGACACCTGGCTCGACCAGGCTTGATCCGATGAACCGTAATTTCAATCGTCAGGTGGTGCGCGGCTTCAATAACGTCAAAACGTATTTTTCGAATCCCGCCAACACCTTGCTTTGTATTTTTTTGGTGATTCTTCTGATTTTAAATGTCGCTCCGATGATTTCGGTCGTAAAAGATGCTTTTACTTTCCATGTTGGGGAAACGGATGCTTTATACAATGATACCGACCCGGGATCTTTTACCACTTATCACTGGGTAGAGGTTTTTGCCTCCGATACCTCCACGGGCTACTTCTGGAAACCTTTAGGTCATTCATTGTTGGTTTCCACCCTCGCCTGCGCTTTCGCCATTATTTTCGGCGGTTTAGCAGCCTATTTTATCTGCCGGACCAATATGAAATTGAAAAAGTTCATTTCGGCGGTCTTTATTTTCCCTTACATCATGCCGCAATGGACTTTAGCTCTGTTCTGGAAAAACTTCTTTATCTCAACTGAATGCGGAAAATTAGGCTACGTTGGGGAACTCCAGGCTTTAACTGGCATCGCTAGCCCTCTATGGTTCGTCTTCGGGGCTTTCCCGATTTCGGTCGTTCTGGGTCTGCATTACGCTCCGTTTGCCTATATCCTTATCGGTGGCGTCTTAAGAAACATGGATGCTAACTTAGAAGAAGCCGCGACCATTTTGAACATTCCGAAATGGAAGACGTTCTTCAAAGTCACTATTCCGATGCTTAAACCCGCCATTCTCTCCACGATTCTTCTCGTCTTCTCCGCCGCGATGTCCTCTTACCCGGTCGCTCAGACTTTGGGCACACCTGTTAACTATTTCGTCTTGGCGGTCAAGATGAAGGGGATGATCGAAGGTTCCTCCGGTGCTAAAATCGGGCAGGGCGCCATCGTCTCAATCGTCTTGATTCTCTTCGGCTTTGCGATCTTGGCTATGAACCAGATCGCTACGGGCTCCAGAAAACAATTCACTACTGTTTCCGGTAAATCCGGTCAGGTAACGAAGATTGATCTTGGCAAAGTCGGAAAGTGGATCGCCGGAATCGTCTTCACCATCTTAGTTGTCTTCTTCTGCATCGGCCCGATGATTTCCTTCTTAATCGAATCGTTAGTTCCTAACCCCGGCGATTATTCTTCCGGTTTAACCTTCTATTACTGGACCACTTCAAATATCATCCGCAACGATTACCACGGTGTATTTAATGAACCGAAGATCTGGGAAGCCTTAAAAGGCTCGGTGATCCTAGCGATCTCCTGCTCCTTGATCGCTGGCACCTGCGGCTTATTGATCGGTTATGCCGTCGCGAAAAAGAGGAAGAGCAAGCTGGCTCAGTTCGTCAATGGTCTGGCTTTCTTCCCGTATTTGCTCCCGTCCGTTTCCTTATCCGCCGTCTTTATGCTCCTCGCCTTAAGTCTTTCTAAAGACCATATCACTTACTTCTATAAGAACCCGATGGTGGTCTGCATCATCCTCGGCTCCTTGAAATACATACCTTTCGCTTCACGTTCCTCCTTGAACGCCATGATGCAATTAAGCGGGGAAATCGAAGAAGCTGGTGTCATTCAAAATGTCCACTGGTGGAAGAGAATGACCAGGATCGTCTTCCCGATTCAAAAGAGCGCTTTCCTCTCAGGTTATCTGCTGCCGTTTATCTCCTGCATGAGAGAGCTTAACCTCTTCATCTTCATCGGTTCGGATACGATGATTCTCACTAAATTCATGTACTTGCTAGAAGATACGGGTGTCGCCGCTTTGGAAAATGCGGCCAACCTGATCTTGGTCGTTATCATTCTTGTCGTCAACTGGGGAGTCAATCTCCTCACCGGCGCTTCGATCGATAAAGGTATAGGAGGAAAATAAACCATGCCAGAGATTATCTTAAAAAATGTAACCAAAAGATACGGTGACTTCTACGCTGTCGAAAATATTAACCTGACGATCCCGGATGATTCGTTTATCACCTTACTAGGGCCTTCCGGCTGCGGCAAGACCACGACCTTAAGAATGATCGCGGGTCTGGAGACTCCGACTACGGGAAAGATCACCATCAACGGGGAAACTGTCTTTGATTCGGATGCCGGCATCAACGTCTCCGCCAATAAACGCCATGTGGGCTTCCTTTTCCAGAACTACGCCCTCTGGCCGCATATGACTGTTTATAAGAACATTCAGTTCGGCTTAGCTAACGTCGATCAAGTGATGCCTGTCCACGCTTCCGAATATGAAAGACTCTTAAGGATGCAAAAAGTCGTCGTCGAGAAAGAAAAACTCGCCGGCTGCTTTAAATCCTCCCTGGATAAAAAAGGCAAGATCGAACCCAAAAAGGCCTTACTGAATCTGATCGATACTTTCGAGATTTCCATGTATTCAGCTAAAGAGCTCTTCCAAGCTTTAGCCAATAAGAACGTCGCTGTCTGGCAACCGATATTGGATCAACTCGGCGATGAATATAAGAAAATGGCTGAAGAGAATCTCCAAAAGCTTGAATCCAAAGGTTTCGAGGTCAACGACAAATTCGACCTGGTCCAGAATAAACAAGTCGTCGCTAAGAAGAGACATCTGGATAAAGAAGAAATCGATCTTAGAATCCGCAGGGTAGCGAGAATTGTCAAAGTCGGGGAATTCATGGACCGTTATCCTAATGAGCTCTCCGGTGGCCAACAGCAAAGAGTCGCCATCGCCCGTACTTTAGCTCCGGGTCCGAAAGTCCTCTTCATGGATGAGCCGCTTTCTAACCTCGATGCTAAATTAAGGTTGGAAATGAGATCGGAATTAAAAAGACTCCATCACGATACCGGGGCGACTTTTATCTACGTCACCCACGATCAGTTGGAGGCTATGACCTTAGCCACCAGGATCTGCCTCATCAATAACGGTGTGGTCCAGCAATACGATGCTCCTCTTGATGTCTATAAACATCCGAATAACTTATTCGTTGCTGACTTTGTCGGCAATCCGGCGATTAACCTGATTGAAGCCAAGGCCAAGCAGGATAAGGAGGGGATTCATCTTTCTTTATTCGGCTCCCAAGTCAAAGCGACCTTCATCCCGAATACTTATGTTGATCTAGCTCAGTTCCGCAAGGAAATGGATCAGGAAACCCAGGCCAAGAAAGCTGAATACGAAAAGAAACTGAAACAGAAGTCCTTCGTTGTCAAAGGCAATGCGGATAAGCCGTTTAACTTCCACATTCTGACTATCAACGGTAATTTGGATTCCAAAGACGAGAAAGACATTCAGAACGATGATTATGTTATCGGCATTCGCCCGGAGTTTATGAGAATCGAAGATGACGGGAAGTTGGAGACCGATGTCTATTCCGCTATGCCTTCTGGCATGGAAACAACCGTCAAGCTCAGAGTCGGGGAATTCATTATCACCTCGGTGGTCTTCGGCGGCGTTGACTATAAAGTCAACGCGAAGGCCAAGGTCAATATCATCGGGAAGGAAATTCTCCTCTTCGATCGCAAGACTCAAAAGTTGATTGCGGCTGGTGAATTGAAATTAGAATAAAAGCTGTTTTCTTTCGTTTAACTGTTTCGGGGGAGATTTTTTCTCCCCCTTTTTTTGTTAAAGAATAATGTTTTATAAAGTTTTTTGATAAAAAATGTTGCATTAAGCCCAAAAGACTAAAAATTGACCTATAATAAAATAGATGGATATCTTAATGGGTGGATTACTCTTAGGTTGAGGAAAAGAGCTGCTTTTTTTCAACAAGAAAGCTGAATTGCATCCTTATTGGTCTAAGGAGAAAGGAATGGAACTTCACACCTATCCGTTGACTGAGGAAGAAAGGCAGACGATTAAGGCCAATCCTCTGGCCTTCGCCGCCTTTCGAGTTAATATGGATAAGTTGGAATTGGTGGAAGGCTCCGAAGCATTTTTAAAGATATTCCCTTTACCTTATGAAATTTTAAAGAAGGATTTTTATGCCGCGGTCAAGGATTTGACCTTAAAAGAAGACAGGGATCAAGTCTTTGCTGATTTTCAGCTAGCGGAGTATAACCACGAAGGCATATTAAAGAGTTCTTTCCGCTTGAAAGGAGCAGAAGGGGATTACACTCTCTTTTCGATAAATGGCCAGCTCTTCCGCTTAAAAGATGAAACGGTACTTATTTATTGCTTTATAAGCCAAGAAGATGAAAAGACCAAGGATCAAAAAAACCTTCAAGCGGATAATGAAAGAAAGGACATCCTCTTTGAAAGGATTCTTTCGACAACTAAAACCGCGATTTTCTGGAAGGATTCTGAACGCCGTTTCTTAGGGGCGAACAGAGCCTTCTTGGATTATTACGGCTTTAAAGATGAGAAATCTATCATCGGGAAAAATGATGAGGACATGGGCTGGCATAGCGATCCAGATCCTTTTATGAACGATGAGATTCGCGTTTTAAAAGAAGGCGTATCGACTTATCGGGTGGAAGGGAAATGCTTTGCCCGTGGTAAAGAAAGAAATATCGTGGCTTCGAAAAGCCCGATTATCGTCCAGGGAAAAATCCTCGGATTGGTGGGCAGCTTTGAAGATGTCACTTTAGAAAAAGGGCAGGAGAAGCAAATCTCTGACTTAAATGAGAAACTTAAGCAAGCGGTTATCCAACATGAACGGTTGATGGAAGTCTTTAATGTCATCATCGTTAAAATATCCTTGAAAGATTTTTCCTTCGTGGAGAATGGCGAAGCCATGCTTAACATGCTGGGCCTCAGCCAAAAAGAATTCTTAGAAAAATACGACGGGAAATTCTCCGCTTTGTTTCAAGGCGAATATCAGGAAGAATTCACTCATCTCCAAACAAGCATCTCCTCCGCTTTAGCTGATAAAAGGGCAAGCTTAAATTTTAATATGAAGGTCCCGGCTGTTTACGGACCTATTTGGATCAGCGGTGCCCTCTCTTTTAGCGATTATCTTCTTTTGGAAAATAAGCCCGCTTCGTTTATTATGGTTTGTCGCGATGTCTCCCAGCTTGTCTTAGTCCAGAAAAAATTAGCGGTTGCCGAAATTGAGGCTCATAAAGCCCAGGTCTTAGAAAGACAAAGCCACGAACAGTCGATGTTTATCGATGAGGTGCCGTCCGGCCTAGGAGCCCTACTTATCAAAAACGGTCAGGCTGAAGAGCGAATCAGAATCAATAAGTTCCTAGCGAAAAGGATCGCTTTAGATGAAAAGGCCGGTAATATTGTTCCCTTAGAGGACTTCGTGGAGTGCATCCATCCGGATGAAAGGGAATCCTTTATGGATAATCTTCATCAGACTATCAACCTTAAAGGAGCAATCAGCAGCCAATATCGGCTTTTAAGCAAAGCTGGCACTTATTTTTATAACGCGGTCCGTTTCTCATATTCCAGCCATGCCTCGGAACAGGAAGTAGTCTATTTCGCTTTCAGCGACATTACCGAAATCAAAGAAGCTGAAAGCAAAGTCTTGGAAAGTCAGCATTTTTATCGTGAAGTAGTAAGGGCCGCGAAATTGTCGACTTGGGTTTACGACATTAAAACCCATAGCGTGGAAGTCGATGAAGAAGCTTCACCTTTACTTGAAAGCCTGAATACGGGAGGCGGCCTATGCGTTTCTAATCTTCCTGACTCCTTACTTCCTTATATCGAGCCTAAGGACCGTGAACGTCTAATTGAGATATATAAGAAAATCGAACGCGGGGAAGATGCTACAGGTGAGTTCTGGCTTAAGTCTGACCAATTCCAAGGCTCCAGATGCGAAAGAATCAACTATATCGTTGAAAAAGATGAAGATGGTAAACCTATTAGAGCGATTGGTTTAGGTCAAGACGTCACGAGAGAAAAGAATAACGAGGAGCGTTATAAAAGAGAAATCAGGATTCTTAAGGAAATCGATGAAGGATCTTTATTGTCTAAAGGCCATTTTAACCTGACTAAGAACCTCGTCTTGGAGTATGTTTCGAAAGATAACGATGTCTTTAAGGCCCGTCCTTTCGGCTCTTATAATGAAGCGATTAAGGCGTTCACTGACCTTTTAGAAAACGAGAACGAAAAAAAGAAGGTCTTAGAAAAGATCGATCCTTTAAACTTAATGCTCGCTTATCAAAACGGGGAAATGACCTCCAACATTGTCTACCACTGCCGCATCGATGGCCAGCTTCCATCTTTTATCTCCTTAAACCTTCATACGTATCTGATCCCGGAGACGGGGGATTTGGAACTGTTCACCTATGCTTACGATATTACCGATAAGGTCGAGAATGACCGGATTATGTCCTTGATCTCCGAAAGAGACTTCGACTATATCGGCTTGATATTCTCTAAAGAAAACAAGTTTGAGTTCATTAAAAAAACACAGGCGATTCTTTTTCCTGAGGTCCGTCAGTTGACCGATTATTCCACCTGCTGCTCTTACGTCAAGAAGAATTTTGTGAACGATGATGAAATCGAACAGTTCGAAAAAGCTACTTCGCTTTCGGAGATCTTGGAGGGCTTAAAAGAAAACGGCCACCACGTAGCGAATTATCACCGTACTGAAAGCGGAAAAGTATTAGCTAAACAGCTGGACTATTTCTGGCTGGAAAAGGAGTATGGGATTATCTTGGTAGTCCGAGCGGATATCACCGCTTCCTTTAAACGAGATCAGGAACAGATGAAGACGATTCAGAAAGCCAAGTTGGAGGCCGATAAGGCCAACGAAGCCAAATCCGCTTTCCTTTCCAGCATGTCCCACGATTTAAGGACACCTTTAAACGGGGTGCTCGGTTTTACTAAGCTCGCTTTAAAGGAAAAAGACCCGGAGAAGAAAGAAGAACTGATGAGAAAGGTCGACCTCTCCGGAAAATTGCTTCTCGATCTGATAAACGATACTTTAGAGCTTTCGAGAATCGAAAGCGGGAAGAGCGCCAACGAGCCGGAAATCTGTACGCCAAATGAACTTCTTCCTGCTGTGATTACCGCCTTAAGGCCTTCGGCGGAATTAAAGCAAATTAACCTTGAAGTCGATATGACAAACTATCCGACTGCTCCTTTATGGTGCGATCGGCTGAAGATTCAGAAAATCTTCCTTAATCTGCTCTCAAACGCCATTAAATATACCCAGCAAGGCGGGAAAGTAAGCGTCTGTTTTAAAAAATCTTCCGCTGAGAAAAAACATCTGATCTTCCTTATTAAGGATAACGGGATCGGAATGAGCGAAGAATTTATGAAGATCATGTACGAGCCCTTCTCCCAGGAGAACCGTTCGGAAGTCTTGAAAGTCTCCGGGACGGGGTTAGGGCTTTCCTTAGTTAAACGTCTAGTCGATCTTTTAGGCGGAAGGATCAGCTGCCAAAGTGAACTCCATAAGGGAACCTCCTTTGAAGTTGACTTGCCATATGAGGAAATAAAAGGGAAAAAGATCACCTCCAAAGAAGCGGAAGAGAAGGATTATGATTTAACTAACAAAAGAGTTCTCCTCTGTGAAGATAATCAGATGAATCAAGAGATCGCCACGATGCTTTTAAACGAAAAAGGCGCAATCGTCGATTGGGCGGTAGATGGTCAGGAAGGTGTGAAGAAGTTCACTTCTAGCCCGGATGGTTTTTATAGTTTGATTTTGATGGATATGCGGATGCCGCATCTTGATGGTCTGCAAGCGACTAAGGCAATAAGGGCCCTTGAACGATTCGATGCTAAACTCATCCCGATAATTGCCATGACCGCCGATGCTTTTGAAGAAAGCGTCAAAGCCGCTAAGGAAGCCGGCATGAACGGGTATCTTACTAAGCCGATTATCCCGGAGAAAATGTTCGCTTTGATCGGAAAACTTTGCTCTAAGTAAACCGAGTTTTTCTTCCGCCGAATTGGCTTTTTTTTTGCTTAAAAAGATCTTATTTTCCTCTCCGAATTACTTTTTTCAAAAATTGGGGAAAAGAAGTCTTAAAAAGGGGTGTATCTCTCTTTTTGTTTATGCTATTATCAATGTGTAAGCGGTTTCACGAAAGGAGGAAATCATTGTGTTATACGGTCCTGATAAGATACGCAACATCGCCGTTGTCGGCCATCAGGGAAGCGGCAAGACGAGCCTAGTCGAGTCGATGGCCTTTAAATCCGGCCTGATTCCGGAAAAAGGCACGATTTTAGCGAAGAACACTATCTCCGATTTCATGAAAGAAGAAAAACAGAGACAAGTATCCTTAGCCTCAGCGGTCGTACCTATTGAACATAATGGGTGCAAATTGAATCTTATCGATCTCCCCGGGAATGACGATTTCATTTTCGAGACGATCGGCATCACGAGGATCGTTAAAGGCGCCATCCTGGTGATCGATGCCTACAAAGGCGTAGAAGCGGGGACCATTAAGCATTTCAAGATGCTTAAGAAGAGAGGGGTCCCTATTTTAATTTTCATCAATAAGATGGATAAAGAGAATATCGACTTTACCGCTCTCTTATCCGAAATCTATCGCAAGCTTGATTCCAAGCACTGCGTTCCGTTCTCCTATCCGATGGGCCATAAAGACGGTTTTGATGGCTTCGTCAATGTCGTTGAGCTGAAAGCCCGTAAATACGATGGCAAGACCTGCCATGATGATGTAATCTACGAAGATAAGAAACAACTCGTTTTCGCTCTGCATAATAGACTATGTGAAGCGGTCGCTACCACCAACGACGAAATGCTGGAAAGATTCTTCTCCGGCCAGCCTCTGACTAACGAAGAAATCCGCACCGGTTTACGCCATGCGGTCCTCGACGGGGAACTGTATCCGATCTTAGTCGGAGCCGCCGAGAAAGATATCGGCATCGAGACTTTGATGGATAAACTGGTCGAATACTTGCCTTCGCCTTTGGATCTGAAGCCGATTCCGGCTGTCGATCAAGACGGCAAGGAATACGATGTCAAGACCAGCATCGATGAGCCGACGTCCTTAATTGTCTTTAAGAACAACTATAACGCCTACCAGGGCTTGATTTCCTATTTCAAAGTCCAGTCTGGCGTTGTTAAGCTCGGCGATGAAATGATCTGCCCGAATAACGGACAGACCTACAAGATCATGACGTTATTTGAAGTCTGCGGTGAAAAGATGACTCCGGTCAAGGAAATCGGAGCGGGCGATATCGGCGCCACCACACGTTTAGCCGATATGAAGCTCTCCTTCACCCTTTGCGATCCGAATCATAAAGTCACCTTTAAGGAAATCAAATATCCGACTCCGACTTACTTTAATGCGATCGTCCCGGAGACGAAAAAAGATTCCGATAAGCTCTTCCAGGCGGTTGATAAGCTGATGGTCGGCGATCCGACAATCGGCCTAAAGAAGGAAGAAACCACCGGACAGATTCTGATTGGCGGTGTTTCCCAGACCCATCTTTCTTATATCTTGAAGAGACTTACTGATGATTACGGCCTCGCCTTCCATACTGAACCGGTGAAGATTTCTTATCGAGAGACCATCACCCAGGCGGCGGAAGCGGAGGGAAGATATGTTAAGCAGACGGGCGGTGCGGGTTTCTACGGCATCGTCAATATGAAATTCGAGCCGGCAAATGAGACCTCCTTCCAGTCCACGGTCTTCGGCGGACATATCGATAAAGGATACTTCCCGGCGGTTGAAAAAGGCTTCAGGGAAGCTTTGCTGGCGGGCGGGTTGATTAAGGCCCCGGTCATCAATGTCAAAGCGACCTTGTTAGATGGTAAACAGCACGCGGTCGATTCAAACGAAATGGCCTTTAAGAACGCAGGAATGCTGGCTTTCCGCAACGCTTATAACGATTGCAAGCCGATCCTGTTGGAGCCTTTCGATAAACTGACCGTGAACGTTCCGATCGATTATCTGGGCGCGGTCTTGACGGATCTGACTAAGCGCAGAGCGAGAATCCTTTCCACCGAGGATTCCGGTGACAATAACATGGATGTTATCGCCATTGTCCCGGAGAGCGAGATCTTGGAGTACACTAACGAGTTGAAGTCTATTTCTAAAGGAACCGCCTTCTTTAACCTAACCTTCGAGGATTACGAAAGAGTCCCTGATCAGCTGGCTAAGGATATCATCCTGAAAGCCAACAGCTAATAAGACGGCTTTGATCAGCTAACTTGAAAAGCCTGCGGAGAAGTTTTTCCGCAGGTTTTTCTTTTGAGGCAAAATTTTTGAAGTACAATATTATTAATCTACATATTAATCTTGGGAGGTTTTATGGGACTTTGCATTAAGGAAAAAGTCTTTTCTTGGAGCGAGGCGTACGACGTCTACGACGAAAATGGCAACGTCAAATATACCGTAAAAGGAGAAGTCTTCTCCTTGGGGCATAAAATCCATATTTATGATTTAGAAGGCAAAGAAGTCGCTTCGGTCATTGAGAAAGTCTGGAGCTTTCTCAAGAATTTCCGCATCTTTATCAACGGGGAAGAGAAAGGCGCCATCAAGGAAAAGTTCTCGTTTTTCCATCCTAAATACAATGTTGATTTCCTCGATCTGGAAGTGGAAGGGGATATCTTCGATTGGAATTATCAGATGACTAAAGGCGGGACTATCGTGGCGACGATGCAAAGAAAGGTCTTCAGCTGGGCGAGCACGTTTTATCTCGATTGTGCCTTAAAAACGGATGAAGTCAGTTACTTAGCTTTAGCGATTGCTATCGATGCCGCGCATAATGATGACGAGATGGCTCTGATTGCATCCGGAATGTAATTAGTTTCTTCATTTGCTTTTTCTCTGAATTTACCAAAACGGGGATTGCTTTAATTTTAAAAATCCCCGTTTCCTTTTTGCTTTTTAATGTATATCAAGAACCGATACAGGACAATGTTATCATATTTTTTAGAGAGGTAATCAATATGAGCAGCGGAATCGGTTTCTGGGGCGTAGTCGGTGCGGTGATTGTGGCCGCGATTATCTTAGCGGTCCTCGGCTAGTCTTATTCTTGCGGCTTTTTTACTGAAAAAAGTCTTTTTATAAAGGCTTTTTTATTTTACTGAAAATGCATAGATGCTTACTAGGAGGGACAGATGGAAGTCATCCATATCGATTATCCATATAAAAGAAAAAAGAATCTCTGGATCAATCTAGTTTTAATTATTGTAGTCCTCTCCTTATATTCCTTAAATAGTTTTTTTATAAAGCCGAGCCTGCCGGAAGAGAAGAACTTTTTCGAATATGTGATGGAGAACCATTTTAATGATTTTCTGTGTCCGATTTTAATTTGTGCTCTGCTGAATGTGACCGCCCTCGGAGTAAAAAAACAACTCGTAGTCTTCTGGCTAATCTATCTTCTTCTTTTTATCTTTTCCTCATTTATGTGGGAATACGTTAGACCTTATATTCTTCAAGTCTTCAATCCTTTACATAAAACTCCTCATTTTCTCTGGGGAGATATCCTCGCTTATTTTCTCGGATATCTAAGTTATTATGTCTTTTATATCTGCCTGTACGATAAAAGAAAGAACCTGAAAGAGACAGGGAAGTGAAATATTAGAAAATTAGGCTTATTCTAGGGATTTTTTAGTAATCTTCAGCATTCTGATCTCATGGGGCTGCAAAGTCACTTCATATTTAAGAACTCCGTCTTTACCGACCTCCGCTTCATGGAGGCGGTAAGAAGGATGGCATTCGACTTTTAACATCCTTTCGCTTTCTTGATCAGGCAGCTCCAATCCGTTAGTCATCTTCATCCATTGATCGAAAACTGAGCCGTGAGTCCGGTTAACGTATTCCTCTTCCAGACGGTAAGTCCCTTGAGGCATATTGGTAAAGCGGATAAAGACATCCTTAGAGGTCTGAGCTTGGAAGGCATCGTAACGCTTCTCATTAGGCAAAGTGGAAAGCTGTCCTTCAGCGAAGAGATCGTTCACATGGATATAATTCGACATCACGGCGACCAGATTATCTTCTTCCCCTTCCGTCACTATCAACTCATCTCCTTTAAAGACGAGCTCATCTTTCAGCTGAGCGAGGAAATACATTCCATAATAAGGCGGCTTCTTGATGCCGTTACGGGTAAATAAACCGTGTCCTCCATGGAACAAAGCGGCGTACTCGGGAACTTCAAAGATCGTATCGGACATCGACCAGTAAGCGTAGCCATCTAACTCATCGTAACAGTCGATGAGGTTTTTAACGATATAGGCACCTTTATAGGCGGTATCATTAATCAAAGAGCGATGGGAGGTTGTCGAATTCCATTCGGTGATATAGATCGGCAGATGGATCCCGGTCAGGGAAGTGAAATACTCCTGCTTTTCTTTGATTCTCCCAACCTCTTTTTTCATCGCATCGGGATCGATATCCATCTTGATCCCGTCGCCTTCGATCGCATCTTTAAAAATCATCCCGAGCTGGGACATCGGATAATAATTTACATGGAGAAAATCCGGGACTCGGGGAGCCATCTCTTTAAGAAGGTCCTCAACAAAGGTGCCTTTAGTTAAAGTCCAAGAGACTAAGGAAGGTGAACCGAAGCGGATATCGGAATCGATAGATTTCACCGCATCGAAAGTAGCGATATAGAACTTATTAAAGGAATGGAAATCGATAAAGCCGAACATCTTCGTATTCGTCTCCGGCTCATTCCATAAGGAGAAAAGCCAGGACTCTACTTCCTTCTTTCCGTAGCGGGTGAGGACGTGAAGGGTGAATTTTTTAACTAACTCCACCCATTTATTCAAATCCTGCGGTTCCGAGGTGATTAAAGGAACATGGAAAACGGTCTTGTCCTTATATTTAGCGAGAGCTTCAGGCATAAAAGACAGCTGGACGAGAGGCTTTAAACCGATAGAGAGCAGAAAATCAAAAATCTTATCCAAAGAAGCAAAGTTAAAAATCTCTTTATGCTTATTATTAAAGGAATAGACGGATAAGGCATCATCGAAAAGACCGTGGAACTTAATATAATGGAATCCGATTTCCTTTTGCATTTCCTTCAGCATCGATTGGATATCTTCCCTTAAAAGGTCAGAAGCCCTCCCGACGGCGCAGAAGTTTTTAAAAGTGTGTTTTAACAGGCCGAGCCGCGCCTGAAAATCAACTTCGAAGGTCTTTGATACGGTGCCGGCGTGAGATAAAGAAGAAGTCGAGATAGGTGCGTTTTCCAGCATCTCGAAAAGCTTAGCTAAGTAAGAAGACTTCTCGAAGTCCTGGTAAAAGGAAGAATTGTCGTTTTTCTCGTCATTGACCGGAGATGTAGACTTCTTTCTTGTCTTTGAAGGCAGTTCCTTATAAACCTTCTTATGCATGCTGACAAAAGAGCGGGTGTTATTAAACCCGGATTGCTCGGCGATCTCATCGATTGAAAGGGAAGAGTTATATAAGAGAGTCTCCGCATGGTAAAATCGCTGCTCCGAAAGATAATCCTTAAAAGTCATCCCGATGCTCTTATCAAAAAGGCGGGAAAGATAGGCCGGGGAGAAAGAAAACTTCTCCGCTAAGGAATTAAGAGAGATATCTTCTTTATAGTTCTCCTTAAGATAGGAAATTATTTCTTCAAACTTCGTCACTTGCTTTTCCGTAGGCAAACTTTGGATAGAGGAACGGAAATTAGTGATCAGTTCGAAATAAAGGCCCAAAGCCAAAGAGTGGATGCGGATTTCCGTATTGGCTGAATTCTCAGAATGGACCTTAACCATCTCAGCCATGAGTTTTTTGATCCAAGAGTAATCCTTGCTATGGTCTTTAGAAGAATCGACTTGGAAGGAAGCGTTCGTCTCGATCGTCGGATCCAGTTCCTTAGTGAAATCAATCTGCAGAGCTAAGATCACCGCCGACTCTTTAGCGGAAATGGAATGCAAAGAATAAGGATTAATCAGGATCACATCATCCTCATTAAGCATCGAAGTCTTCCCATCGATGATGACCGAGCAGGAGTTCTCCAGGATATAGAGGATTTCATAGCAGGTCTGCCAATGGACGGGGAAGTATTTTGTCTTATGTAAAAAAATCTTGAGATTCAAAGGACCTTTAAAGTCGATAATCTGGTAGGCATTCTCAGAAGGGTTATTCATATCTTTATTATAGGAAAGCCGAACTTAAAAGACAAATAAATGCACTTGATGAATACCCTTACAATCACTTATTAACGTTATAAAATGGCTAAAAATGTCCAAAAATTAGCCCGATGGACTTCTTTATCTGAATTAATGATAAGCAGAAAACTCGCTTAAATAGGCCATTTATTTTAATTAATTTTAAAAAGTGCAAAAAATTGACCTAAAGAAAATATGGAAGCGCTTAAAAATGTCAAAAAGGGATAAGAAATTGCTCTCAAGTGGGTGACTTTCAGCCTTTCTCGCTTTCCAAGACTCGCTTAAAGTGATAGTAGTCCTAGCAGGTATGAGACTGAATGAAAGGAAGAGACCACATGGGAAATGAAATAGTCAGGATTGAAAAAGTGTGCAAGCGCTTTGGGCCCACTATCGCTTTGAATAATGTCGATATCCAAGTCAACGGCGGAGAAATCCGCGGTCTGATCGGGGAAAACGGCTCGGGTAAATCCACTGTCTCTTCTATTTATGCCGGCATGCAGAAAGCTGATTCGGGAAAGATGTTTTATAAAGGCCAAGCCTGGAATCCTTCTTCGATGGTGGAAGCTTTGAATCACGGTGTCGGGATGATCCTTCAGGAAACCGGCACGATTCCGGGCATCACCATCGCGGAAAATATTTTCTTAGGCGAATCTGATGAATTCCGGATGATCAAAGGCAAGAACGGGAAGAAATACGGCCCGATTTCCTCAACTTTGATGAATAAAGCCGCTCAGAAGATCCTCGATTCCATCGGAGCTAGCCATATCCGTGCTTCCGCTTTGACCGCCGGGTATGATCTCCAAGACCGTAAATTAGTTGAAATCGCTCACGTCATCTGCAAAAAGCCGGAGGTTCTGATCGTCGATGAAACGACCACCGCCCTCTCGCAAAAAGGCCGTGAGATTATCTATAAGATCGTTAATCATATGAAAGAAGAAGGGAAATGCGTCATTTTTATTTCCCATGACTTAGACGAAATCATGAACGTCTGCAATGTCTTAACCGTCTTAAGAGATGGCAAGATCATCCGCACCTTCAGCAAAGAGCAATTCAACGCTAACGACATCAGAGCTGCCATGATCGGCCGTGAGATGAAAGGCGATTATTATCGTTCGGACTTCGATCCGACCTGCTCTAAAGAAGTTTCCTTAAAAGCTGACCATATCAGCCTAGGAGATAAGATTCACGATGTCTCCATTGAATTCCACCGCGGGGAAATCATCGGCATCGGCGGGTTATCCGAGTGTGGCATGCATGACTTAGGAAAGATTCTCTTCGGCAATATCATTCCGACCTCCGGTGAAGTTCTCGTCAGTGAGAAGAATGACCAGACCGAAGTTGTTAAAGATGAAAAATTAGCGATGAAAAAGAAAATCGGGTACGTCGCTAAAGACCGCGACCTTGAATCGCTGAATATGCAAATGTCGATCCGCGATAATGTCGCCGTCGCTGGATTGAATCTGATTGCGACTAAACAAGGCTTGATCACGAACCGCAGAGAAAAAGCCTACGTCAAGACAAATATCGACGCTCTCTCAACAAAATGCTACTCGATTGACCAAGGGGTCAGACAACTCTCCGGCGGCAATAAGCAGAAAGTTGTCTTTGCCAAGTGGCTGGGCTGCAAATCGGACATCATGATCCTCGATTGCCCGACCCGTGGCATCGATGTCGGGGTCAAGCAGACCATGTATCAGCTGATCTACAAGATGAAGAAGGAAGGGAAAACCATCATCATCATCTCCGAGGAATTAGCTGAATTGATCGGGATGTCGGATCGCCTGATCATCATGAAAGACGGGAAGATCAGCAAAGAATTCCTTCGTTCACCTAACCTTTCCGATAAAGACGTCATCAATTACATGATTTAAGGAGGAATGAACATGGAATCAGCAAATGTCGAATCCAGAGAAGAACTGGAAAAACAAAGTCGAATCAAAAAAGCCATCCTAAGGGATAACATCATCCGTTTCATCCCCCTCATCGGCTTACTTGTCTTAGCTTCAGTTTTCTTCCTAGTTGTCGAAATCACTCACGCGGAGATGCTTAAAAATCTCCAGGTAGTCATTCAAAAAGCCTTGATAGTCGGATTCCTGGCGACCGGAGCTTCCTTCATCTTCGCCATCGGATCCTTCGATCTCTCCTTAGGCGCTAACTTAGTAGTTTCTGCCGCCATCGGAGCCTGGCTATATACCTTGACCGGCTCTCTGACCTTAATGTTCATCAGTTGCCTGGTCGTCTCGATTGCCATTTCGTTATTTAACTCCACCTTAGCTTCTTTCTTCAAACTGCCGGTCTTCATTATGACAATCGCCATGATGTCGCTCCTCTCCGCCTTGGCTTCCTTGATTATCTCGAAAGTCAACCCGCTTGGCATCGATACCAAACTATCCCGCGGCTCCAACCCGGATAACGGAATCTACTTGGTACTTAACAACATCTGGTTCCAGTTAGCGATGCTGGTGCTCTTCGTCGGAATCTGTGTCTTGATCTTCGATTATCTTAAGCTCGGTCGTCAGCAAAAATTCCTCGGAGGTAACCCCGTCTGCGCTAAATTATCCGGAATCTCCAGTCTCAAGATGACCTTGATCTCCTTCACCCTCGCTGGTTTAGGAATCGGGTTAGCCGCCTTCTTCTCCATTATGCAGAACGTCAAAGTCACGACTTCGACGGCCTCGGGGATCGGCATGAACATGCTGATCGCCATCGTCTTCGGCGGAATGTCGTTAAATGGCGGCCCGGGGACTAAATCCTTAGCGGCCTTCATCGGTGGCTTCTCGATGGCATTTATGGATCAGTTCATGACTCTGCTCTCGATTCCTAACGGAGACGCGGTTAAGCAGATCGTTAAAGCCGCTTTGTTCCTTGTCATCGTCACCTTGCTCGGTTTAACCGATCGTAAGGGACTGCTGAAGAGGTAGAAGTCGTTCAATTCGGTTTAAAGCCTTAAAGGCTTAAGCATATAATTTGTGCTTTCAATTAAAACAGGAGGGAAAACCTATGAAAAAAAGCAAATTATTCCTACTCTTAGTCGCTGTTTCGACCGTTGCTTTGGCTTCTTGCGGCATCGTTACTACTTCTTCGGAGGCCGCCAATAATTCTTCTTCCGCTGCCGCCTCCTCTTCCGCTGTTGTTACCGGCTATGATGCCAGCTACAAAGGGAAGAAAGACTACGAGAGCATCGCTAAGCAGCTCTTAACCGATAAGAACCTTTCCCTGGACGGCTTGGATTCAAAAAAATTCACCCTTACCGGCTATCAGCAAGGCTTCTCGACTGGTGATACCGCTTGGATCGCCGGCTTAAACAACATGGCTAAATCCGGCGAGGAAGTATTGCTTTGCTGCGGTGCTTCCGATCTGGTCATGGGCATGACTCAACTCTCCGCCGATGATAAAGTCCAGGTTGGCGGTGTCGATTCCTTGACCGCTGGCTTCGCTCATTTCTTCGAAACGGGTGTCTATAAGTACGATGATGGCAAATTCGCTTCCATGCCTGGACCGATGATTGCGGCTATCTTACGTGATCTGGAAGGCAATAAGCTGATGATCGATAACAAGGTTCCTTATCTGGATCAGGGAACTTGGCAAGCTAAATCTGGTGAAGAATTAGCAAGCATGATTGCTGCTGATAAGGCTGGAAACTACGTCTATAACGCCAATGTCATCTCCTATATGATGGGCGCTGATGCGGCCACCTTTAAGACCATGACGGAAGTCAACGATTTCACCGCTGCTACCTCCTATCGTACCCAGTACGGCTCGACCGCCTTGGTCAGCTTAAAGAAAGCTTATAAGATCGGCGTTATCAGAAACGATGGAACTTCCGATGAATCCGTCGCTTTCGAAAACTATCTTAAAGACTTAGCCTCCAAACTGAACTTCTCCATCGAATTTGTCACCACTACTTCCGGTGATGCTTCCGCTGACTTAGCTCAGATTGATACCTGGGTCTCTCAGTCTTACGATGCGGTCATCTGCCTTTCTAACTCCGCTAACTACGATGGCATGAAGAAATGCGCCGATGCGCATATCAGATATGCGATGTTCGCTGGCCATCCTTACGAAAGCGATGAGAAGGATATGGAAGCTGACTTCGGCGATTACTATGTCGGCTCGGTTGGCCCGACCAAACTCTCGGAAGCCAAAGTCGGCTATAAGATGGGCAAATACTTCGTCGATCAGAAGAACACCAAGTTCGCCATCTTCGGTGGCGCTGTCGCCTTCGGCTCGGAAATGCACGCTTACCGTGTTGCCGGCATGCTCGCGGCGATGGTTGAGAATGAATCCGGTGTTGCTTCAGTCTTAGCCTAAATCTGAATTCTAAGTTTTGTTCTCGCCGGTTGACTATTAGCCTTCCGGCGAGAGGTTTTTAGGAGGGAAATATGGAAAGCTATAAACAAATCATGCTTAAAAGAGCAGGGAGACATGCAATCGGAATCGGGATAATCCCGACCATCTCCATCGTCGTTTCCTTGATTATCTGCGCGGTGGCTGGAACTAAACTATTCGTTTCTGAGGCCAGCTTACAGAATCTGGTCTACGGGATTTCATTTCTAGCCTTAATCGCCTTTGCGGTTTCCACTAACCTCCACTCCGGCCGTTTCGATTTCTCCATCGGCTCGATGTTGGTCTTCTGCTCGACAACCTTCCTGATCCTGGCGAGAGATTATATCCATAATCTGCCGCTTCTGGTGGTGATTACCGTTCTCTTAGGAGCCTTATGCGGACTCTTCTCAGGAATCTTATACGTCGTCCTACGCTTGCCTTCGATGATTATTTCCTTAGGTGTGGCTCTTCTTTATGAGGCCTTCGCCTACATCGTCACTTCGGGGATGTCACGTTCAGTTCTGACCGGACAGGACATTCAGGGCATCAGCGCAGAGATGAATAATTACGTTGGGAATACCAATAACTTCACCTGGATTATTATTCTGACTTTAACCGCGGTGCTTTTGATGGTCTTCCTCTTCAACTACACGAAATTCGGTTACGATTACCACGCCTTACAATCGGGGCAGAAGATCGGTGTCGATACAGGTATTAAAGAAGTCCCTAACGCCCTTTGGTGCTACGTGATCTCCGGAGCCTTAGTAGGCTTAGCGGCGACCTTCTTCGCCTGTAAGACTTCTTCCACCCGCCCTGACTCCATGCTTAACTTCGCTTCCGTCGGGGTGATGTTCGATGCCTTCTGCCCGCTTTTCTTCGCCGATTACATCCGCCGCTACTGCAAAAAGGAAGTGGCGATTCTGATCGGGGTTGTCTCTTATGAAGTCATCCAGTTAGCTTTCGGTAATATCAATTCGGTTCATACTGATTTCACTTCGACCGTCTACGGAATCATCAACTCTTTGATCCTCGTCACCTTCCTCATTTATCTGAACAATGAGAAAGTCGTCAACCACGCTCTTTCGTTTAAATGGCTGCGGAATGAGAAAAACCCAGCCAAAAATGCTTAAGGCCTAGAAAGAAAGGAAACTAGGTATATGAAAATCAATTTAAAAGCCGCTCCGTTCAATCTGAATGACAAACAGATCCAGTGGGTTGAACAGACGCTTTCTTCCTTAACTATTGAGAAGAAAATCGGCCAATTATTCCATCTTGTCACCTATACTTCCGACCCGCATTACCTCGACTATTTAGTTAAGGACTTAGGTATCGGCGGTTGCATGATGCGAACCATGAGCTTAGAAGAACTAGCAAAGACTGTTAACTATATGCAGGAGCAGGCTCCTATTCCTCTTCTGCTTTCCGCTAATATCGAAGCGGGCACCGAATCCGTTTGCTCTGAAGGGACCCGTTTTGGGACCGAAATGGCTTCCGCCGCTTGCCACGATGTTAAGCTTTATGAAAAAGTCTGCCGTGCGATCGGGGAAGAAACCTCAGCTCTAGGGATCAACTACGCCTTTGCTCCGATTATCGATATTGACTATAACTGGGAAAATCCGATCACCAATACCCGTACTTATGGTTCCGACCCGAAAACGGTCAGCAAGTTAGGCGCGGTTTATGTTAAGGAAATGCAGTCTTTCGATCTGGTGACTTCGATTAAGCATTTCCCAGGCGATGGCTGCGATTCCCGCGATCAGCACCTGGTCGGCTCCATCAATACCAAATCAGCCGATGAATGGATGGATACTTACGGTCAGGCTTATAAGGCCGGAATTGAAGCCGGCGCATTAAGTGTCATGACCGGGCATATTCTTCAGCCGGCATGGTCGAAAAGACTCAATCCTTCTTTGAAAGATGAAGAGATCCTTCCGGGTCTGGCTTCTAAAGAACTGCTGAATGGTTTACTAAGAAAGAAACTCGGCTTTAACGGGATGATCATCTCTGATTCTTCAACGATGGCTGGCTTAAATGTCCAACTGCCCCGTAAGATTGCCGTCCCTACGGTAATCGCTGCGGGGTGCGATATGTTCCTTTTCACGAAAAACCTCGAAGAAGATTTCCAATATATGAAAGAGGGCTTAGAAAGCGGAATCTTAACTAAAGAAAGACTCGATGAAGCTGTTATGAGGATTCTGGCAGTTAAAGCAAAGATCAAATTACCGGAAAAGAAAGCCGATGGTTCGATCTATGTCGATATTGCGAATGCTAGAAAGATCATCTCTAACCCTGAGCATAAAGAACTCGCCCAAAGAGTAGCGGATGAATCGATTACTTTAGTGAAGGAAGAAAAAGGCGTCCTGCCTTTAGATAATAAGAAATATCCGCGCGTTTTAGTCTACGGGCTTAACGGGGCGGAGCCGAAGATCAACGTCTACCGCAATGTCGCCAAGATCGGCGAGACCGTGGTGGAAGAATTCAATAAGCGCGGCTACAAGGCCAGCTTATTCTCTCCTAAACCTGGCTTTGAAGGGATGGTCGATCCGGTGACAGCCATCACGGATAATTATGATCTGATTGTCTATGCGGCTTCCTACCAGACTAAATCCAACCAGACTACGGTCCGCATTGAATGGTCCGAACCGTTCGGCGCCAATGTCCCCGTCTATCTGCATTCAGTTCCGACGATTTTCATCTCCTTTGAAAATCCTTACCATTTAATCGATGTCCCTAGAGTCCGGACTTATATCAATACTTATGGGTTCTCTAAGGCCGTCTTGGAATCCTTATTTGAAAAGCTGGAAGGGAAAGCTAGTTTCCAAGGTGTTTCCCCGGTTGATGCTTTCTGCGGTCGATGGGATACTCATCTTAGTTAATAATCTTAAGCATAAGGAATTTAAAAATGAAAACACGTCTTCTCGTGGCGGCTTTGATGTCTTTTATCATGGGTTTGGCGATGACTTTGACAGCTAGCCTCCTCCATCAGGAGTGGGGGATAGAAACCTTATATGATTTCCTTTTTGCTTTAGGTGTCGGGCTTATCTTTAGCTTTCTAATCCCGCTTGATAAAATCTCTTCCTGGTTTTGCTCTTTATTTAAAATCGGGAAGGAGAAACCTTTTATTGCAGCAGCCGTCGGGGGAATCGCGACTAACTTAGTTATTACAACTTTGATGGCTTTAGCGATGACCGCTTTTGCTTTAAGAAATCATATCTCGATTTTCTTCCAAGCTTTTATCCAGGATTACTGGGTCATGCTTTTAGTCGGCTATGTCTTTACGGTCCTCGGGACTTTTTTAGTCGGTCTGCTTTTCTTTAAAAAACCCAAGGAAGAAATCAAGGAGGAAAATCAATAATGGAGAATAACCAAGTGAAGACGACCTCGGGGCGAATAATTGGCCTTTTAAAGGATGGAATCGATATTTATTACGGCATCCCGTACGCTAAAAAACCAATCGGAAATTTGAGATTCAAAAGAAGCGAACTTTTTAAATCCGCTAAAGTCCTTAAATGCGATAAGCCCAAAGGTTCTTCGTATCAGTTTGGGCCTAATTTTGATGGTGATACGACCCCTAATGAATCCTTAGACTGCTTATACCTGAATGTTTTTACCAAAGACGATAAGAAAGAAAAGAAACCGGTCTTTATCTGGATCCACGGCGGTGGGTTTTTAACCGGGTGCTCTTATTATCCGATGTACGACGGGAGTTATTTTGCAAGCCAAGGGGTGGTTTTTGTCTCGATCAATTACCGCTTGGGTTGTTTTGGTTATCTTGATCTTTCACCTTTAGGGAAAGATTTTGATTCAAATTGCGGATTATCCGATCAGATTAATGCCTTAAAATGGGTTAAAGAAAATATCGCTAGTTTCGGCGGGGATATTAATAACATCACAGTCGGCGGGGAATCCGCCGGGGGAATCAGCCTTTGGGCTTTATTATCTACGCCGCAGACTGAGGGCCTTTTCCAGAAGGCGGCTTTTGAAAGCTCTTTGCCTTATTGTTTCTTAAATGAAAAGTACGAGGCTTCTTATCGGGATAATTTCCTTAAATCTTTGGGCTTGAAAAAGGAAGAAAGCGGTAAGCTTTTAACTATGAGTCCTGCCTTATTGGTTAAAGGCCTGAAAAGTGGCTTAGAAAAGGTCAAGGAAGAAAGAATCGGGGCGATGACCTTAGCGCCGGTTAAAGATGATTTACTGCCTTACGATACCATTGAAGCTTCAATTAGGGGCATCAATAAGGATGTGAAGATATTAATCGGGACTAATAAAGATGAAGGTACCATTTTCGCTAATCAGTTCTTCAAGGGTGAGCAACCTTTCGGCTGGGAACTGAATGAAAAGATGTTCAAGGAAAATGGGTTAAGTGAACTATTCATGCCCCTCAAGAAATATTACGAAGAAAAATACGGACCGGTCGAATGTTTCCATCAGCTCGCTTACGATAATCTTTTTATCCGGGGGATGCTGGATAATCTAGAGATCAGGAAAAAGTACACCGATTGTTTTATCTACCGCTTCGATTATTCCACTCCGGAATCGAGAAAGATCGGCTTTAATGCCTGCCACGCCTTAGAGATGTCCTTCGTTTTACATAATACTTCTTATACTTTGACACACCTGCCTTTATTAAAGGGCACTGACGAAAAAGAAGTGAAGGAAATCGAAAAGCAGATGTCTTCCGCTTGGCTGAGTTTTATTGTTAATTCTAATCCGGGATTTGAGTCTTATAATAAAGACTTTAAGGCCCACGTCTTTAACTTAAAGCCGACAGAAATTAGTTATCAGGATTACGAGCCTTTAGGTTTATTTAAAGGTAAAAGAATCAATACAGCATAGGAGAAGAAAATATGGATAAAAAATATAAAGGAGTCATCTTTGATTTAGATGGTGTCTTAGTCTTCACCGATCATTTCCATTATTTGGCTTGGAAAAAACTGGCGGATGAAGAAGGCATCTATTTCGATGAAAAAATCAACGACCGTTTACGCGGGGTCTCCAGGATGGATTCTTTAGATATCATCTTAGAAAGATCTCAAAAGACTTATACTTCCCAAGAAAAAGCTGCCCTCGCTGAAAGAAAGAACGAATACTATAAGTCTTATCTTACCAAGATGACCCCGGAAGATGTTAAAGAAGAGACCAGAAAGACCCTTGAGGAACTAAAAAACCGCGGATATAAGTTAGCGATCGGCTCCTCCTCTAAAAACACCAAGTTTATCCTTAATCAAGTTCATCTGACCTCAATGTTTTTGGCGATTTCCGATGGGACCAATATCGTAAGATCTAAACCGGATCCGGAAGTCTTTTTAAAGGCCGCCCTGTTTATTCAAGAAAAACCCGCGGACTGTTTAATTATGGAAGATGCCTTCGCTGGAATCGAAGCGGGAAAAAGAGGTGGGTTTAAAACCATCGCCATCGGACAAGCCACCAAGGACGAGGAAGCGGATTATAAAGTCCAAGAGTTCAAAGAGATTTTGAACTTCCTGCCCCCGCTTATTTAGCCTCGCCTGATAGTGCGGCTATGGGCGTGCTGATAATTTAAATAAGACTGACGGATGATTTCTTTAGCTTCTAAAGGACCTTTGGCCTCCTCGACCAAGGTCCTTTTATTTTCTAATTCCTTATAAACGGTAAAAAAGTGTCGCATCTCCTCGAAAATATGCTTGGGCAGTTCAGTGATGGAATGGAAGGAATTATAGTCAGGATCATCAAAAGCCACGGCGATAATCTTCTCATCGGAGGATTTACCGTCCACCATCGAAATGACCCCGATGGGGCGACACTTCACTAAAGAAAGGGGGACTAAAGGCACCGAAGAAAGCACGAGGACATCTAAAGGATCCCCATCCTCCGCTAAAGTCAAAGGCAGGAAGCCGTAACTAGCCGGGTAATGGGTCGAAGTGAAAAGAATCCGGTCCAGGAGCAAAAGACCCGTTTCTTTATCCAGTTCATATTTAAGATTCGAGCCCTTAGAAATCTCGATGCAGGCTACAAATTCCTCAAGCCCCATCCTTTCTTTAGGCATCGTATCGATAATAGTAAGCATTTTTGATACTCCTGTTTTCCATTAACTACTGATAACGAAGACTGCTTTTCTAGATATTTTATCTTTAATCTATCTTTAATCTCTTTCCATTATAACTTATAAGGAGAAAAGGAAGGGGAGTTAGTTCTTTACCTTAAGAGAAGAAAAACAAGGCGGGGTTTAAATTAAGTCTGTGAAAGTGAAACTTAAATGGATCAAACTTATATGAATGAGTTGTTTTATCAAAAGATTACTGATGGGTTTTCCGTGCTTAAAAGAATGGAAAGAATAATTTTCCAAAAAAAGGACTTAAAAAATAGCTGATAATAAAGGGCCTTTTTATAACTTCCTTTTCAATTCTTTCATTTTTTGCTAGGGAAGAAGGGTGAGAAAGGATATAATTGAAAAGTATGTTTGATTCATTCTTTTTAGGAGCATAAAAAATGGCCATCGGTTTTGATAATGACAAGTATCTGTCCTTGCAGAGCGAGCATATTCAGAAGAGAATCGACCAATTCGGCGGTAAGCTCTATCTGGAATTCGGGGGCAAGCTTTTTGATGACTATCATGCCTCGCGTGTCCTGCCTGGCTTTAAGCCGGACAGCAAACTGCAGTTACTCTTAAAAATGAAGGATAAAGCCGAAATCATCATCGTCATCAATTCTGAATCGATTGAAGAAGCCAAAATCAGAGAAGATCTAGGCATCACTTATGATCAGGATGTCCTCCGTCTAATCGATGCCTTTGGAGAAGCCGGGCTTTATGTCGGCTCGGTCTGCTTAACGCAATTTAAGAATCAGAAAGGGGCTAAACAATTTGAAAAAGCCCTTCAGAAGCAGGGAATCAAGACTTACCATCATTATCCGATCGCTAACTATCCTTTCGATGTCGAGCGGATCGTCTCCGAGGAAGGCTTAGGGAAGAACGATTATATCCAAACTACGCGTTCTTTAGTAATCGTCACCGCTCCGGGCCCCGGCAGCGGCAAGATGGCTACCTGCATCTCGCAGCTTTATCACGATAATAAGCGGGGAATTAAATCCGGATACGCAAAATTCGAAACTTTCCCCATCTGGAACTTACCTTTACGTCATCCGATCAATCTGGCTTACGAAGCGGCCACGGCTGATTTACAAGACGTAAATATGATCGACCCTTACCACTTAGAAGCTTACGGAATCTCGGCTGTTAACTATAACCGGGATATCGAAATCTTCCCGGTCCTGAACCGGATGTTTGATAAGATCTTCGGTTCTTCGCCTTATAAATCTCCGACTGATATGGGTGTAAATATGGCTGGTTACTGCATCGTCGATGATATGGTCAGTCAGCAAGCAGCCAGGCAAGAAATCATCAGACGCTATCTTAAAGCCATGGTCGATAGGAGAAACGATAAAGTCGATGATACGGTAGTTGATAAAATCGGCTCTTTGTTAAAGACCAACAATATCGACCTTTCCGAAAGAAAATGCATTGCGGCCGCTAAGGAAAAAGCCTTGAAAACTTGTTCTCCTTCCGCCGCTATTGAATTGAATGATGGTACCATCATCACTGGCAAGACCTCCCCTTTGCTCGGAGCGACCAGTGCGATGATCCTAAATGCCTTAAAGCATCTAGCGGGGATTTCTGATGAAGTCCTCCTGCTGCCTAAAGCTGTCATTGAACCCGTCTGCCAGCTGAAAGTCCGCGATTTAGGTGGGCATAACCCGCGGTTGCATCTAGATGAAATCCTTGTCACCCTTTCCATCTCCGCCGTCACTAATCCCTTGGCGGAATTAGCGATGGCCCAGCTACCTAAATTAAAGGGCGCCCAGTCCCATTCCAGCGTCATCTTAGCGGAAGTGGACTGCAATACTTTAAAGAAACTTGGGATCGATCATACTTCCGAACCAATTTACGAGACGAAGAAGCTCTATCACGCTAAATAAAAAGATTATTAACCCAGTGGTTAGTTGCATACTTACTTCTTGAAATCAGACTTGCGTTATGCTTTAATTAATAGGCGGTTTGGTTCCATAGCCAAGTTGGTAAGGCAAGTGACTGCAACTCACTCATCGTCGGTTCGAATCCGGCTGGAACCTCCAATCGTCTCTACATATCTGCGCCAATAGACCAACTGGATAGATCGACTGGCTACGAACCAGTAGGCTGAGGGTTCGAGTCCTTCTTGGCGCACCAGAGAGAAAACGGCGGTCCTGCTTATAAGGCAAGACCGCTTTTTCAATTAATTTCTTGTCTTTACAATTTAAAATTAAGATAATCAGCGCCTATATTTCGAATTCTTTTTCCAGTATAATCAAAAATAAGAAGAGATAAAAACTGGAGAAAAAAGATGATCACTAACTCTTATAGTCGGCAAAAGGGCAAAATATCCCCCGAGGACTTTTTTCCAGAGAGAGAAAAAGTCAGCGATATCTGCCTCGTGATTTTTTCTTATAAGCTTGTTCAGAAAGTCTTTGAAGAATATCATCCAGAAATAGTCGGGACCTTAAACTCCTCCTCCGCTCCCATTTCGATTTATCTTCTCGAGTACCAGGGAAAAAAGATCTGTTTTTATAATTCACCGATGGGAAGCGCCTTAGCGGCTTCTTTTATGTTGGAAGCCAGTTATTTAACTGGAGCTAAGAAATTCATCGCCTTCGGAACAGCGGGACGCCTTGATAAGTCCATTCCACCTTTAGCCTTTATAGTTCCTACCTCGGCCTACCGAGATGAAGGCCTCTCTTACCATTACGCGCCCCCGAAAGACTATATAAGGATTAAAAACCACGCTACAATTGAAAAATTCTTAAAAGAGGAAGGCCTTGAGTTTGTAAAAGGGAAAACTTGGACCACGGATGCTTTTTATAAAGAGACGGAAAAAGAGATCGCGGCACGAAAAAAAGAAGGCTGCATCTCGGTAGATATGGAATGCGCCGGAATGCAGGCCTTGGCTGATTTTTACGGCTTCAGTTTTTACGAGTTCTTTTTCGGCGCGGATCTTTTAGATTCCCAGTTCTGGGAACACTCCGTCCTTGGCACTTCTCAGGATCAAGAGCGACACCAGGATATTTTCCTTTTGGCTTTAAAACTATCCTTGAAGATTTAAAGAACCCAATGTGAGTTTTTCTTTTACCCGAAGACGGTTTTCTATGATAGAATAATCCTTGCCGTCCGGGACGTGGCGTAGCTTGGTTAGCGCGCCTGCTTTGGGAGCAGGAGATCGCGAGTTCGAATCTCACCGTCCCGACCATTTGTTAAATCAGCATCGCTCCGGCGGTGCTTTTTTAAATTTAAAGAGAATGACTCCTCAATAGAAAAAGTAATATTTAGTCAGAAGTCTTAACTTCGGGTAAGGCAGTATCTTTATTCTCGTGAATGATATCGTTAATCGTATGGAGACTGGATTCCGGATTATCCATGAAGTGGACGATTGTAATTCTTTTTCTCTTCCCGTCGTTCCAAGTGATGATAAGTCTAGCGTACAACTTAAAAGATAGGCCACCCATCTGGAGCGAGAAGAGGCGGAAGAGAGAAACCTTCTGTATTTGATCAAGCGGGATGATTTCGCCTTTTTGCGCTCGGTCACGGATACCTAGAAGTCTTTTATCAAGATTTAGATATATATTGGCGTTTCCGACTTTATCATTGGCTTTTTTAGCTTGGTAGATCCAGCGGAAGAGGAAAAGCCCTGAGAGGACACCTAAGAGGAGGGAAAAGACAAATATCGTCCATCTCCAGCCATCGGAAGGGAGTTTATCATACCAGGTTTTGATGTAGGCGGGAATCAAGGATACAGCGAGGGTGACGAAAAGCGGCATGCCGAGGTAATCGGCAAGACCGAGGTATTTCCGGTGCCCGATTATAATCCCCTTAAAAGGGACCTTTTCACCATCGTTAAGTTGAATTGTAGTAGGAGAGACGCGATCGTAAGTCGACCAATCAACTCTCTGGCTTTCTTTTTTATTTGTATCCATACTTAGGATTTTAGCACGTTTAATTTATTTAAATTGAAATCTAGGTTAGGCTTTTTTTGAAAACGTACAAATCTATTTAAAAATCCCATTTTTTTGAGCCTTCCTAGCGGTCTAGATAAAACTTTTAAAAAAGAGGAACTTAAAAGCTATAACAAAAGAAGCGATCTTATAGCTCTTCTATTCCTTTTTGGACTGAATAATTGCTCTCCGATAAAAAAATTAAGCTTTCTTGATTTGAGAAAAGGGAAGCAAAATCTGCTTAAGTTTAAGCGGAAATTTTGAAAAGAAAACATAAAAGCGCTTTTTTACTTAGTAAAACGAAAGCGGATATGCTAGTATCTACTTGTTTATGAGAGAACAGCTGCTGAATCTTGAAAAAAAGACATCGATTATCTTTAACTCCGCCTGGTTTTGGCTTTTCGTGATGGCCGGGTATTTTGTCTCGTGGTATTTTTTCTCCCACACCGGTTCATTTATCGTCGCCTTGATCGTTAGTTTATTGCTTCTTATCTTCCAATCGGATATCCGCCTGGCCGGAGCGAATATGCTTTTCGGCTTTTTCTCCGTTTCGAAGATGCCTTATTTTAATACGATGACTTGGTCCATCTGGGGGCTTATTGCCGCCTTAGGTGGAGGAATGCTGCTTATTTATCTTAAAAGGATCATCGTCTTCCGCCGCTGTTATTTCTCCTGGGGAAGCATCGGTCTTTCCACGACTTTATTGATCTTCTTTTATTTAATCTCCGGGATAGTAAATAACTACTTAAGACAATCCACCTATAACGGTTACGGCTTTTTGACCTTGGCTTTCTGTCTTATTTATCTGGCTATCTATCTGATGCTGGTTAGCGGTGGAGATCGAGATAAAAGGGATTTCCTTTGCTGGGAATTCTACCTAGTCAATATCTTCGTCTGCTTAGAATGCTTCACATTCTATTTTAGGAATCCTAATCATTCCTGGGCTTTTGAACTTGGCTGGGGCAATAAGAACGTCGTTTCGATTGCTTTAGAGGTCGCCTTACCTTTCGCGGCTCGCCTTTTCTCAAAAGACCATCGTCGGATTGATGCTTTGGTCTTAGTCTTTATCGATCTCTTTTTGATTATTGCCTCCTTATGCCGGGCGGGGGCGGGAAGCGTTTTAATTCTCGGTCCGTTATTAGCTATAATCCTGGTGATGGATAGCTCGCATAATAAACCTCACGATGTGGCACTATGCCTCGGAATCGTTGGCTTATTTTTCACTTTAGGCTTATGGTTGCCGGGGGAAATCAAGGATGCCTTTATCCGTATTCTGGATATGGGCGGGGATGTTTCTTCTCGAAAGCCTATCTGGGATTTAGCCCTGAAATACTTCTATGAGGATCCTATCTTAGGTGGTTCTTTTAGCGCCTTATTCGAGATTTATCACGATATGGGGTGGGAAGGGTTAGGACTGATGCTAGCCCACAATACTTATCTGACTTTATTGGCCTCAGGTGGACTTATTTGCTTACTTATTTATTTCTTCCAAGTCTTCGAGACCGTCTATACCGCTATCAAAGCCAAAGGCTCCTTTGGGTTAGCCTTGATTTACGTAATCTTAATTAGCTTGCTCCACGGTCTTTTAGATAATACCTTCTTCGCTTTGAGCTTTATGTTGCCTTATCTTGTAATCTTCGCTGAGCCTTCCTTATCCTCATTCGGCGATAAATGCCTAAAAGGAAAATGGAAGAGAACGAGGTTAGCTGAATAAAGATGAAAGAACTTTTTTCCGTTAACCAAATAAAGGCTTTAGACCAAGTAGAAGGAAAAAAAGATGATCCGCTTTTCTTGATGGAAAAAGCCGCTTCTGGGGCTTATCAGGCCTTAAGGAAAATTAAACCTTTCCAATCGGTCCTTGTCGTTTGCGGGAGCGGAAATAACGGGGGAGATGGTTTAGCCCTCAGCCGGATTTTGTCCTCCAAAGGATATCAAGTTAAGACTGTTTTAATAAAGGGCCACCAAAGCGAGGAAAATAAGAAGGAAGAAGAAAAGCTTCCTTTTAAAGCTTTAAGTGAAATCCCCGAAGGGTCTTTCAATCTAGTAATCGATGCGCTTTACGGCATCGGGTTTCATGAACCGTTAGAGGAAGATAAAGTTGAACTCCTTAAACGTTTGAATTCTTTAAAAGCATATAAAGTCTCTTTAGATATCCCCAGCGGGTTAAACGGGGATAACGGAAAAGGGAAGTACTATTTTAAAGCTGACCTGACTTTGACTTTCGGAGCCTATAAAAAAGGTCTTTTCTTAAATGATGGCTTAGATGCCTCTGGAAAGATTACCCTGGTTCCTATTTATAAGAAAAAGGGAAAGGGTTCTTTAAATTTGATTGAGAAGAAAGATTTAAAGCCGTATTTTTCAATAAGAAAACGCAACTCGAATAAAGGCGATTATCCTTCTTTGGCCATCCTTGGAGGCTCCTTAAATTATTTAGGGGCTCCTTATCTTTCTTATCTAGCTTTAGCGGGCTTACGGATGGGAGCTGGGTATATTTATGAAGCGATTCCGGAGGAAACCTATTCGTATTACGCCTTAAAAGCTCCGCAAGCCATCATGATTAAAATGCCTAGCAAGGATGGACATTTATCTTTTGAGCCTGAGGCCTTAGATCAGCTGATGAAAAGAACGGATGCGATCGGGTTTGGAATGGGTTGTTTAACTAGCGAAGATACTTATAAAATCGCGGTTTATTTAATCAGAAACTTTAAAGGGTTGCTGCTGATCGATGCTGATGGGCTAAATGCCTTAGCCAAGTGCGGGCTTTCCTTCTTAAAGGAAAAACGTCCGGGGCAGTTGATCTTAACTCCGCATCTTAAAGAATTCTCTCGCCTTCTTAATAAAAGCGTTGAAGAGATTGAAGATAAACAAGTGGAACTAGCTCAAGAGTTCAGCGCGGAATACCATCTTAATCTGATTTTAAAGTCGGCTTCTTCCATTATTACTGACGGGGAAAAGAGCTTTTTAAATGTCAGCGGGAACAGCGGGTTAGCTAAAGGCGGTTCGGGGGATATGTTAAGCGGAATTATCATCGGACTTAGCTATCTTCTTAAAGAGGGAGCCTCGTGTTTAGATATATGTAAAATCGGTAGCTATTTACTCGGCCGCACAGCAGAAATTTTCGCTTTAAAACTTCCTTCCCGGGCTTTAATCTGCGAAGACGTGATTAACTTGCTGCCTTTAGCCTTAAAGGAAATCTGCCCGCTTAAAGGCTGATTTTAGAAAGTATTAATTTTCTGCTTACCAGAGGTCTTTTTATTATAAAAAGTGTTGATGAGGATATTAGGGAGATAGCCTTCAGGCGGTAAGATTGTAAAGCGAAATTTGGTATATTATACTTAATTGTCAAAAAAAGGAGTTAACCACATGGCTAATGAAAAGAAAGAGAAGGAAGGAATGCCTTTAGAGACGGAAACAACCATCGCTAAAGAAAACCCTTTACCTAACCAAGAAGATAACGGGAGAACTTTTGCTGATTATTGGCACATGATCATCAAACACTGGATCGGAGTTCTTCTGATTATCTTTGTTTTTGTCATCGGAGGATTTGTCTACGCCAAAGCCATCAAGAAACCGAAATGGCAGGCGGAAGGTCAGGCCTTAGTCTATATCAGCGATGATACGACAGGTACCAACTCTTTAACCCAAGCTCAGATTATCTCTAACTCCAAGACTCTTCTGATCTCCACGGTCTCCTTTATGAACTCCACCCCGGTCTACCAAGCGGTCCTGCAGGATGTGGTGGATTCTAAAGAGACTTATACGACCGGCTACACCTTATCCGATCTTGATAAGATAAAAAAATTAGTCTCTTCATCCCCGGAGAATTACACTTCCGTGGAGCAATCTTTAGTTATCGATGTGTTCGCTAATACCCCGACCAAAGAGTTTTCGGTCTTCCTAGTTAATTCTGTCCTTACCCATGCGACGGATATCGCTCAGAATGATCCGACCTTATCCAAGGTCTTTAAAGATGTGATCAAAGTCTTCTCCACTCCTAATGTCACCGATTGCGTCGATTCCTCGACCAAGACTTTAACGATCCTTTTAGCTTCCGGGCTGATCGGCTTAGTCTTAGCCATCGCCTACGCGATCATCAGGGAATTGAACAATGTGTACGTCACGTCCAAAAAGGAACTTGAACTCTTGACCGGTTATAAGGTCATCGGTCTGATTCCGGATTACTCTAAGTCCAAGGAGGGAAAATAATTATGGCCATGGAAAGAAAGAGAAAATATTCCCACCGTACTCCTCAAGTCGCGCTCTTAGAGGATTTCACCTCGCCAGCCGCGGAAGCGATTTTAAGATTGCAGACCAATATCGAATTCGCTTCGGTCGATAAACCCATCCGTTGCTTCGCCATCACTTCAGCTGAGGAAGCGGAAGGGAAATCTACGCTTTTAGGCAATATGGCCCTTCTTTACGCCCAGAAAGGCCTGAAAGTCTGCATCCTCGATCTCGACTTAAGAAGACCGACCGTCCATCGTCTTTTCGGGATTGAAAATAAACTCGGAGTCGTCGATTACATCAAAGGTGATGTGGAGAACTTAAAAGACATTATCGTCAACGTCAAAGGCATCGATGTGATCCCGGCTGGTTCTCACACCCCGTTCCCGACGAAGATCATCGAGTCTGAACATCTGGCGGAATTAGTTAAAGAGTTAAGAAAGTCTTACGATTTTGTCCTGATTGATTCCGCTCCGATCCTCGCGGTCTCGGATACTCCTTTGATTTCCCGCCTTGTCGATGGGTTCCTCGTAGTGGTCGCTCAGCATTTCACTAGGAAGAGCGAACTTAAGGAAGCCATCTCTAATTTACAGGCCAATAAGATCAATATCATCGGTCTGGCGATGACGATGGTCATCCCGAAAAAGAAAGGCCAAGGCGGATACGGTTACGGATACGGTTACGGCTACGGTTACGGCAACGAAGAAGAGAAGAAATAACTTAAAAAGCGGCTCGGGTTCAATGATGTGTACCCCGAATCCTGGACACTATTGCTAGCATAATATCACAGTTCGGACATGGATGCCTCCCTGAATCTAAGGGGAGGCATCCATTTTGTCTTCTCGCTTATCCTTCTGCTGTTGTAGTAGTCTATGTACTTCCTTACGGCATCGCAGAACTTCTCGAACGTGTCGAACTCCTTCTCGTGCCCGTAGAACATCTCCCGCTTCATCACCGCGAAGAACGTCTCCATGATGCAGTTGTCTATGCAGTTGCCTCTCCTCGACATCGACTGGACTATCCCCATCTCCCTGAGGGAGGCGGAGTAGCCCCTCATCTGGTACTGCCAGCCCTGGTCGGAATGCATGATCAGACCTCTGACGTCAGGATGCAGCGCGAAGGCTCTTTCCAGCATCCGCCTTGTCTGTGCATAATCGGGATGCATGCTAACGTCGTAGCTTATGATCTCGTTGGTGAACATGTCCTTTATCGGGGACAGGTAGCATTTCCCGAACGGGCAGGCGAACTCGCTGACGTCTGTTGTCCACTTCTCGTCTGGCCCGTCCGCGCTGAAGTCCCTTGATATGACGTTTGGCGCTATCTTCCCGACCTCGCCGACGAACGAGTGGTACTTTTCCCTCGGGCATGCGCCCCTGAGGCCCATGGCATGCATGAGGCGCTGCACTTTCTTGCGGCTTGCCTTCCTTCCTCGGTTCCTGAGCTCGGCAAGCACGCGCCTGACGCCGTACCTGCCATTGTTTCCCTCGAATATCGCCTTTATCTCGGACCTGATGCCTTCGTTTCCGTCAGGTCGCCTCATCCTGCCCAGCTCGAAATAGTAGGTGGACCTTGCCATCCCGAGCGCCCTGAGGACGAGCGGGAGGCTCATCCCTTCCTCTCTGAGCTCCTCGGCTGCCTTCGCCTTCTCGCCTTGGGGGACCTTGCAGCCGCCTCCGCCTCCAAGGCCTTCAGTTTTTTTAGGACGGCGTTCTCGACCCTGAGGTACTCGAGCTCGGCCTTCGTCCTCTCGAACTCGGCCCGCTCGCTGTCGTCCAGCTTCTCAGGCTTCCTC
>JALCRV010000012.1 GCA_022652945.1 Bacilli bacterium
TGTCATATATATCGAGCCTTGTCTTAGGCTTATTGCCACTTTTCATATGATTTTTCCTTTCTTGAGTGGCGGAGATTATTTGATTATATATGAAAGATCGAATGTTTCATTCTATTTGTCATCTAACAATAGCCTTTTTTACTTAGAATCCATCTCTTCTCTGATTGAGAGATCAGCTTCCGCTTTATCAAAGCGGGCATATAGATCTTCTACGGTTAACTTCTCTTTTTCTTTCTGAGGGATATCAGCGATAATCCTTCCGGAAGAAATCATAATCAGTCTATTGCCGTATTTAATGGCATCTCTCATATTGTGGGTAATCATCAAAGCGGTCAGATTGAACTCTTTAATTAACTGCTCGGTCAAACCCATAATCTTCTTTGAAGTGGTCGGATCCAAAGCGGCCGTGTGCTCATCAAGCAACAATAGCTGAGGACGCTTTAAAATCGCCATCAGCAGAGTGATCGATTGTCTTTGTCCGCCTGATAAGGAAGAAATCTTATCTGAAAGCCTGTTCTCTAAGCCCAAGTTTAAGGGAGCCAGGTATTTCTTATAAGTGATATCGTATTCTTTTTTTAAGGCCCACTTCAGAGTTCTTTTCTCACCTCTTTTTAAAGCTAAGGCGAGATTTTCCTGAATGGAGATATCTCCGATTGTGCCGATATTCGGATCCTGGAAGACTCTACCGATCAATTTCGCTCTTTCATGTTCTTTTAAGTTAGTCACATCTTTCTCATCAAAATAGATGCGACCGAAAGTAGGCTTTAAAGAACCAGCGATCGTATTAAGCAGAGTTGACTTACCCGAGCCGTTAGAGCCGATAACCGTAATGAAATCCCCGTCGTTAATCGTCAGGGAAATATTCTTCAAGACATGGTTAATCGGTTGGGAAGGATTGTTCGTCTCGAAATCTTTGGAGATGTGTTCAAGTCTAATCATAAACTGACACCTCCTTGCTCCGCTTCTAAGTCTTTATTGATGTTGATCTTAGCGTCTTTGAGAAGTTTCTTCCTCTTCATTTTCTTCTTTACTTCATTTAAGCAGACCACCAGAGTGATAAAGCCCGCTTTCACCAGATTAAGATAAGAAGTGTTGAAGGAAGGAATCTCGATGATGACATCGAGAATCAACCAGTAAATCAAAGCTCCAACGACAACGGAGATCAAAGAGATCTTAAATGACTTGTTTCCAAAGCAGACTTCACCTAAGAAAAGAATCGTCAAGCCTATCACGATCGCCCCTTGTCCGGCAGTCGGATGGGTATGCTTATTCATCTGAGCATATAAGGCCCCAGATAAGGAAATCAAAGCGGCTGAAAGAATCATACCTAAGATATACATTCTATCCGTGTTGATTCCTTGGGCCTTAGACATTTGTCCGTTCTTGCCGGAAGCTCTTAATGCCAGACCTAACTCAGTTCCGAAGAACCAATACATCAGAAGCATAATTGCTAAAACGGATAAGGCTAATAAGACAATCTTTACCGCTGTCAGATTATCAAATAAGAGATTGAGCTTCGTAAAGATTGAATAAAAGCCTGAATTGATGCTGACATTGCCTTTGGAAATAACGACGTTAGGTGTATATAAGGCAATCATGATAATAATGCCGGCTAGCAGAGGATTAATCTTCAAGTAGATATGTAAGGCGGCATTAAGATAGCCGACCGCCATACCGCAAAGAACGGATAGGATCAAAGCTAATAAAGGCTCCACCCCAACATTGATTAAAGTAAGAGAAATAATCCCCGCGAACGGGAAGAGCGTATCGACTGAAAGATCGGCGATATTTAAGACCTTATACGAGATAAAGACACCAAGAGCTAAGATTGTCCAAATCAAAGCCTGCGTTGGTACGTCCGTTCCGAGAAAGCTGAAAATAGTACCTAAATCCATAATCGATTACTTCTGTCCGTCGATAATCGTTTGAATGGAAGCGGGGACTTCAATCCCGGTGGCAGTGAAGAACTCAGAGTTCAAAGCGAGAGGGAAAGAATCAGCTAAAGAACAAGGGATGGTCTTAATATCCGTACCGTTAAGAATCTTCGCAGCCATCTTGCCGGTGGTCTTGCCTAATAAAGTGTAATCGACGGAATAACCTAATGAGCCGCCGGCCGTGGTGGAGTTAGAATCAGCGCAGACGGTGACGATCTTCTTTTCAATCAGCAAATCTTTTAATCCTGTGATAGCGTTGGCGACCGTATTATCAGTCGGGACGAAGAGGCCTTTGATTCCTTGGCCGATCATACCGTTAAGAGTTGACTCTAGATCCGCCGCCTGAGAGAAGCCGCCATCGACTAGGGTGATGCTATCCGCAGCACAGGCCGCTTGCGCTTCATTCTTTTGAACTACCGAATTAGATTCTGAAGAGTTATAGAGGATACCGACTTTCGTGATTCCAAACTCTTTGAACAGATCGATATTCTTGGCGGTCGGGCCGGCATCGGAAGTGCCAACGACGTTATCATGCTCGGTAAACGAAGTAACCAAACCTTCGCCAACCGGATCGGTCACAGCGGAGAAAAGAATCGGTAATGTAGTTTTCTTTAAGTCTTCCGCAGCTGCTTTAAGAGCCTTGGAAGATGAAGTAGCAATTCCAAACACCATGTCTGAGTTGGATACTAGATTAGTAGCCATTGAGTTTTCCGAGGAGGCGTCTCCTTCGGGAATCTGAACAGTGAAGTCAATCTTATCTTCGCCCCAACCTTCGGCGGCTAATTCTTCTTTAAAACCCTTTTGCGCTGCGTTAAGAGCCGGATGGGTGACAACTTGAAGAATGCCGATTTTCTTTTTCGAAGCTGTTTGGGAAGACGTGGTAGAAGAACCGCAGGCAGAAAGACCGATAGACATCATTCCGATCGTCATAAGACCTAATAAACAATTTAGCTTTTTCATAATGTGTTAACCTCCTTTCAGGTAACTTGTGAAGAAAAAAGCCTGAGACTGTGCATGGCCTCAGGCTTACCTATCTGGAAATCATGTTTCAAACTGGTTCAGTCAGCCTTGGCGATGCGTTTTATGCTTCTTACCAAGGTTTGAATCGTTTGTTCTTACCGTTCAGGCCTTATGAAAGAAGCTCCTTTTTAAAGCAGTAGCGGTAATAGTAATAAGAGGTGACGATTAAAGTCGCATTTAGTTGACGCTTCATTTTCGCTTTTCCTCCTGTTATGAGAAAAATATAAACCTTTAGAAAATAGAATGCAACTCTTTTTTGAAAATGAGAGGCGGTTACTGAAACTTCCTGATACGTTATTCATGGATAATTACCCCATTCCCCAAGGGGGCTAAATCGGAAGGAAGGGTATAGGCCGTCTCTTTAAAATAGCTGTCGTTGATATATAGATTGTAGACTTCTGATTTTTCACAAGGAATCGTTTCTGTTTTTTCTCCTTTTAAAATACGAGCAGCAAGTTTTCCAGTCTGGATACCTAAGGAATAATAATCTGTGGCATACCCTAAAGAACCACCGTTTTTAATCTCCGAGGCATCCCCGCAGACAGCGAGGACAGAATGCTGAAGGATTTTTTCTTTAATTGAAGCCATAGCAGCAGCTACCGTATTATCTACCGGGATAAATAATCCTTTAATTCCTTGCCCAATCATGCCTTCTAAAGTCGACTCCAATTCGGAAGTAGAAGAAAAGCCACCGTCGACCAAAGTAAGATTAAGTTCTTGGCAAGCGCTTTTGGTCTCTTCGAATTGAACGATAGAGTTTGGCTCTGTCAGATTATAAAGGATCCCGATTTTCTCGATGCCCTCAAATTTCTTAAATAACTCAATGTTTTTATAAGTGGGCCCGGCATCGGAAGTTCCGACGATGTTAGCGTGTTCTGTAAAAGACTTCACCAATCCCGCCTTGACTGGATCTGTTACTGCGCAGAAAACTAAAGGCAGATCATCCTTATTTACGTCTTCGATAGAAGTTTTCAAGGCTAAAGCTGAAGGGGTAGCGATTCCGCAGACCAACTGACAATTATCTCTTAAATTAACCGCCATAGAGTTCTGAGTGGAAGCATCTCCTTCCGGATTCATAATCGTAAAGCTAACGTTATTATCTTCTTCGTATCCTCCTTGTTTCATCCCGGCGATAAAACCTGTTCGGCAGAGATTAAGCCCATCGTGGGTGACAAACTGTAAGATACCGACTCTAGGTAAAGAAGAGGCGGAAGAGGTAAACGAGCAGGAAGCTAATAAAAGAGACAGCGATGCAGCAGTAAGCAACAAGATATGTTTTTTCATGATTTTTATTTCCTTTATGTTTTCCGGGGACAAAAGAAAAAGCCTTGGCTGATACGCCAAGGCTTCAGATAAACTTTCTTCAATCCCTTGGCGCTCTCAATTACGAGGACTTCGTTTCGCCAAGGCTCGGATAAGTCAGAAGAGACTGTATTTTCGCCTTTATGAAAGAAGACCTGCACTGAGGCGCCACCAATTGATCGATGACATAACAGTCCCTTTGTTTTCTCTCATTATCGGTTTCTCTTGCTCCCGGATGTTTATATTTAACAACTTAGAAGAGAAGAATGCAACCATCTTAGACTAGACGTAATACTTGGCTTGTTCGTTAAACATCGTTGCATAGATGCCTTTTTCATCCTTCATCAGGCTCTGATGGTCGCCTTCCTGGATGATATGGCCTTTATCGAGGACGATAATATGATCGCAGAACTTCGTGGAAGACATACGGTGAGAGATAAAGACGGAAGTGCGGTCATTAACTAGCTTTTCAATAGACTGATAAACCGTTAATTCGCTTAAAGGATCAAGGGCAGAAGTTGGCTCATCAAGAAGGATGATAGGAGAGTCTTTATATAAGGCTCTCGCTATAGCAATCTTCTGGGCTTCACCACCGGATAATTCAGTTCCGTCTTCGATATAGTTATAAAGATAGTTATCTAATCCATGAGGTAGTTTCTTGATGTTGTTATAGTCGTACCCGGTTAAATCTAAACACTTTTTGACTTTCTCTTCATCGATGTCATTTGCGGAGGCGGCGACATTTTCTTTTAACTTAAAGCCGAATAAGGAGAAATCCTGGAAGAGAATTCCAAGGACTTTTTGATAAGAAGCGAAGTCAAAAGTATCAATGTTCTTGCCATCGTAATCAATCTCACCTTTTTCAGGGAGGTAGAAACGAGCGATTAGTTTGATAATGGTTGATTTACCAGCTCCGTTACGCCCGACGATACCTAGTTTCTTCTTAGGATCAATCCGGAAGGAGACATCTTCCAAGGCGTAAGTATCGGTGTTTGGATATTTGAAGTAGACATGCTTGAATTCAATAATCCCTTTGGAATCTGCTGAGACTTTTTCACCTTTATCATCTTGATCTTCCGCCTCGATATAGGCGAAGTAATTGCTTATGTACTTTAATTGCAGCAAGGTCTGAGCAATCCCTCCCATGGTGTTGCCTAAAGAATCAGCGAAAGTGGAGATAGCTCCGACTAAAGAAATAATGGCGCCGACCGAGATGATACCGTAATAGGCTTTGGCTCCGACATAAAGATAAGAACATAAGAGAATGAGGGAGTTAGCTGCGGTCACAAGGGCGTTGATCCAGCCTTCAATCCTGCCTAGTTTTCCATAGCGTTCCTTCATGATTGCCCCTTGGCCATCTAGAATCGATCCGAAGAGGTCTTTCAAACGATATATACGAATATCCTTGGCGTAACGGTAATCTTCCATGATGGTATAAAAATAACTGTAGCGTCTATTGATATTGGTGTTTTCTAGATAGAAGGTATACATCACCTTGTTAATGATAGACATCAGGAATACGGAGATGATAACCATAAAGACAATAAGACCGATGATGACTAAGAAAGAATAAGGATTGTTAAGGAAATTGAACCAGGGATCGCTGCTGGTTTTATCGATAGAGATAAAGGCTTGACGGAAAAGGATGACGGAATAGATAACCGTCATAACACCTTTAAATACCGAGCTTAAAGAGACATTGATTAAGCTGGCAAAACTTCCGCTGCCGTTAGCCCCTTCTTCCGCTTTGGTTAGGATAGCTTTTAAATCTTTGCTCTCTAACTTACCGTAACTTAGCGATAAGGCCTTATCAGCGATAAGAGTTTTTAACTTCTCGTTAAGAGTTTCGGATTCGGCGTTCTGATAGATAATTGAAATTCTGGATAACAGAGTAAGCAAGGTAACTAAACTGATTAGAAGGATGGCAACTTTCATGGTTTCTTCATAAGAGGATCCATTTAGAAGCATATCCAGAATCTTCCCACCGAAATAAAAGGAGACGAAAGGAATCGCCGGAGAAGTGATATCTTCGATTAAAACGGCAAAGGTGAATAATGGAGAAAGCTTAAATCCATATTTTAAAGCCTTAAATAACGTTTTCATTTTCGCTTCCTCCTTCTTTGTAATAATGAGCTTGGACTTGGAAGACTTTCTTATATTCTCCATTCAATTTCATCAGTTCTTCATGGGTTCCTTCTTCGATGATATGACCGTCTTTTAAGTAAAGAATCCTGTCGCAGAAGCGGGTGGAGGAGAGACGGTGAGAAATAAAGAGAGAAGACTTGCCTTTAGTCAGCTCCCCGTATTTTTGATATAGTTCGCCTTCCGCGATCGGGTCTAAAGCGGAAGTCGGTTCATCAAGCATCAGTAAAGGCCCGTTCTTATATAAGGCTCTAGCCAGCATTAGTTTCTGCATTTCGCCACCGGAAAGCATTATTCCACTGTCGTCGAGGTTCTGAGTTAAGACGGTATCTTCTTTCTTGGGAAGGTTGTCGATCTTCTCTTTTAAACCGGCCTCCTCAATCGCCTTCATGAGTTTGGCCTTATCAATCTTTTTATCATCGAGCGTGCAGGCGATATTGCCTTTGATGGAAACTCCGATAACTTGGACATCCTGGTTAATAACGGAAAGGAGAGAATAATAATCATCGATATTGAATTCATCTAAATGATGGCCATCGATCAGAATCTCGCCTTCGGTGGGCATATAGAATCCGGAGAGGAGTTTGATGATCGTAGTCTTGCCAGCTCCGTTTTCTCCGACTAAGGCGATCTTCTCCCCGGGGGAGACTTTAAAAGAAAGATGGGAAATAGTCGGTTTACTAGCATCCTTATAGGTGAAAGATACATCTTTAAATTCGATAGTCATCGGCAGAGGAAGCGAAGTAATATTAAGACCCTTACCTGTATTGAATTGGCTATCAGCATCTAAGAAAGCAATTAAGGCGGAGACTTCTTTAGAAGAAGTCAGTAATGAGAAGATTTCCGAGCCCAGCAATGTCAGATATGTCGAGATTCCGTTAATCACGGAAATCATTAAAGTAAATTGGGCAGCGGAGACGCTCTTATCAACTACGAAACCTTTGATTAAAAGGGAATAGGCTACAAAGTCTCTAAAATAACCGAACAAGGAATCGGAAAGATTGGGCAGGAAAAACAAAGAGTGCTGAATTAGCTCGTATTTTCCAAACAACGCCACCTGCTTGTTCATCAAGGAATTGAAAAGATAGGCTAGGTGATAATTTCTGATATCCTTACCCTTCAGTTCGTCTTTCGAGATGTCATAGACATAATTGATTTTGTTTTCTGCTTTAGTAATAGGATCCAGATATTTTTCAAACTTAACAGAGGCGAAAGCGGATAACGCCAGATTAACAATTACCATCCCGAGAAGAATCAGAACAACCTGATAAGAAATCAATGAGGAAGTAGAGATTAAAACAATCAAGCCACCGAAACTGATCAGGATGGTCGGGACATGCTTAAACATTCCTTCCACTCCGATCCAGTTGCTGCCGGTCGCATATAAGCCTTTGGCTCTCTTTTCCTTGCCTTCTTTGCTTTCGTAGTAATCATAGTCGCAACTTAGGCATTTCATAAAAGACAGCTTCATAACAGCGATACAGCGGATGAATGTTTGATCCCAGTTCAATGTAGAACGCTTCATTTCTTGATAAATCTGAAGGAGAATATAGACTCCGAAAATAATTGAAACCCACATCGCAAACTGACCGAAATCTTTATGGTCGGTCAAAAAATAAACCGCTAATGAAGGAATTGTTAACAAAGTCATGGGCAGAACAATAGATATGAGAATAAAAAGAGGCAGTGTCAGACAATAACGCTTAGAGTAATTCCAAGCATTTTTATAAACGAACTTTAAACTTTTGTTTAAAGATTGAATCTGATTCGGCTTTTTTGATTTTGCTTTTTCCATAAAGTGAGCTTCTTTCGATGAGAACAATATAAAACGTTTAAGGAAGAGAAAAAAGCAATTGTCCGTTGCTTTTTGAAAGGGAACCTATAATTGACAAGAAAACAAAAAGCCTTACGAAAGAAGAAGCCACGGAAATGGGTTCTCGGATACGTAAGGCTGACTTAGCTTAGTGTTAAGAAGAAAAGAGACGACTACTTCTTCTGGATCTTGCCTTTATGGGCGCCTTTAGAAGCGTGAGTCAGATAAGAACCGCCTTGGTTGGCAGCCATGGTCTTAGCAGCGGCTTCCGCTTCGGCTTTAGTGTCATAAAGCTTAATGGCTTTTTCACCACCGGCGTACTTGATCTGCCACTTGCCATCTTCGCGTTTAGCGACGTGATAGACTCTGGTAGCCTCATCAGCTTTTTTGGTGGCATCACCTGTTTTGTTAATCATTTTCTCAATCTCCTTTTTTCCATTATAAAACAAAAATGCGAAATAATGGATGAAAATTTTAATATTACATCCTCTATTACGCTTACTATTCGGGCCTTTTTACTATTCGTCTCCCATTTATCACCAGCAGAAGCCCAGTATTTTTATTTAGAGCTTATTATTCATATCATAAAAAGATCTTTTCAGATAATGTTAGCTTATCAAGGCATTTCAAAACAAATTAAGCAAAGATTATTACTATACTGTTTTTCAATTTGCTTTTTCTTTATCCTGGTACATATTAATGGTGGAAGGAATGTCTAGGAAGACGCTTCCAAGTACGAGACGAGAAGAGATGCGGAGCCTGCAGCTGACGAAAAGCCTCATCTGATAAGTGCCGTCGTTCCTTTTTCTAGAAGTGAAGATCTGGGTCGGAGATTGATGATTTCTGAGATGATCGTTTCTAGCCGATACGGAGTGTTGTGTCGAGTGATATATGAGGCACTTAGTCTAGGAAGATGAGATGTGAAGAGTTGGCGAGACATTGATGCCTGTTAATTCGTTTCCGTACCTAAGCATTCCTTCCCATTTCTGTTTTAACCCCTCGAAATCGAGGGGTTTTGTTATAGCTTTTTATACTTTAGTCGTAAAAGATGATAATAATCCTATATATTTAGCAATCCCGGTTTTAGAGAAGAAGATACATGCTATAATTTCAAAGTCCGGACAATATGATCCGGATTAAAAATTATGGAAAAACTAGCTCCCAGCAAGAAGAACTTCATTCTCTTAATTATCATTTCCGCCTTCCGCTTTATGGGGGATTCTTATTTCTATTCGTTTTTAACTAGATATTTTAAAACTTTCATCACCGATGATTTTCAACTTGGCTTATTGACCGCTTTGATTCCTTTTATGGCGGTGATTGGAAATCTCTTGGTCTCTAATGTCGCCACCTCCTTCCGCAAAAGGAAAATCATCTTCCTGATCTGGACAGTCTTAGAATCCGCCGGCATTATCGCCTTCGGTTTCTATAAGGCTTTCTGGTATGTCTTAGTACTCGATATTATCTGCAATTTCTGCTCCAATTCCTTTTATAACTTATGGGATACCTTCTTGGTCGCTATCACCGACCGAGCTGGGAAGTCATATGCTTCCGGGAGATTCTTTGGAACCTTGTTTTACTTAATCGGTGTTTTCTCCGGTGGTTTGGTTTTAACTGATATCGGCTATCCTTTTACTTTCTTAATCGCTGGCAGCATGATGATCATCGCCGGTATTTTCTTCTTGTTCCTTACCTTTACAAATGAAGACATTGCCAAGATGGATAGGGAAGAAGATAGCGGAGGTAAAAGCACCTATAAAGAAGTCTTTAAGAACAAAGGTTTCATCCTTTATATGTTCGTAGCAGCCGTCTTTCTCGGCTGCATCTGGGCTTCAGATAATATCTTCAACCAGTACACCGCCGATTTAAAAGTCAACGATCGTGATTTCGGCTTTTCTTACGGATCTACGATGATCGGTGAAGGGCTGATGCTTCTTTTATTCTCTAGAGTAAAAAAGCCCTCGACATTTAAAAAGCTTCTGATGGCCTCTATTGCCATCTTTATCTTCCGGGTTACGATGTTTGCCATTCCCAATCTGAACCCGACTGTCTATTTGGTGGTTGAATCTCTCCGCGGTGTCTCTTACGGCTTAATCCTGGTTACTAATATTAACCTTATTAAGAACATTCTCGGAGTTAAACTTAGATACCCCGGATTCTTCTTATTAGTTGCTATCGATGAACTGTTCGCCGCTATCGTTGATCTGGTCGGACCGAGAATCATCACCCTCTCTTCTTATACCGTGATGTTTTCTTCTTTCGCCGCTTTAGGTGCCCTTTGTCTTCTCGGTCTTTTCTTTGTTAAACTTAATCCTCCCCTTGAAGAAAACCTTAAGGAGAAGACAAGTAAACAAGAGGAAGAACAAAAGCCTATAATAAATGCATAAGGAGCAAGAAACTATGGAAATCGCTGAGATCGCTAAAATGATAAAAAACCTTCCGGATTTTACCGGGAAACCCGCTGTCGCTCTGGAGACGACTATCATCTCCCACGGCATGCCTTATCCGCAGAATGTCAAAACAGCACTCGCTGTTGAACAGACCATTCGTGATCAAGGAGCGATCCCTGTTACGATCGGCATACTCGATGGTGAAATAAAAATCGGCATGACTCCGGATGAAATTGAAGAGTTCGGACGTCGGCATGCGGAAATTATGAAAGTCTCCCGTCGCGATTTGGCTTACTGCGTCTCGCAAGGGAGATCTGGCGCGACTACGGTGGCGGCGACGATGATCCTTGCTTCCTTAGCCCATATTCGCGTCTTTGCGACCGGAGGATTAGGCGGGGTGCATCGGGGAGCTCAGCAGACCTTTGATATATCCGCTGATTTAGAGGAATTTTCCCGCTCGCCGATCGCTGTCGTCTGTTCCGGGCCGAAGGCAATCTTAGATATCCCCTTGACCTTGGAATATCTGGAAACTAAAGGTGTCCCGGTCATCGGTTACCAGACTCCTAATCTCCCGCTTTTCTACACTAGGGACTCTAAGTATCATCTGGAAGCGGAGACCGATACTCCGGAAGCTGCAGCGAAGTTAATCGAAACCACTTCTTTGCTTAATCTGCATCAGGGCATGATTTTTGCTAACCCGATTCCTGCTGAATACTCCCTCGATGGGGCGAAGATGGAAAAGGTAATCGAAGAGGCGGTTAATGAAGCGGATGACAAAGGCATCAAAGGAAAGGACTTAACTCCTTTCTTACTCGCTAAGATTGTCGAACTGACCGGTGGGAAGTCTTTGGAAGCCAATATCGCCTTGATTAAGAACAATGCGAAAGTTGCTGCCCAGATTTCCAAGGCCTTAAATAAGTAAAATGCAGATAAAAGACGCAGGGGTGAAATCTTCCTGCGTTTTTTAATGTCTCAAAAGTTGATGAACTAACACGGAAAATATGCTTAAATATATGCAAGGTAAAAAATATGAAACATCTTCAATGTATTCTTTCCGGAGTTTTAGCCGGTTTAGCGATCGGGCTGGGCGGAGGAATCTTTTTAGTCTGTTTAGCAACGATTACTGCTTCTCCGATGGCCGGGAGAATCCCCGGCTCTTTGTTGTTCTCCATCGGCTTATTCTTAGTCTGTTCTTTAGGCTTATGCCTCTATACGGGAAAAATCGGGTATGTGTTTGAAAACCGCCCGGCTTATCTTCTTAGCTTATTGGAAATGTTAATCGGGAATGCTTTCGGAGCAGTGGGATTAGGGTATTTAGTCTCTGTCACCTCTTTAAATAAAGTTATCGGCACGACAGCAACTAGCTGCGCTCAAGGCAAGATCCTTGAAATGGGTCAGGGAGGAGGACAGACGTGGTATTCATGTCTGATCAATGCCTTCTTCTGCGGAGTCTTGGTCTTCTTAGCGGTCGATATCTTTAAGAAAAGCGAGAATCATCTGATTAAAGTAATAGGTTTAGTCGGTTGCGTGACTTTATTTGTTGCCTTGGGTTTTGAACACTGCGTGGCGGATATGTTCTACTTCGGAGTTTCGAATATGTGGGGTTTGCATTTTAAGGAAGCTTTCTTGGCGATGTTGCTTTTTATCCTTGGGAACTCTTTAGGCTCTATCGCAATCTGGGCTGCTTTGAAGTATATTAAAAAGCCTTTATCCCAGGCCTGATTTTATCTGATCTTATTTTGATTTTTAGGCGGTCAAGACCGCCTTTTTATATTGTTTGCAACTTTTTAGCACTCTAGCCTTGACATTGCTAAAATGTTGTATAGAATAATAGAGGTAACCTTAAAGGAGGTTGATTGATAAAATGATTAAACCGTTAGCTGATTATGTCGTTTTACAGGCCAAGCCGGCTGAGAAGAAAGTCGGCAGCATCATCCTTGCTACTGAGGATAAGAATAAGTCTAATGTCGCTACTGTTATCGCTGTCGGTCCTGGTAAGAAAGACGAGAAGGGCAATCTGATTGCGATGTCGGTTAAGGTCGGAGATCGCGTTCTTTATAAGGAATACTCCACCACCGATTATAAAGAAGGAGATAATAAATATCTCTTAGTCAGAAACGAAGATATTATCGGAATCGTTGAGTAACTTTTTTAAAGAAAGGGTAATGAAAATAAACTATGGCAAAAGATATTAAATTCGGCAAGAACGCCAGAGACGAAATGCTCTCGGGCGTCGATACGTTAGCCAACACCGTCAAGATCACTTTGGGACCTAAAGGCCGCAATGTCGTTCTCGATAAAGGCTACGGTTCTCCGATGATCGTTAACGATGGTGTTACGATCGCTAGAGAAATCGAATTGAAAGATAATTACGCCAACATGGGCGCTAAGCTCGTCTACGAAGTCGCCAACAAGACTAACGATACCGCTGGCGATGGCACCACTACCGCGACGGTCCTTACTCAGGCTATCATGCATAAAGGCATCGATTACGTCGAGAAAGGCGCCAATCCTGTCTTTGTCAGAGCCGGTATTGAAAAAGGCGGCAAGGCTGTCGCTGCTGAATTGTTAAAGCTTTCGAAAGATATCTCCACCAACGAAGATATTAAGTCTGTCGCTTCGATTTCGGCGGGCGATGATGAAATCGGCGCTACGATTGCTGAAGCGATGGCGAAAGTCGGCAAGAACGGTGTTATCACCGTCGATGAATCGAAGACCGCGGAGACGACCATGGAGATCGTCCAGGGCTTACAGTACGATAAAGGCTATATCTCTCCGTATATGGCGACCGATCAGGATAAGATGGTCTGCAATCTTGATGATCCTTATATCCTCGTCACCGATATGAAGATTTCTAACATCCAGGATATTCTCCCGGTGTTACAGTCGGTGGTTGATACTCATAAGCCTCTGCTTATCATCGCTGATGATGTCGATAACGATGTGACCGCTACTTTGGTCATCAATAAGATCAGAGGAACCTTCAACGTCGTCGCTACTAAGGCTCCGGAATTCGGTGATAACCAGAAGAATATGCTTCAGGATATCGCTATTATGACCGGCGCGAAGTTCTATTCCAAGGATTTGGCGATGGAACTTAAGGATATGACGATCGATGATCTGGGCCGGGCTAAGAAAGTCACGGTTAATAAAGATAACACTACTATTATCGACGGCAACGGCGATAAGAACGCGATCGATGCTCGTATCAATGAAATCGAGAATCAGGCGAAGAATTCCACTTCCGATTACGACAAGAAGAAACTGCAGGAGAGAGTTGCTAAGCTCTCTAACGGTGTCGCGGTCGTCAAGGTCGGAGCTTTAACTGAATCCGAGATGAAAGATAAGAAACTCAGAATCGAAGATGCTCTTAACGCTACCAAAGCGGCGGTCCAGGAAGGCATCGTCATCGGTGGCGGTGCGGCCTTAGTTGAAGTCTACAATGCCTTAAAAGGCAAGCTCACCGATGCCAATCCGGATATCCAGAAGGGTATCAATGCGGTCTTGGAGTCTTTGATTGCTCCAATCCATCAGATTGCGGAGAATGCTGGCTTTGAGGCTGATGATATCGTTGAGATGCAGAAAGCAGCGAAGAAAGATATCGGCTTTGATGCTAAGGAAGGCAAATGGGTCGATATGTTCAAAGCGGGAATTGTCGATCCGACCAAGGTTTCCCGTTCGGCTGTCCTCAATGCTTCTTCTATCGCGGCTTTGTTTGTCACGACTGAAGCGGCAGTCACGGAGATTAAAGAAGATAAGCCGGCTCCTTCTGCTCCGGCCGCTCCGGATATGTATTAAACCGCTAAACGGCTTAATAATTAAAGATTTAAGGCTGCTAAGGAATAAATCCTTAGCGGCCTTTTTTTGTTGAATAAAACGTCATCGTCTATGACTTTCCTCGAGAGATATTGATTTTGAATATTATCAACAAATTAATAGGTATTTCATTCCATCTTTTAGTTGAAAAGATCAAAGGAACATCGCCATGTAGAGAGGCAACTGAAGATAATCTCCATCCTTTTTCACATCTTCTTTTCCAATGATGAAACGTTCTTTGAGACGAGAAGGGTATTTTTTCACAAATTTATCGATGGAAGAATGCAAATTTACAAAATATTCAGCATTATTAATATTCAGCATTATTAATGAGTGGATTTGCAAATTGCTCAAGGTTGGAAGTGCATCAATTTACAAATTGCTCAAGGCTGAAAGTGCATAAATTTACAAATTGCTCAACACTTTTAACCCCCAGATTTACAAATTGCTCAAGATTTTTTATACCGATAATTAAGATAAACTGCTGGTCCGAGGTTTTGACTTTTAGTCTAAGTCATGCCTAATGGCAAAATTGATTATCTCGTCTGTCTGGATTAAAAGTTCGTTTATGCTTTGGTGACTTATCTTGTCACCGATAAGTAAACAGGAGAAAGGGAATTCTTAACCGAGGCTGTCAAATTTGTCTAGCTCTCCGAAAAACGAATTGGCTTTGCGGTCTTTGGAAACCTTGGGTTAAAGGGTTGAACAGTTCTTTAAATTTCCGATTTTTCCTTCCACCAGTTGATTCTTTTTTGCTTCTTTTTTCTGATTCGTATTGATAATATGCTGTCCATCAAGCAATTTTCTTTTACTTATGGCTTTCTTTTAGACAAATAACTTATTTTGTTTTTCCTTAAATCCTTAATTTGAAGTAAAATCATCATTGTTAACTTATGCTCGAAAACCGTATTTTCAATTCCCGGGTCAATCCGGATAAAATAACCTTCAAAGAACAGCTGGTCGGCTTTTTCATTTCGCCTGCTGGCATGGGTGCCTTAAATGCCTTATTAGCTTCTTATCTTAACCTTTATTACACTGATGTCTTAAAGCTGACCTTAGTCTGGAACGGAGCTTACTTAGTCCTGCTGCCGATTCTATCTAAGCTTTTATCCATTTTATTCAATATTCTTTTCGGCAAGGTTATCGATAAGACAAAAGGTAAAAACGGCAAAGCCCGTCCCTGGATTTTAATATCTGCTCCTTTAATCTTGGTTTCCGGGATTCTTTTGGCGGTTCTCCCTTCCTGGGACTTAAACTGGCAGCTAGCCTGGATCTTTATCACTTATAACTGCTATTTCTCCTTAGCCGCTAATATGTACGGCATGGCTCATTCTTTAATCGTTCCTTTGGCCACCAGGGATGTGAAGAAGAGAAATCGTCTCTCGATTATTTCTTCGATTGGCTCCACATTTGGAAACGGGGTGTTCGCCGTAGGTATTTTCGCTATGCTGATCCTGCCCTTATTAAGAGTTGACCCGAGCAAATGGCTTCTGGCTTTGTCGTGCTATTCAGTAGCTGCCTTTGTCTTGGTGATTACAGAATATTACTTTACTTATGAAAGAAACGGCGGAGAAACTGTTGAAAGAAAAATAAAAATCAAAGAACAGATGAAAATGCTGTTCTCCGATCATTACTGGGTTTTAATCGCTTCTTTAACTGCGGTTTTCGCTTTCGGGACGGAGGTCAGAAATATCTCTGTCATGTATTACTGCGAATGGACCTTAGGGACTTATGAACACGCGACAGAATACTACGCCTTAATTCAACTGATCGGAGGTTTTCCTCTCTGGGCTGGAGCGGTGGTAATCGATCCTTTAGTCAGAAAGTTCGGTAAGAGGATGCTGATTGTCATCGGAATGTTAATCGCCGCTTTCGGAGACTTTTTAGAGTTCGGCTTAATGAGAAATGTTTACGGAGTAGTCTGTGGAGCCGTTATCAGGAATATCGGGTTAGTCCCGATTCTCTATGCTTTGTCATCGTTGTTCGCTGATACCTTAGATCACGCGGGAGCGAAAAACGGACGCCGTTCGGATGGGGCCGCCATCGGTGCGGATAATGTTATCAGAACCATTTCTGCTGGATTAGGGACCGGGTTTGTTAATCTGATGCTTTTTATCTACGGCTACCAGGCTCCGGACGCTTCTTTAACGGTACAGAACCCACAGAATGAAGGAATGCAATTGGCTTTCGCTATCCTTTTTGCCTTAGTGCCGGGAATCTGCGCTGTTGTTATGAGCGTTATCGCCTTTTTCCTCGATGTGGAAAAGCATATGCCAAACCAAGCTAAACCGCTTGAAGAGAAGACAGAAAACTAAATTCTAAAAATCTCGGATTGTAAAATAATAAATAGATATTGCAACAAAACTTGCAAGACTCTTTTAGTAGTGTAAAATAATATATATAAGGATTAACAATGAAAAAAGAAGTGGTGGAATATGTCGTAAGGAATATCCTGCTTGATGAAGGACTTTGCGGTGGAATTTACGATCATAAAAACGGGGCTTTTTTAATCAGGACATCTGAAAACAATCTTGATTTAGCGATTCTTTTTAAAGATAAGCTTTTAAATAAGGGAAGGGATATCTCCATTTATACCTCCCACGATTTTTTGCTGTTCGGTTATGTAAAGATCAAAGGCACCGATAACTTTATCCTGGCGGGGCCGGCTAAAGCGGAAGCGAAGGTCTCTGATTCTACCCTTCGCAGTCTGATGGCTGACTACAACCTGGACTTAACGCAATCCTCTTCTGTCGCCTCGCTTCTTAAAGATGCTCCGCAGATGGATTTTGCTACTCTTTTATCAATTCTTTATAAGATATATGTCATCGTCAATGATGAGATTCCGCCTTCCGATCAGTATTTTGATTCTTACGATGGCTTAAAGGAGGGGACGATTCCTCAAGCTGTCTATAAAGATACCGTAAGGATCAATGATGAGGAAGAGATGTCCGGAGCTGATTACTCGAAGTATTATGAGGATCAGCTGGTTTTATATATTCAGTCGGGAAATCCCGATGATTTTGAAAAGATCGTCCCGAATAAGTTCCAGTCACGGACGATGCTTTACGATATGGAAGATATCAGGCAATATAAAGATCGCATCATTTCTTGTATCGCTATTGTTTCTAGGGCCTCGATTGAAGCGGGGCTAGATACTACTACAGCCTATAAGCTTAATGATATTTATATCAACAAGATTGAAAGGTCTTCTTCAATCGAACAGATGAATATCATCGTTACCCCGATGTTTAAGGACTTCTGCTCCAGAGTCGGAGAACTGCGTCTGAAAAAGACTGATAATCCGACCCTGAATCGAGCGATGACTTATATCAATGAACATTTAAGAGAAAAGCTTTCGACCTCCATTGTCGCTGATGCAATCAATGTCTCCCAGTCTTATCTATCTATTAAGTTTAAAAAAGCGACCGGGATGAATTTTACAACATATATAAACCAGCAAAAAGTCGAAGAAGCAAAAAGGCTTTTAAGGCTGACTGATAAGCCTTTAACCGATATTTCAAATTATTTGTCTTTTTCTTCTCAGTCGTATTTTCAGAATATTTTCCGTAAGCAAGTTGGGATTACACCTCTGAATTACCGCAACAAGAAAAACGAAGAAACAAAAAAGGCTAAATAAAGTGTTTGTTGTTTTCGGCCCGGTACTGTTTGGGAGTGGTGCCGGTGACTTTTTTAAAGATGTTTTGGAAGTAGGATTGCGAGGAGAAGGAGAGGTAGTTAGAGATATCTGCTAAAGGCTTATCCGTATAAGCCAGGAGCCTTTTAGCTTCCGTTATTTTCTGCTGATTGATATATGAAGGCAGATCCAAGCCTGTCTTTTTCTTAAATCTCGCTGATAAGTAAGAAGGGGAAATATGCAAATATTCACCGATTATATCCCCGGTCAGCTTTTCTCTTAAGTGCTCGTTAATGCAGGCCATAGCTCGGTTGATGACCGGGTTATCAGTGCTTAAAAAGTTGATCGAGGAAATACGAGTGCAGTAATCTTTTATCATCTCTCCTTGCATTGTATCCGTATCGGGGATGGAACGGGCTTCTTCGATTCGCTTCATATAAATATCCTGCAAAAGATACGCGGTTGAAGGATCTAAGCCGCCTTCCATCGCGGAATGGTTGACCAAACTTAATAAAGCGAAGCAGCGATTTTTATGCTCTCTGAGGGCTTCAGGGGCGGAAGAATAATTCATCCGATCTCTTTTTCCGTAGAAAAGGAAAAGGCCTTTAAAATTGCCGGAGCGGATACATTCCATCATCCGCTTTTCTTCTTCAAAAGAATAAGCGGGTGTTTTCGGAGTTGAGGGTATTTCATCCTGATTATCCGCATAAACATCATCGAAAGTTGGCTTAAATAATCCATCCTTGCCATTGGGAGCTTTGATATAAGGTATTTCATGGTTAACAGCAGCATCTAAGGCAGAAAGAGCTTGAAAAAAAGCCCCGATTGTCATCATCGGTAACCCGGAGATGAAGTCTTTGATCTTATCCGCTAAGTTTAAATCGACGTTTTCTTTGACTATGTAATCTCTTAATGCCGTTTCTGAAACCATACCTAGGACATTATAAGGACCGAAAAGGATGGAATAGTCCGTATCCTTATCGCGAACGATTCCGTAAGCCATCAAAGAAGAGACGATAATATATCCGCAGTTTGTAGTTTGGCTAAGCAATAAAGAAGCGTGCCTTTGGATGACATCGGAATACCGATCCTTGGTTTGGATAACTTCTAAAGGCTCGTTTCCTTTATAAATTACGATGTTGACATCTCTCATTAAGAGATTCGTCTGGGCCAGGCATTTTAGGACGTTTATATCCATTCCAAGTTATCCTTCTATAACGATATTACAAAGATAATTACGAAAGTGCAATATATGAAACCGCTTATTTTTTAACATAATTAAAGTATAAGGCGGTTTCCTAGTTGCTGCTGTTTTTGATCCTTAAGATGACAAAACCAGCTAGCTATACGTAAAAGACTCATTGATTAAGCTTGAAAATCTTAGCTTTTAAAGGAGGAAACATCAATGAAGAAAAAGTATTTGAGCTTGATGGCTGTCGTGTTAATGTGCTCAACCACATTAGTAAGCTGCGGCGGAGATAGCGGTTCGAATAATTCCGGAAGTTTCGATGAGGCGGCTAACACCTTCTCGGTTTGGCAGCCGTACGGAGCTGATTCCGGCTACTATTCTAACTTCTCCGATAACCCGGTTGTCAGTTATCTGACTAAGCAGAAGACCTGGGGTGATGATAAGGCTAGTCTGAAGTTTAATTATTCTATCCCTGGTACCGGCTCAGAGTCTTCGTCATTTAATACGATGATGGCTGCTGATGAACTGACGGATCTTTTTGTTCCGTATATCAACGGTTCCTTAAACTTATATAACAGCGGTTACATCATGGATATAACCGATTATGTCAATAAGTACATGCCTAATTACTTAGCGTGGCTGGATAAGCATCCGGCTGAAAAGTCTAACTCTTTTGTCAATATCAATGGCGAAAAACGAATCCTGGAGCTTTATGATTACTCCGATTCTGCCACCCCTTGGTGCGGCTATTCTTACCGTCGTGACTGGCTGGTCAAATACGGAACTAATCCGGTGACCGGTGCGGCCTTTACAGGCGGTTGGAGCGCGGATGGCAAGACCTGGACTGATGATGTGGTCTTCCCGACTTCGAAGACGAAAGAGCCTATTTATATTTCCGATTGGGAATGGATGTTTGGGATTTTCACTAAAGCTCTTAAAGCTGAAAATATCTCCGATGGCTATTGCACCACTATCTATTATCCTGGCTATTTAGGAACCGGCGATTTGGTTTCTTCCTTCGGTGGTGGCGGTCCGATCTGGTATAAGAAAGACGGCACCGTTTATTTCGGCGGTACTTCCGATAACTTCCGCGCTTATCTTCAGGGCATGAATACCTGGTATAAAAACGGCTGGATCGATAAGCATTTCACCGAACGGACTTCGGAAATGTTCTATCAGACTGATACTAAAGGAGTTACCACTGGTAAAGTCGGTCTGTGGTATGGCCCGTCCGCTTATTTAGGCGGGAAGATGAAGAATATGATTCCGGATAGCTGCATTTATTACGCTAAGGATCCGATCAATGATATCTACGGACCGGATTCCGCTAAGAATGTTGCTCCGTTCACTCTGTTCCAGCCGAGCTTAACCGGACTTTCACTCTCGGTTAACTCTAAAGCCGCTGGGAAGAAGAATCTGCCGGCCTTATTCAATATGTTGGATTACCTTTATTCCGATGAAGGCTCCATGCTGATGGGCTTAGGTCTTTCTAAAGAACAATATGAAGAAAGCCAGGATTCCTTCTATACCTCTAAAGGTTTAACTAACGGGGCTTATTCCTGGGTCGATAAGAATGGCGCTGATTGGGTTGAAGGCACTTCAACTGGTGATAAACTTTATAAGCTCGATCAGAAATTAATCGATGACAGTTCCTTAGCGACCGCCGCTACTGGCACTAGGATTATCGGCCGTAAATGGGGCACTTCCAATAAGTATTGGACGGAGGATCCGGTCTTTGTCGAATCCTGCAAAGCTTATATGGAATATAAAGCCACCGGCTGGTTTACCAACGCTGAGACTAATGCCGAGACCGCCGATGAAGCGGCTGAATACAGCGGCATTTATTCCAAGGTCAACGAATTCATGGGGAAGACTTGCCCGACTTTCATCAATGGAAGCAAGGATCCGTTCAATGATTCGACCTGGAGTTCTTACTGCAGCGGCTTAAATAAATATAAGCCGGATAATTCTACGAAGATGTTCCAAAGAGTCGTTGATTTATTCAAATAGACCTTTAGAGCTGATTTATCTGAAGCTGAAAGATGCGCCCCTTATTGGAGCGCATCTATTTTATTTGTCGTCGTTATTCTTCTGGTATTTCTCACGGTATTTCTTCGGGGTGATTCCAGTGATTTTCTTAAAGATATTTTGAAAATATGATTGGGAAGAGAAGGAAAGATAATTGGAGATATCACTCAAAGATTTATCAGTGAAAGTCAGGAGTCTTTTCGCTTCGTTTATTTTTTGAGTGTTGATGAAGGTCGGTAGATCGATTCCGGTCTTTTTCTTAAAGCGCATTGAAATGTAACCGGGAGCCAGGTGGAGTTCTTTGGCGATGGATTTAGAATTGATTTTTTCTCTTAGATGTTCATTGATAAAGGAAATAGCGCGGTTAACAGTCGGGTTATCCGTGTTGTATTTACAGATGCTGTAGACTTTATTGCAGGCTTCCTTGATACCTCCGAAAACAGCTTGGCTGACAGCCGGTTGGGTTTCACAAGCTTCGACCTGCTGGACGTAAAGGGAATTAATAGAATAAGCCGTCGAAGGATCTAGTCCGCCTTCCATCGCTGCATGGGTTACCAAGGTAATAAAATAAATAGCTCGATCCTTATAGTCTCTTAAAGGATCGGTTGAATACTCCGGGTTACGGAGGTTGGTATCTGATAAGATTTGGAAAAGAGAACGGAAATTGCCTTCTTTTACGCATTCCATAACTTTCATTTCATAATCGAAGGTGTTTTCAGGATGAGCGGGGGCTTCTTTTTGTTCGATGGTTTTTACTTCTTCGGCGTAGGCGGAATTTAGGGAGTCTAAATCGTAGGTTTCTGTTTCCTTTAAAGATAATTTCACTTCTTCATGATTTACCGCGGCGTTCATTCCGGAAAGAAGATTGAAAAATGATGGAATGGACATCTTCGGCAGGGAAGAAATGAATTCCTTAAATCCATCGACGTAGACTAGATCAAGATCGAATTTAATCATCAAATCGCGGACATCTTCGTCCTTTAAGGAATCGCGGATGACGAAGGGACCGAAGATCACAGAAAGATCGGAGTCTTTATCAAAAACGATACCGAAAATGTAAGTGGATTGTAAGATCATGTAATCGCAATTATGCTTTAAAGTGAGCATGCTTTTAGCCGCTAAGGCGACCTGGTCCACTTCTCCAGGTTTCGTATCAAGGCTTTTTAAAACTTCATGACCTTGGTAGATCCTCGCCTCGGTCCTGGTGAGATCGATAAAAGGCTTAACGATCGCTTCAAAAATCTTGCTATCCATGTATGTCTCGTTGATTTGATATTACAAAACCGTTTTAAAAATTACAATATACGAAGTACGTTATTTTTTAAGATAATAGTAGAAAATGGCTTATCAGTTATCAAGGAGGGCTATATGAAAAGAGCTAACCATCTTGTTTTGAAACTTTCAGTGGCGGCTTTAAGTCTTTTGGCTTTAGCGGGTTGTGGAAGCGGGGAAGATTCTCCTCTTTCATCGACGGCTGGCGTCCTCTCTAACCAGTTCTCTTACTGGCTGCCTTATTCCACTCCTTCTACTTATTACAGCGATTATAACGACAATCCGATGATGAGGTACCTTACTAAGTACCATAAATGGGGAGCGAACAAAGATGAATTATCGTTCACTTTCGATATCCCTTCTTCGGATGCGGTCGATTCTTCCTTCTCCACGATGTTGGCGGCTGATGATCTTGATGATCTTTTCATGCCGGTCACCGAAAAAACAACCAATCTTTATGAAGATGGTTACGTCATGGAACTGACCGATTTAGTAAAGCAGTATATGCCTAACTACATGAACTGGATTAACAATCATGCCTCCGCCAGAAATTCCGCTTATGTGAAAGTCAACGGGGAAAAGAAAATCATCGAAGTCGGCTCTTACGGAGCTAAGGGCGAGCCTTGGTGCGGATATCAATACCGCCGCGATTGGTTAGTTAAATATGGGACCAATCCGAAAACCGGGAAGGCATTTACCGGTGGGTGGAATGCTGATAAGACAGCCTGGGAAGATGATGTGATATTCCCTAACGAAACAAGCGCTCCGATTTATATTTCCGACTGGGAATGGATGTTCAACATCTTCGCTAAGGCTTTAAAAGCCGAAAACATCAGCGGTGGTTATTGTACTTCTCTTTACTACATGGGTTTCATCCCGATGGGAGACTTAGTTAGCGCGTTTGGAGGAGGAGGCCCGACTTGGTATATCAATGATAAGACAGTCGAGTTCGGCGCGAACTCTGATAACTTCCGCACCTACCTGACCGCGATGAACAGCTGGTATAAGAAAGGTTGGGTGGATACTCACTTCACCGAACGGACCAGCGATATGTTCTATTTAACTGATACGAATGCTGTTGTTAATGGCAAGGTCGGCTTATTCTTGGGCCCGACTTCCTATTTAGGAAATGGCTTGAAGGAGACGATGCCCGATGCCTGCTTATATCCGGCCGCAGAGCCCATTAACGATACTTACGGAACCGCGGAAATGAAAGGTGTTGAGCCTTACTGTTTCTATCAGCTCGGCGATGTCGGGACTCCGATGGCCATCAATTCTAAGGCGAAGGATAAAAAGAATATTCCGGCTTTGCTGGAAATGTTGGATTATCTGTATTCCGATGATGGTTCATTCGTGAACTCGGTTGGCTTCTCTAAGGAAATCTACGATGAATGCCAGGATCCTTTATATAAGAAATATGGTTTCACCGAGGGAACTTATACCTGGGTTGATGCTAATGGCGATCCGTGGACTGAGACTTCCACCGGAGAGAAAAAGTTTAAGACCGATGAGCGTTTAACTGCTAATTCTGACTTAAATGCTGCCTTAGTCAGCTGCCGCCTGCCGGGAAGAGGCTATGGAAACGACAAGAAATATAGGACGGAAAGCAAGATCTATCTTGATGGCATAAATACCTGGTCGAAATATACCGCTTCCGGTGATTTACTTACTAATTCCGCAGTTAAAGCCGGAATGTCCACCGAGGATGGTCTGAGTGTAACGAAGATTAACAACTCCATCAGTGAGTTTATGTCTAAAAATGTCCCGACTTTCATTACTGGGGCAAGAAACATCCTCGATGATAGTACTTGGAATAGCTTTAAATCCGGTCTAGGGAAATATAAGCCGGAGACGGTGACGGCGATTTATCAGTCGATTATCGATAGCTTCGATTAAAGTAATCTCAGATTTATTTTGTTAAGAAGGCCCTCCAAATGGTCGGCCTTCTTTTTTTGCTTTTTTACAATTTATTAATATCAAGCGTAAGATTGTTTTTTTGATTTCTCTTATGTTTAAAGGCAGAGGAGTTAAATTAATGAAAAGATTTGTAAAACGCATGGCGGTTAACTTGGTCTTGATTTTAGCTGGGAGCAGTTTAGTTAGTTGTGGTGGAGAATCAAGCGCTTCAGGTACGGGAACAAAAAGCGCTTCTTTTTCTTATTGGCTAGGCACGATTGATCAAGGTTATTACAATGACTACGCAGAGAATCCGGTGATTAAATATCTCACTAAATATAAGAAGTGGGGAAAGGATAAAGAGACAGCGGTCGATTTTTCCTTTATCATTCCTCCTGTCGGAGAACAAACTAACAATCTTAATACGATCCTTTCTTCCGGAGAATACCCCGACCTTTTAGATGCCTCTTATTTTTCTGATAGCATTGAGTCCCTCTATGAAGATGGGGTCATCATGGATCTTAGTGAGTATGTCGAGAAAGACATGCCTAATTATAAGAAATGGCTGGATAATCATCCTGATTATGCCAAGACCGCTAAAAATGTAATTAACGGGGAGACTAAATATTTGCAGCTTTATACCTATCACGATACCGGGGAAGCGTGGGGAGGATTCTCTTATCGCCGGGATTGGATCGCTAAGTATGGAAAAAATCCTTCGACCGGTGCTTCCTTTACGGGAAGCTGGGATGAAAAGGGAGTCTGGAATGACGACGTGATTTTCCCTTCCGGCGGGAAAGATCCAGTCTATGTCTCCGATTGGGAATGGATGTTTAAGATTTTTGATTTAGCCCGGGCCGATCTTGGTATCAGCGACGGTTATGACTTCTCTATGTATTATCCTGGGTATATCGAAACGGGAGATCTTGTCGATGCCTTCGGTGGCCATGGCCCGATGTTTTATGCTGCAGATGGCAAAATCGAGTTCGGTGGGGTTTCTAACGGATTCAGGACCTACCTTCAGATGATGAATCAGTGGTATAAGAAAGGCTATTTGGATAATAAATTCGCTGAGCATTCTTCCGATATGTTCTATCAAGTTGATACGAAGAAGGTTTATTCGGGAAAGGTCGGAATGTGGTACGGGATGGTTTCTCAGCAAGGGAAGGGATTGGATATTTCCCAGGGTAAACCTGATTCAGCGACGAATGGTTATACGAACGGAATCTGCGTCTACGGCGCTAGACAACCTATTAATAACACATACGGCACCGATGCTGAAAAGAACGTGACTCCTTATAATTTCTTCGGCGTTTCTTCAGAGAAGACGGCTACGGTCATTTCCACTAAGGCTACAGATAAAGATTTGGATGCTTTATTCTCTTTCTTGGATTATCAGTTCTCCGAAGAAGGAGCTATCTTGAATTCCATGGGACTTTCTAAAGAGCAGTACGAAGAATGCCAAGATCCTCTTTATACCAAATACGGGCTGACTGATGGCGCCTGGTATTATTGCGATCAGAACGGGGATAAATGGGTCGAAGGTACTTCCCAAGGTGATAAATATTACCATATGGCTCCCGCCTGTTCCGCTGATAATGCGTTTAGCAATGCGATGAAGAATAACCGTGTCTTCGGTCGGCAATTCGGCTCTAACCATACTTTTGCCGGCTACGATACGGAGACTACCCACGCTATCGCTGAATGGCAATACTTTGAAGATACCGGTTCATTTAAGAAATCCTTCACCTCTCAGTTAGGGGTGGAAGCAAGCTTAGCTAACTCCAAGATCATGACTTCTTTAAGAGAATTCATGAATAAACAAGCCCCGGGCTTTGTAAACGGCAGCAAAGATGCGACAAACGACGATACCTGGAACTCCTTTTGCGGAGCTTTAAAGAAGTATAAATATCAGGATTACATCGATAATCTGCAGGTTATTTTGGATTCGTTAAAGTAAATCTGCTAAGAAGACTTGAATTTAAAAAGGAACTGATTAGGAAGGATTTTCCTCTCAGTTCCTTTTTTGATTTTTATAAGGACTTTTTAATGAAATCGAGAATCAGATCAGCAAGGTAAGCGGAGCCTTTTTCGTTAGGATGAAGACCATCCGCTAAATATTGAGAAGCCGTAGCTTTGTTCTTCTCAGAGAGCAAGGAGTCATCATAAAGATCTAGATAAGGGATGGAGTTTTCTGCGCAGAGTTTTTTAATGACATCGACATAATCTTTTAAAGGTTTATAAGGCTTTAAATGGGTTACCGCTTTTACGTTATCAGCATCGTATCTGTAAGAAGGAGTGATAAAGAAAATCTTACTGTGAGGATACTTCTTTTTCAAAGTCTGGATTAACAAATTAACAGCTCCGCAGAAAGTATAAGGATCTTTATCTCCTTCCTTACCGAAAGGAGCGGTCCCGTGTCCGTAATCGTTAGTACCACCAAAGACACAGATGATATCGGCCTTTTCGTCCATCAGTTCCGTTCTTAAGAGGAAATCATAATCCCAAACGGCATAATCGGAGACTTCGTTCTGTCTGGCGAGTCTTGTCCCGCCGACTCCGTAGTTCTTGACGATTTTAAATAAGTTCTTTCTTTTAATAATCTCGACAAAAGAGTCCTCTCTTTTTTTCGGACCATATCCCTCAGTGATACTATCCCCGAGGAAATAAATAGATTTACCTTTGATTTCCATGTTTAAATTACCGCTTTTATTATAAGCGTTCTCGTTTTAATTAGATGGACATTAAGTTAAGTAGTCTGCTTTTTAAAGTTTTAGATGAGGGTTTATGTAACATCAAAACATTTAGTTATTCTGCGCTTACTTTAATCACGTGCTTCGCTTTTAGATATGAACAGAAGACAATTAAAACGGAAAGGACCAGACTAAGAAGGATAGAGATAACTCCGGGCCACGGTAAGGATAAAGAAGAGCTGACGAACAATTTAGCGATTAAAGCCCATAAGCCATAGGTCAGAGGAATAAAGAGAACTAGACTTGTTAGGAAAAGCATTCCTGTTTCTACAATTAATTTATGTTCCAGATCTTTTCTGTCGCTTTCTTGTTGCTGGTTCTCGTTATCTAAAGCGGCAGAGTCCAAAAGCAAGGAACTGATTAAGAAGAAAGAGCATAAAGAAAGACCGACAAATAAAGCTAGGAAGACATATTTAACTACATTTAGTTTCTCTGAGACCGAGATAGCCTTCTCATAAGTCTGGTTAGCTAAGTGAATATTTCTATTTCCGCTAGCTAAGCAGAAATCCACCGCTTTTTTCACCTCGGCGGTTTCTTGGCCTTTAGGTAAAATAAAGGCGGTGTAGTAATCATAAATATTAGCGCAGAGGATTTTTCCTTCGTTTTCTGTCATCATAATTTCGGAATCCAAGGTCAGACCCGCTAAATTCAGACTGGTCTTAAGAGAAGAAGAGCCGGAATTATAAGAGCAGATAAATTCTCGATTTTTAAAATAGGTGTCCTTATAACTAGAAAGATAATAGCTTAAGAGTTTTAAGGAAATCTGATGGCCTTCTTCGTACACCTTTACTTGGATGCTGCCACCAGCATCGATGGAATTATAGATATCAGCCGCATAAAGAGCGAAGATGTCTTTTTTCTCGCTCTCCGGGATGTTTTCTGGAGTCTGAGTGCCTTTAGAGGTGTAATAGGAGGCGATGTATTTATCTTTCGGGAATTCGTTATTATCGAAAGCTTCTTGATAGTACTTATCAGTTACATATCTGATGCCGTAGCCAGAAAGGCTTTGAAAGAAATTCAAAGGAACGACCGTTAAAGTCTGATCGGAGGTAGCGGAATAAAGGCAATCCTTAGGTAAGGTGACTTGTAAACTCTGTGGTAAGATATTGTTCCTATAAAGGAAGTAAATATAATCTTTAAAAGGCAGGACAACATCATTATCTTTAATAACGGCCTTTGAATCAAAAAAGGTGGCTTTATTTTTATTGCTTTCATCAAGAATCTTGGCTCCGTAACTTGAATTTGAAAAGGCTACAGGTAAGGAAGAAGCAAGAATACTCATATTTGGATCTTTAAAAGAAAAGACATCCTTGGCCTTTTGGAATTTGGAATACACATCCGAAGAAACAAAACCGAGATTAAGATAGGAATATGACTTCTTCTCGAATAGTTCCTGACCTAAAGCGTGCACTTCCGTTGTTTGAGCTTTTGGTTCTTTTTCATCAAAGGCTTCTTTCCAGTAATCAAAATAAGGTTGGAAATGCTCAAGGTTAAATCCGGTATTTAAGATACCGGAAATCGTTAGAGCATCAGAGTTCCTGAAATAAAGTTTTTGACCCAGTAAAGCTGAAGGATCTTTTAAGGCCTCTGGAGTTAACGCTGTTCCGTTTTCTGCTGTTCGGTCTTCATATCCTCCAAGAGAAAATAGGGCATATTGGAAATCCGTCAGCATAATAGACTGGGTGGCTTTCGGGAAATCCCCGGCCATTAAGGAATAAGAAGCTGGTAGATCAGTTAATTTATCGATGGAGACCAGATTATTGATCGGATCGAAAATCGAATATAAATAGCCCTTGCTTTCTTGGCAAGAATCTAAAAGGGACATTCCGCCTTCGACGCTTGGGACTAATCCTTTTACTGCTATCCCCATCTTATCTGAAGCTTGTTTTAGTTCCTCTTCAGTAAGTCTTCCTTCGCTGACATTTAAGGTAAGATAGTCATCATTAGCTTTTTCTAATGAATAAGAGACATAATCTGCCTTATTTTGCTTAACAAGGCTAGTAAAGACCGCTAATGAACTAAGAGCGAGAACTAAGGACAGAAGACTGGCTGATAATTTCAGTTTTCTATTTTTAAAAAACGCCATGATATCAGCCGTGTTTTTCTTTAGTTCTTTCATTTTTCCTCCTCGCGAGAAAATATTTTCATTTACCCCAAAGCCATTGTAGCATGTTTTTTTTTTTTATTATTTGTTCTTTTCTTTACATTTATATGACAAACTTTTACTAAATCCGAACACTTGAAGCATAATGAAGTTGTAAACATTTGACATTCATTGTAAATTATAAGTAAGGACCAAATAAGTACCGCATGGATAGCAAATTACTTTCCTACGTCTTAAGTGAAATACCGCCTAGCTACTCGACGGCTATTTCGGTTTATAAAGGGAAAAAACCTGTAAAGCCTTTAACTACAGATGACATTGATTTAATTAAACCCTTCTGGAATAACACCTTTGCTTCAAAAGAGCGCGCCTCTTGGTGGATGTATAAGGATTATCTGATTTATGGAGTCGTAAAGGATAAGGAATCGGATCTTTCCGTAATCCTTGGTCCGATGCGCACCGTTGTTTTTAATGATGAAGAAGCGCGGGATGTTCTTTTAGCCGCTCATCTTGACCTTAATAAAATCGATGATCTGAAAGTAAAACTGAACGGCCTTTTAAAAATGAATATCGGTGGTATTTATTCGATGCTGAACTATCTTGATGTGGTCATCAACCATGAAGCAATTGAACCTAAGACTTTCTTTGCTAAAGACGATCAGATTGAGAAGACTGACATCATTAAAAGCGAAGCGGAATTAATTGAAAACCGTGGTCAGATTTCAGGTGGGAAAGAGGCTTGGAGATTTGAGCAAGAACTGATTCTTTTAGTCTCCGAAGGGAAATTCCATCGTCTAGGAAGCGGAGAGACTTTAACATATAAAGCGCGCACTTCGTTTTTTGGAGTCGATCCTTTAAGACATTACCAGGATCGTTGCCTGTCTTCGATTACCTTGGTCTCCAGAGCGGCGATGGAAGGCGGGATGGAACCTGACACCGCGTATTTCCTCCAGGATCTATATACCGAAAAGATCGAAGCGGCTACCAATATCAAGGAAATGGAAGGCATCCAATCAGCGATGCTAAGAGACTTCTCAGAAAGGATGAATTCCTTGCATTTTAGAGATACGGATAATCCGACCATCAATAGGGCCATCAGCTGTATCGATGAGCATGTTAGGGAAAGGCTGACGACCGAGACTTTGGCTTCTTATATGAATGTCTCACCATCTTATCTTTCAGTTAAGTTTAAAAAATGTGTCGGGACTAATATTCCCGGCTATATCAATGCTCAGAAGATCAAGGAAGCTAAGAAACTTTTGAAGTTTACTTCTAAACCATTATCGGATATTGCGGAATATCTTTCTTTTTCCACTCAGTCCTATTTCCAAAACACCTTCAGGAAAATCACCGGTATGACCCCTAATGATTATCGTAAACAGGGTGGGGAAGATAAGACAAAAGATAAGAAATTGAATAAAGCCCAACAAGATTGATATATAGGAATAACTGAAAGGCTTTTAATAAGGTTAAATTTAACAAGCCTTTTTTAAGGCGGAAAGGAAACAAAATCATGAAAGTCACAGTCGAAAAGATTTTAACAAACGGAGCTAATCTGACCTGTTATGTCATGGATAAGTCAAAGGAGATGCCGGGTAACGACATCCGCCCGGCGGCTTTGATTTTCCCCGGGGGCGGTTATACGATGTGCTCCGATCGCGAAGCTGAACCGGTCGCGATGGCCTTCTTAGAAAGAGGCTTTAATGCCTTCGTTCTCCGTTATACAACTGGGAATTATATGAAAAACCAGATGAACGGGACTTTTGAAAAGGCCTTAATGGAAGCGGAAGCTTCCTTGAAGTATTTAAAGGATAATTCTAAAGAGCTTGGAATCGATCCTAAGAGAATTGTCACTATCGGTTTTTCTGCCGGTGGACATCTGGCGGCTGCTTTAGGAACTTTAGGGAAGGATAAACCGGAAGCCTTGATTCTCGGTTATCCGGTTACTAAAGAAGCGGATGTAAGAGGTCTGGGGTTAGGTAAGGTACCTGATCTGCCTTCTGCAATCGATAGAAATACTCCGCCGTGTTTTATCTTCTCTACCCAGGGAGATGGCTTAGTCCCGATTGCGAATTCTTTGGATTTTGCTAGCAAGCTTTCCGCTTATGGGATTCCTTTTGAGCTTCATGTGTTTTTAACTGGCCAACACGGCCTATCGATCGCTACGAAAGTATCCGGGCCGGTGGATGATGATGTGGCTAAGTGGGTGGAGTTAGCTATTCGCTTTATCGAAAACTTAGAGAAGGATGAATATCCTCATGCTCCCCGTCCGATCTCGGAAGGCTGTTCTTTAGATACTAAAGTCGGTGAATTGGTCAACCATCCTTTAGCTTCCAAGATCATTGAAAAATATATTCCTGGTTTCTGCCAAGGAGCGAAGATGAATCCTTTAGCTAATGCGATGGCTCTGCGTTCAATTCTGGATTTTATGCCTAATGGGCTTTCTAAAGAGAACAAGAAGAAATTAGAAGAAGAACTGAAAGGTATTAAGTAATATTCTAGGCTTTCAGCACTTCCGATTTAACTGATAAGCAGCTGATGTCTTAAAAAGAGGAGAGGAATCATTGGTAAACCTAATCTTTTACCATCTTTCTTCTCCTGTATTTTTTAAAATAGCCCCCTATGAGGATGCAATTGTAGATTTATATAGTTTTTTATGAAAAGACATAAAACATTAATGTAAATATTTTTTTTGGTGGGGGGGAAGTGTTATTATTCAGATAAGGGAGGAAATAAAAAATGAAAAGGAAAAAGCTTATTTTTAGTCTTTGTCCCTTATGTTTAGGTGCTTTGCTTTTAACCGGCTGTGGCACTACCTCAGCTTCTTATACGTATTCGGTTGATGTCTACCCGGGGTATAACGGAAGCAATAAACCTTACCGTCTCGACTTTGAAGAAGATCCTCTCATGGGTAAGGATGAAATCTTTAAAGATGATACTAAAGCCCGTAAGTTAACAGCGGCCTCCGCTTATCTTTCCTTTTTCCCAGAAGGGAAATACACGATTGCCAATATAGCGAATGGTTTCTTGTATTACGGATTAATCATGACGGATAACGGGGAAAAAGATATTAAGTTCTTCGATAGAGATCTAACTCAGTATATCGGTTTAAGCATGATGCCGGGAGTAATCTTGGATGGGATCATCTCCCAAGGCACCCATAGTTATATTCTTTGTTGGGATTATTTTAGCGGAGCGGCTTTTAGTGTCGATGATGCCTTGAAGGTCTTAAAAGCTAAAAAAGAACAAACCTTCGATATTTATTTCGGAAATACCTGTATTTACTTCTTATCAAAAGAAACTGGGTTTGATAAGAGCTGTCTTTCTCTCTTCGATGAAAATATTAAGCCCTTAACGGATTACGGTGCTTAAAGGAGGAAAAGAACAATGAAATCAACAAAATTAATTCTTCCTCTGATCCTCGTTTCTTCATTCCTTTTTTCCTGTTCGAATGTTTCGCCTCAGCAAACGATCAGTCAAGACGGCATCAAATATGAACTGGCGGAAGATAAGGCTTCTTATGCTATAGCCGGTTATGAAGATAGCCTAGAAGGGAAGGTCAGTTTACCTGGGAAGGTAAACGGAGCGACGGTTAAATCCCTTAAGTCCCAAGCCTTTAAAGCGAACTCTAAGATTACTTCTGTCATCTGCCCCGACTCGATTGAGACCATTGAAGAAGGAGCCTTTTATGATTGTGCTTCTTTAAGCGAAATCGACCTCGGCAAAGGAGTTAAGGACATCGCTGATGTGGTGTTCTATAAAGATCCGCTTTTAAAGCACATTTCTATGCCTTCCTCTATCGAAAGCATCGGTGTCTTTAACTTCAACGGATGCGCATCGTTAGAATATAACATTAAAGACAATGCTTATTATTTAGGTAATTCATCTAATCCTTTCTCACTGTTATGGTCGATCGATACTAAAGCCTCGGAGGTGGAGATTCCTTCTCAATGCGCAGTGATCGCTCCCGATGCATTTAACAATGTCAGGAATTCTGTTTTAAAGAAAGTCCTGCTGCCTTCTTCTTTAAAAGGAATGGGATTAAGAACTTTTTATAATTCTTTCTATCTAGAAGAATGCAATCTTCCTAAAGAGGCGCCTTTAAAGACCATACCGGAAGCAGCCTTTTTCTCCTGTTGTTCTTTAAAAGCCATCCAGATACCTAATAAGGTTGAGGCTATCGAAACGGAAGCCTTCTATAACTGTAAAAGTCTAACTAGCCTTGTGCTTCCTGATAGTCTTCTTTCCCTCGGGGTAAGTTCCTTTAGAAAATGCGAAGGCTTAACAGAAATCACCTTAGGGAAGAATCTTACTTCCCTTGGAGATAATGCCTTCATGGATTGTATCAGCCTTGAAAAGTTGACCTTGCCTTCCTCCTTAAAGGAAATCGGTAAGCAAGCCTTCCTAAGCTGCTCCTCTTTAAATCAACTGGTGATTCCAGAAAGCGTCACCTCGATTGCGGATTACGCTTTTGCAGGTTGCACTAACCTTTCTTTATTCTTCAAAGCCAGTTCGCTTCCTAGCGGAGTCTCTTCCTTATATAAGCCTTCTTCCATGATGGCTTATTTCTATTCGGAAGGGAAGCCGACCAGCGAAGGCTCCTATTGGCATTATCAGAATAACATTCCGACCGCTTGGTAAATCATAAATTTCTTTTCTAAAAAAAGAGAAGTTATTTTATTGCTCAGTTAAGCCAGTTCTGTTTTTCCTTGCACTTTTTTATTTTCACAGATATTTACAAATTGTAAGAATATTTGTTAGTCTCTTTTACATATTTCAACCTAGGAAACCATTAAAAAGGGTGGCCCTTATTTAAAATTAGTTTCTAAAAAAGCTCAATAAGTAAGGCATATTTATTGACTGCTAAGAGCCGGTTTCTTTTTAAAGCCCATTTATTCTTTTGCGTTTTTCTTTTGCACTTAGTTGGCTTTGCTTACTTGGTGTAAGCGCATACTTTGTTTACGGTTTTACAATTGCAGCCGTTATTTTACAATACCCGGAAGCCAGTACTTTTTAAGATTAAGGTGGTTTGATGAGAAACTAATCATGGAGGTATTTATGAACAATCGCAAACCCTTAGTTGCTGTTCTGTCTCTGTTAGCCGGTATCGGCATGCTCACTTCTTGTGGCACTCCTGCTGCTTCTTCTGTTGCTTCATCTGCGGCTTCTTCCGCTGCCGCTTCTTCTTCCGCTGTTGCTGCTTCTTCCGAGGTTGCTTCTTCCGCTGCCGTCTCTTCTGAAGAGGTGGTTCCGGATTATTGCAAAGGCTTCTACGAAGCTGCGATCGGTGGTGGCGCTTATAAGTGCTACGTCATCCTTCATACCAACGGCGTCTATTACGCTTCCTTTGCAAATGATGGTATGAAGGTTGCTGGTTACTATGATTATTCCGAGACTTCAATCGACTATACATATAAAGATGGCGATAACGATGTCACCGTCACTTGCCCCGCTCAGATTCATTGCACTGAGTTCGATGGCAAGGAAGTTGGCACTTACGGTCTTAAAGATGGCGTCCTTTATGGCTTCAAGGCTATCAGCTGGGCTGTCAACTGGACTCAGAACACCAAGGATGCTTTACCGATCACCGAGGAAGGGAAGACCGTTGTCACCTTTACTTTGGAAGGCAATGAGTTCTCCACGCTCGAACTTAAGCACACTGGCACCTACATCGATACTTTAGGCGCTGATGAAATCGATGGCACTTGGGCCAAGACTGATAACGGTTTTAATCTCACTTCCGATAAAGGCGAGAAATATACCGTCGTCTATAACGAAGATAAGACCAAGGCTACTTATACCGATCCGAAAGGTGCGACTTTGACGATTCTTCCTCCGGTTGTTGAAGTAGATCAGTACCTCCTCACCGGTACCTATAAAGGCAGTGAAGATGGCGCGGTCACTTACGGAGCTAACGTCCATCTCTACGAGTCTAAGAATGCTCTCGTCGAAGTCACGGTCGAAGGCACCGTTAATTCCACGGTCACCGGCACTTGGACTATCGATGATGCTACCAAGAACATTACCTTGAAGATTGGCGATGCCAATACTGACATTACTTATAACGCCAATCTTGATCAGTACACCGCCAATTATGTCTTGGTTAACAACGGAACCACTATTGCGACGATTCCTGTTGCGACCGCTTTGAATGCTTACTTCACCTTCACCGGCGCTTCGATGCTAATCTTAAAGTGCTTCAAGACCGGAACTGGTGAACTCTTCATCAATTATGGCGGAGAAAAAGATACTGGCATCGCTGCCACTTGGACTTATGACAAAGCTACTTATAAGCTCGGTGTGGCTATCGGTGGAGTCGATCAGACTTTGACGATGGATGCGACCACTCACGCTTATTCCTTTACCTACACCGCTTCTTTAGGTGGCAACGATATTACTGATACTCTTACTTGCCCGGCAGAACAATGGGGCAAGCTGACCGTTTAATTAGTTTCGCTTCGGTAATTTATTCTCAAAGAAGGAATAATGTCTAACCTCCGTTCCTTCTTTGAACATTTGATTTCAGGTATCGAGGAGGCCGGCTTGAGCCGACCTCCTCGTACTTGTTTATTTATTTTATTATTCGTGATAGGCTATTTTTAACAAGGAGAAACTGAAATGAATAACTCGGCGTCAGTAGTTAATGGCCAAGCCAAACCTCAAAAGAGAATTATTAAGGCGCTCCCTAAGAAATCAAGAAGAGAGCTTTGGAAAAGGGACATCCGCAAGAATTGGCCGATGTATTTGATTTTTTTACCGATTGCTGCTTATTTCATCATTTTCTGCTACGTCCCGATGGTTGGTATAGTTATCGCCTTCGAACGTTATTCGCCGACTAAAGGCATCCTTAGAAGCCCATGGGTCGGCTGGGAAAATTTCGCTGATCTATTTAACGGTGATACTTTCGGCCTCGTCATGAGAAATACAATCTTTATGGCTTTGCTGAATCTGACAATCGGTTTCCTTGCTCCGGTTGTCTTCGCTATTCTCCTTTCACAGGTCAAAGTAAAGTGGTTTAAGAGAGTTACCCAAATCTGCTCCTATATGCCTAACTTTATCGCGGCCGTCGTCGTTTCCCAATTGGTTATTGAATCCTTAGGGTCCAACGGTGCCATTACGATTTTCTTCAGTTGGTTCGGAGCCCCGGCCGATAAGAACTGGCTGGCAGATACCACGATCCCAGTCTTCTGGTTAATCAATACCTTCATCGGTGTCTGGCAGGGCTTAGGCATGGGCGCCATCGTCTATTCTGCGGCCATCGCCTCCGTCAATCCTAACTTACATGAAGCCGCCGCTATCGATGGAGCCAACAGATGGAAGAGATTATGGCATGTCACCGTCCCTTCGATCACTCCGTTGGTCGTTTCCATGTGGACTTTATCAATCGGCACGGTCTTCTTAGTAGGCTTTGATAAAATCCTCCTTCTTTATAAGCCGATCACTTACGATGTCGCGGATTGCTTAGCTACTTATACTTATCGTTATGCCTTCGGCACCTCGACTAACTACGGCCTTTCTTCCGCTTCCGGCTTATTCCAGTCGGTAGTCGGTACATTCTTATTGATCGTTTCCAATTACCTGAACCGCAAGTTCACGAATTGGTCGTTGTTCTAGAAAGGGGAGGGTGAAATCATGAACGAAAGTATCGTTGAGGCTCGTAAAATCCACGCTGTCCCGAAATCCAAGAGAAGCAACCGTTATAAGGGTGGGATGATTGAAAAACCTACCGCTGGCGGTGTCGTCGCTGATGTTTTGATTTATATTTTCATGGTCTTTGTCATCTTTGTCTCCGTCGTCCCGATGTGGCACGTCTTAATGTCTTCCTTCTCCTTCGGCCAAAAGCTGATGGCGCATTCCGGTCTGGTTTTCTGGCCGGTCGGCGGCTGGAACATGGGTGGCTATAACCTGGTCTTCCAGGATTCCAATATCGCTTCCGGTTACGGCAACACTTTAATCTATGTTATCGGCGCTACCGTGGTCGGTTTGGTTTTGGAAGTCATTTCTGGTTACGTTCTTTCACGTAAGATTCGTTATAAGGGGTTGCTTTCCTTCTTTATTCTTTTCACTATGATGTTCTCCGGCGGCCTTGTCCCGACTTACATGGTCATAAGAAAGCTCGGCATGGTCGGCACCAGATGGGCTTTGATCATCCCTGGTTCCACCAATGCTGCCTTCATCTTCATCATTATGAATGCCTTCCTTCAGGTTCCTGAATCCACCGTCGAAGCGGCAGAAATCGATGGAGCGGGCCATTTCACTTTGATGTTCAGAATCATGTTGCCGCAGGCCATGGCTCTGACCACTGTTATCATTCTTAACTCCGTCCTCTTACAGTGGAACTCTTGGTACGCTGCTTCCATCTACGTTGCCACGAAGCGAGACTTGTGGCCTTTACAGCTATGGATAAAGCAGATTGTGGCGGATAACGTTGAGTTCCTCAATACTTCTAATCCTGATTACAACAGATATCTGGTGCAGTACGGTGTTATCACCATCGCTACTTACCCGATTCTGATCGCTTTCCCTTTCTTCCTTAAATATATCGAAAAGGGTGTCCTGCTCGGTGGTGTTAAGGAATAAACTTTTCAACTGACTGAGACTGATGGCAACCGTAAGAAAGGAGACGTTATATGTTGATCGAAAAACCTTTCTTCGATAGCCGGGCAAAAGATGATAAAATAACTAAGAGAGAAAAGATCTTCGGTTATTTCATCTCTCCAGCCGGGATGGCCGCTTTGAACGGTATCCTAGGTGGATATGTGAATATCTTCTATACCGATACGTTGAAACTCTCCGGACTCTTCCTAATACTCTTGCCAATTATTTCGAAGATTATCTCTTCTATCTTCACTGTATTTTTTGGAAGGATAATCGATAAGACCAAATCGAAGCAGGGTAAAGCCAGACCTTGGCTCTTACTCTCCGCTCCCTTATGTGCCATCTCCGCTGTCTTCTGTTTCTTCATTCCGCAGTTAAATGAAGCCGGCCAATTAGCTTGGATCTTCATCACTTATAATCTCTATTTCTCCTTCGCGTACACGATGTACTCGATGTCTCACTCCTTGCTGGTTCCTCTCTCCACCTCAGATGTGAAAGAAAGGAATTCGCTATCCGTCTGGGCGATGATCGGTCAAACCCTCTTGATGGGGACTATGACTGCTATCGTCTTCACTATCTTCCTTTATCCCTACATCAAGAAAAGGGACAGCCTATGGCTCCCGGTAATTTCCGGCTTTGCAGCTTTGGCCCTGATCTTGACGTTTGTCGAATATTACTGGACGTTGGAGAGAAATGGCGGGAAAAGCCAAAACTCTTCCACCCTTTCCTTCCAAGCACAGCTGAAGGCTCTTTTTACTGATAAATTCTTTGTGCTTTTATTGGTAATCACGGCCCTTAGCACCTTCGCTTCCCAGGTGAAGAATCTTTCTTTGATGTACTACTGCTCCTGGGATATCGGGACTTACGAGACGGGTGAGAAATATTATGCGTTAATCCAGGTGGTTGGAAATTTACCTCTCGGTTGGGGCTCATTCCTGATCTTCCCTCTGATGAAAAAGATGAGCAAGCAGAAGATGACTATCTTCGGTCTGTTCCTGGCTTTTATCGGAGACGCTATCTGTTTCTTCTTCCCGCGTAATCTCGGAGTAGTTATCGCTGGTCAACTGGTCGCCTCGGTCGGCTTGATTCCGTTGACCTTCATTATGACCTCCTTCCTCGCCGATGCCTTAGACCATGTCGCTTATCATGGAAACGGTCGTTCGGATGGGGCGGGAATGAGTTCGTATCACATCGTCATCAATATCTTTGTCGGTTTAGCTCAAGGGTTTCTTAATCTTATGCTCTCTTTATTCAACTATCATTCTCCCGATACGACGCTTACCACGCAAGCGCCGCAGTCAGAAGAGATGCAGAAGGCCTTTACGTTTATGTTCTCCGGACTGGGGATGATTATCTACCTAGCCTTAGGAGTAATCTTCTGCTTCTTCAATATTGAGAAACATATGCCTCCTAAAGAGAACAAAAAAGAAGCCAACCCGCCAGCTTAAAAGTAAGAAGAAAGGAAGAAAAGATGGCTTTAAACGCTGCTTCACACCTGATCGAGATTTCCGATTTCTCCGCTTATTTTGAAGAGAAAAAGGAAAAAGATTACGTGGTCGGGCTCGACCACATCTCTTTAACCATCGATCAAGGTGATTTTCTTTGCATCCTCGGTCCTTCCGGATGTGGGAAAACAACGCTTTTAAGATCCATCTTAGGTCTGATCGATCTGACGGACGGAAAAATCCTGATCGAAGGAGTCGATGGGGAAAACCTTCCTATCCAGCAACGTAATTTCGGCTATGTCTCGCAGGAATATTCCTTATATCCGACGATGACTGTTTACGATAATATCGCCTTTCCTTTACGGAGGATGAAGGCGCCTTATCAGGAAATCGATTCAAGGGTAAAACAAGCGGCAAAGGATTTAGGAATCAGTTATTTCTTATCTAGAAAACCCGGGGAATTATCCGGCGGGCAGCAACAGAAGGTCGCGATAGCTCGCGCGATCGTTAAAAATCCGATCGCTTATCTTTTCGATGAGCCGTTCTCCAATTTGGATCCGGAGCAAAGAAGCGAACTGAGGACATTAGTAATGCATCTGCATGCTCTCCTGAATACGACTTTTATCTTTGTGACTCATGACCGGGATGAAGCTTTGACCTTAGGCAATAAGTTAGCGATCATGAACGATGGCCATATCGTCCAAGTCGGGACGAAGGAAGAAGTGGTTAAGCATCCGGATTCGATGTTCGTAGCTGATTTTTTCAGAGGTTCAGCGTATGTCGGAAATGAATAAACAGGAATTAATGGCCTTAAAGAAGAAAAGAGACCTAGCTATCTGGATCCTGTCTTTCGCTTTTTTAGCGGTGATCGGTCTTTCTTTGGCTTTGCTTTTTATCTCTACCAGGGAGAACAATCTTTGGCAGAAGACTCTCGTTATCTTCCTGAATATCGTTTTCGGTTTTGTCTTTATCGGTTATTTTTATCTTTCTTTGCTTCCGTCTAGCCGCCTTCTGTCCTTTTATAAGAAAGCCGAGTTGGGAAAAGGAGTGAAGGAAGAAATAAAAGGGAAGGTCAGCGCGATTTCATCTTCTCTTTTAACCGTCAGGACCTTCAGCTGCTATAAAGTTGAAGTGGAGGATGAAAAGAAATCCCGTTCCTTCTTCCTTCTAGAGAATGTCAGAAAAGAAGATCTTAAAGTCGGAGAACTTATCGAAGCTAAGATCTTTGATCAGATCTGCTACGCTTATGTTTTAAAGGAGGGGGAAGAGAATGAATAAAGCCCAGTTCAATAACCACCTTCTTTACCATTGGCCTTTATATCTTTTATGGGCTGGAGGAGTCTTTGCCGTGTGGTTAACCGGCTTTAGCCAACACCTAGCTTTAAAGGATAATGAACAGCTGCGTTTTGTCGTCTGCTCTGAGAACTTCGTCTACGATAAAGCGGAAAAAGAACTGAAGGAAAAACTTCCTTCTTTGACTGAGCAGAAAGTTGAGCAGATCACTGCGGAAGTCTATTCTTTAGAGAATCTGACCGATGAGATATTAGCGATCCGCTCAATCGATGCGACAGATTTTCTGATCCTTCCGGAAAGCAAATTGAAAAAAGATGAATGCAAGACTTACTTCTTAGAATTGAATTCTGATCTGAAGGCAGCTTTCAACGGATATCAATATTATGAGGAAGATGGCTTGTCTTACGGGATTAAGTTAACTCATGAAGGACGTTACTTCTCATATATGAACCAAGCTGATACGAACGCATATATCCTTTTCTTCTTCCCCGACAGTGTAAATCTAGGACAGAAGAATAATCTCGGGAATCTTCAGGATGACGTTGCTCTCCAATCCGCTATCTATCTGGCGGGAAAGGAGGGAAGCTAAAATGGGCTGGTTAGTAAGAAAACCCAAGATTGCCTCCAAGGATTTTAGCCCGCTGAATCTGCCGAAGACCCGTAAAGAAGTCTTCCAAGATGTCCTTAAACATCACTGGCTCAATCTCTTGCTGCTCGGGTTAATGAGTTTCCTCTTTGTCTCACCGCTTATCATCTCTAGGCTTTATCTCTTCATTGTCCGCGGGAATGTTTCTCAGGCTTTAGCTCAAGGTAGCCTTACTCAGGAAGATGCCAGCCTCGCCTGGCTTAATCTCTCCAATCTATTCAGCCTTATCAATATCCCTCTCTATCTGATTCTCGGAATCGGGATGGCGGGGATCATGAGAATCATCAAACGCTATTCCTTCCTCGATAATGTCTCGTTCAAGGAAGACTTCGCCCTCGGTATCAAGCAGAATATCTGGCAATACCTGCTGCTGTTCCTGCTCTTTGGTCTTATCGCCTTTATCGCCGATTACGTTGAAAACCTTTCAACCACAATCTCCGCATCCGGTGAGGTCTATTCCTATCTAGGGGTCATTCCTAGAGTAGTCGCGCTCTTATTGATGTATCCGATCTTCGCTTATTCCTTGGTCGCTGTCTCCATCTATACGAATAAATTCTTCCAGCAGACTAAAGTCGGATTGATCTGTTACTTAAGTAAGTTCTGGCTGAGTCTGCCGATGTTGGCTCTTTGTTCCTTACCTCTGATTGTGACTCTGATCAGAAACTTCTACTGCTACTTAATCGGAGGCATCTTAAGCGGAATCCTTCTACCCTTCATGCTGCTGGGCTGGTTCTGCTGGACGATGAAGATTCTCGATGAGAAGTTTAATCCGGGACGTTATCCAGACTTAGTTAACCGCGGTTTATTAGGTTTACAAGCTGAAGCGGATCCCGAGTTAAAGAAGCTAGAAGAGAACCGTCAGAAAGCAAAAGCGGGCGGTGAAGAGTATAAAAGGGAATTGGAAGAACAGAAAGCTTCCCATCCTGAAACTATAAAGTCATCTGAAGAGGCTGTTAAACCACCGATTTCCCCGCCACCTATTAAGGCTATTAAAAAGAAAGGCGGAGGAAGTAAGAAGAAGACGAAGCAGACTGACGAGCAGACAACAAACGGCTCTAATTAAAAAAAGGAGAAATAAATTATGGCAACCGTCACATTGAAGAACGTCTATAAGTATTACGAGAAGAATGAGATTCCTGCTGTCGCTGATTTTAACCTTGAAATCAAGGATAAGGAGTTCGTGGTCTTTGTCGGACCTTCCGGCTGCGGCAAATCGACCACCTTACGTATGATCGCTGGCTTGGAGGAAATCACCGCCGGTGAGATTTATATCGGTTCACGAAAGGTCAATGAAGTCGAACCGAAAGACAGAGATATCGCGATGGTCTTCCAGAACTACGCTCTGTATCCGCATATGACTGTCTATAACAATATGGCTTTCGGTCTGAAGATGGGGAAGTTCCCTTATCCGAAGATGGGCCCGGATGGTAAGCAGGTAATCGGCATCGATGAACGTAAAGTCCGCACTCTGCAGGGACAAGTCAACCGGATGGAGAAGGAAAGAAACAGACTCGCTATTATTCAAAGCCAAGACGAACTGGCGGAAATGGATAAGAACATCAACGAGCTGCAGATGGAGCTGAGAAAAGCAGCGGCGACTCCGGTTCCGCTCTTCGATATGAAGCACATGCCGAAAGCTGAAATCGATAAGAGAGTTAAGGATGCTGCTCAGATCTTAGGCATCACCGAATATTTAGGCAGAAAGCCTAAAGCCCTCTCCGGCGGCCAAAGACAGAGAGTCGCCATCGGACGTGCTATCGTCAGAAATCCTAAGGTCTTCTTGATGGATGAACCGCTTTCTAACCTCGATGCTAAATTGAGAAATACGATGAGAGGCGAAATCCTTCTGCTTCGTAAGAAGATCAACACCACCTTCATCTACGTTACTCATGACCAGATCGAAGCTATGACTCTGGGTGATCGTATCGTTATTATGAGAGATGGCTTTATTCAGCAGGTCGGGACTCCGCAGGAAGTCTTCGATGATCCGACCAATCTCTTCGTCGCCGGCTTTATCGGCACTCCGCAGATGAACTTCATCGATTCGCGCTTAGTTAAACTTTCGAATGGTAAGTATGCGGCGGAAGTCTACGGCAAGAATATTGTCTTGTCCGATGAGAAGAGCAAGATGCTTGCCGATCATAAAGTCCCGGAGATTCCGCTTGTCTTCGGTATCCGTCCGGAGCATATTACTCTTTGCAAGGCTGATGACCCGATCGCTCATAAGGCGAAGGTCGATGTTTCCGAAATGATGGGTTCGGAAATCTATATCCATGCGACTCCGGACTTTGCGGGCGCTCAGGATATTGTTGTCCGTGCTCCGACCATTAATCTTTCGCCGGCTGAAAGAAAAAATATCGTCGATGGCGGTGATATTTATTTCAAGATGGATGAGAAGGCTTCTCATTTATTTGATAAAGCTGATGAAGTCAATATCTTCCATAAGCTCGATAAGCATTTCGGACCTGTCGCTCCGGTTGCGCCGGCAACTCCGGCAGCTCCGGTTGCGCCGAAGGCGGAAGTCAAGGCGAACCAAGACGTTAAGAAAGACGAAAAGAAGTAATTATTCTGATGCCTGGAAGGCCGGATTATTAATCCGGCCTCCCGTTTTTTAAGGAGCAGATTATGCGTAAAATAACCCCTATAGATCAAAACTGGAATTTTATAAAGAAGACCTTGCCTCTAGAGGAAGCAAGTAAAGAAAAAGGAATCGAGATCAATCTGCCTCATACCTGGAATAATAAGGATGGGCAGGATGGTGGCAATAATTATGTCCGCGGGAAGTTTTGGTATCTTCATTCCTTCGCTTACCATTTAAAAGAAGGAAATGAATTGTGGTTAGAAGTTGAAGCGGCTTCTCAAAAAGCGGAAGTATATATCAATGGGGAATTAGTTGGTTCTCATGAAGGCGGCTATTCCGCCTTTCGAGTTAATTTAACCCCGTTTGTCAAAGATGAAAATCTCTTAGCTATCAGCGTCGATAATTCACCTTCCGATTCCATTTATCCACAATCGGCTGACTTTACTTTTTACGGTGGGCTTACAAGACACGTCCTGTTAATCGAAGTGCCTTCTTCCCATTTTGCTTTAGATCATTTTGCTGACTTCGGCTTTAAAGCTGTGCCTTTTTTGAAAGACGGGGAATGGTATATTGAGCTTTCCTCTTCCATTACGAATATCAGAAATGATGAGAAGGTCAACGTAACTATCGCTAACCAAGAAGGGAATGCGATTTATGAAATCGCTCTTGCTCCGGGAGAAAAGAGAAATATCCACGCCTCATCCCCGCATCTTTGGAATGGTCTAGAAGATCCATATCTTTATCAGATTCAAGCGGATTTAGTTCAGAAAGAAAAAACTCTGGATTCTGTTTCTTTTAAGATAGGCTTTAGGTCTTTCTCGTTTGATAAAGAAAAAGGCTTCTTCCTGAACGGAAAAGCATATCCTTTAAGAGGGGTCGCTAAACATCAAGACTTTAAGGATAAAGGGTCCGCTGTTTCGGATGCTGATTTAAGACTTGATATGTCTTTAATTCAAGAAGTCGGTGCGAATATCGTCCGCCTTTCCCATTATCAGCATAGTCAGCTCTTTTATGATTTAGCAGATGAAAATGGTCTAATTATCTGGACTGAGGTGCCTTGCATTTCAATTCCCTTAGAAAACGGGCTCGCTAATTGGGAAAGCCAGTTAACTGAACTTATCTGCCAATGCCAAGAACATCCTTCGATTATTTGTTGGGGCCTTTCTAATGAAATAACTCTGAGCGGAGAGAAAAAAGGACAAGTAAAAGACCATCAGATCCTGAATGATTTAGCTCATCAGTTGGATCCGACTCGTCCGACCACCATGGCGCATATTTCATCTTTAAGCATTGATTCTTCTTTGATTAAAGTGCCTGATCTTTCCGCGTACAATCTTTATTTTGGTTGGTATGTCGGAATGACTTCTCAACTGGGCCCGTGGCTAGATAATTTCCATAAGACTAATCCGGATATTTATCTAGGCTTAAGCGAATACGGAGCGGATGCTAATCCTTTATATCATTCTTTAACTCCTCAGGCTGGTGATTATACGGAATCTTATGAATTAAAGCTTCATTATGAAGCCTTAAAGACAATTCAAGAACGCCCTTATCTATGGATGACTTCCGTCTGGAATATGTTCGATTTCGGGGCTGATTCCCGCATGGAAGGAGGTAATCCGGGTTTTAATCAGAAAGGTTTAGTAACCGCTGATCGAAAACTCAAGAAGGATGCCTTCTATATCTATAAAGCCTTCTGGTCAAAAGAACCTTTCGTTCATCTGACCGAAAGAAGATATGTCGAGCGAGTGGAGAAAGAAGAGACTATCCAAGTGATCTCTAATCTGCCTTTTGTTGAACTGTCCTTAAATGGCGAAAAACCTTTAAGACAAGAGGGAAAGTATCTTTTTCCCTTCCAAGTCAGCTTAAAAGAAGGGAAGAATATCATTAAAGCGACTTCAGGTATCTATTCTGATCAAATCGAAGTTAATTTAGTAATAGATAATCAAGGTAAATACATTTGTAAGGCGACTAATGATTTAGTCTCTAATTGGTTTGAGAAAAAAGATGATGTGAGCGCTCCGGAGGGGATGTTCTCTATTTTGGACCAAGTGAAGGATGTTATGAAATCTAAAGAAGCCTTGATGGCTTTTATGAAGCTGTTCCCGATGGGTAGTAACGGCGGTATGGGCGATAAGCCTAAATCGAATCAGATGTTTGATGATAATATAATGACGATGATAGGTGGAAAGACTGTTGAGAACTTGCTTTATATGATGGCTGGGCAGAATAAGAACATTAACGAAAAGACCGTGAAGCAATTCAATCAGATTCTCAATACAATTCCGAAACCTAAAAAATAGAAAGGACAGTATTTTATGAAACTTACATTCCGTTGGTATGGTCCTTCCGACCGAGTGACTCTTGATCAGATCAGGGAAATCCCGACGATGAGCGGAGTCGTAACAGCAATTTACGATATTAAAGTCGGAGAAGAGTGGCCTTTAGATAAAATCCTGGCCTTAAAGAAAATAGTTAACGCTAAAGGCTTAGAGATGGAAGTCATCGAATCGGTCCCGGTCCCGGAAGATATTAAATTAGGTACAGGGAAAAGAGATTATTACATCTCCAATTACATCAAAACCATCAAAAACCTCAGCAAAGCCGGGGTTAAATGCATCTGTTATAACTTCATGCCGGTCTTCGATTGGTTGAGGACGACTCTCGCTTATCAGAATAAAGACGGATCGACCTCCTTGGCCTACTTGGAAGAAGACTTTAAGAAGTTGGATCCGAAGAATCTGCATCTGCCGGGTTGGGATGAATCATATAAGCCGGAAGAACTGCAAAAACTGCTTTCCGCTTATCAAGGCATGTCGCATGAGAAGCTTCTAGCTAATATGGTCTATTTCTTAAAAGCAATCATGCCGGCTTGTGAAGAAGGCGATGTCAAAATGGCGGTGCATCCTGATGATCCGCCTTGGGATATCTTCGGATTGCCGAGAATTGTCTCTAACGAAAAGGATTACGAAAACTTATTTAAGGCGGTTCCATCTAAATGTAACGGCGTTACTCTCTGCACCGGGTCATTAGGGGCCTCAAGAGCTAACGATGTGCCGGCCTTAGCGGATAAGTTATCTAAAGAAAATCGTGTCTTCTTCCTTCATCTTAGAAATATCCGCCACTTCGGGACAAATGATTTCCAAGAAGTCGGACATCCTTCCCCTTGCGGATCGTTGAATATGGCGGCTATCGTGGAAGCCTTAGTAAAGAATGGATTCGATGGTTACGTCAGACCTGACCACGGCAGGACAATCTGGAATGAACCTGGTAAACCGGGTTATGGATTATTCGACAGAGCTTTAGGAGCAACTTACATTGCAGGCCTCTTTGAAGAGGCGGAAAGGAGATATGCAAAATGAAATTGCCTTTTAAAATCGATCTGAGTGAGAAAGTCGTTGCGATTACGGGAGCCGGAGGTGTTCTGATGTCCGAGTTCGCTCGTGCTTTAGCCGCCTGCGGAGCAAAGGTGGCTTTATTGGATATCAACGAAGAAGCAGCGAAAAAATACGCTGCGGAAATCGGGGAGAATGCAATCGCCATCAAGACAAACTGCCTTGATAAAGCCTCCATTCAACAGGCTTTAGAGATTGTCCATGAGAAGTTCGGCAAGGTCAATATGTTAATTAACGGCGCCGGAGGCAATTCTCCGAAAGCTACGACCGATAATGAGACGATGAATAAAGAGATGCTGGAAAATGAAGGGAAGGATTTCTTCTCTATCGATGAAGCCGGCTTAAAGTTCGTCTTCGATCTCAACATCACTTCCGCCTTTTTAGTTACCCAGGTGTTCGCCAAGGATATGGTTGAGACCGGTGGGAACATTATCAATATTTCTTCGATGAACGCTTTCCGTCCGTTAACGAAAATCCCTGCTTATTCTGCAGCGAAAGCTGGTATTTCTAACTTCACTGAATGGTTAGCTGTGCATTTTGCTCCCTGCGGGATCCGCTGCAACGCGATCGCCCCGGGCTTCTTCTCCACCAAGCAGAATGCCGCTTTGCTCTTTAATCCGGATGGGACTCCGACTGCCAGAACCGGAAAGATCCTTAACGGCACTCCGTTAAAGAGATTCGGTGAGACTTATGACTTACTGGGGGCTTTGTTATTCTTAGCTTCCGATGAGGCTTCCGGATTTGTCACCGGTGTTGTTCTGCCGGTTGATGGTGGCTTTAACGCTTATTCGGGCGTCTAAAAGATTAAATAAAGATATGAAAATACTCGGGAAGGATTTAATCTCCCGAGTATTTTTTTACTTCTTTTTAGGCTTTAACGGAATTTATCAGTCGTTATTTAAGACGTAATATAAAGACCAATCGCGGCTGATGGCTTGCTGAGAACGTCTGAGGAGATCTTTCGGTGCTGACCAGACGATCGCTTGCGTTTTGCCGGTGGTGATACCTTTTTCATTGAAGGTATCGACAGCGAAGTAGTAATCCATCTGTTCCGTATCGAGGAAATCGAGGATGACAGAGTCTTTGCCGTAGACTTGATAAGAAGAATAAAGCTTATCGGGGGCAATGCCGTAACGGACATTGGCTCCGATGGCATCTTTAACATGGCCCCAAGTGATGACGGCGCGTTTAGTGAAGATTCTCATCCCTTTAGCCTTGGCTTGATGAGGGAGCCTTCCTTTACCGATTCCGAAGACTCTTAGCCCGGAGATAGCCATAACTGAATGGTAAGGGAATTCGATTCCGGTTACTCTGATATAACGGATATGAGCTGGGATGTCAAAATGGAAACCGTCGTGACAGTAATTGGTCTCGGCTTTCGAACGATCAGCGAGGATGGTCCACTTTTTGCCATCTAAGCTGCCTTCTAAGATGTAGCGGGTGTGGAGGACTGATTCGGTATCGATATATCGTTTCTGATAAGCGCTGACAAGCATTTTTGAATCATCGGTGACAACTGCTTTTTTTACGTCTTCATCAGCGAAATTGATCTGGATGAAATGAACGTTATAATTGGCTCCGAGGTCGAGCTTTAGCCATTCGCCTTCCTTAGAGGAAGCCGCGGCCCACCAGGTACGGATATTTTCATCGACTGCTTTTTTCGGCTCATGTCCCTTTTTAAAAGAAGAAACACGGACCTTTTTCTTATAAGAAAGCAGCATCCATTCAGGCTTAATCGACCACGGGTCGAATTTGCCTTCTGGAATCCTTAATGGGTAATCAGCGAAGTTCTGATTGCAGAAAAGAATCCCGTCTTTATCAAAGCCAGCGGGGAAAAGACCGATTCTTCTCTCAAAGTTGGCGTTGACTGATATTCTCATCGAAGCGGTATGCCAGAAATTGCCGAACTTATCTTGGATTGTCGAGCCGTGACCGGCCGCGGTGATAAATCCGCCAGGTCGGGTGGAGAATGGATTGGAAGCCTGGACTTTAAAAGGACCTAAAGGCTTATCGGAAACGTACACTCCATCACCGTAGGCGTAATACTGCGTGCCGGGGCAAGCGTATTGGAGATAGTACTTGCCGTCGTGCTTGTTCATATAAGCACCTTCGATATAAGGATCATCGGAAAGGTATTTCTTCATCTGAGCTTGGATAGCTCTTTCTTCCGGGTCTTTGATTATCTTTCTTTCCTTATAAAGTTTCGTCTGTTCCCAGCCGGATTTGTCCATTCGGTTCAGGAAGAGAGTCTGAGGTTTTCCAAGAGGCAGCATAGTCTTCGGATCGAATTCTTGTCCTTGGATTGGAGTTTTATTAGAGCAGCCCCAATACAGATAGACTTTTTTATCATCATCCTCAAAAAGGTCGGGATCCCAGAAAGGGAAAGGTGAACTGACTTTCTGGAATCCTTCCTTTAACGGATCGTCGCTTACATAAATCGAAGAAGGCTCAAAACCATGCGAAGCGCAGAAATACACTTTGCCATCGATTTCTCTGACATCGGGAGCATAAGCGTACATTTCGGTATGCTCTTCTTTAAAAGACCAGGTGAAAAGGTCATCGGAATACCAGAATCTTCCGCTCATGGAGCAGAAAAGATAATACTTATCCTTAAATAAGAGCAGGGTCGGATCAGCGGCTTCACGATGAGGAGGATTTTTAGATCCCATTCCTTGTTCATAATGCTGGAAACGATATTCCAGATTCAAGGGATTAATCAGTATATGGTCCATAAACATCTCCTTTTAAATTACTTCGAACAGCCCGACTTCACCGGTTAATCCGGAGGCCGGATCAGCTTTCGACATCTGCAACTTGAATTGATCGTAAGGATTTAAAGCACCGCTATGAAGCCATTCGCGGAAGAGCGTGGTGGAGACTTCAATCATCAGATGATTAGTCCCTTCTTTCAATTCACCTTCGAGGTTAAAGATCATTTCCGGCACGGTTCTCTTACCTAAAGAGTAGCCATTAAGGAACACTTGGACACCTTCATCAGCATCGCTGATCTTTAGAGCTAACTTTGCGTTCTTCGTGGAACTGAAATCAAACTCATAACGGTAAATACCAGAGAATGCCGGTTCATCCTTATCCGCCCGGTCAGGTAGGCTGACCTCTTTAGAATCGATGAAGTTAGGATAAGAAAGGGCCTGGGTTTGAGAACGGATTGCTTTCGTGAAGGTCATGACTTTCTTACCTAGTTGCAGCGGGGCATTAGCTTTTTCCTCCGCTTCTTCATCGAAAACGATAATGAAGGAATGCAAAGGCTCCACTTTTAATTTCAAGACGGTCTTCCCATCTTCTTGATGGGCGTTGACTTTTTCTAGAGTATTATCCATCGCCTGATAGCGGGCACAGTGGCCTAAAGTCGGTAATCTTACTTCACCTTCCCAGGTTTCTTTGGCTTCATTAACGATCATGTAACGCTCGCTGGAGGCTGAATAATGAAGGATACGGATTCTTTCTGATGCAGGGGAAATCTCTACATCGCGGATCTTTAAATCATCGATGACTTTACCTAAGTCTTCCAGCTTTACCACCTTGATATCGCTGATAAGCTTCAAAGCCTGATGGGTAGCTCCGATGATGCCTTTAGGCAGGGAATTGACGAAGAAAACGGGGCAGCCCTGCTCTTTTAATAGCAGCAAGCCATCCGCTAGGCCTTGCGGGATGAACTCCGCTTCTGGGACGACGATAGCCTTATATTCCTGAGTGTTGACCTTTAAGGTTTTACCGATTACGGTCTTGTAATGCTCGGTTTCCGTAAAGATATCGCTAGGCAAGACATCGCAGAAAATCTGCTCATCGTACATCTTTCTTAAAGGTGTCTCAAAAGGCATGGCTTTGCCAGCCCACTCGGCTTCCCCGTGGTAGATAACACCCACGGAAGAAATATGGTGTCCGTTGCTGAAAAGCTCAGCCGCCCGATTCATATAACGGAATAGCAATCCGCAGTAAGGATATTCAGGGTTATGCCCATGAGCGTAGAAATGCGGAGGGCAATCAGGATCAGGATAGGCCTTAGGCGAAAAAGCGTGCGGAACGAAGTTATTAATATTCCTTACGAGGAAATGATCGGCGAGATAGCTCATCAGCTTCATGCCTTCTTCCCAGCCGTAAGCTCCGAAGATTTCGCACATCGCCCTTCCTTTTTTCCTCGGCTCAATCGCCGCGGCTGAAGCACCTAAAGCAGCGAGGCCATAATGGTAAAAAGGGCCATCGCGTTGAATGCCGAAACTGACCTCGTTAGGTAGGTTATCTTCTCTTTGCGGCAAGACTTGATTGCCGATATCATCGATACCGGACATATCTTGGCCATCCAGACCTCGGAAGTAATGACCTAAGGACGAACCGGTCTTGCAGTGATGACCGGAATCTTCGATGACGTGGCCGATATACATGACTCCATGTTGATGGCACCAGTCAGCAATCTGATGGGAGAAATCCTTTTCGACTAAGCGGGAAACCGAGTCCATATAGACATAACGGATTAAGGCTTGTTGGGCTTTATTAGGTGAAGAAGTATTTAAAAGGTAGAGAAGAGAACGCCAATTCTGTCCGATGGAGTCGGCTTTCTCATCCATGAGCTTTTCTAATTCCTCGCTCCAAGGCAGATCTTGATTGGTCCCGAGGAAGTTGGTGGACATATACATTAAACCGTTGCCTAATTCAGGCTCATCGGAGAAGAAACCTAAAATGGTCTTGCCGAAATACTGCTTATAATGCTCGTAATGCTTTTCATAGACATTGTCGAGCAGTAATTTGCAGGAAGGGAAAGACATCATATTGATATAGTTGCGATGGTAACCGGCATTTCTGGTAAGGAAAGTGATTCCGATTCTGTATTTGCCTTCCGGCTTATTCCAGATTAAAACCCCGTCTTTGATATAAGGAGTCAAATCGATAGTTTCGTTACCTAAAAAGGCTTGGACAGCCAGAAGGCGGTCATCGTTGAATTCTCTCTGCTTTTGTCCAGCGGTCATTTTAAGGATTGCTTCGACAAACATATTTCCTTTTTCGTGGGTGATGACGAAATTGTCTTTAATATTTAAATTTATTTCTTCAGCCTTTTCTTCATAGTCGACAAAGTGGGTATAGACCGACTGACGGCAGAGATAATCCGGGGCCTTTTCAACCGCTCCGGCCGCGTACCCGGTCGGGAAATGGGAATCATCAAGAATCCAGACTTTCATATCTTGGCTCTTGGCTTCTTTAAGAATGACATCCATATCCTGCCACCATTTCGGTCCGCAAAAATCCGGATGAGGACGGGATTCGACGCAGAAGGCATCACAACCGGCTTGCTTAATTGCGCCGACATATTCCCTTAAGGTTTTTTCGTCTTCTCCGTGCTGCCAGAAAAAAGGTAGCATATGGTTCTGGCCGAAGCCTTTTAATAAACCTTCCAAGGTTTTATCCATAATTGTGATTTCCTTTCTCGGCTGGTTTTGAGGAGCAAAAAAGCCAGCGCCTTTTAATCTATGTTAAACATAATTTAATCTAGGATGAAGATACGTTATTGTAATATCGTACCCCGGGTTGTAAAAAATCCTGCAATCGACTCATTTTTCTGAAAGCGCTTATATATTTGTTGGATTTTTTACATTCTTGTAATATATTTTGCAATAAGCTTTAAGATAGATACTTTAATCTTTGGCTGATACTTAAGGAGGAGACATTTATATGAAGAGAATCGATTTAGATCGTGGTTGGCTTTATAATCCTGGTCCGGAATTTCCATTTTCTTTCGTGATGGGGGAAAAGGGCGAAGAAGTCAATTTACCTCACGACATGGGTATTTCCTACGATGTCACTCCTGAAGGCGTAAAATCATCCGGCTTTTATAAAGGAAGGATGGGCAGGTATACTAAATACCTCGATGTCTTACCGGAATGGGAGGATAAAGATGTCATCCTTTCGGTGGATGGAGCGTATAAGGATGCGGAGATCAATATCAACGGCAATCTCGCTATGATCCATCACTATGGATATGCACCTTTTACTGCCTCTTTAACTAAATATTTGAAAGAAGGCGAGAAGAATCGCTTGATGATCTTTGTGAACAATTCTTCCCAGTATGATGGCCGCTGGTATACCGGAAGCGGGCTTAATAGACACGTCCAGCTTTTAATCGGGGAAAAGGTCCATCTTTCCGCTTATCCTATCTATGCGGTAACTGAAAGAGTAGAAGATGGCGCCGCATATCTTAATGTCTCAGCGGAAATTGAAAACCATACAGCGGAAGAAAGCCTAATGGGCTGCAAGATCCTTCTTTATAAGGATGGAGAGGAAAAAGCCTCGGGCTATTTTAAGACAGTAATTCCTCCTTTAGGTCAAAGGGGAGGCTTTGTCCGTTTAGAGGTCGCTAATCCGGCTATCTGGGATGTTGATCATCCTGAACTATATACGATTAAAGCGGTTTTAGATAACAATGACGAAGACGAGACTGTCTTCGGTATAAGGACGATTACTATCGATAGAAGAAACGGCTTAAAACTTAACGGAAAGAAAATAAAAATCAAAGGTGGCTGCGTCCATTGTGGAGCGGGGATTCTAGGCGGAGTCGAAAGTTACGATAGTTGGTATTATCGCTTAAAGCAGCATAAAGATAACGGCTTCAATGCGATTAGGGCCTCGCATAATCCCTTCTCTAAGGATTTCATTTTAGCCTGTGATCGGCTGGGGCTTTTGGTCCTCGATGAAGCCTTTGATATGTGGAATATGCGCCAAGGCGATTTCGCTTCCGATTATCATAAGGACTTCGCTGATCATTGGAAGGAAGACCTGACGGCTTTTATTAAAAGAGACCGCAGCCATCCTTCGGTCTTTATGTGGTCGGTCGGTAATGAGATACCGGAAAGAAATGGTGTTTCTTCAGGCTATGAGGTCGGAGCTGAGTTAGTTGAGTACGTGCGTTTATTAGATCCGACCAGACCTGTCAATTCTTCTTTACCTGTGACTTTTAATGGCTTGGATGATTTCCAGACGAAGAGGATGATGGGCGCCTGGTTTGAAGATATGAAGAAAGGCTTTAAGGCTAATCCGGAGGGGTTAGTTGTTTCCTTAGATAATTCTTATTCGATGGAAATCTACGGGCCTTTAAACGAGCCTTTTGCTTCTCAGCTTGATGTCTGCGGTTATAACTATGTCGATTACCGCTACGAAAAAGACGGAAAAGACTATCCTACTCGGATTATCTGTGGCACTGAGTCCTATCCTAGAGACTTTTATAATATCTGGAAAAGAGTTAATGAGTTCGCTTATGTTATCGGGGACTTTACTTGGACGAGCCAGGACTATATCGGAGAAGCTGGTTTAGGGATTAGCGCTTATCTAAGTGAAGAAGAGGCGAAGAAACTTCCTCCGATGAGAGGAATTCCTGTCGAATATCCTTGGAGAACAGCTTTCTGTGGAGACTTTGATCTCTGCTCTGAAAAGACCCTGCAACTTAATTACCGCAAGGTGGTCTGGGGAGATAAGAACACCTATATTTATGTGCATAATCCCGCTAATATCGGTAAGGTTGAAGTCCTGGCTACCTACGGCTGGCCGGAAGAATACCATTACTGGACCTTTAAAGGCTATGAAGGGAAAAAGATCATCGTTGATGTTTTCTCAAACGGAGAAGAAGTCGAACTTTTGATAAACGGGATCAGCCAAGGCAAGGTAAAGCCTTCGAGAGATATCGCAAGATTTGAAGTTACTTATCTGGCGGGAAATGTTGAAGCTATCAGCTATAAAAACGGCAAAAAGATTTCCCAAGACAAGATTGAGACCATCGGGACTAAACGGTTTATTCGTTTAGCGTCCAATGTCTCTTCTTTAAAATCCGATGGGCAGTCTTTAGCTTTCATTAAAGCGGAAATCGTCGATGAAAAAGGAAGGGCAGTCCTCCTTGAGGATTTAAAAGCCCAGGCTTCTTTTGAAGGGCAAGGGAAGCTTTTGGCCTTCGGGAATGGTCGGCCGAAAACCGCGGAGAATTATACCAAGATGGAATTTACTTCTTATCTGGGTTATTGGCAGTTAATCGTCCGGGCAGGATACGAAAAAGGAATGGCAAAAGTCACTATAAAAGCCGAGGGTCTAGAGGAAGAAAGTTTGACCTTACCGATTATCTAAAACTGTAAGCGCTTAATTAGTATAAGTCTTTGCAATTTATATACGGTTGTTTGCAACAACCATCCCTTTCGTCTTGTTAGGATAAAACCAGATAAGATGAAAGGAAGGTAGTTATGATGAAAACAAAAAGGCTGATTTCTTCTTTATTAGCGGTCTTAGTCGCTATTCCAGCTTTAACCGGCTGCGGAGGGGAGACCTCTTCACAAGCTGTTAGCCAAGGTGGGATTACTCCTGAAGACAAGAGAACCTTTACTTATTGGATCGGTCAAGGAGACACCAACTATAACGGATACGATGTTAATCCGGCTATAAATTTGACGACTAATTATATGAAATGGGGTGCTTCTCAGCAGAAGATTACGGTTAATTTCACCGTTCCGCCGACTGGGCAAGCCGCCAGCAACTTAACAACGATGCTGGGGACTGGAGATTACACCGATGTGATCGAAGCGACTCAGGCCCCTAACGGTGTCAGAGCTCTTTACGACGAAGGCATCGCCATGGATCTTACTCCTTATGTCGATAAGTACATGCCGAACTATAAAAAATGGTTGGCCTCTCATCCGGAGTACGCAAAGACCGCCACAAATGATGTCGATGGAGAAAAGAAGTACATTCAGATTTACTCTTACCATGATACAGTGGATCCGGTCTGGGGTTACCAGTATCGCCGTGATTGGGTGGCTAAATACGGTAAGAACCCGACCACCGGAGCTTCCTTTACGGGTGGATATGATGCTAACAAAGTCTGGACTGATGATGTGATTTTCCCTTCGGGTGGTTCGGATCCTATCTATATCTCCGACTGGGAATGGATGTTCCCGATTTTCGAAGAAGCTAGAAAAGCGGAAGGCATCAGCGATGGTTATGATATTTCGCTTTATTACCCTGGATTTTTTGAGCCGGGCGATTTAGTTGATGCTTTCGGTGGGCATGGTCCGATGTTCTATAACGATGATGGGACGGTTAAGTTCGGAGGCACTTCCGATGGGTTCCGTACCTATCTTAAGGCGATGAATAACTGGTATAACAAAGGTTGGCTCGACAAAAAGTTCTCTGAGCATTCATCCGATATGTACTGGACTCTTGATACGACGAAAGTCCATTCCGGAAAGATTGGTATGTGGTACGGTCAGCAAGGATGCGTCGGCGATTTGCTCGATATTTCTGAAGGGAAACCTAACTCTTCGGAAAATGGATATACCAACGGTATCTGCGTCTACGGTGCTAGACAGCCTATTAACAATACTTACGGGAGCGATGCGGAGAAGAATGTCACCCCTTATAATTTCTATGCGACTTCTCTTGAATATTCTTCTTATATTGTCACCAACAAGGCGCAGGATAAAGATCTTGATGTCCTCTTCTCCTGGATGGATTATTTCTATTCTGATGCAGGAGCTTTGCTTTCCGGAGTCGGTCTATCTAAAGAGGAATACGAACTGACCAAAGATCCTTACTATACGAAATTCGGCTACACCGAAGGAGCGTGGTATTACTGTGATTCAAATGGCGAAAAATGGGTTGAAGGAACATCCAAAGGAGACAAGATGTGGAGATTCGTCGAAGGATTAGCTGATGATACAAACGTTAAGAATGCTCTATGTGGTAACCGTGTGGCTAATAGACAACTAGGGACCAGCAAGCAGTATCTGACTTGGTCTAAGACATATCAGCATGCCGTCGATGAATGGAAGGCTTACGATGCAAAAGGCAATTTCCACGGTTCCTTAACTTCGCAGGTTTCTTCTGAGAAGGCCTTGGAGAACTCGAATATCTTAACGAAAGTCAGAGACTTCATGAATACTAGAACCCCTGATTTCATCTCCGGAGTTAAGAATATCAGCGATGATACCTCGTGGAACGGATATTGCGCTACTCTTGGAAAGTACAAATACACGAATTATGTAGCGAATGTCCAAGAAGTCGTTGATCTATTTAAATAGACGAATCAGATAAGACTTAAAACTGTTGCTCGAGTTCATGATGTGTACTTCTCCTTTCGGCACTTCATTGTGCCGGGGGCTTAGGGGTACACATCATTTTTTTATTGCTTAATAGGATGAAGAATAATAAAATATATCTATAACTTATTGCGGAAAGGCTTATTTAAAGCCATGAAAAAAGTGAATTATTTAATGATTCTTTCTTTAGTCGGCGTTGTCTGTTTAGGCAGTTGTGGCGTGGAAACTTCCATTACTCCTAAAGAAGCAAGGGAGAAGGTTCTTGCTATTCTAAATAAACAGGACTCGCCTGATTTTGTGCAGCCTCAAAAATTTACGTTCACTTTCAAAAATGACGAAAAAAATACCATCCCAGCTGTCTCAGGTAATACAACAATCGATAATAAGATTCTCTTCGATGGTGAAAGCCACTACTATTATTATGAAAAATACATTAAAAGAGAAAATAACATACAAATCTCGCTTAAGGACAAAGAGAGTACTAGGGAAATTATTTATTTAGATGGGATGAATTTAGTCACAAAGATCAGCAATGACGAGGCCGATTTCACTGTTAGCAGCAGCTCTAATGCTACTGAAGAACAAGCTGTAGATGCCTTTAATAAAGCCATGTCTTCGCGGTTAAAAGATGGGCTTTATTCGATTTTTAGCGCTTATATTGGTAGTGTGCTCTCGTTTGCAGGCGCCGCCGCTAGCCTTTTATCAAGTTCTTCATCGTCTGAAGCAAATTCAGGCTCTGAATCACCTCATAAATTCTTTTTCTCTTCTAAAGGCGATGGGAACCTCACTGCGGTTAATTCATTTGATGTTAGCGATCAGGAAGTGATTGATTCTGTATCCCACACTATTGCCGTAAGCGGAACTAATACATTTGTTTTTGATAATTATCTTTTCTCAAAGCATGTAATAGATGAAACGGAAAAGTTTGATGACACAGGCACTTGTAAGGAAAAATCAACTGAAGAGATACAATGGGGAACTTGCGATACTAGCGTTAAGTAAATAACGATATAGGAACGACAAATTTCCTGTTAGTGTTCTTTCACCTTCTTTTTTTGCTGACTGAAGGTTTAATTTTGCTTTTGCTCGTTCTCTTTTCGGCGATAATCTAAAGGCGTCATACCGGTTATTTCCTTAAACACGTTTTGGAAATAAGATTGGGAAGAGAAAGAAAGGTAGTTCGAGATATCCGCTAAGGCTTTAGTGGTCATTTTCAGTAAACGCTTAGCTTCTTCGACCTTCATACGAGAAATAAATGGCAGGAATCGTTCGCCGGTTTCCTTATGGAAATTAGATGAAAGATAGCTCGGGGAAATATGGAAAGCCTCGGCGACATCTTTGGTCGTTATCTTTTCACGGATATGCTCGTTGACAAATCGTTGGGCACGGTTAACAATCGGGTTGCCGGTAGAATTGTTTTTCGCTTGCCCGACCCGGGTACAAAGATCAATCAAAAAACGATATTGGATTTCCTGCATTTGGCTGATGGTTTCCGCATCTTCGATTTTCTGAATATACATATCGTTCAAAATGTAATCAGTTGTGATATCTAACCCTGCATCCACGGCCGCGCGGCAGAGAATCGCAATAGAAGAAATACAACGGTCTTTATAAGAGCGCTCAGCGCTTAAAGACATCAGTATGGTCCGGCTCTTATAGGTGTAAGGGAAGTATTCTTTGAGCTTTTCTGGTTGGCCAGCTTGGATAAAGGTGACTTGGCGGTCTTCAAAGTAACGACAGAATTCAGCTCCTTCCATCTCTTCTTTTGCTATTAGCTCGGCGCTTTGGTCGTAGGAAGAAGCAAGGCTTTCGCTAATATTTATTTGTGGGATGACAGTTAGATCTACACCTTCAAGATCATGATTGACAGAAACGTAGAAAGAAACGATCGCGCCACGGAAATCGTAAAGATTATAAGAGGAGGTAATTTTAAGTCTCTTATATAGCTCGTTCTTTTTGTCAGTCGGCAGATTTATTTCCTTGGCGATTCTTTCCGCTAGATTCATCGAAGATTTTTCTAACATGATCGGTCCGAAGATAGCGGTGTAAGTAGTGCCTTTATTTCTGACGACTCCGAAAGCTAGAAGGGAATCGGTGACATAGAGACATTGATTTTCAGGAAGGCTTAATAATTTGCCCGCATAGTAAGGAACTAAAGAAAAGCCGCTTTCAGGCGTATGATATTGCTCTTCTTTTGTTTTTCCGTTATATATGGTGACTTCAAAAGAAACGGTTGAAGTATTACTTAACGCTAGCCATTTGAAAATTTTTATATCCATTTTGTAAAACTAAAAACCTTTCTGAGTCACGTATATTATAATACATTTCAACTTTTATATATTATCTAAGAAAAAAGGCCTGTATTACTTGATGTTTCTCTATAAGCATCAAAATATGTAACGCCTTTCTTTTAATACTTTACTATAAATAATGGTCATTTTTTACAATACCATCATTCTTCTTTGACGTATCTTGATGGCAATGATGAAAACGTTAGGAGGACTTAACAATGTTTTCAAAAAATAAGATGGCGAAAGTAGTGCTGGTGTCGCTTTTCTCTTTAGGGGCTTTAAGCGGATGCGGAGCAAGCTCTGGCTCAGAGAATAGCTCAACGGCGGGGGAAACCAGCGAGACTTTCTCTTACTATCAGGCGGTTGGGGAATCCACTAATGAATATTCCAACTATTCCGATAACCCTTCAATTAGATACCTGACAAAGTACATGAAATGGGGCAAGAACAAAGACGTCAACATCAACTTTGATTTTTCTGCTCCGGCAACTGGAGCTTCTTCCGATGTTATCAATACGATGATTGCTTCCGGTGATTATACCGATATCATGGATACCACCGGTTGCTCGACTTCAGTGGCTGATCTTTATGCCGATGGAGTCGCCTTAGATTTAACCGATATGGTTAAAGAATACATGCCCAACTATCTAGCTTGGCTGGATAAACATGAAGAATATAAGAAGGTTTGTTTTACTAAGGTAAACGGCGAAGAAAAGATTTTAAAGATTTGCGACATGAATGATTCTGCTGACCCCTGGGGTGGATTTAATTACCGAAGAGATTGGCTTGTTAAATATGGAGCAAATCCGACCACTAAAGCCGCTTTCACCGGCGGGTGGAAAGACGGAGTCTGGACGGATGATGTGGTTTTTCCTTCGGGTGAAAAGGATCCTATTTATGTCTCCGACTGGGAATGGATGTTCGGAATCTTTAAGACTGCTTTAACTGATCAAGGGATTTCTGATGGTTACGCTTTCCAGATTCCGTATAACGGTTCCTGGGGGACTGGTGATGTTATCGATTCTTTCGGGGCGGGTCCGAGTTTCTATCTTGACCAAGATAAAAAGACGATGAAGTTCGGTGCGACTTCCGAGGCTAGCCGCGAATATCTGAAGCTAGTCAATAAATGGTATAAAGCCGGTTATATTGATACGAAATTTGCTGAGCATTCCACAGATATGTTCTATTCGGTCGATACAACCAAAGTCAGCAATGGCAAGGTTGGAATGTGGTACGGTCTGCTTCACCAGTGCGATAATGGAATGGATCTTTCTAGTGGTAAGGAAAACAGTTCCGTGAACGGATATACCAATGGAATCTGCGTCTTTTCCGCTAGGCAACCGATTAATAACAGTTTTGGTGCAACTTCGATGCAGAATATCACTCCGTTCTTCTTTTATGAATTAGGTCTGATTAATGTCAACATCATTATTACTTCTAAAGCTCAGGGGAAGAATATTCCTGCTTTGCTGACACTTTTGGATTACCTTTACTCGGATGAAGGGGCTTTTCTTTCCACGATTGGACTATCCAAGGAGCAATATGAGATCTCTCAAGATCCGGTCTATAAAAAACTTGGGCTGACCGAAGGAGCGTGGTATTACTGTGATGAACAGGGTATTCCTTGGGTTGAAGGGACTTCGACTGGTAAAAAGATGTGGAGAGAACAGCAATTGCTTCTTGATGATGAAGGTTTAAGAGGCAGAATGTTCGGTAACCGCTTCATGGGAAGACGTTTAGGCAACGGGAATAAATTTGTCCATAAGAGTGCTACTTATCTTCATTCGCTTTCTGAAGTGAGCATGTTTGATTCTAATTTTGCGATGTTCTATGCCGCTGAGCAATCTTTAGCGGGCGATGATGCTTTCTCCTTTGGTAAAATCAATACTTCCATCAATGACTTCATGAGTAAAAATTGCCCGAAATTCGTCAATGGTGTTATGGATATCAATAATGATGCAACCTGGAACAGTTACTGCCAAGCCTTGAATAAATATAAGCCTGATACTGGAGTTTCGATTCTGCAGAACTGCTACGATAATATGTAGATTGCCAGTCTTTTCAAGCGTTATTGCATATCTGATTGATGCCTCTTTACGGGGCATCTTTTTTGTATTAATAAAATAAACATCATATTTTAGGCTTCTTTTCTTGTGCCTCGATGATAAATAAACACTTTGTGAACTCGAATATTTGCTAAAATACCATTGTATGAACAGAATAAAACCTTTAACGCTTAAAGAGTTAGAAAAGCAGGTAGCTGAAGCCCATGCGGTCTCTTTAGATGCTGTAATAAAATGCGTCTCCAAAGTACTTAAGCATAAAAACAGCTACTCTCCTATAGTAGTAGCGTATGCTTCCTATATCTTAAGTGTCTGCTATCTATATCAAGCGCGCTATGAAGAAGCCAACAAAGTCCTTCAACCGATTGTTTTGAACTATCTAAAATATCCTTTTAAGCCTTTTATCGTTGATGCTTTTACCGTTCTTGGCGGTCTGGCGATGTCCAACGAAAATTATTACTTGTCCTTGTTTTATTTTGAAACGGGGTTAAGGATTGCCCAAAAGCATCGGTGCGATTCTTCTTTTCCACAAATCTACTCTAACATGGGAGCGACTTACGGGGCTATCAAACAATATGACAAGGCTGAGGAATGCTTTAAAAAGGTCCTTGAGTATCCTTCGATTGTTTCCCAGGCGGATGATACATACTTTCATCTTAACTGTAGCTTATCTACCATCGCTGTCGAGACGAAAGATTACGACACCGCCGAAAAGTATTATGAAAAAGCTTTCGATTATATCAAAGGACATTTTGATGCAGACTGCCAGGCTTATCTGAAAATCTTAAAGGCGAGGATTCTCCAAGGCCAAGGCAAGGAAGAAGAGCTTAAACAACTGCTGAACGAATTAAGTAACCCAGATAAAAAACCTTGGAACCAGTCTTTGATGCAGTTAAGCGGTTATCAAGATATGTGCCGGGTGGCTATCGATGCAAAGGATGAAAAGCTTTTTAACACCTACCTTGAGGCCTATCATGCTATCGAGACTTCAGGTGAAAGTTTAATCGGCGATCTTTCTTTGGTTGCTATGGAAGGGGAGATGGCTTACCTGCAGCAGGATTATAAGAAAGCGGCGGAGAAGTTCCGTCAGAGATACGAATTAGGTGACAAGACCGCTAGAAAGGCGGAAAACAATTTCGAAAGCGCCATTTCCGCTCGCTTGGCTTTAGCGGAGCTTGCTAAGAACTATCAGATTACTAAGAAACAAAACCGTGACTTGAAGAATGAATCGGAAACCGATTCCTTGACGAAGATTTATAATCGCCATGCCTTTAACCGCACGGAAGCTGCTTTCAATAAAAAGATGTCTTCGTTCTCTTCGTTCGGTTTAGCGATGGTCGATTTCGACTCCTTCAAGTCCATCAACGATACCTACGGGCATCTTTGCGGCGATAAGGCCTTAAGGGCTTTAGGTAATTCCTTAAAGAGAATCGATGATAAGAATATCCGCTCGTTCCGTTACGGCGGAGATGAGTTTGTCTTAGTCTTTTTAAATCAAACCGATGAAGAAGTCCTTTCCATTTTGAAGAGGATTCAAGCTGAACTGGCTTCAACTTTGTTAGTCGGGGATGATGGTAGGAGTCCTTCTTTAACGATTTCCGCCGGGATCTATAATCAAAAGGCACCTAAGGGAATCATTACGGAATATATCTCCAAAGCTGATAAAGCCTTGTATCTTGCGAAAAATAACGGCAAGAATTCTATTCAATTCTTCGCTGATTAGTTAAAAGGCCTTTAGATGTTTTTTCTTTTTTAAGGAATCTTTTTTATTCTGCCTTTCTTAAATCAGTTTTTTGCAATATTGTTCATTTTTCAACTATCCTTCTATTTAGAATCATTTAGAATATTGATGTTATCTTTTTTAGATCGGAGAGTTGGTATGGATAAATTAAAGGCATTTAGCCGCAAGAACTGGTTGGCCTTCCTCTTATTTATGTGCCTTTTTATCAATGGGTTCCAAGCGGGAGGCAATCAGGCCTTCCTAACGGAAATCGGGGCGGAACTAGGGGTGGAGACTAAAGTCCTCGGTTCTTTAGCGGCGGCTCAGTGGTGTGCGGTGATTATCGCTCCCTTAGTGACGGGAGTTTTTGCTGATAAGGTCGGGAAGAAACCGTTCATGCTTATTTTCTTCTCGGTGTTTTTTCTAGGCTCTTTGGTCTTAATCTTCGCTAAAACCTTAATACTTTATCTGATTTTTATCTTTATCCTCGGTCTTTCCTTATCGATTTATCAGTTTATTTCGATGGCGGCGATGGCGGACTGCTACCCTTTAACTCAAGGTAAAAAGATGGGATACATGACTTCTCTTTATCCTGTGGGGGCTTTAGTTGCTCCGATGGTCTCGAAGTTAATCATTAACCAAGGCGGAACCTGGCATATCCTTTATATCCTTTTAGCTTGTGTAGCCTTTTTAGAAATCATTGGCTTAATCTTCACCAAATTCGAAGTAAAAGAAAAGAAAGAAGAAACTTCGAACATTAATACCAAGCCGGTTGAAGCCCCGGATAAGAAGTTCATGATCATCGGAATGATCTGCCTAGTAATGATTACCGCAGTCTTCGTCGGGGTAGAAAACGGCATTGCTTACTTCATCAAACCCTTCATCAAAGACGAAATAAAAGGCACGCAGGGTGAACTAGCGATCACTTTGTTCTGGGCGGGAATGATCCCGGCTCGCTTCCTTTGTTCCCCCTTAAGGAAAATCAAGAAAGAAAAGCTGGCTTTCTCATTTTTTGCGACCACTTTCCTCTGTCTCGGTTTCGCTTATCTTAACTCGGAAGTTTGGATTTTGATCTTCGCTTTCCTGATGGGCTTTGCCTGCGGGGATATTTATACTCTGGCCATGTCTTTCTCGGTTGAGTTCGCTCCCGGGAAGTCGGCCTTAGCGACCGGTTTAGTTACTTCCGGGACGGGGATCGGGGGAGCGGCAGTGACCGCTTCCGTTTCTTTGTTATCCTCCGCTTTTGGGATCAGAAACGCCTTTATCTTTTTAAGCATCGTGATGGCCTCGGGCTTAATTTTCTGCGCGGTCTTGATTTATCAGATACGGATGAAGGCTAAAAAAGAAGCGGTAAATATCTAATATTTTTGAGGCTCTGTCTTTCCTGAAATTGGTCAGTTTTCCTTATGATTTTTGATGGCGAAATATTTAGATGCCATCAAGCGTTTTTTGATTTCCTATTATATAAGAATATATAATTAACAAGTATGTTTATATATAAACATATTAAAGCGAATCCTAAAAAAATAGGAATTTGTAAGAGAGGGGGAATTATGGTTAAACATTTTTCCAAAATCCTGATTTCTTGTCTAGCCGGTTTAACCTTGGCATGGTGTGTAGTCGGAACCGCTATGGTCTTGGCTCGTCCCTCTTCTCAGGTACCAGAAATAACCACAAAAGAAAATATTCCTCCCATTAAAAAAGCCCAGAAGACCAAGATGACTACCAACTTGACCTTCAATGATTCGACGGCCGATACTGATGCTTTAGCTACTTACGGTTATAAATGGACGGCGGCCACGAGAACCTTGACTCTCGATGGTCTTAATATGGACCTTACTGGGGTGAGTGTGAAAACCGGAATTGTTTTTAACACCCCTTCAGCTGGTGAACAGGCCTATATTGTTTTGGCGGATGGCTCCACTAATACGATCATCGGTGGCTATAGTTCTGATTTCCAAAGCCAATGCATTTTCTCTTATATGAATATTAAAGTTACCGGGAACGGTAATTTGAATCTGACTGCTCATTCCTTCACTGAGGCCGAAAAGACTGCAAACCCCACCGCGACTTTTAAATCCAACGGCTATTTAGGCTATTCCCTAGAAGTCGGCTCCGGGACAGATAACCCGCACGTGACTGTTAAATCGGGAAATACGCAGGGCGGGAATAACGTTGCTTCCGTCGCCAACTCCTTACAAGTAAACTCCGGCTATTTGCATCTTATCGCAGCGGAAGACACCGGCACGAGCCACGCTATTAATTCCGCTTCCACCACCGCCTCTTACTCCATTACCGTTAATGGCGGCGATCTTTTAATGACCGGTGCGACAAAGGCCGTTAATTTCGCTAAAGCCCCCACCGTAACCACGACTACCGGTATTTCTTATTATGGCTCGGAGATATATAACGACACCACCAGAGCTGCTTCTGGTGCTACTTATGACACTACTAATAAGACCTATACGATTAACGGAAACATCGCCAAGACTTTGATTTTCCAAGCCGTGGAATTGACCCTTGATGAACACGCGGGCATCCCCGCTCAACCAGCGGCTACTTATGATTTCACTTTAGAGACTTATCTTAATCTAGCTGGCTCAGCTACTTTTTCTATATCTTATTATTCTGATTTGGCTGGTTCCTCTGCTTCGACCGCTCCAGCTACAACGCAGTTAGAAATCACTTATTCCTTCACCAAGACAGATGGCTCCCAGACTTTCAGCGTAATTACTAAAGCCGATACGATCCCAGGCTCTTATTACATCTCCTTTTCTTATGGCAGTGTAAAATCTAACATCATCGCTGTTGAAGTCATCAAAGCTGATCAGGCAACTCCCACCTACTCCATCGATTTTTCAAAAGAGTTACTCACCGGTTACGATTCAACAAACTATGAATACTCCATATCCGGTGACTTTACTGACTCCGCCTCTTGTACAGCTGATCTTTCGACGGCAGCTGGCTTTTCTTCGCTGATCTCCTCTTCCGCTGACGTAACTGTCTACGTCAGAAAGAAAGGGACAACTCAATACAACTCCTCGGCCGCTCAAACCATAACTCTGCCTAAAAGAACTGCCGCCCCCGCTGCCACTTTCAATGCTACCTCTGAAACAAACGGGACTTTAGCTGATCTTGATAACACTATGGAATACTCGATCAACGGGGGAACTGATTGGGTCAAAGTAACTGGAACTGACACCACCGCGGACCTAACTCTTTCCAGCGGAGCGGTCCTTATTGTCAGGACCGCTGCAACCTCTACTGCTTTCTCCTCAGTTGAAGAAAATCTAGGGACTATCTCCAAAGCCGCGGCTTTAACTGGAACTTATGTATTTACCGCCGCTTCTGATTCAACAGGTACTCTTGATGGTGTCGACGATACGATGGAGTATACGACCGACGGAGGCTCTAACTGGGTCAAAGTAACTACTGGTGCTACCTCGGTCGATCTTACTGGCTTAGCTGCTGAAAATCATATAGAAGTCAGAGTCGCCGCTAAAGGCACGGTCTTGGCTTCCGCTGCTAAAGATGTTGCTACATTAACTAAGGCTACGGCTCCCACTACTGGGACATTTGCTGCCACATCGGATACAACCGGTACTCTTACCGGTGTCACTGACACCATGGAATATACGACTGATGGAGGCACCACTTGGACTAAAGTTACGGCTGGGTCTACATCGGTAGATTTTACTGGCTTGGCTGCCGGAGACCATATCGAAGTTAGAGTGGCTGCCAACGGAAGTGTCTTGGCTTCCACCGCAAAAGACGTTGCGACTCTTACCAAAGCTACAGCTCCGACTACCGGGACATTTGCTGCTACCTCAGATACCGAAGGAACTTTAACCGGCGTTGACGATACGATGGAATATACCACGGATGGAGGTACCACTTGGACTAAGGTCACGACTGGTGCTACCTCGGTTGATCTTACTGGCTTGGCTGCCGGAGATCACATTGAAGTCAGAGTAGCGGCTAAAGGCACGGTTTTGGCTTCCTCTGCTAAAGATGTTGCGACTCTTACTAAGGCTACGGCTCCGACTACCGGGACCTTTACGGCTACTTCGGATACAACAGGTACTCTTACTGGGGTCAACGATACGATGGAATATACGACTGATGGAGGAACGACTTGGGTCAAAGTCACTACTGGTGCTACCTCGGTTGATCTGACAGGTTTAACTTCCTCTTCTCATATTGAGGTAAGGGTTGCTGCTACAGGAAGTGTTCTGGCCTCCACTGCTAAAGATGTTGCTACCTTAACTAAGGCTACGGCTCCGACTACTGGTGTCTTTACCGCCACTTCGGATACAACTGGTACTCTTACTGGAGTCAACGATACGATGGAGTACACAATCGATGGCGGGACGACTTGGGTCAAAGTCACTGCTGGTGCTACTTCGGTTGATCTTACTGGTTTAACAGCCGGTAATCATATTGAGGTCAGAGTTGCTGTCAATGGAAGCATTCTGGCTTCCACCGCTAAAGACATTGCCACGCTTACAAAGGCGACGGCTCCGACTACTGGTGTCTTTACCGCTACTTCGGATACAACTGGTACTCTTACTGGAGTCAACGATACGATGGAGTATACGACTGACGGGGGAACCGCTTGGATTAAAGTCACTGCTGGTGCTACCTCGGTCGATCTCACTGGCATTGACACGAATTCTCATATTGAAGTGAGAGTGGCTGCTACAGGGACTGCCTTAGCTTCGACTGCTCAAGACTTAGGGAAACCTACACAGGCCACTGCTCCGACTACCGGGAATTTTGCTGCTACCTCGGATACTGAGG
>JALCRV010000013.1 GCA_022652945.1 Bacilli bacterium
CGCCAAAGCCGCCCATGCCCCGGAGCCGACTAAGTCTGCTTCTGCACCCATCCCTGCACCTGCACCTATCCCTCCTCAAGAAACCAAGAAGCCGCTCTTTGGTCGCCAGCCGAAAGAAGCCGCACCCATCGTGAAGGAAACTAAGCCTGTTGAAGCAAAACCGGCTGAAGCAAAACCTGTCGAAGACAAAAAGACCGTTCCGGCTGCTGAGAATCCCAAAAAATAAACGACTAAAATCCATACTCTGCGCACTTATCTGAAAGTCGACTGACTTTTGTTTCTTTTAATCGTATAATAAACCGAATCGTTAGAAAGAGAGTTCATCGCGATTATGGATAACAATGAGAACATAACGGAGAAGAAAGACGAAAAGACTGAGCAGGAAAAAAAGCCCGCTTTTTATAAAACTGAGCTGTTGGTCAACGGCTTAGCTATCCTTTTATTTTCCTTAGCGGTCGGGCTGATCTCCCTGATCTATAAAGGTCCGAGCGATATGCGCTCTTTAGTTCTCTCCGCCCAAAGCACTTTGAACTACGACTTCAATCTGATCCCTTACGCTCTGATTTTTTCTTTAGTTGATGGCTTCCTCCTGACCGGATTAAATCTTCTTTTCCCTTATAAGGAAGAAAAAGCTCAGGTTAAAAGCCTGCGGAACTGGATTGTCTACACAGTTCTTTTCCTTTTAGGCTTGCTCGCCTATTTCGTCATGGCTTTCGGGCTGATGGCTTTCTCTCTTTCTGCCCCCGTGTCTTTTGGACTCGCTAATCTCATTTTCTCCATCTATATCTTCCTGATGATTAAACTTTACTTCTTCCAAGCGATCGAAGATAAAGGCAAGTTTTGGGAGATTGTCCGTTTTGCCTTAGTCGGAGTCATCGCTTCCTTATTCGATTTCACTACCTGCTACCTGTTTGAATTCAAGATTCTTCCCCAGTCCTGGGTTCCGATTGCCTTGACAATTGTCTCGGTCACAATGGGCTTTATCGTCGGGGTTACAATTAATTATCTCTGCTCGGTATACATGGTCTTCAAAGCCACGACTGAGAAGAGCATCGGTAAGACCGGAAAAGGAAAATTCCTCTTTGTCTTTTTAGGCGCGGTCGGTCTTTTTATGGGCTATGGACTCCAATGGTTTTTCTTCGACCTTCTGAAAGTCGGGTACGTGGTGACTTTCATTATCCGGACCTTGATTGTTCTCGTTTGGAACTACTTATCGAGGAAAGCTTGGATCTTCAAATAACAACTTTCAAACCAAAAGAACATAATTCAGTCTTGAAATCAGGAAGACAGTCGGTTATTATATTCCTTGCAACCGCAAGATAGGCTTGTGGCTATGCAGGCGTAGTTCAGTGGTAGAACACAACCTTGCCAAGGTTGATACACGGGTTCGATTCCCGCCGCTTGCTCCATCTTAAAAGAGATGCTCTGATTGATGATCAGGGCTTTTTTTATGTTTCAGAAATAAAAAGCAAAGTAAAAATTAGGCTCAGTCTTTTAACTTAGTTCGGCCTGTCCGGTGTACAAGGCGAAATAGCGGCCTTTCTGCTTAAGCAAATCCTCATGGTTCCCTCTTTCGATGATTTGGCCTTGTTCCAAGACCAAGATTGCATTGGCGTTCCTGACCGTGGAAAGCCGGTGAGCAATCACGAAAACGGTCCTTCCTTCCATCAACTTATCCATCCCTTCCTGAATCAGATGCTCAGTATGGGTATCAATCGAAGAAGTCGCCTCATCAAGAATCAAAACGGGCGGATTAGAAATCGCAGCTCGGGCAATCGCCAGAAGCTGCCTTTGTCCTTGAGAAAGATTAGCGCCATCCGCGGTCAGATAAGTCTGATAGCCCTGGGGCAGACGCCGGATAAAGGAATCAGCGTTAGCCAACTTGGCCGCCATCACGACTTCCTCTTGACTCGCATCAAGTTTTCCGTAGCGGATATTTTCTTCGATGGTCCCGCTGAAAAGATGAGTATCCTGCAAAACCATGCCCAAAGAGTTTCTTAGATCATCTTTCTTGATTGCAGAAATATCGATTCCGTCGAAAGTAATCGCCCCTGAATCAATGTCATAAAAACGATTGATCAGATTGGTAATGGTTGTCTTCCCCGCCCCTGTTGACCCGACTAAAGCGATTTTTTGGCCGGGCTTGGCATAGAAGGAAACACCCTTCAGGACCGGATGATTCTTCACGTAAGAAAAAACCACATTATCGAAACAGACATCGCCTTTTAAAGGGATTAAAGAAACTTGGTCATCCGTTTCCCTTTTCCATGCCCAGGAACTCGTTCGGCTCGATGCTTCTTTTAAATCGTCTTCCGCATCCAGTTCGGTCGGAACCAAGGTGATTTTTCCTTCATCGCTTTCTTTTTTCTCATCGATCAAGTTAAAAATCCTTTCGGCGGCCGCTAAAGCGTTAAGCAAAAGATTCGCCTGCGCGGTAAACCTGTTTATCGGCATAGCGGTCTGGCGGACAAAGACCAAGTAAGCAGCGATGGTCCCTAAGTCACCTAAATACCCGTAATAGACTAAAAGACCGCCTACGATCGAAACAATCGCGTAGTTGATGTAACTTAAGGACATCACCATCGGAACCATAGTATTGGAATAATTCAAGGCCGAGGAAGAAGCTTCCATCAGCTCGGAGGATTTGTTTTCGAAAGTCTTGATGGCTTCTTTTTCATGGAGGAAAACTTTGACAGTCTTCTCCCCGCGGATAATCTCATCAGCGTAACCTTCCAGTTCCCCGAGAGCTTTCTGCTGGAGGGCGTAATAATGTTTGGATTTCTTGCCAGCGTGAATGATATAGATGAACATCAGGATGTAGAAGACAAAAACAATTAAGGACAGTTGCCAGGACAGGATGAAAATAAAAATCATCGTGCCGACAATCTCGACGAAATACTGAATCAAAGGAGCGAAGGCATTGTTTAAGGCATCAGAAACCGAATCGATATCGTTCGAGAAAGTCGACATTACGTTGCCGAACGAGTGGGTATCAAAGAAAGAAATCGGCAGATCCTGGATATGTTTGTACATATCCTCTTTCATTTCATAGACGACATCCTGAGCGAGGACGGCGATAATCTGAGTGTAACCTAAAGAAGCTAAAGCTCCAGCTAAGTACACTAAACCAATGATTACGCAAGGCCAGATTAAAGTCTCCGGGGTGGAGTTCGGGTCAGAAGCGAGATTGATAATGAACTTAATCGCATAGGTCCCGACCAAAGTCGCTAAGGCTGCAATCGTCACCAAAATAGCAACGATAGTTAAAGCCCAAGTATGCTTACCGAGGTATTTGATGAAGGCTTTGGCGGTCTTTTTCAGATCTTTAGGCCTGGCATACGATAAAATCCTAGCCATTTTCCAAGACCCCCTTAAGTTGAGCATTGTACAAATCTTGGTACAGAGGGTTATCTTTTAGCAGACTCTCGTGATTGCCGATTTCTACGATCTTTCCTTCTTTCAAAATCAAAATCTTATCCGCTTCCATCACGGAGAGCAGACGCTGGGAGATGATGATTTTCGTCATACCCTTTAAAGAAGCTAACGAAGTCCGAATCCGTTTTTCAGTCGCGGCATCGACCGCGGAGGTCGTATCATCGAGAATCAGGATCTTCGGCTTTTTCAATAAAGCGCGGGCGAGACAGAGTCTTTGTCTTTGCCCACCGGAAATCTGGCTGCCACCTTCACCGACTTGAGTATCTATCCCTAAAGGAAGGCGCGAGACAAATTCATCAGAAGCGGAAAGGGCTAAGACTTCTTGCAATTCAGCTTGAGTAGCATTCGGATTAGCCCAGAGTAGATTATCTTTGATAGAACCGGAGAAGAGATTATTCTTCTGCAGAACCATCCCGACCCCTGAGCGCAAATTTTCTAAGGAATAAGAACGCACATCTTCTCCATCGATTAAAACCGCCCCTTCAGAGACTTCATAAAGTCGGGGAATCAGCTGGACTAATGTCGATTTCCCAGACCCGGTCGGGCCGAGGATACCTAAAGTAGTTCCCGCTGCCACTTCAAGGTCGATCCCATCGAGGACTTTTTCTTTCGCCTCTTTAAAATAACGGAAGGAGACATTCTTAAAGCTGATTTCACCGTCGGTGACCTGCTTTTCACTCTCCCCGGAGAAGATATCCGGCTTTGCCTTTAGGACTTCATTGATGCGGTAGACGGAAGCCAGCGATTTCGAAAGAAGGTTAAAGGCGTTAGAAAGCATCATCAAGGAATTGAAAGTCTGCATGACGTAGGAGAGAATACCGGTCAAAGCGCCCGGCAGAACCACGTCAGAAACAATCATATTGCCCCCGAACCACATGAAGAGAACAGTCGCCGCATACATGATGAATTGGAAGGCGGGGATATTCAAATTGTTGATTTTAAAGACATCTTTGGTGGTCTGGTTGTATTCCTTATCCAAAGCGGAGAACTTCTCACATTCATAAGGTTTCCTGACGAATGACTTCACAGTCCTGATGGCAATCAGCGTTTCCTGGATCTTCCCGTTTAGGCTGTCCAACTGCTTCTGCATCACAATGTATTTTGGGGCTACCGCTTTAAGAATCAAGTAGACAAAAAGGGCTAAGACCGGAGAAAGGAAAACGAAAATCAATGCTAGTTCCCAGTTAATCCAAAGAGGCAAGATGATTCCTAATATCAGCATGATCGGCGCGCGGAAGAGCGGGCGGAATAAAGAAGTAGAGACATTTTGGATTGCCATGGAATCATTGATGACTCTCGTCAGCAGTGAGGAAGGCTGGAAGGCATCGAGATTAGCGAATGAGTATTCTTGTATTTTCTTAAACTGGGCTTCGCGGACCAACTTCCCGAGGCGGGCGGAAGCTAGGGCAGCGAATTTCGAGAAAAGCAAGCCGTTAATTAACGACATCACCGCGCAAATAGTGATAATGCCACCGTAAAGATAAATTAAATCGAGGTTTTTTCCTTTTACCCCTTCATCGATCATCTTCGCCATGACGAAAGGGATAAATAACTCAAAAATCGTCTCCGTGACCACGCAAACAACCGCTATCAGAAAATCCTTTTTATCTTTTTTGATAAATCCGAAGATTGTTTTAAAATCCGACATCTTTCTTTCTAACCTATTGGCAAAGTGCGCCCTTTTTTAATTTACATTTTAATGATACTCTTCCCAAAATAAATTAAGGAGGTAAATTAAAAGAATAAATGGGAAAATTTAAAAAGCGGGTAGAAGGATTTTCATTAAGTTCCTTTTAGCCCGCTTTAACAGAAAAACTTTATTCGGCGTCTTCGCCTTCGGGGGAAGAGGGTGCGAGAGTGAGTTTAGCTCTAACATCCGCTTCGACTTTCTTTGCCGCTTCCGGATTATCGTTCAGATACTTCTCGACCGAAGGAATTCCCTGTCCGAGTTTTTCATCTCCTAAAGAGAACCAAGACCCTGATTTATGGATGATATCGTACTCGACAGCCAAATTGATAATCTCATCTTGCTGGGAAATCCCGTGACCGTACATAATTGCGGTCTCGGCTGCTTTGAAGGGAGGAGCGACTTTGTTCTTCACGACTTTGATCTTCACATTATTGCCGACGATATTCCCGGAGTTATCCTTGATAGCTTCTCCACGGCGGATATCGATGCGGATCGAGGCGTAGAATTTCAACGCTCGGCCACCGGAAGTCACTTCTGGATTGCCGTAGATGATACCAGTCTTTTCACGAAGCTGGTTAATGAAGATGACCGTGCAAAGAGTCTTATCCAACTGCCCAGCTAATTTACGTAAGGCTTTCGACATCAATCTCGCTTGGAGACCGATGGAATTGTCGAGCATATTGCCTTCCAATTCAGCCTTAGGAACCAAAGCTGAGACCGAATCGACGACTATCAGATCAAAGGCGCCGGATTCCGCCAGACGATCGACAATCTCCAAGGCTTGTTCTCCATAGTCCGGCTGAGAAAGAATCAAGTTATCGATATCGACTCCCAAAGCTTTTGCATAGACGGGGTCAATAGCATGTTCAGCATCGATGAAAGCCGCACGACCACCAGCTTTCTGAGTCTCCGCAATCGCTTGAAGAGCCAAAGTAGTTTTGCCGGAGGATTCCGGTCCAAAGATTTCGATGATTCTTCCTTTCGGATACCCGCCGATGCCTAAAGCGCTATCCAGCAACAAAGAGCCGGAAGGAATCACCCCCTCCTGACAGGAAGGACGATCGCCAAGGCGCATAATTGCGCCTTTGCCGTACATCTTCTCAATATCTTTCAACGTCGCTTCCAGAGTCTGATCAATCTTGTTTTTTTCAACTGTAGCCATAATTATTTTCCTCTCTATAATTATATTCTTTTTTTGAATCTTTTTTAGGAATATACGCGCTCAAGATAAAAGCTTTGTCAACATTCGGATACCGAAAGCAATCGAATCTTCGCGTATTTGCTTCCGCCCGCCCGTAAAAACATTTTCAAAGACCTGAACAGAACCATTAAGGAAAATCCCAATGTAAACCAACCCGACCGGTTTTCCCTCTAATGCGGTCGGCCCCGCGTTGCCAGTAAAGGAAATCGCAACTTCGGTCTTGAAAAAATCTGCCGCTTCTTTTACCATCTCGCTGGCCGTCTCTTTTGAGACAGCCCCGTAGGCCTTCAAAGTTTCCTGTTTGACGCCCAAGCGCATCTTGATATCATTCACATAGGTAACTAAGGTCCCTTTAAAATAAGCCGAAGCACCAGGGTGAGAAGTGATAGTATAGCCAAAGCCTCCGCCGGTCAGAGATTCGGCTGCGGACAAGGTATAACCTTTAGCCAATAAAAGATCACCGAGCAGATATTTATCTTCCATCAGTCTTTTTTTCTCCGTTTCCAGTCTGGCTTTCCCCGTTCATATTCGAAAAAACCGCCCGGCCATCATAAAGATAGATGCCACCGGAAATCAAAGAGAGGACTAAGGCGATAGCAATCAGAACCGTGGTAAATATATAGGTTTTGTCGCCTAAAAGGTAATCCAACGGAAAACCGTTCAAAAAGATAAACGGCAGGACGATCATCTGGGCAACTGTCTTGGCCTTGCCCCATTTGTTGGCGGCGATGACAACACCATTGGTGGCTGAAAGGAAGCGAAGACCGTCAACCGCCAAGTCGCGGATGATGAAGAGGACAGCAAAGATAGCCGGAAGATAGTCGGGCTTATAGACAGCGAGAAGGATGATGGAGGAATTGACCAGGGCTTTATCAGCTAAAGGATCCATGAACTTTCCGAAGTCTGAAACCAGATGCCTTTTTCGGGCGATATTCCCATCGAGAGTATCGGTGATGGCTCCGACGACAAAAATAATCGCGCAGAGGAGATCGATCAGAGTAAAACCGGTAGTCCCGAGGATTCCGGGTGTCCAACCGCAAGCGGAATAGGGAAAAACCATAAGGATTATCAAGACGAGCGAGAGGATAAACCTTCCGACCGTTAATTTATTGGGGATATTCATCAAAATATCTTCCTCCATATATATGAGTATTATAAACTAAAAAAACCATGAGAAAAACACAAATAAAAAGAAAAAGCATGCGTTTTATCTCCATTGTCTAAAAGGCGGGAGAAACTAAAAGAGCGCTTTAGTCCCCAGCGTCAAAGAAGTGTATTCCACCTCTTCCTTTGATAAACCGATAATCAGAAAAGAAAGATTTACGAGCCCATAATTGGTCGCCAGTTCTTTATCTTCCTTGCCACCCTGGCAATGTGAATAGACGGAAGTATAATCGTCTTTTAACAAATTAGCCTGCAAAACGAAGGTATCTTTAGTCTCTAAGGGAATCCCGTTAGTAGTAACGGTATATGTGCCGTTCCCATGCAGATCTATATAATTCTTCCCTTCCGTTTCCGGGTAGGAAACATACTTAAAATCCAAGACGATTTTCTGAACAATTTTTGTCCCTAAGACCGTGCCGGAAGGAAGCTTGGCGGAGGCGATTGTCGACGAATAATTTTCCATAATTTCTTCTTCTTTGGCCGCGATATTAGGTTCGTAGACTTTTAAAAGAATCAAAGCGGTAGCCAAAATCAAAAGAATATTAACGACAAGACCGCTAACCCAACCCCATAAGAAACGATGCTTATGTTCTTTAGTCTTTTCCATTTTCCTTCCCCCTTATTAATATCATCTTCTTTTTTATTATAGTAGTTTGCCCTCTTCATTTCCTCCCTCTATAAATGAACTTCTTCAGAAGGAAGCTAAAAAGAAAAATCAACAAGGAAAAGAAACATTTTAAAGGGCTGGGGAATTATCTCCAGCCCTTTAAGAAAAGTGAGTACCGATCCTATAAGCCATGTTCTGTCGAGGATGAAAATTTATCTAAGGTTTCCCTTACCTTCTTAAGTTCAATTCCCTGAGAAGATTTCCCTTACCATAATTTAGGTTTCTCGCTTATGGGGCTTTCCAACGTTTCACCCGGAAGTTTCCCTCCGTTTCGTCACTGTGGAGCTTTAGGGCTTTTAGCCGTGAGTTTCCCTTTAGGTTATCAGCCGCCGTCAAGCACTCCTGCCTGCCCAGAGTTATTTATTTCCTCTGGCATAAACTTTACCCCCATCGCAGAGGGTGCGAGCATGGACTTTCCTCTAGCGTCATGAAGACGCCAGCAATCATCCGGATCGGCTAGTTAATTATATACTATTCGACGGTGTTCGGATCGACTCCCTGCTTGAAAAGCGCTTGCTCCAGAGCAGAAATCCTTTTCAATAAGTCGAGATTGGATAAGGAAGCGTTGTCGTTATCGGAGATATTCTTCAGTTTCTCGCTCATGACCGCTAAATCGGCTTCTTCCTTTGTCAATCTTTTATTCAGCATATCGTTGAGGGATTTCAACTCCTCAATCTTTCTTTCCGATTCAGCTGCGTATTTCTCCATAGTTTCATAATCGGAGATAACCGTGTCCAAAAACGAGTCGACCTGCAGACAGTTATAGCCGGGTTTTGTCCCTTCGAACTGCTTATGCAGAATCTTATTCGAATCAAGTTTAAGCGCGATAGGCATATATATTAACCTTCCTTTCTAATGCGATTTGGAGGATTTCATTAATAATTATATACTATCGGTAGACCTCAGAGTCACCCTAAAAGGGATCTTTGGGGCTCAATATGCCGAGAAATTGGGTTGAAGGGGTGCTAAATGTATTTCTGGATTGCGGCTTTGCTGCCGGAAAGCTCGGAAAAGCATATCAGAGATGTCTGTCTGCCTTTAATTAGGGCGGAGGATATTTCTAATACCGCTTTTTTATTGACTCAACACATTTCGTTAAAAATATCTTTCTGGGCGGACGATAAAGATGCCCAAGCCATCAAAGAATATCTCACTTTTTTCTTCCAACGTCAGACGCCTTTTAAGATCATCACAGATAAAGTGGAATCTCAAGGTGAGATTCTCTGGCTGAAGATCAAAGACAATCCACAGTTAGAAAGACTGCACGAAGAATTGACGGAAGGCTTGGAAAACTCTTTTAAAATTCTCCCGCATAAATTCGACCATTCTTTCATCTACCACACCACGATCGCTATAGATAAGAGAAAAGAAAAGATCGCTTGGCTTTTTAATCAAGTGAAGGATAAATGGCAAGAAAAGGAAGTCTTGATTTCTTCTTTTGTCATCGGCACTTCTCCCGACGGAGAAATAAATACGTGGAAAGAAGTCAGGAAAATCAGCGTTGCGCCTTCTTCCACCGATGAGAATTAAAGTATTCAGTCTTTAAAGTAGAGTTGGTCTACCGCATCCAAATACATAAGTCGCGGGGAGAATCCTTCTTTGATGAGGATACCCTTTTCTTTTAATAAGGAATAAGGGAATGATTTGCGGGAGTTTTCCTTCAAAGCTGATAGAATCTCCCCGCAATCGAGAAGATAGGTCTCACCGTAAGCTTTCATACGGATGACAAAGAAAGCCAGACCCCCGAGGGCTTTGACCCCTTGGAGATGGGTTATCTGCTGCGGGCGGATATTAGCGAAAGCGAAAGAAGTCTTATTGATAGTTTCCTTAGCCTCAAAGTCGAGGTATTTTCCACGGTAAAGACCGTTATAATCAGTCGTGGATTTAGCCGCGAAATACGCTAAAGTGATCTTCGACTTATCGAGCTTATCCATCCTGACCACTCTGATCGGGGTAGGTCTTTTATAAATCAAGCAACGGCCTTGGGCATTATAAACATCCGAAGAGGAATTCAAATCATCCTCTAAGCCCATGCCTCTTTTAGCAAAATTATCCAAGGCGACAGGTTTTCTTTTTTTTGTTCCCTGTCCAGCTTCCGGCTTATAAATCTCTCCGTTAGGATATCTGATCATTATTCAAAGTAAATATCGAGGACTTTATCCATATCCTCGGGGGAGAGAGTCTTCCCATCGACCAACTGAACAACAAGAGACTTAATCGGCTGAGGAATGATATTGGAATTTTTCAATAAACGCTTATAGGAATCCTTAACCAAGCTCTTGTCAGAAGAGAAAGCCTGGAAGATATGGTAAAGATCGGTCGCATCGACCAGAGGATCATGAGCATCCCCGGAAGGCGGCAAATTAAAGAATTCTCTCATATGGGTCAAAGAGACCATTTCGTTTTTCTTTCCGCGGATATAACGGGAAAAGAAAGTCCCGATATCGACGTTGGAGCGGATCAGATAATTTACGAAGGATTTCAAGAAAGGTGTCGGGGCATCGGCTAAACGGTAGGAGCAGGAAAGCATATGCGCATCCTGATCACCGTAAGTCAAGACTTTCAGTTTAGTAGAGCGGTCTCCTAAAAAGGCGTTTAGTTTATCCATCGCCTCTTCAAAGGTGATCCCTTCCTTTTCCAAGATTTCATCAGTGATCCCCGTCATTGCGGTGACCACGGGCCCGAGTTGAGTCTTAGCTTTGATGAAGCATTTAAAAAAGGCCGGTTTCCCTAACGGCCGATAGCTTTCATCGCAGTCGCATAAGACGGCTCCGATTGCGATTGTCTCATGTCCGAACTGCGTGCCTTCCAAATCTAAAAAAAGGAGGTGGGCGCAATCATCGAGGACAGATTTAAGTAACTTCATGAAGATAAAGGATATTTCTTTCGTGCTTATTATATATCAATATTTACTTCCGGTTGAATAAAAAAACATCTTGAGGGAAATTTAAAATGGAATCTAGCCTAAAAGGAAGCCGAGAATATCATTATTGGCTTCTTGGCTTTCTTCCCATTCCGGCCAAGTCACCGAGAAAACATGTTCCAAGGTATGGGATTTTCTCTGATATTCATGGTACTGATGCTCCACTCCAGCTTTTTGCAGTGCTTCGTGAATGCTCTTGGCTTCTTTATAAAGAATCGCATCATCTTCAGTCGTCAGAATGAAAACATCCTTGAGAGGATACTTCCCAATATCATTAAATAAATCAGCGGAGACCAAGTCTTTAATCGCCTCCTGCTTCTTCTTTGAAAATAAGCATCCGATTGAACGCGAGGAAGGATCAGTCAAGACTTTAGTGGAACCCGCCGGGCAATTAGCGGCGACTTTAATCCGATAAGAAGGAAGGTTGACACCGTAGAGTTCAGCTAGTTCAGGGGAATTTAGGATAAAAGCTGCCAAGAGGACAAAATGCCCACCGGCAGAATCCCCGGTCAAAAGCACTTTAGACAAATCAAAGCCGTAAGTCTCTTTATGTTCTTCCACCCAATGGAAAACCTGAAACAGATCTTGTTCGACTTCTTTAAAGCCTGCCTCCGGCATTAAGCGGTAATTGATATTCACCACCTTCACACCCTTAGAAGCAAAATATCTAGACTGGAATGAATTGATTTCCTTCAGGCATGTTACATACCCACCGCCATGCATATCGATAATGAGCGGAAGTTTTTCGTTCATTTTGCCTTTGGGAGCTACTACATCGAGAATGTTGTATTTGCGGTTTTCCCCGTAGGACAAATCCGAAACGGTCTCTACTTGATCCAAATAAAGATCTTTTCTTCCGTCAGCGCAACGCTTTAAAAAGGCTTTGTGCTGAAAGTTGCGGGCAAAAGCTAAACCGAAAGATTTTCCAATCATACAAGCCTCCTATTAAAGATGATTCTTATTGTAAAAGATGAAATTACCATGGCTGAAAACAATCGAAGCCTCCATTCCAACCATTGAGATAGTCTTCAGAGGTTTCTTGCCTTCGATAATCTTCTGGGCAGCTAAAGCCAGTTTCCTAACATCACGAGGATGGACAGCAAAAGGCAAATGCCCTGTGTAACGCTTCCTGATTTGATGAGCTTTCAAATACGCATAATACTTTTCCATCTCTTCTTTAAATGACGTCATAGAAGAGGATTCTTCCAAGAAGAGCCACACACCGTTCGGGGCTCCATCCCCATCGAAAGCTACATGGTATTTTTCATCGATGAAACTGATGCCCCCGGCCGTATGACCCGGAACGGCAATCAAGTTCACTCTTCTATCGCCCAAATCAAAAAATGGCATACCGTCTAAAGGGAGAAGTTGACGATGCGCAGAGAAAGCCATCGCTTCGACTGTCTTTTTATATTCTGGATCAGAAGTGACTTTTTCGTCGGGCTTTAAGCCGATTCCCTCATAGAAAAATCTTTTGATATTCTCCGGTGAAGAATGAGTCTGATAGACTATAAAATCTTTGCGGGACAAATATGCTTTTTGGAACTGGTAAGCCCCTAAGGCATGATCGACATGCCCATGGGTGCAAGCACAGATTACTTCTTTATCGGTGATAGAGGCACATATTTTCTTTAAATCGAGATCGCCGTACCCGGAATCGATCAATAAAGCACGTTCACTTCCGACCAGCAAGTAAAGAAAGACTTTTGTGAGACCTAGCCCAAAATCAGTTATACGATAAGCATTATCGTAAATCTTCTTGATTTTGTACTTTATCTCCATATTAATTCCTCTACTGCTTTAATCATAAACCAAAAGGAATTAAAAAGTATAATAAAAACTCGAAATTAATGCCAGAAAGGCTATATTTTTGCTTTTTCCTATTTAGAAGGAGACAATAATTCCACCTTCCAAGGAGTAGAAGGAACAAAGCAAGCGATCAGGGACCAATCTAATTTCCTTAAAATGGTATAAGGCTGCAATATTTTCTTTGAGTTTCTTAGCGATCGTATCATCTTCCACGAAAGAGATAATGCATGTTTTCTCTTCAGGTTTGGTGATGACCTCACCTAAATCAGCGGCTAAAGTCAAAAGTGCCTTTTTCATCGTGTGCGCTTTCTTAAATAACTTAATCTCGCCTCTTTCATCTGCCTGGCAAATAGCTTTAATCCCAACGGCTCCGGCGATAAAGGCGACGATTGGATTGATTCTTCCCGCTTTCTGCAGAGTCTCAAAAGAATCCAAGAGGAAGAAAAGCTTCAGACTTTCCGCATAAGCCTCTATCTCATTTTCGATTTCTTCAAAGCTCTTGCCTTCTTTAATTAAGGCATAGGCTTTCTCTACGATCAGAATCATGTTTCCGGAGGTGGCTTTCGAATCCACAACGTGAACCTTGACTCCCTCTAGGCCGACGGAAGCGACATAGGCAGAATTAAAGGATCCGGACATCTTCGAAGAAATGGTAACCGCAATGACATTCTCAGCATCTTGATAAGCATCGATATAGTCTTGGGGCGAAGGGCAGGAAGTAAACGGACGCCACTTGGCAGCATGGAAAGCCGCCAGCATCTCTTTTACATCGCCATCTTTATTATCCGTAAAGTCTTTGCCATCGATTCTGATTTTCAAAGGAACGACTTCAAAGCCGACCTCGGGATCATCGATAAAACCCGGAAGGAGATTTGAAGAGGAATCAACAACGATTTTGTACTTGTATTTCATAAATTTCGTCTTCCTTTTCACCGCTTAAGCCAAATAAGTAAACGTTTTGTTAAGCTCGAATAAAGTTTAGCAGAGGAATCAAGAATCGATATATATTTCAGCGGTTTAGAATTCTATTTTTGCGTTACCTCAAAATAGAGCCTAAACAAAAGGCTCTACCGGCTCTCTACTTCCGGTAGAGTCGCTCTATTCGCTATTTGACTTACCCTAAAGATAGCCTTATAGTAATCCTGTATGGCAAAGAACACAGATATTAAAGCTGTCGTTTCAAATAATCTGGTCAGATTCCGCAAAGAAGCGAAATTAACCCAGACACAGGCAGCTGAAAAGATCAATTATTCCGACAAAGCTATCTCCAAATGGGAAAGAGGAGAGTCTTTACCTGATGTCTACGTTTTGAAGCAGATTGCGGATGTCTACGGCGTAGAGTTGGACGATATGCTCCACGAAGAGACAACCAAGGAAAAGATTCAATCCTTCTATCGCAACCGCAATGTGATTGCCGTCTTATCTGTTCTCTTAGTCTGGCTGATCATGATGATTGTTTACGTCATCATGGAATTAGTGAATAATGCACTTCCAAACTGGCTTGCTTTCATCTATGCCATTCCGCTTTCCTTCATTGTCGCTTTGGTCTTCAATAATCTCTGGGGCGGTAGAATCTACAATATGATCATCGTTTCCGGCTTGGATTGGGGTGTCGCGCTTTCCTTAGTCCTCTCCTTAGGTTTCATCGATTCCTTAAAAGAGAAAATCTGGTACTTATACTTCATCGCAGCAATCTTCGAAGTTATGATAATCCTCTGGTATCTTTTGGACTTCTCCAAAATGAAAGCTATCCATCCGAAAGCCAAGACCATCAGCCCTGAAGAATTCCAGCTAGCGAAAGAAGACGACGATAAAGATAAGAAGCCAGAAGAAAAAGTCACTCTGGAAGAACATAAATCTGAAGAACCTAAAAAGGATGCCTGATGGCATCCTTTTTCCAACGTCTCTTATTCTTTGAAATCCTTCAATCTTTCTTGGCAAAAGCTTAAAGGGCACTGCTCGCATAATCTTTTATCGGAAGCCAAGCAGAGATTTCGTCCAAACAGAATCATCTGCCGGTGGAAGTTCATCTTATTCCCTCCCTGGTAATTCGCTTCCAGGATTGCTTCAATTTCGTCTGGTTCTGCCTTTAAAGGGACGATCCGAAGTCTTTTAGCAATCCGGCTGACATGAGTGTCGACGGGAATAAACGGCGCATCATCTCTCTCTCCTAAAAAAACTCCGGCAGTCTTATGCCCAACTCCTGGCAAAGTTTGCAGCACTTCCCTTTCATGAGGAACCTTTCCTTGATAGTCTTGAACAAGGGTTTTAGCGAGCAGAAGAATATTATGGGCTTTTGATGGCCCTAAACCAACCGGTTTAATAATTCTTAAAATGTCCTTTTCATTAGCATCCGCTAGATCCTGCAAAGAGGGATAAGCCTTAAACAAGAGAGGCGTTATCTGATTCACCACTTTGTCACGAGCTTGGGCGGAGAGAATGACCGCAATCAGAAATCCATATTCAGAACTTGAATGCAAAAAACATTCCGTCTCCGGATAAAGAGAGGTTAGAAACAGACTGAGGCTCGCAACTTTTTCTTTCCGGTTCATTTGCCGTTGGGAACCCAAGGCTTCGATAAAATATCAATCGTTTCCTGGTCTCCTTGACGCCAATTCTCTTTGCGGGTGGTGTAGCCTTCTTTATTGATATCACCGCTCTTTTGGATAGCTAAAAGGATTTTATCAACCCCAGCTAAGGAGACGGCCTTATTCTGAGCCTGAAGTTTATAGACCGCTTCTTTTATCATCCCTTCGGTTGCACCGGTTTTAAGCCAGAGAGAAATCCTATCGACTTCTCTTCCGGTTAACGGGCGCCCTAACTGTTCTTCAAAATAGGTATATAGAGTATTCACAACTCCTTTATCGGGTTCTTTTCCCGCTTCGTTTGCTTCGATAACGATATCCTTCTTTAAATCCGCGAGAATCTTTTCTTTTAAAGGCTTTAAGGTCGTCACCAGTTTTTCTTCTTTGGTCAAGTAAGCAATATATTTTTTCTCGAGCAGTAAAACGAGGATTTTATCGATTTCTTCTTTCGAAAGAGTCATATAGGAGACCAAATCATTGGCGGTCACAGGGCCTTTTAAGGAGGCGAGGATATCATCGAGGACAAAAACCACCGCCAAGGATTTCTCATCCAGGCCGTAAGCCTTATAGTGTTTGACAATCAATCTTTTCCAATCTAAGTCCTGATAATCTAAATCCATATTTTATCCTCCCGCCTTGTTTAAGAAATAACAGTAATATCTTAACATGACTTAACACCTAAAAGAGCCAGCATCTTCCTTTTCCCTTCCGGAGTGAATTTCTTTAGTTCCGACTCGACTTTCTGAGGGTTCAATTCTTGAATCAGAAAGATGTGCTCTTCGCAATAATCCGCCAAGTTGTCTTCAAGCCTGAAGCCTAAAGATGAGGCAAAACGGTAAGCGCGCAATATTCTTAAAGGATCCTCATTGATTCTTGTTTCAATCGGCCCAATCATTCTGATAAGCTTTTGCTCCAGATCTTGTTGACCTTTCTGGGGATCCTTGATTTTTAAAGCTGCATCAAGATAAATCGCATTGATTGTGAAGTCTCGCCTTAGAGAATCCTCTTTAAAGGCGTCACCTTTTAAAAAGACTAACTCGGTAGGATGTCTTTGATCCTGATAATTATTTTCTTTGCGGAAAGTCGCCAAAGTAATATCGTATCCGCGATATTTAAACTCCACAATCCCGAAGCGAGCGAAGGCAAAATTGAATTTCTCTTCATTCTTAAAAACTTTCTCCGCTTCTTGAGGTGCCAATGAAGTTGCAAAATCGAAATCCTTAAAAGGCCTCTTTAAGAGATAATCTCGGCTGGAGCCGCCAACTAAATAAAGATATTCGCCTTTCGGCATTTTCCGATTTAGATAATCGAAGACTTCCATTACTTCATCCATGCCATAATTCTAGCATGATATCCTCAGAGTTGGAAAAAAGAGCAAAAGAAAACCGAGGTCTTAGACCCCGGCTTTCAATTCATAGTCCTTTTGGACCGAAAGAGGTTTAGAGCTCTTCCTTAAGGTGTTTGGCACCCTTGAAGCCAACAACCTTAGTTGCAGGAATGTCGATGACTTCTTTAGTGGCAGGATTGAGGCCCTTGCGAGCAGCTCTCTCTTTGACGACGAAGCTGCCGAATCCGGCAATCTTGACTTCCTCACCCTTCTTGAGGGCTCCGGCGATCTCATCGAAGACTTCTCTGACAATCGCATCAGCCTGAGTCTTAGTCAATTGGCACTTCTCAGCAACAACAGCGGAAAGTTCAATGATATTCATAGATATCGCTCCTTTGTAAGAATAATTTACCATTAAGATTTTAAAATGTCAAAAAAACCGCATATTTCGCCTTAAAACCAGAAAAAAAGCAAAAAAAACTTAATTTTTTAACCGCTTACAATCAATTTTAGTTAGTTTTTAAGTCTTTAAACTTCCTTTTTTAAGGACCTCGACATCAACATGTTAATAATTTGTGAGGGCTTTTGGCCTTCGTAGAGAATAGCGTAAACTGCATCGACAATCGGCATCGAGACTTTTTCCTTGCTAGCTTGGATATGGATTATTTCGGCGGTTTTGACGCCCTCAACCGTTTGCTTGTTTTCTTTAAGGAAACGAGCGGCGGAATCATCCTTTCCAATCATAAGACCGGCTTGGAAATTCCGGGATTTTAAGGAATTGCACGTCATCAAAAGATCGCCGAGCCCTGTTAAGCCTAGATAGGTTTCCATCTTGCCGCCTTTTTTCACCCCGAAGCGAGACATCTCCGCTAGGCCTCTAGTAATTAAAGCGGCTCGAGTATTATCTCCGTAGCCCAGTCCGGACATCATTCCACTAGCTAAAGCAATCACATTCTTTAAAGCGGAGGCGTATTCCGCTCCGATTTCATCTTCGTTTGTATAGACCCTGAGATAATTATTCGAAAATGCCTTCTGAATTTTCTCCGCGGCTTTTAAATCTAAAGAAACCGCTGATAAAGCCGTCAGTTTTCTTTCGATCACTTCTTCTGCAAAAGAAGGGCCGAGTAAAGAAACGATCGCTTCTCTTTTCTCTTCAGGCACGACTTCCCTGATCAGGCAGGAAAGGCGCTGATAAGTAGTCGGATCGAAGCCTTTTCCAACCGAGAGGAAAAGGGCCTTTTTCCGCATTAAAGGGACTAACGAAACGAGTAACTCTCGATAGGCCTTGGTCGGAACAGCAATAATGAAACAATCCGCGTTTTCCACGGCTTTTTCTAAAGAAGCGGTGGCTTTTAGCGAGACAGGCAAAAGATGGGAAGGAAAGTATCGAGGATTAAGATGTTCTTTTTCAATGGCTGTGACAAGGGACAAGTCTTTAGCGTAAATAATAGTCTTCAAGCCATTATCAGTTAAGACTTGGCTTAAAGCCGTGCCCCAGCTGCCACCGCCGAGGACTGCAAATCTCATATGATCTTATCCTTGCCTTGGCCTTTCCGGCGGCAGAGGATTTGTAAAGGAGTGTTATCTAATTTAAAGGTTGTTCTGATAGTGTTTTCAATATACCGGAGGTAGGAGAAATGCATGTATTTAGGAGAATTGACAAAGAGGACGAACGTCGGCGGGCAGGTCTTGACCTGAGTTACGTAAGAGATTCTTACCCGGCCTCCGTTGAAGTTCGGGGCTTCGTTCATCATCTGCGCATCGAGAACAACGGAATTGAGAATTGAAGTCTGGACGCGCTTATTGAAGTCCTCATAACAACTATCGATTGCTTTGAAGAGAACTTCCAGATTCGGCTTATATAGAGCGGAAAGATAGACGATAGGAGCATATTCCAGGAAAACGAAGAAGGACTTCAAAAGCTCGGTGAATTTTTTCTGATCATCGGCGCTATGGGAATGCAAATCCCATTTATTCACGACGATGATAACCGGCTTATTATTCTCAGTCGCAATCTGGACGATATGTCTATCCTGTTCAAGAAGGCCCTCGGAAGCATCGAGAACCAGCAAAACGATATCGGAGCGAGAGACGGCATCCATCGCTCTTAAAGCTGCATATTTATCTATGGATTCATAAATCTTTCCGCGTTTTTTCAAACCTGCGGTATCAACAATCACATATGATTTATCGTTTCTTTGAAATGGCGTATCGATAGAATCTCTGGTCGTGCCTGCAATCGGGGAGACGATTACTCTTTCTTCCCCTAAAATAGCATTAGTCAAAGACGATTTCCCAACGTTAGGCCTGCCGATTAAAGTAAAAGTAATCTTCCCAGTTTCTTCGGGGATATCTTTATGCGGAAGTTCTTTAACAATCGCATCGAGCAGATCGCCGATGCCGATTCCGTGCAAACCGGAGACGATAATCGGCTCTCCGAAACCGAGAGAATAAAAATCGTAAGAACGATCTTTCATCTCGACATTATCGATCTTGTTGCAGGCGAGGATAATCTTTTTATCTTTTACTCGATAAAGCATCCTGGCGACAGATTGATCATCATTAGTCAGACCCGTCTTGCCATCGACTAAAAAAACGATGACATCCGCTTCATCAATCGCCAGTTCTACCTGAGCTTTGATTTCCTGCTGGAAGGGAACATTCTGAATCTCGATGCCGCCGGTATCGATTAAAATAAACTGCTTGCCGAGCCATTCGCAGTTAGCATAAATACGGTCTCTAGTAATTCCGTGTTCCTCGGAGACGATGGATTTCCGCTCTTTGATTAAGCGGTTAAAAATCGTGGATTTCCCGCTGGAGGGAGCTCCGACGATGGCGACTTTGCCTAAGATTTTCATTTGATATTTTTTTCTTTCAGTTGTTCAGCGATGATTTTCTCGCATTCGCTGACCACTTCATCGATCGAAAGATCGGAAGTGTCGATGATAATAGAATCGGAAGCGGGACGCAGAGGAGAAATCGCCCTGGAAGAATCGATTAGATCTCTTTTCTTCAGATTATTCAAGCAATCCTCATAAGAAGTCGAAAGCCCCTTTTCGGTATTCTCTTTAAAGCGACGCTCAGCTCTTTTCTCCACCGAAGCAACTTGGTAAATCTTCACATCCGCATTGGGTAGGACTACGGTGCCGATATCTCTCCCATCCATAACGACCGAGAGGGATTTAGACATCTCACGTTGCTTAGCGACTAAAAATTCCCTGACCTGTTTATAGGTGGATACATAGCTGACAGCATCGGAAACTTCGTTGGAGCGAATCTTGGTGGTAACATCTTCCCCATTAAGGAAAACTTTTCCTTCCACCGTCAATTCGATAACGCAATCATCCAATAAAGCATCGACTTTCACCTCATTTTTCGGATCGATACCTTTTTCTAATGCCAGAAGCGTGACCGCCCGGTACATCGCCCCTGTATCGATATGGACCAAGCCCAATCTTTTGGCTAAACGATCAGCAATCGTGGATTTGCCTGAACCGGAAGGCCCATCGATCGCAACAGAATAAATCATATGATTCCTCCTAGGTGCAGCCATATTAAGACCACGGCGGCAATTATCAAGGCCGAGACAACAATGATCAACCAAAGCCTCAAAGTCTTAGCTCGATTTTCTTTCCGCTGACGTTTTTTGACGGAGCGATATTTTTTATCTAATTCCTTTTTCTCCAAGGCCATCGTGTAATCATCATTTTGTTTTATCAAATCATCGATGGAGATAGAAAGGGTATTCTTCTTGATGTGCGAATCCTTCAACTCATCTTCGTTCAAGGAGTCCTCATGAATGATTGGAATCCCATCGCTCGGAGTCTGACCGTTCAATCCGTATTTTTTATCTCGGTCAGGGTCGTCAAAAGAGAGGGTGTCCATTTTATCGATTTGATCACGTAAGGAGGCATACAAGCCTACTCTTGTCTCTTTTTCCGCCATATTCTTTGTTAAATCCTACACAACTACTATATAATATCAGAAACACCGGCAAAATGTTCTCTTAGGAAATGTTTTCTCTTGTTAAATACCCCCCAATGTTGGTATATTCTATATGTTCGCATTTGCCCGGATGGCGGAACTGGTAGACGCGCAGGACTCAAAATCCTGTGGTGGCAACACTATGCGAGTTCGATTCTCGCTCTGGGCACCATTCTAAAAAGCAAGAGCCAGATTGTCTAAAAGCAGTCTGGCTTTTTCTTTTCCCCTTTCAATCTGAAGGCAAAAAATTATTTCTGAAGTTCCATCCGAAGAATATTAAGTAAATCATCCGGATTCTTAAAGCAACAGAAAAGTTCATTTTTATGAAGAATTCTTAATTGAAAGTCTTCTCCATGAAATGTTTTAAAAATACTTTTACTGGTGCATAAATGATCAAACACGAACAATCCCATTAAGGAAGTCGAGCTATGCCTGGGCTCAGCCTTACCAGATGGAAAATGTATATATATAATTTATCCAATTATCTTCAAGGAAAGCACGAACACGGACAACAAACTTGAAGAGATGATGAATCGTCATCCGAATTAAACTCTATCGAAAAAGGAAAATGCCCTTAAATATGTTCCGGCAGAACTACACCCGTCGTCTTAAAGACGGTGGCAAGGAATTCAAAGGCTCCTGTGTCCTTACCGGAAATAACCTGAGTATGATAGCGTAAGCAAACTCCCGTCTCTTGATCGATGCTGTATTTAATATCGACGGCAGAATCGAAATAAGCGGCGTGGAAAACGAATTTATCGCATGATCTGCCGGCGATATTTTCAATCCCATCTCTTTCAAGATCTGTTAAGGAAATCTCATATATCAACATGAAGTTTAAGAAACTAGAAGTAAAAGCTTCGACTTCTTCTTTGTCATATTTTATTCCTTCAACCAAAGCTAGTTTCCCATCATCATTAGGAAGATAGACATCGAATTTTTCTCCGTTTTTTAAATAGAGTGCTTCCCCGCCATTATTGTCTTTAAAATAGTAACCATCAGAATTTCTCGCCACGCTTATCATTACCGGCTCCTCTTCGACTCCATTGGATTTAGTGATGAAAGAATAAGTCAGCCAGTAATCTTTAAGCCTCGCGTTTATGTATTCTTCACCGTAAAGAATGGAATCGACAGATTCTTCCTGAGTGGAAATAGTGTTAGGATTGGAAATTTCGCTGACAGTCATACTGCTGCTCCCGGTTAAATTTAGTGAACTCAGGTTGCAGGAGGTCAAAACGAATAAGGAGCAGGAGAAGAGTAGGACTATGGCTTTTTTCATAAAAACAATTCCTTTCTGTTCTACCCTAAAGGTAAAAAGAAAAGAAGAAGTTTACAATTCATTAGTTCTAATGAGAGAGTTATTCTCGGGTCTTTTCAGCTAAATAACCACGGCAAAGCAGAACTAACTCAACGCGACTATTGATGTTCAGTTTGCGGTAAAGGCTAGTTAAATAAGTGTTGATTGTCGGATAGGATAAGGACATTTCAAAGGATATCTGTTTAAGAGTCAGACCGGAAAGCAAATAAATGGCCACTTCTTTCTCGCGCTTGGATAGATGGTAATCATCGAAAAATGAATCGATCGGGGCCTTATAAGTAACATCGCTTCTTTTTAAATCCGAGATCCATTCTTTCTTATTGAAAAGCAGAGGCGTCAGAATAAAGACCAGCAAAGATAGTAAAAGAATAACACTCCCCCAAATCAACAAGTGATTTTCCTCAAAAGGAGGATAAAAGATATCGACGGCGATAAAGGAAGCATAGGTAACAGCGGAAATAATGACTCCGGAATAATAAAAATGAAAGTCTTTGTATTTCTTAGTGTATACACCGACGACATAGTAAAGAGAAAGCAGACCTAAGGCGTGGGAAAGCGAAGAGAAAAATGAGGTCAAATAAAGTAAGAAGGGATAATGAGGAATTAAAAACAAACCTAATCCAGCTAGAGAAGAAAAAGCAAAAGAGGTATATAAAGCAAAAGTGAAATCTACGTAACGGCTTTTTAAGAATAGATAAGCTAAAATGACGCCCGAAATACTTCCTACGCATAGGAGAAAGATGTTCCAATCACCTTTGGAGCTTAAGAAGCGACTCAGGCTTAAAGATATAATTCCGTTAACCGCATAACTCAATAAGGCCAAAGCCAATAACCATCTTTCCGGATAGACAAAAGCGAGCTCTGTTTTTTCATTTACAGGTAGCTTCTGTTTAAAAAAGGCGAACATGATAACCAGGAAAGAAATCGTTTCAAAAAAGTATTCCCAAGAAGCAAAAAGATATAAAAAGACAGAGAAAACAAAACCTAAACAAAGCGAAACAAATTTGACATGGTTCGAAAAGGACAGAAAGAAATCCAGACCGAAAAGGCCTCCGATCACTCCCAAAGAAAAAAGTGCTAGATAGCTGAAGATATCATTAAAAAGGCCATCGTTACTGAGAAAAGAACAGAAAGACAAGATCATTGAGCACAGGCAAAGCAAGATGATGTGTTTCCGCTTGAATCTCATTCCGAGAAAGACCCCAAAACAGATTGCTAAAAAGAAAACCACACGAGCTAAGAAGATAATTAACTTCCCATCAGAAGGATAAAAGTGAAAAAGCGAGGAGGAAAAACAAACCGTATCGATTAAAAGTAGAAAAAAGATCCACCCCAAGAAAGAAGGAATCAATTCTTTGTTAGACTGAAAAAATGATTTTAAGCTAAACTGATTCGACTTCGGGGTGGTAGCACTCATATCCTTGCTGTTCAGCCGTATTGTAGCATATCCGCAGCTTCTATAAATACTACAAAAAGCACTAAAACATTAGGCGAAATGCGAATATTTTATTAAAACAAGTGATTTCCAGCCACTTCTTTTAGGAGACCTGGATCAAAGCCGCGCTATAGGCCGGGAAATCAGCTAAAGTAGCTCCGTTATAACTAGCTTTTAAGGAATAGGAAGCAAAGCCATTCCCTGCGGAGATAGCGCTGGAGGAGAAGTTAATGATGACCATATATTCGCTGGTGCCAAGTTTACGATGGACGTTGAAGATATTGCTGTTTCCGCCCCAATCGTAAGCGACATAATTCCCTTTGATCAAAGCTGGAGTCGAGGCTTTCATAGAAGCAAAATCCTGGATGGCTTTGAAATGAGCGGAAGTCGCAGCGGTATCCGCTCCAGGAACCAAGGCGGAAGCATTAATACTATCTAAACCGATTCCGGTGCCGGAGCCGGTGATGTTATAGCCAGTGGTAAAAGAGCCATCTCCGACTTTGCCATCAGCAGTCCATTTCATCGGTTGACGATAAGCTAAATCAGAATAGGAACTGCTCTTATTTGTGCCGTCTTTGAAATTACCGGTCATGCCTAACTCATCGCCGTAATAAATCCACGTGCAACCCGGCAACATCAGTTCAGCGATTTCTGCGCAAGTAGCAGACTTTAAGTAGTCTTCATAATTATCACTGGTCAGATTCCCCTGCACCAGGCTTCCATCGACCATCGTTCCAGCCACTTGATTGATGCAACGGGCGATATCGTGATTGGAGGTGAAAGCACCATTGATAAAACTGTAGCCATCGGAATCAGAAGGAAGCATGCCACCGGTGCGATAGCGGTTGTCAGCAGACATGACCGAAGCCAAATTCCAATTGCCGGAATAGGTCAAAGCCGAATTGGAGTTAACCCCATCAGCGGAATAAGCAGAACCGGAGCTTTGCCCATCATAAGACTGAATCGGCTGGCCAAGAGAAGAATTACGTCCATAGCTGGCGGCCGCTGTGATGTTGTAATAAGAATAGAAATCAAATAGAGAATCAAAGCCTTCATAATAAGGAGCGACATGGTAAGCATGACCATCGAAGTTTTCTCCGACAAAGAAGCAATCCGGATAATCTTTCTTTACCTCGTAATTGATCTCTCTCCAGAAGTTCAAGTTCTTGCTTAAGTTAGAAGAATAGTTCATAGTTCCCGAGACATCGGAGATAATCGTATCGTCAGTAGCAGTAGCAACTTCATCTTGTAAGAAGATATGCTTCACTGCGTCCATCCGGAATCCGTCCACTCCAATTTGGCACCAATTCTTGGCCATAGCGCTCACGGCTGCCCTAGTCGAGGCGTAGGAATAATTCAGTTCAGGCATCGAGGATCCGAACTTGGCGTAATAGCTGTAGACGTGGTCACCGTAAGGATACCAATACTTTTCCTGATTGATATTATCAGCATCAGTTTCATGATTTCCCCACTGGTAGAAACCGCGATAATTCTTATCTAGTTTGGCGGAACTGATAAACCAAGGATTAGTGGTGGAAGTATGGTTTAAAACCAAATCCATAATGACCGCTAAGCCTTTAGTATGCGCATCCTTTAAAAGGAGCTTGTAGTCTTCCATCGCCGTGCTGCTATCCACCTTCCCCGAGGCTTTCAAAGCTGCCGGTGAGACTGTCGAGCCGAACTTCGGGTCGACTTGGGTATAGTCGGTGATGTCGTAACCGTGGTAAGAATCGGAAAGTTGAATCGGTGTAAGCCAGATAACATTGACTCCTAAGGATTTAATGTAATCCAGTTTCTGGTCAATACCATAAATATCTCCGAAGCCATCGCCATCAGAATCGGCAAAACTAGCCACCATTATCTGATACCCGACACCCGCGCCGTTTTGCAGATAGGAAGCGGTGGCATCACCGTTAAGGAATTTATTGGAAGTAGCCATCAAAGCCTTATCGGTCCAGTCGGCATCGGTATACTTCGATTGTCCATAAGTGACGTTGGTCCCATCATCAGAAGCAAAGGGGTCGGGAGTAGTTCCGATGGGGATTGGCTTAGGATTTTGGACATCATCCTGAGCCACGAAGACATGATAAGAAGTCGTCCCATCCGAATTAGCGAAAGCATAATCAGCTAACTTGATATAAAGATTAGAACCATCGTTGATCCAGAAACCGCTGGAATTGATACGTGATTCGCTCTTCACAATCTGCAGGCCGACCATCGTTTCTAAATTACCTGCAGCATCGGTATATTTAACACTCGTCCCCCCGATGGATTTATAGGATTTATCATATCCGCCGTCGTATGTTCCCATTAAATCGATATCGATATAAGTTCCGCCGAATTTATCGACCGTGGCATCACCGGAAGCCGACATCTTATCTTGGCTCGTCGTTCTGCCCTGCCAGTCGAACTTAGCCCCTTCTCCGGAAACCGGTTTATAAGGCCAGGCCCAGACATCGAAAGGAGCGTAACTATCAGCGGTGTTTTCACTCCTTAGATAGTGATAATAGAGGTGGTTAGACTTTGAATTCTTTTTTAAATCCGCCAGGTATTGGTCGACCGTATCGGAAGAAGCGGAAGACAAGCTGCTGGCTGAGGAAACCGCTGAAGAACTGACTGTAGAATTAGAAGAATTGCTGGAAGAAGAGACTCCAGAAGACGAAGCAGCCTGACTGCTATTGGAAGAGGAAGCCGCCAAAGATTCAAGTGAGGAAACTGCGGCCTGAGAGGAAGCTTGACCGCTGGAAGAAATCACTGAGCTGGTCGTACCGCCATGCTGGCAACCGGTGACGATTAATAGAATCGCTAGACCTGGTATCAACGACTTTCTTTTTAAATTCATAAACTATCAGGCCTCCCTTTCTACGATAAGCATCTCATAGCGATAAATAGTTAATGAGTTACCGCTGACCGTTATCAGACTGCCCTGAGTACGCATATTGCTGTAAAGGACTTTCAAAGTCCCATTGCCACAACCGATAGTTGCGGATTCTCCGCTCATTCTTCCGCCTAAGAAGACATAGACATCTTTCTTAGAGGCATCGATTTTCGAATATTGAGTCTGGGCGGCCAGGATCGGACGATAGCTATTATCGCTGCCTTTGGCTACTAAGTCGTCCCAGAGGCGGGTTATCTTTCTGGTGACACCGTTATCATTAAACGTCCCCTGAATATAAGTGTCATAATCAGCACCGAGGACACCATCTTTAACAAGCTGTTTACGTGTTTGAATCGCTTCTTTGAATTTCAAGAACTCATTGTAGAAGGTGACCTTTCGATCCCATTTAAATGAATTGACGGCATCTCCGAATGCGTAGCTGTTTCTAATTAAGCGATTCCCAGAAGACATAGTTACATAGTCATTAGCATCAATCAAATCCCAGTTAGGATCATCCGGCTTCATAATCTTCTGGCGGAAGATTTCTTCTCCGCCTTGGAAGAAGGCGATGCCTTGGCTCATCAGGATATAGGCGCTGGTCGCAAGGCTGGCTTCCCTGACTTCGCTGTTCTCATCAGTATCAGCTTTCGCCCCGGCGTTATAGCAGTAATTCAGTTGATCATAAAGGGTGTAATTATCGTGGCAGCTCACATAATTGACGGTCTGTTCCGGACGAGTCTTCTGCGGGGTTGTGTTATTCGTGATATTCCGATTCTCGCCCAGGTAGACACAAGCAGCATTATATAAAGTGTTCTCGTTTAAGTCGGTCCCGCCTTGGCTGATAAAGCCGTAACTTGGAGCGGCTGAGCCGTAGGTCGTATTTCCTTTTAAGGCATCACGACCACAATCATTAAAGCAACCGACCGAGCCTTTGCCATTATCAGCCAGATCGCGATAAACCTGATAAGTCCCGGCTTGGGTATTAGTCGACTCTCCGCTGCCTCTCCAGCCCTCTCCATAGACCACAATCTTTGGATCGACAGAATAGAGTTTATCTTTTACTCCGCGCATCGTTGAAGTCTCGATGGCTCCCATCAAATCGAAACGGAAACCTTTGATCCCGTATTCCTTGGCCCAGAAGGCGGCGGAATCCACTACGTATTTTGAGCCCATCTTTCGCGCAGTATTAAAAGTATTATGGACTCCCGTCTCATCGATCGCTTGGCCGGAGGCATCGTATTTAAAGAAGTAACCCGGCATCGTCTTGGAGAACGGATTGTCATTGATGGCGTTCATATGGTTATAAACGACATCCATGATGACACGGATGCCGTTATCCGCGCATTTCTTAATTAGATTCTTATATTCCTTTATCCTTGTGGCATAGTTAAAAGGATCTGAGGAATAAGCCCCTTCGACTAAATTGTAATTCTGCGGATTATAGCCCCAGTTATATTTCGGGGAGACAAGTTTGCTCACCCCATCGACGGTCTTAGAATAAGTTCTTTCATCGTTAGCTTGGTCAAAGACCGGCAAAAGCTGAACTGCATTGACACCTAATTCCTTTAAGGAATCAAACCCGGTGGAGACCGTGGTCCCGCCTTTAGTGTAGGTAGTTCCTTCTTCGACGAAAGCATTATAAGTTCCACTGGCATATCCCTTGTTAGAAATCCAAGTCTCATCAGCGGTGAAATCCCGGACGTGGACTTCGTAGACCGTTAAATCAGCAGCATTATCGATCGGAGCGGTCGTATTAAGATTATCTAAGGAAGTCCTGAAGCCATCCGGATCGGTCTTGGCTAATTCAGTCGGATTGAGAATCGGGCTTCTAGCTCCGTTGATTCCGGAAGCGTAGGCGTAAGGATCGATTGTCTCATTCTCCTGCCCGCCGGTAAAGACGCTATAAGTGTAATAGGAGAAACCGGTAAGTTGAGCCGCGCTCGGCGTAAGACTCCAGACGCCTTTCTCACCTTTAGTCATCGGAAGCGGTGAGTAATAATCATTGCCTTCGTTTCCTTCGATTCCCAAGGTTGTCGGAGTGGGATTGTTATAAAGTCTCAATCTGACAATGGAAGCGCTCGGAGCCCAAAGTTTAAAGGTCGGATTGTTATCCGCATCGAAGCTTAAACCCAGATCATTTCCTTCATAAGTATAGTTATCGACGAATTTCTGTTCGTCGAAGAGACGGTTAAAGCTGACATAGGTGTATTTGTAACTTTCCGTCTCCGGCGGGAAATAAGCCTCGAGATAATAAGTGACGGAAAAATCGATGTCGTTATCCAAAGTCACCGTAATCGAATTGGAGGCCGGGCTTTCATCCTTAATAAGGTACTTAGCCTTTAAAGAAGACCAGTAAATCTTCTTAGCGGCAAAATAAGAAGGCGGTAAGGCATAAAGCTTATAGCGGCTGATCAGACCAACTTCTTCAGCCGGCCTTTCATCGTTTGCTCCGGTTCCCTTGATCTGAATGGTCCGCCAATCTGAAAAGTAAGCGGAGCCGATCGAATCCCCGAGCGCGGCCTTTTTAGTGTTGTAAGTGTTGTAATTGCCGTTGACGTTTTCAGTGCAGTAGACCGTTATCCTTTGCTTCTCGCCCACAGTCTCTAAAGTCGTAGCGTAATCATTAAAGACGATGTTCATATCTTGGCTCTGACCGCTCCACGTCCCTTGGAATTTCACAATGAAATTCAAAGCGATGATTTTCTTGCCTTGGTAAGGGGCAGCGGTCAGATCGATATCTTTATAGATGCCGAAATCATCTGGTTTATCAAGATTATCAAAAACCACTTCTCTACCTTCACCGCCCGACTCCCAAATCCATAAAGCCCGATCCGCGTAATTTGCGTTATCGTTCCGATAATAGAAACGGACAAGCCCCGCCCAACCATCCGGCAGAGAAGTCGCACCGGAATCGCTTGAACTGGACAAACTGCTGGAGACTGAAGAGGTGTCCTCGGAAGAGACCCCTGAAGAAGAAGAAAAAGAAGAACCGGCTGCAGAAGAGGCCTGGGAGGAGGAGGTCTTTTCAGAAGAGACTACATTTTCGGAGGACGATGTAGAATTCTCACCAGCCGAGCTGCTGGAAGATGAATTGTTGCTTTTTTGGCAGGAAGCCAAGGAGATCACAATCCCCAACAGCAAGAAACTTATGAGTGCTTTTTTCATAGTTTTCCTCCACATATAAAGTTACATCTTGCCTAAATTATACCATTGTCTTCTGGATAAGTTGAAATCGGGGCAATCCCATTCATTTTTCCCTGAAAACCACTTCAAAAGTATTACTATCTTAGAAAAAATATCAAAAAAAGATGTAAAAAAGCAGGCTTAATAGCATGTTAAAGAAGTAATTTCCCAAGCTAATGTTTCCATAAAGTAATAAATGAGTAAAAACACAGATGTATTTCAATAAATAAAAAATCTGAACCCTTTTCTCAAACTGACATTTTTAAAAGCCACATAGGATGCTAATTCGTTTTTATATGAAACGAGAAGCAATGAAAAAACCTTACAAGATTTTCTTGTTTTTCTTATCATAACGATAACATTTTTATAATAATATTTAGTAAGTGGAAAATTGTTTGTTTTAGGTTAGATTATTGCTTAGAAGAGATGAAAGTGTTGCCCTAGGCTATTTTTCTAACCGTCATATTGCTTTTCTCCTCTTGAGAAAGCAGAAAGGATCCATTCAAATGGGTAAGCTTAGAAAGAAGTTGGTTAAAGCTTTTACGCTAGTTGAATTAATTGTCGTCATGGCGATTATCGCTATCCTCGCTGGTGTCAGTATCGGCTCTTATATAGGTATTACTAATAAGGCCAAGAAAACAGCAGCTTTAGCGGAAGCCAATCAGATCCGCACTCAGCTGTACGCTATCGCCTCCGAAAACGGTGGTTTCAAGAGCGGACCGCTTAGCGGGCATAGTATCTCCTTCCCGGATGATATCAATTACTTCACCGCTGAGCTTCTCGCTGCTTCCAGTTTGAAGAAAGCCAGCGGAAGCACTGCTTATAATCCTTATATTGCTTTCAACTTCTACTCGGATGAATATAAGACTCCCGTTGATTCCTCAATTAGCAACTATGTCCGTTTAGCCATCGGATACTTAATAGCGGCTAACAATGGCAATATCAATACTGAAACCGTCAATAAGTATGCGAATGAAGTCTACGTCGATACGACGGATGGAACGATTTCCACTTTCGATGTTGTGAAGGATGGAACCTGGGCTACCGCTTATGTCAATTCGGAAGCGACTTCGTTCTCCAGAACCACCACGCCTACTATTTCAACTGTCGCAGTTTCTCCGACCACTACTGAAGATTCCACTCTGGAAAGCGGAGCTACTTGGACTAACTGGTATGCCAATGACAATTACACTAGATTCCAGACAAGACTAAGCGCAGTTAACCCTTCAAAAAACGATAATGATAGTGTCCCTGCAACTACCGCCTTTATGAAGACTGCCACTTTTAGAATCGGTACTGATAATTCCGTTAACTTAGCTCCTCACGTCGAAGCTATCGCTAATGGTTCTCCTATTTCCTTATCAAAATTAAATAAAGGTGCCGCTCATGAATCTATTACTTGCAAATACTATCTCTCTACCGATTTAAAGAATGAAATGAGCGCGACTGATAAAGCCACATACTTCGATGCTACAGTCGATCCGGCTGCCTTAGGCGATATTAAGTTAAATGCTGCTGCCGCTGGTAAGTCTTTCGTTTTGACCTTCCAGTATGGAACCGGCACTAATTCTAGTTTCCCGAATGTCTCTTATGCTTTCGATGCAGTTGAAGGTTATAACATCAACGATGTTTATGATCTATTCGCATTGAATAACGAAACCAGCTATGACGGGTTGGAAGGTGGAGAATCCACCAGCGCTCGTAATACTGCGATTGCCACTTATCTGACAAGTAACCACAAAACTCCACATATTAACTACAAAGGTGGAATTTTCCAAAAAGATATCATTCTTAAAAGCTCGAATATTCCCTCTTGCTTCATTTGGCAAGCTGGTGAGCACGGGACTTACACCTATAAAGATTCCGAAGGAACTAGCCATTCTGTTGATTGGGCTGTAGATCCGGCAGTCGTTGGTTCCTTAAAAGATGAAAGTTATTTGGTTCTTCATCGCCACAGCGCCGAGCATCCGACATTTGATGTCTATGGCAACTATTTCAAGCTTTCTTTAAGTGCTGACTTCCCGAAGATTGCTTCGGATTCCTTCCCTCCTAGTAACTGGTCTGATCCTACTGGGCAGCTTCCGGCCAACGGTGCGACAGTTCAGTCTCACGCAGCAATCTTCTCCGATAAAGCGCAACAGTATCTAAATGTAAATGCCCAAGCCCAAACGCTTTATACCAACGGGTTATATAAGACATTTATGACTTCTTTCCATGATCTCGCTTCTACCGGAAACCATGGTGTCAGTAATATCGCTGATACTGCACACGCAGGCGTCAGCTTCTATAAGGCTTTCAGAAATGCAACGATGGATGATTGCTTAATTAACAGTTATTACATCCCTGTTATGAATAACGGCCAATACGTTCCAGTCAACGATGGAGATGGAACAGTAACCAACAAAGGTGTTGCTCCGATTATCAATATCTCGAGCAGCCGTTTAATTGATTCTGGCAATGCAGCCCTGTTTGTCTCTAAAGAAGGAACTATTAATGTCACCGATTCCGAAGTGAAGAGAGCTGGTGGCCCGTTAGCTATTCTTGCCGAAAAGAGATATAGCCTTACTGAAAAGACAGAAGCTAAAGCCACTTATGCCGCAGACAATAAGGATCCGAGAAACGGTGGCTGGATCAACATTATTTCTTCTTCCATTGAGAACTGGGTAGCAGGATCTGGCGGCTGGTTCAAAATTAATGGAGTTGAAGGCTCATTTGACCAAGTTAAGCAATTTGATCCTTTATTCAATGCCCTCAATAAATCGTTTATTAAAAAAATTGGCTCGAACAAGGATATTAACTTAATTGCGATTACCATGGGCGATAAAGATTCAGCAGCTGACGGAGGCTATTTTGGAGGAGTAAGAGTCAACGGAGCTAGTTACATAGAATACGAAAATGGTAGATCCGCAATGGAAAACAGCGGTATGCCTGCCGCGTTATCTGTTGCCCCGACCAGTGATTATGGTTGCATGTATTTAGCAGAAAATTGCAATTTGAAGTCAACTCCTATCTTTAAAACGGTAAAAGTGGGAGTCGATGCCGAAAACAATCCTACTTATAATAATTATTACGGATGCTTTACGACACCAACCCCGACTTCAATTTCAAATACTACTGCCTTTATTGGTGGATCGGCCACAATCGATTCTAATTTTGGAATCAGTGATTATTTGACGATGTATTATTCTGGACAACTTCCAATCAAGGGTGCATATAACCAAGGGGCCGGAGCAGGAAATTTTGCATCCTATGCCGGTTCGGACGCTTACGGTATCCTGATGGCCTTAAATGATTTAGCCTAATCAGACCTATGACTCAGACTGCCAAAAGATATGTCTTGATATCGGCAGTATGTTTCATTTACTTTCTAGTTGCTTTACTTACTTCAATAACCTATAAATCTTACAGTTTTAGTCTTTATGAAGGTGTAGAATTCCTCACTTTCATCTTGGCTTCCAGCCTCCTTTTCTTGCTGGGAGCCAAGGTGAGGAGGAATTTTTCTTCTGTTGAAGATCCTAAGAAGTTAAAGGATAAGTTCCTTAACAAAATCGCTGACCATGAGAACCGGATTATCTTTTATAGGAAACTTTTAGCCTTCGCTCTTCTGATTCTTTTTATGGCCCGCTTTTACGATACCAATGAAGACTATCTTCAGGAAGTCGTAAAGCTGACTTCCGATTTCATGGCGCCTTGGGAAGTCGGAATCGGAGCTATCCTTTCAAACTGGTGGATCGGAGCTTTAATTTTTATCTTAATCGGGGAGTTCTTCCCTTCCGATTTCTTCCGCGCTGTTGAAAGGTTTGTCTCAGGGCTCGTCGTCGTTCTCTCCATCTGTTTCTTCCCTCAGATCACCCAGGGAATCGTCGGAGACGTCCAGAAGTATGTCTTTAACGGAAGAGCCTTGATGATGGGAGTGGAATTAGGCTTGATGGCTGGCTTTGTTTTTGATCGTTGGTGTAAGGAGCCTTCTTTTAACCTAGGTAAAAAGACTTGGTATTCCGTCCTGGTGGGTTTTATCCTTCTCGTAATCTGTACCATCGGGGATTACCTCCCGATGAACCTTTTTGGGAAAAACATCGGTAATCTCAACGGGCCTTATAATTTCAATCTAGCCCATCGTTTCTATATTTACCTTTGTTTCATCCTTCCCGTTCTTTATTACAATCTCTTGTATCCTTTCGATAAGAAGCACCGGAAGGCCTTTATGTTCTTTATCTCCTTCGCGGTCTTCTTCTCTTATGCGGCCGTCAGAAGAAGGCTGACTTTTATGTATATCCAAAATGCCCCGTTGCATCTTTGCAACACGGCGATGTATATCATGCCTTTCACCTTAGCCTTTTCTAATTACTTTGTTTTCTACTTCACGATGTTCGTGAATGTCATCGGGGCTTTCTTAGCGATGATGATGCCTAACTACGCTTCGACTATTCCGATTCTTTCCTCCAATGCCATCGAGTTCTTCATCAACCACATGTACGCGGCTTTTATGCCGGTTCTGATTATCATTTTAGGTATTTATGAAAGACCGAAGATTAAATTCTTCATCTATTCGATGATCGGTTTTTTAATGTATTTCGTCTTGGTGGCTTTCCTTAATATCTATTATGATGGAGTCGCTCATCTAGGTCTGGATTTCTTCTTCCTGAATTCTACCTTTATCTCAGATAAGTTAGGCTCCTGGGCTATCAATATCTTCAACGACAAGACCAGCGTAAATATCAACGGCAATACCTTCGTCTTCCGTCCTTTATATCTGACTTTGTTCTACTTAATCTACGTCGGTCTCTCAATCGGGATGTGGTACGTATATGAAATGCTGTTCCTAGGTCTTGATCAATTGATAATCCTAAGAGAAAGAAGACTGGTAGCTGAGAAAGGGAGGGCGGAATATATGCTTAAAAAGAAAGCGGAAGAAGAAAAAAAGAAAGCTTCAGGTGAAGAGGAAAAGAAACCTCAGACCTTAGAGGAACTCCCCGCCTCCATCACCATCGATCATGTCTTTAAGACTTATGAAGGTGGCATGAAAGCCGCTATCTCTAATTTCTCCGTCAATCTCGAAGCCGGTCATATCTATGGGTTTCTCGGGAAAAATGGCGCTGGTAAATCCACGCTTATTAAGGCGATTGTCGGTTTACATCCTTTCGATTCAGGTACCATCAAAATCTGCGGGTACGATATCAACTACCAGCCGATCGAAGCGAAGATGTGTTTAGGTTACGTCCCGGATAATTACGCCCTTTATGAAAACCTGACCGGAAGACAATATATCCAATATATCGCTTCGATTTATAAAGTCTCGAAAGCCGATCTGGAGACGAGGGCTTTCGATCTGACACGCCGGTTGGAAATGACAGAGTTTTTCGATATGCCGATTCGTTCCTACTCCCACGGTATGAAGCAGAAGATCACAATTATCGGAGCTTTAATCCATGAGCCGAAGATCTGGATTCTCGATGAACCGATGACCGGGCTTGATCCGTATTCGATTTTCCAGATTAAAGAGACGATGAGAGACTACGCCCAGAAAGGCAACATCGTTTTCTTCTCTTCCCATATTATCGATGTCGTCCAGAATCTCTGCGATAAGATCATCATCATCAAGAACGGTGAAATGGTTGAGCAGAACGATATGGATTACTATCAGAAAGCCCACGTCAATCTCGAGGAGCATTTCCTCGAATTGACTAACGATACGAAGACTGAAGAGTTCTATTTAGCAAGGGCTTTGAAGAAAAAGAAAGATAAGCTAAAGGAAAAGAATGCAAAAAAGCAAGGAAAATAGACAATCCCTCAAGGATAAATATCTGATTGATTTCCGCGCTTCTTTTACTATGGTCAGGATGATGAGCCAAGACTCTTACCGGATCAGTTTAAAAGACTCCAGAAAGCAATCTTTGATTAAGATTGTCACCTTCCTCGGCCTCTTTATCGGACTCTCCTTCCTTTTTAAAGCCTTCTTCCAATTAGCGGAGATGCTGAATATCTTCTCCATCATGCCTTTCGTCCCTTTGGCGGTGCCGTCTTTAGTCTCGACCATCATCTTTATCATCGGGTTCATCCACGCGTTAGGCGAAGTCACGAAGACTTTATATTTCTCCCCCGATTTAAAAGTGATGGCCACCTTCCCCGCTAACGGTTTAACCGTCTTCACCGCCCGTCTCGCCACCGTCTTCTTAAAGGAATTAATCAATGATTTGCTGGTGGAAATCCCCTTCCTTTTCGGTTACATCCTAAATTCATCTTTACCGGTTTATCTGATTGTCCAGGTGCTTATTACCTGGGTCATCTATATCATCTTTGAGTTACTTCTCGCGACTCTTTTATCAGTCCCGGTCTTCTTTATCAGAAAGTTCTTCCACCGCCATAAAGCCGAAGAGTACTTCTTAACGTCTCTTCTTTTCTTCACCGGGATGGGCTTTGCTATTTACTTCATGTCCTTAATGCCGCAGAACATCGATATCTTCACTAACTGGGGGCCTTACTTTAACAAGATCCAACAGATTTTAACTTACTACCGGACGAACTTCCGCTTCTTCTACGGGATGAGCCAGCTCTCGTGCGGTACGGTGGAAGGTTATACTTTACAGTTCTTCCAAGGCGATAGCTTATTTAGCCTAGCGATCATCTTAATCTCGACGATTCTTTTGCTTCTTTTAGATGTTTTCTTAGTTAATCCGATTTATCTGAAGATGGCTACCTCAGACTCTAACTTAGGTAGTGATTATAACCCGCAAGCAAAAGGCAAGTATCTAGCTTATCCTCTCTCTCAACTGCAGAAGGATATCTCCATCTTCGCTCAGAATAATTCATTATTCACTTCCTTCGTCCTGCCTTTAATCCTCGAGCCTTTATTGGTGATGCTGATGAGCAAGATCTTCGGAGCGATGTCTACGGATGCGATGGGAGATATCTTAGTCAATGTCGTCTCCTTGCTTTTGATTCTCCTTTGTCTTTTAAACTCCAATTCCGCTTTAGGTACTTTGTTCTCCGATGAAGGAAGGGCTTATTCCTTATCGCGTTCCTTCCCGGCTAAAGAGACGGATCTATTAGGCTCTAAGCTATTTGTCCCCGCGGTTTTAATTACCTTCTCCACCATCGCTTCCGTGACAATCTTCGGCGAAGTCAAAGGTTTAGATCCTTACGCGATCTTCTTCTTATTCTTTACCGTCCTCTTTTTCGCCTTAGGCCATATGCTTTTCTCAATCGGGCTAGATATCCAAGGGGAGAAAGATAACTTCGATAACGATAAACAGAAAAGGCAGAATTCGCTTTTAGTTACGGTGACGGCTTTCATTATTGCCTTCGCAATGGCCATCCTTTATTTCCTTTTCTTAAGGGAAAGCAAGGATTTCATCCCGGAGCTGAAGATTTCCATCTTCGCTTCTTTGTATTTCTGCTTTAATGTCTCTTTGTTCTTGAAGAAAGCTAAGTACATTTATCGGGAGGGTTAGAAATGAAAAAGAGCGTTGTCATCTCGATTATCTGCCTAGCCTTGCTCTCGATTATTTTCGTGGCCTTTTTCGGGGTGACCCCGGCCGGGATTATCCCGACGGTCTATATCCAGTCAGTGGAGATTAAGGATATGTCCGGCAACAAGATCACGAAGCTGACCGCGGAAGGAGAAAAGACCATCACCGTGAAATTCCAGCCGACTCTGGAAGTCGAATCAGTTAAATATATGCAGTACTTCTTCACCACCAAGATCATGCCTGAAGACGCTACCCTCTCCGCTATCCGTTATTACTGCGCGGAAAATGACTTTGTGAAAGTCGAAAATCCGAAAAATGGTGCCTTGCTTATTAAGCAGATGAATCTAGCCACCTCCTCTTCTCCTTACTACATCTGCAATATCACCTGCGCAGCTGATGATGGTGGCTTAGCGGGGATTGAAGATAATCTTAAGCTGGTGATTGATTACCGTCAGGCTTAGATAAAAAGCTCGGCGATTCACCGAGCTTTTTAGATATCTTAATCGCTTTTTAGATTATCGAGTAAGTTCTCTTTTTATTTCTTCTCTTCCTTTTTTAAGGTGGTGAGGAAGAAACAGAAAGGCGGAAGGATCGCCATTAATGAAAGCAGATAAGGAGCTAAGTTCCAGCTCTTCATATAGTCAATCGGGAATAGGGCGGTCGCATCTTCGACGATGAAGTTAGGTTTCACCAGTAAGGCGATAATAAAACTGAGCGATAAGACACATCCGATAATCAATAGAATCAAGGAGACTTTCTTTTTCGCTTCCTTATTTAAGAAGGCTTTAGGCATAAAGAACCATTCGTGATAGAAGAAGAAAAAGCCCGGAACGCCTAATAAGAGCCAGAGAATAAACATATTAAACCAAGTGGAAGAGCCGTAATTTGCAATGAAGATTTCGCTTAAGAAGGCTCCGGTTAGATAAGAGGAAAGCAAGAAGAAGAGACCGAGGAAGAAAGAAGAAAAGACTTTCTTGACCTTTCCGCCTTGGAAAGGATAATAAACCTGCTGAGGATCTTCTTTATAACGGAAACCGGTTAGTGTCAGATAAATACTAGCTCCGAGAATAGCTAGATCCAGCAGCAGATAATCTAAAGGGAACAAAGAAGAAAGGACTCCGCTTACTAAAGAAGCGTAAGTCTTATCGATTAAATTGATGATGGTCATCAGCACGGCGAAGAAAGAAAGGCCAGCGAGAATGATTCCGTTGATTTTATAAGTCAATTTAAGCTTCTGGCTGTCTTTCGGGAAGATAATCAGATGAAGGACGATCAATAAGTAGAATAACGAGATCACCGAGAGATAGAATGGCAACATTCTTTTTAAGACGCTATCGGTGCTCCCAAGGAAATTATTGAAAGAGCCTAAAGCGGTCACCGTAATAACAGAAAAGAGGATATAAAGCAAAGACTCAAGAATCAGGAGAACCAAATGCTTCGTGATTTTCATAAGCCTTTGACCTCCTCTTGGATAAGCGTATAAGCTTCATCATCCTGCATGTAGTAATGGGTCAGATCGAAGCTCCCGTCCCCGTGTAAAGTAGATAAGGAGCCACCGATCACATCGAAATCACGATTAGTCGAATGCGCGTAATATAATTCCGTCCCGCTTTTTACTCCATACCCGACAAAGGCCGTGCCTTTCAAGGAAGTATACTTACTTCCCCAGTCATTAGAGTGATCGTGGCCGCAGAAGAAACCGCGGACATTATGGCTCACCCCCGCATCGAAAAAGCCCGTATCTTTATAACCGACCCAGTTTTTCAATAGAAGATTCTTTTTAGCGAACTGGTCGAGCAAATCTTTAGGACCGGTCTTATAAGAGCCTTTCTCCAACAGTTCCCCGATTAAACCATCCTGGTTTTCCAGATAACTATAAGCCCACTGGAATAAGGGGATATGGAAGTAAGCTAAAGAGGGGACCTCGCTTCCGTTTTGAGTTTTCGAGTACTCCGCCGCTTGGTTAAACCAATTCACCTGATCTTCATGGATAACATCGTAGTTATAATAAACTCCGTTATAGGATTGCGGATAAGAGTTGGAATCAAGAGAATACAGATTCCACTTTGCCTTCTTCGTAGTGGAATCCATCAAGGAAACAACGTAATTTCCTCTACCGAACACATCATCATCGACTTCGTTATAATGAGAGTTTTTGACATTCTTAAAGCGGTTAGAAAGCCAGTTAGGAGAATACTCTCCTTCCCGGTCGTGATTACCCCAGGTGATTCCGAAAGGGACATTCCAGTTCTCAATGACTTTAATCAAAGCCTCCGCCGTGGAAGTGGTTGCTCCTAAAAGGCTATCCCCAGTAATCATGATATAATCCGGAGCGATCTTCTTTACTAAGTTCTCTAAGTAAGCCCCTTGATGGTTAGCATCGGTATTGACGGACCAATGCATATCCGTAATCTGCAAGACCTTATAACCTTCGTGGAAAGTCAAAGATTCATCAAAATACGATGAGATGGGGACAACCTTGGGGCTGCCACAAGAAGTCAGAGAAAACAGAGACAATAAGAGAAAAGTCTTCATGCAATTGATTTTCATAGTGCTTTAATTATATAACTTCTCTTCTCTCGTTTCCTAGTCTAAAAAAACATCAGTTTTCTAACCGAGGCCTTTTTGACTAGTTAATTTGCTAATCTTCAAAAGATGGCTTAAAATCCAAAGTGTTTAATAAATAAATCTTAATAATTATGGAAAAGAAAAAAAGTCTCTTCTTTGATCTCGACGGTACCTTATGGGATGCTTTAGATCCTTTAACTGAATCTTGGAATCAAGCGATGAAGGACGCTAAAAAGCCTTTTAGCTTCTCCAAAGCTAAAATGCAGACCTTCATGGGTCTGACTCCGGAAGAGACCTGTCCTTTAGCCTTCCCCGGGACCAGTTTAAAAGAAGGCTTGGAGTTATTCCATCTAGAATTAGTCGCGGAAATTAAGTATCTAGCCTTACATCCGGGGATCCTTTATCCGGAAGAAGAAAAAATCATCGCTGGCTTAGCTAAAAAGTATCCTTTATATATCATCTCTAATTCCGATAAAGGATATGTGGAGAATTACTTACAAGCCTGCCATATGGGTAAGTATTTTAAAGATCATGTCTGCGTCGGCGATACCGGATTAGTCAAATGGCAGAATATCCTTTATATGAAGAATAAAGAGCACGTATCGGATGTGATTTATATCGGGGATACCTTAAAAGATAAGACCGAAGCCGAAAAAGCCGGCGTGAAGTTCATCCACGCGGCTTACGGCTTTGGGAAAATCGCTGATGATCCTTATAAGATAAATAGCCTTACTGAGTTACCTCCTTTAGTCGAAATCCTCTTCAAAAACTAAGTCTTTTACCCCACTAAAAAGGAAATACCCAAAAAGAAGTGTTTAATTGAAAGCCCTTTCATAGTATGATTATTTTAGCGAGGTAAAAATTATGGAAACACCCAGTCCTTCAGCCAACAATCTGAACCCGAGTACAAGTTTAAGTGAAGATAACAAGCCTTTTGTCCTTAATTACAAAAGGACTTTTTTAATCGGCTTTGCTTTCTTCGGAATCCTCCTCCTTTGGCAGGTCTACGATTCCTGGTGCCCTAACTTCCTGACCGAACTATTTAAGGAAGCCTTAGGAGCCAGCGAAGAAAGAGACGTCCAGTACTTAGTCGGAATCATGATGGCCATGGATAATGTCGCGGCCTTGATCATGATGCCGATCTTCGGCAATCTCTCCGACAAAACCCACACGAAATTAGGTAAGCGTATGCCTTATATCTTAGTGGGGACGTTCGTATGCGCCGTGGCCTTCCCTTTTATCCCGGTCCTTTTCCATTACCATAATCTAATCGGGACTTTAGCGATCATGGCGGTCGTGGTCTTCTTCGCTATGATGTATCGGAATCCGGCGGTCGCTTTGATGCCGGATATCACTCCTAAACCCTTAAGATCGAAAGCCAACGGTATCATCAATATCATGGGCTACTTAGGCGGAGCGTTCGCCGCGGTGGTCGGTATCTTCTTCCAAGTCACCAAATACTTAGGCGATAGCGGGGATGAATACTGGGTTAATCGGACCGCTAATATCTGGACGATTGAGATTCCTTTCTTAGTCGCTTCCGGCTTAATGGTCATTTCCGCTGTCGTCTTAATCTTCACCATCAAAGAAAATAAGTTAGAAGAAGAAATGAAGCCGGAGATGGAAAGAGGCGAAAGATTAGCGGCGATTGAAGATAAAATCGATGACGATAAACCGATGACAAAAGCCAATAAGACGATGCTCTTCTTGATCCTCGGAGCTGAGTTCTTCTGGTTCATGGCGGATAACGGCATCGGAACCTTTATGAGTAACTATGCGGTCTATCATCTTTACGCCAATTCCGGAGCCAATTTGATCAATACAATCGTCGGCGGAGTCGGAAGTGTCATCGGCTTTGTAGTCGGGGGCTGGCTAGCCGGCAAGATCGGACGAAAGAAGACAGTTTTAGGTGGATTGGCCTTAGCGGGGTTAGCTTACTTGATTTGGCTTATCGTATCCTACGCCTTCCCTGCGGTGAAACCCGCCACCGGGAAGAACCCGTTCCCGTTCTATCTATATATCGTCTGGGGGATTAAGGGATTCGGCATGTCTTTAGTCCATATCAATTCCTTCCCGATGGTGGTTGAACTCTGCTCGGCTAAAAAGGTCGGTAAATTCACCGGCTATTATTACGCTTCTTCCATGGCTGCTCAGACGATCACTCCCTGCCTTTTAGGCTTGTTGATGTTGATTCCGAATTTCGGCTTTGATCTGCTTCCGGCTTACGCCTTAATCTGCATCGGTATCTCCTTAGCGATTTTCTGCTTTATCAAGAACATCAAAAAAGATATCCCTGAGGCGAAAAAAGCTTTAAAATAAGTCTGTCCTATGAGAAAAGAAAAAGTAATCGAAAATATCAATCCGTTGATCTTAAAGGGCATCGCTCACCGCGGGCTCCATAATCAGGAACTGACCGAAAATGGGCTAAAGGCTTTTCAGAATGCCCGTGAACACCAGCTGGCTTTTGAGTTGGATATCCATCTGACCAAAGATGGTGAACTCGTGGTCTGCCACGATTCCGAGTTAATGAGAACGACTGGTAAAAAAGGGATTATCGAAGATCTCACTTTAGAGCAGATTAAGAAAGATTACCGTCTGCTCGATGGTGAACAAATCCCTTCTTTTCAGGAAGTGCTTCAGGCCAACGCGGAACAGGTCCCGATTGTCGTTGAGCTGAAAGTCTATCAAAAGAACTATGTCCCGTTAGCTAAAAAAGCCTGCGAGGAACTGAAGATGATTAAAGACAAGCGGAACATCATGCTTATCTCCTTTGATCCACGGGCTCTGCTTCATATGAAAAAGTCCGGATTTATCCGTTCCCTTTTAGTTACCTTAGATAACCATCATCAGTGGACTTATCATCTGCGTTTCCTTTTCGAGAGTCTGGATCTTGATTATCGATTCGTCAACGAAAAAAGAGCCCAGCGTTATCAGAAGAGACATTTTGTCAATGTCTGGACCATCGACAGCAAAGAAAAGATGGATTTGGTCTTGCCTTATACCGATACGGTCACTTTCCAACTGATGGATGAAGCCTACGTCAATGCCTGTTTAGAAAAGAAGAACGAAAAATATTTAGGCTAAATATTTATCTGGAAGGAAGATGATTCAATCCCTTTTCTTTTGCTTTGAGTAAGAATACTCGGGCGCTATAATATCCTTGGATTAGGAGCAAGAAAATATGATTGTACATTCAGATAAAAAAGGCCAAGAGCTTATAATTTCCTTAAGCGGGAGTGTTAATACTCAGACCGCCGGGCAGTTTGAGGAAGCTTTAAAAGCTCAGATTGCTGACGTCACCAAATTAACTATCGATATGAAAGATGTCGATTATGTCTCCTCAGCGGGTCTAAGGGTCTTCCTGTGGGCTGTTAATCAAATGGATGAAAAAGGCGATTTGAAAGTCATCAATCTCAAGCCGGAAGTGAAGGAAGTCTTCGACTTAACCGGCTTTAGCGATATTTTGAATATAGGATAGATCACTTTATGGATTATCAAGCTTGGCGGGAGATGATTATCTCCTTAATCGGAACCATCGCCGTCATCGATTTAGTCGCGGTCGTTTTAAACGGGATGCATCATATCTCGAAAATCCGCGGTGACAACAATAAATGGGTGAAGTACGTTTTCCTCGGGATTGTCGGCGGGCTTTTTGGTATCTATGCGACTATTAGCGGCTACAAGATGCCGGAGACGGGGGCGACTGTTAGTATCCGCGATGTCGGGCCGATGATGGCTGGCATCCTCGGTGGGCCTTTAGCGGGTTTAATCGCCGGGCTAGTCGCTGGTCTTCATCGTCTCTTATACGGGCTTCCCGATGTCACCATCGGGACTTCGATTCCCTGCTCAATTTCAACTTTTCTTATCGGCACCCTGGCTGGTTTAGGCTCCAAGGCCTTCTCTAAATCCAAGAGGAGAACCTTCGAGGCTTTCCTGATCGGTGGGATTATGGAAGTCCTCCATCTTTTGATTGTCTTTATTTATGAATGCCTTGTCTTCACACCAGAAAAAGGCTGGGCGCTAGTAGCTGGTATCGCCTTGCCTTTTGTTCTCTGCAATGCGATCGGGTTCGGTTTGATGGTTTATGTCCTGGATATGATCGATAAATACCGCCTGACAGAAAGTCACGCTAAACAGGTGGAATCCGAGCTCAATGTTGCCAATAGTATCCAGTCTTCGATGTTGCCTCATATCTTCCCTTATTTCCCCGGGAGGAAGGAATTCAGCCTTTTCGCCTCGATGAATCCTGCGAAGGAAGTCGGGGGAGACTTTTACGATTTCTTCTTTGTCGATGAGAACCACTTTGCTTTTTTGATCGCTGATGTCTCCGGTAAAGGAGTCCCAGCGGCTTTGTTCATGGTCATCGCTAAGACCTTGATTAAGAACAATCTCCAATCAGGGCTTTCCTTAGCTGAGGCGATGAATAAGACTAACCAGGAATTGCTGGAAGGCAATGAACAACATATGTTTGTTACCGCTTGGGTGGGGGTTTTAGAGATTTCTACTTTGAAGCTTACTTTTGTCAATTGCGGGCATAATCCTCCTCTATTAGCCCTCCATGGTAAGCCGATTGAGTTTTTAAGAAATCTTTCCGGCTTCATTCTGGCTGGGAGCAAGAAGACAAAGTACAAAGAGTACACCCTTAATCTCCAGCCGGAAGATAAGCTCTTCCTTTATACCGATGGAGTCACCGAGGCGATGAATAAGTCTGAGGAGCAATACGGGGAGAAGAGATTGCTTGAGCTCTTGAATCAGACTGACCCTACGACACCTCCTGATAAGTTCATATCTCATGTCCTTGATGATCTTAAAGGCTTCACTAAAGATGCTGAACAGTCGGATGATATTACGATGGTTGCTCTTAAGCTTAATGATTTCTACGTAACGAAGAATTTCGAAGCGAAGAATGAAAACTTCGAAACGATCTCCGCTTATATGGAAGAGACGCTAAAAGAAAAAGGCGTGGGAGCTACTATCATTACGAAGATGGATATCGTCCTTGATGAAATTTTCTCTAATATATGTAAATATTCCGGAAGCAAAGATGTCGATTTCGGTTTGCTGGTCATAGGTGGAAAGCTGAAGATGAAGTTTACCTACGGAGGCGACTTTTTCGATATTACGAAAGTCAAAGAGCCTGACTTCACTCTTCCTTTAAAGGAACGGGGAGAGGGAGGATTAGGTCTTTATATGGTTAAGAAGATGTGCGATGAAGTAAAATACGAAACGGATGGGACACATAATATCGTCACTATCGCTAAAACATTTGCTAACTAAGGGGGGAATAGCAATATATGAGTAACGTAAATAGCCATCTCGATAATGGCAAGCTTATTGTCGAAATAAGCGGGCATGTCGATTCTTCTAACTCCGCGGCTTTAGAGGCTGATATCAACAAGATCAGAACGGACCATCCCGAAGGTGATATCGTCCTTGATGCCTTGCATCTTGAGTACATCTCTTCGGCGGGTTTAAGAGTGATCCTGCGTCTTTCCCAGAAGGAAGATAGCCTTAAGTTGATCAATGTCTCCTCGGCTGTTTATGAGGTTCTGGAGATGACAGGGTTTACCGAGATGCTGACCATCGAGAAAGCCTACCGTGTTATCTCGATTGAAGGATGCGAAATCATCGGCCAAGGGGCGAACGGGAAAGTTTACCGCCTCGATCCGGATACCATTATCAAGGTCTACAATAATCCAGATTCCTTGCCGGAGATTAACCGTGAAAGAGAACTGGCCAGGAAAGCCTTCGTCTTAGGTATCCCGACCGCGATTCCTTACGATGTCGTGAAAGTCGGAAGTGGTTACGGTTCGGTCTTTGAGTTATTGAATGCTAAATCATTCTCCAATCTTATCAATTCCAATCCGGAGAATATCGATACCTACATCAAGCTTTACGTGGATCTTTTAAAGAAAATCCACTCGACAGAAGTCGGAGAAGGAGAGATGCCTTCGATTAAGGAAACCGCTTTGAATTGGGCGGAATTTTTAAAAGACTATCTGCCATCTGAGCAAAGCGGCAAATTGATTAAACTCATCCAGGATGTCCCTTCTAGGCATACGATGATCCACGGGGATTACCATACCAAAAACGTCATGATGCAGAATAATGAAGTCCTGCTAATCGATATGGATACCCTTTCTTACGGCCATCCGATTTTCGAGCTGGCTTCGATGTATCTAGCCTACGAAGGTTTCGGGATTATCGATCGGAACGCTATAACTGATTTTATGGGAATCCCTTATGAAACCGCTGTGGATTTCTTCCATCGTTCGGTAAAGATGTACCTGAATACCGAGGATGAGAAGCGTTATCAGGAAGTGAAGGACAAGGCGATGCTGGTTGGCTTTACCAGACTGATGAGAAGAACCATCAGAAGATATGGCTTGGAGTCGGAAAAAGGCAAACCGCTGGCTGAGGCTTGTAAGAAGAATATCATTGAGTTATTAGGTCGAGTTGATTCTTTGGATTTCTAACCTTTCTTTTTACCCCTTTATAGCTCTATCGCTTGAAGGGGTTTTCTTATAGGCCAAAAATTATCCGTCATAAGAAACATAAATATTAGATTTTTCAATAAATAAGCGGAATTTATATACTTTAAAGCCATATATTTAAAGTAGAAAGAAGCGAAACATATGGAATTCATCATCGAGGCTTACGATAAAAAAGACAGAGTTGGCGTAGAGAATATCTGCAAAGAAACCGCCGCTCCGTTTTTCCAAAAGAAGAAACTGATTGAAGCAGTTCCTCTGATGTTTATGTCCTACTTTTTAGATCATGAACCCAGCTTGTGTTTGATTGGAAAGGATAAAAGCGGTTCTGTAGCCGGCTACGTCTTATCCTCGATTGCTCCTTATGAAGAATATAAGAAAATGATGAAGAAAGAATATTACCCGCAGATGAAAAAGCTTTCTTTCATCAGCCCTTTGATTTTCGATAGCGTTCTTGCGATTATCAAAAATGATGAAGGGATGCAAGCCCAGATGCATATCGATATCTCCCCCGCTTATCAAGGCCAAGGCCTAGGGAGCAGATTAATCAAAGAATTGCAGGATGTTTTAAAAAAGGCTGGCAAAAACAGCGTCGATGTGACCGGGATTGAAAAGAGCGGCCGGAATCTGAATTTCTATTTAAGGAACGGATTCAAGATAATCAGAGAGTATAAAGGCCAGGTTGACTTAAGGCTTTCTTTTTAAGGCTTATTTTACTTCTTCTTTTTTACCGAGCATCTTATCGACAACTTCGATAGAGTATTTACCTATCTCATCTAAGGAGAGATCGGTTTTTCCTTGGAAGTAATCTAAATACAGGCTGACAATCCCATCGGAAAGAATCGAGATCACGGCTTTCGCTTTGGATAAGGTAATACCTGGCAGAAGAAAGTCATTTTGGATTTCCTTTAAGAATTTATTCTCCAGATTAGTGAAGAAATAATCCGGGATATAGTTCACGACATGTTTAAAGGCCTGTTCTTTTTCCTTTAATTTACCGGTGACCGTCAGAATGAAGTTATCGATATTGCCGTTAGTAAGTTTCGAATCATTCCAAGCGGCGGATAGTTCTTCCATCATTTCATCTTCAATCCCATTAGCCACTTCAGAGATATTGGCGTAATGGTTATAAAAAGTCCCACGGTTAAGTCCCGCTTCATTGCAGACATCGGAAACCGTGATAGAGTAAAAATCTTTGCCCTTCTTTAATAAAGAGACAACGCCATCTTTGATCATTCTTTTTGAACGCAGGCTGTTCCTGTAGGTTTTCTTCGTGGACATATTTGGAATTTCCTTAATTGTTCATTTTTGAACATGTAAGTATTTTATATGTGTATTAAACTACATGTCAATTAAATTAGCTTTGTTACAAAGACGATTTTAAACAACTTTATAGAGTCTTGTTCAATATTGAACATTATGGCTATTTTTGTACATAGCGAATCATTGATCCCCTTCCTATAATTAACCGGAAGAAAGGAGGAGACGAAAGATGAGCGTAATTGAAATTAACAATCTGACCAAAGATTACGGCTCGGGAAGAGGTGTCTTCTCAGTGTCTTTTCAGGTTGAAAAAGGCGAGTGCTTCGGGTTTTTAGGCCCTAACGGAGCCGGAAAGTCTACAACCATCCGTCATCTGATGGGCTTCAGCAAACCGGATTCAGGTGAAACGAAAATTCTTGGAAAAGATAGTTTCCATCACTATAGCGAAGTATTAAGTCACGTCGGATATATCCCGGGAGAAATTTCCCTGCCGGTCGGACTTACCGGATATGAATTTCTCAAGATGGAGCAGGATCTCCAGGGAGTTAAAAATGATGAGATGCAGAAAAAGATGCTTTCGTTATTTTCTTTGGAGGATAACGTCTTAAAAGGCGAGACTAAAAGAATGAGCCTCGGTGTCAAAAGAAAGCTAGCTATCGTGGCAGCTTTCCAAGGTGATCCGGATGTCTTAGTCCTCGATGAGCCGACTTCCGGCTTAGATCCTTTAATGCAGGAAGTCTTTATCGATTTCATCCATGAAGAGAAGAAGAAAGGCAAGACCATCTTACTGTCCAGCCATATTTTCTCCGAGATTGATTCCACCTGCGATCGGATAGGAATTATTAAAGACGGCAAGCTGGTTTCTGTGTTTAAAGCGGATGATCTAAAACATGCTTCTGTGAAGTATTACGAAGTCGCTTTCGCTTCTCAAGAAGGGTACGAAAGATTCATCTCTCTCCATTCCGCTTCCAGCGTCATGAAAATCCTTCAAAAGGATGACAAAAACCGGATGGTTTTCATCTCCGCGGAAGATAAAGATGTCGATCGTTTAGTCGAGCATTTCTCCCATTACGAGTTGGAGTCCTTCACTAACAAAAAAGAGACGCTCCAAGATTACTTTATGAAGTTCTACAAGGAAGAAAAAGAATACGGAGGCAAATTATGAACGAAGTAATTAAATTTGCTGATTTAACAAAAGACTACGGCTTCGGGAGAGGAGTCTTTAAGGAAAATCTAGTAATCAACCAAGGCGAAATGCTTGGTTTTGTCGGAACAAACGGCTCAGGTAAGACCACCTCCATCCGTTGCTTGATGGGGTTTATCAAGCCAACGGATGGCTGCGTTTACGTTAACGGATTAGAAAGTTACCATAACGCTTCCTTAATCGCTAAGAGCATCGGCTATGTCCCCGGAGAAATCGCCTTCCCCGATTTACCAACCGGCAATGACTTTCTTAAATCACAAGCGGAATTCCTAGGTTTGAAGGATATGAGCTACGCCAATGAATTAGTTTCAAAATTGCAGCTGGATCCTAGAGCAAACTTGAAAAGGATGAGCAAGGGGATGAAGCAGAAGACCGCGATTGTCGCAGCCTTGATGGCTAATCCACCCATCATCATCCTTGATGAGCCGACCACCGGCTTAGATCCTCTGATGCGACAGGCCTTTGTGGATATTATTAAAGCCGAGCATCAGAAAGGTAAGACCATAATGATGTCGAGCCACATGTTTGAAGAGGTGGAGGACACCTGCGATCGAGTAGCCTTGATCAGCGATGGGTATCTGATTGATTCGGTCTATATGAAAGATATTATTAATCGCCCGCTGCAGGATTTTAAGATTGAGTTTCAGGAAACGGAAGACTATCTGCGTTTTCAAAATCCAGGTTTCAAGATTATCCGTAAGCAGGATCAATATAACCAGGTGACAGTCGAGCTGGAGAGAAAAGAAATCAATAAGTTATTCTCCGCCCTAGCTAGTTACCACCTAAGATTTATCAGCGAAGTTCCTTATACGTTAAATAAGCACTTCCAAGAAGTGCTGAAGGAGAAAAAACAAAATGTTCAGCAAAGCCTTATTTAAACAGTCCGTAAAAGCTAACGGTTGGATGTGGGTCATCATCACCGCAGCTGAGTGTTTTATGCTTAGTTGCGTCATGGTAATCTCGGGTAACGGAAACGTCGGTCAGGTCAAGAACTCCGTCGAAGATACCATTATCAAAGGCGAAATCGATTCCGCCTTAAAAAGCCGGGCTTTATATTATTACGATCTTTCCGATGGAGGCTTAGAAAACTTCGATAATTACTATGTCGCCGATTTCCAAGCTGACTATCAGGACGTTTCCTCTTATATTCCGACCTTCGATGCCTGGGCTTTAACTAAACCGGTCAAGACTTCAAGCGAAACGGATGAAGAATATCAGGCTCGTTTAACCGCGTGGCAAGCCAAGATGCCTAAAGGTCAGACTATCAGTGAGCAATACTATCAACTGCTCTTCCAGAATTGGTCCTCTGCGATGCCTAGTCAAACCTCTTACGCTTCCTCAGACGATTACTTAAAAGCGATGCAGACCTGGCAGGCTAATAAGCCGGATGCTTTGAAGACTTCTTCCCAAGCTGCCTTTTATCAAGCAACAAATGAATTAAAAGACGCTGTCTTGAAGGAAGCGGAAGCTAACGGATATAAAGATAACAGCCAAGAATCAAACGAGATGCTGGGAGCGGTCATGTACGCCTTAAAGCCCACCTCGGATTTTAATTCCATCTTTACCGCTAATTCAGAAGAAGTACCGGCAGATTACGATGTTTCTTCTCTGATTCAGCATATCAATAGCGGGGATATTCAGACTTATTTGTCTTCAGATGAAAGAAACAGTTATCGCCAGGACAGAAGCCGCATTTCTTCTTCGGTCTTCCTCGGGGACAATATGTCTAAACAGTCTACCGTGGATACGCTTTTAGAGACCTTATCTAAATACGGAGTCGATGAGACTAAATACGCCACTTTCGGCTATACATATACAAACATCAAGGGCATGTCTTCTTCCGCCATCGTTTCCTTCCAGGCTCGTTTTGATTACGAGTTGGAAGCCATCGATAAGAAAAACAGCGAGGGCGGATATGCTTCCAATGATGATTATCTGAAAGCGAAGGCTGATCTTAAAGTCTCCTTGAAAAAGGAACTCTCGTTATCCTTGCTGGCTTCTTTGCCTACTGATGTCTCCAAAGCGATTGAAGATGTCGGGCAGATGGATCTATACGGATTAATCGTCGGCAGCGTCTTTTATAAGATCGCGGGTCTGCTGCTCCCGATTATCTACGCCATCATGGCTTCCAATAACTTAGTCTCCACCCAGGTCGATACGGGTTCGATGGCCTACGTGCTTTCCACGGGGACTAAAAGAAAGACCGTCACCTTTACGCAGATTTGTTTCTTGATTCTTTCTTTGCTGGGGATGTTTATCTGCACATTGATTACCTCCTGCATCTGCTGGTCTTCAGTTAGTGTCAGCGACAGCGGTTTGAACTATGCTAAGCTCTGTCTGATTAACTTAGGAGCCTTCTTAGTCCTGTTCGCTATTTCCGGATTGAATTTCTTCACTTCCTGCCATTTCGACCGGACGAAAAATTCGATGGCTTTAGGTGGTGGGCTTTCGATTTTCTTCCTGGTCGCTACCATTCTCGGCTTATTCGGTTCTCCAGTCATCCCGAGCGTCGTAAGATTCCCGGCTTTAAATAACTTCAATTACGTCTCTTTGATTACTCTCTTCGATGTGATTTCCATCACTGATCAAACGACGGATTTCATTTGGAAATTCGCTATTCTGTTCGCAATCGGGCTATGTGGCTACATCGCGGGATCTATCCGCTTCGATAAAAAGGATTTGCCTTTATAAAGACTAGTCAGCAAAAACAGCTTTTCCGTTTTCAAACCCGATGATTGAAGCTCCGGCTACAACTTTGTAGCCGAGCTTTTCAATTCTCTCTCTTCCGCCTTGGAACTTCTTTTCAACCGCGACTCCGACTCCTTGGATCAAAGCTCCCGCCTGATCGCAGATATCGATTAGGCCCAAAGAAGCATTCCCTTCGGCCATGAAGTCATCGATAATTAAAACTCTTTCGCCTTTCTTGACGTATCTTTTATCAACGGTAATTGTCGAGATGATATCTCGGGTAAATGATTTAACTTGCGAGGTATAGACGTTAGTCGTATCGACTATTTTAGATTTGCTCTTTTTAGCGAAAACTACTGGGATATCACCTAAATGCTCGGAGGCGCAGACCGCGAAAGCAATCCCGCTTGTTTCGATGGTGAGGATCTTATCGATGTCTTTAAAGTCTTTTGTCAAATATGCGCAGATTGAGTTAAGGAGTTTAACATCAATCTGGTGATTGATGAAGGAATCAACCTTCAGTATTTCTCCGTTAATGACCACACCGTCTTTTAAGATCCTTTCTTCTAGTTCTTTCATTTGCTTCACCCCTTTTTTGTTTTCATAATAGCACGAACTTTTCAAGGAAAGTTTTTCTTTAGCATAAAGACATTCTTCCGCTTTACTTTTATGTTTTTGATTAAAAGTCCCTTTAATCAAGGCTCTTTATAGGATGAAGTAAAATAATGGACAAAGCAAAATTGAAAAAAATCAAACCGAAGAGGCTTTAAAAAATCGCCGGCAGGTTATTTATATTATATATAAATAAGACGAACCCTCGGGAGCGCTTTCATTGCAAATTAACTGTTTAACAGGTTTATTTCGCCTTCGTCTTTTGCCATAATAAGAAGGTCAAATCAATGACATTCGTATAATTGCCCTAATTGGTGGGAAGTATCTACGTTGAACCGCAAATTCAACACTACGAATCAAAATCATTTGCCTTGGTTTTGTCTTCAGTAGAAAGACTTTCTTTTCAATTTTTAGCAATTATCGGGAAAAGGGGTTAAAACCACATGAAGAGTCAATTGAAGTTCGCGTTAGTTTCGCTCGTCGCTTTCGCTGGAATCGCTGGCCTGGCCGGCTGCGGGTCCATTACTACTTCTTCTGCTGCTGGGACTTCTTCTGCTGCTGGTAACGATGGAAAGATCGGCGTCATCCTTGTCGGAGATGAGAGCGAAGGCTACACCGAAGCCCATATGAAAGGCATCGATGAAGCGGCCGCTAAACTGAAGATTTCCGATCGTATCATTTACAAGAAGAAGATCGGCGAAGACAATAACTGCACTGCTGCTATCAATGATTTACATTCCGAAGGCTGCAAACTGATCGTTTCGAACAGCTACGGCCATCAGGATTATATGTGCGATGGAGCCAAAAACTACACCGATACGACCTTTATCGCGATGACCGGCGATTATGCCGCCATCTCGGGAAGATCCAATTTCCGCAACGCTTTCGTCTCCATCTATCAGGCTCGTTATGTCTCGGGTGTGGTCGCTGGTATGAAGCTTAAGTCTTTAATCGATGCTGGAGCTCTGGATGAGACCTTCAACAAAGATGATAAAGGCAACTGGAAAGTCGGCTACGTCGGCGCTTATTCTTACGCTGAAGTTATCTCCGGCTTCACTTCTTTCTACCTCGGAATCAAATCCGTCGTCTCCAATGTCGCGATGGATGTCCAGTTCACTAATTCCTGGTTCGATATCGCCGCTGAAGGCTCTGCGGCTGATGCCTTGGTTAAGGAAGGCTGCGTCATCATCGGCCAGCACGCCGATTCTACCGGCGCTCCGGCTAAGGTCCAGTCTTTATTAGGGACCGCCAGACCTAACTCCACCAAGAAATATGTCTGCTACTCCGTCGGCTTCAATATCGATATGGCCTCCGTTGCTCCCGATGCCGCATTAACCTCCGCTCTCAATATTTGGGAAGTCTATTATGAATATGCCTTCAGCCAGTTCCTCGCTGGTAAAGACATCGTCAACGATTGGTGCAAAGGCTACGAAGCTTCCGCTGTCGATATTTCTCCCCTTAACACCAAAGTTGTCGCGGATGGAACCGCTGCGAAAGTCACCGAAGTTGTCTCTAAGATCAAAGATGGCTCGCTTCAGGTTTTCGATACTTCTTCCTTCACCGTCGACGGCGCGAAAGTAACTACCACCGAAGTCAATCTTTCCTATATGGATTGGACGACCGATCCGGCTACCGTGGTCTATCAGGGAGAAAAAGTCAATCCGATCAAGACTGAAAAAGGGATTACCTATTTCTCTGAATCGACCTATCGCGCTGCTCCGTATTTCGATATGAAGATCGATGGTATCACTTGGTTAAACAAATAATAAAGAAGTCTTCTAAAAGAGGGGGCTAAATGCCCCCTCCTTTGCGTTTTTTAAGGATAGGTATGCTAAAAGCAATCGAACTCAAACACATCAGTAAAACCTTCGGCCGCATTAAGGCCAATAACGATGTCTCCCTGGATATCAACCACGGGGAGATTTTGGCTTTATTAGGGGAAAACGGTTCCGGTAAGACGACTTTGATGAATATGCTTGATGGAATTTACTATCCGGATGAAGGACAAATTTTTATCGATGGCAAGGAAGTGAAAATCACTTCTCCGAAAGTCGCTTTCGATAATGGGATTGGGATGGTCCATCAGCATTTTAAATTGATCGATGTCTTCACCGCCGGGGAGAATATCGTCCTGGGGCTAGAAGGCAAGATGATGTTAGATATGAAACAGGTCAATGAGAAGATCAAAGCGCTCTGTCAGAAATTCGGATTCAAATTAGATCCCGAGAAGAAGATTTACGACATGACCGTCTCGGAAAAACAGGAAGTGGAGATTGTTAAGCTCCTCTACCGCGGGATGGATACTTTGATCCTTGATGAACCGACCGCCGTTTTGACTCCGCAGGAAACGGATAATCTTTTTGCAGTCTTAAGAAAGATGAGAGATGATGGCAAATCCATCATTATCATCACCCATAAATTAAATGAGGTCCTTTCCCTTTCCGAAAGGGTCGCGATTTTACGTAAAGGCGAATTAGTGAAGACCATTAAGACCAAAGATGCGACAGAAGGGCTTTTAACCGATCTGATGGTCGGGGAGCATGTGAAATTAGCGATCGAAAGAAAAATGCCTATCCATCCCCAGGTTGTATTAGAAATTAAGAATCTCACGACCGTCGATGAATACGGGGTGAAGACTTTAGATAATGTTTCCTTCCAGGCCAGAAGCGGCGAGATCTTAGGAATCGCTGGGGTTTCCGGAAGCGGGCAAAAGGCTTTGCTAGAGGCGATCGCCGGACTCCAGAAAGCGGAAAGCGGTTCTTCGATTATCTATCATTATAATTCTGAGCCGGGCGAAGAAAAGAATCGGCATCTGAACGAAGAATGCGAACTGCTGGGCAAGAGTGTCAAGCAGATTAAAGCCTTAGGTATTTCTCTCGCTTTCGTCCCCGAGGATCGTCTGGGGATGGGCTTAGTCGGAGATATGGGCATGGTTGACAATATGCTGTTAAGAAGCTACGAGAACGGCAGAGGTGTTTTTCTTAAATATAAAGAGCCGAGCGAACTAGCTAACCGCATTAAAGAAAGACTCATGGTTTCGACCCCTTCAGTCAAAACACCGGTCCGTAAACTTTCCGGTGGCAATGTCCAGAAGGTCTTGGTCGGAAGAGAAATCTCTTCCGCTCCGAAAGTCCTGATGGCTGCCTATGCGGTCCGCGGGCTTGATATTAATACGTCTTACACGATCTACAGTATTCTTAATGATCAGAAAAAAGCAGGTCTTTCAGTTATTTATGTCGGGGAGGATTTGGATGTCCTCTTGGAGTTAGCGGATCGGATTATGGTCTTGTCTTCCGGAAGGGTCACCGGGATTTTAGATGCTAGAAAGACTACAAAAAAAGAAGTTGGAGCGCTGATGGCGGCGGATAGGTAAGAGTATGGAACAAGTAAAGAATACGAAAGCAGAAAAGATTAAAGAGCCGCTCTTCCGCATCGTCGGCAGAGATGATTTGGATTGGAAGCAAAAAGCTTTAGTCCGTCTGATCTGCCTTTTCAGCGGAGTGGTCTTATGCATTATTTCCCTCTGGATTATCGGTAAAAAGAATCCCTTCCCGGCGGTGGGTATTATCTTCCAAGGGACTTTTGGGAACTCAGCGAAATTCTGGCAGACCATTCAGGAAATGGTGCTGCTTTTAGGTATCGGACTGGCCTTAGTCCCGGCTTATGAGATGCGCTTTTGGAATGTCGGAGCTCAGGGACAAGTCCTGATGGGAGCTTTAGGATGCGCAGTCGTGATGATCTACGGCAAGAACTTACCTTCGAGCTTAGTGATCTTTTTGTCCTTGATTACCGGGGTTGCTTTCGGAGCAATCTGGGGTTGGATTCCTTCTTTCTTTAAGGCTAAATGGAATACCAATGAAACTTTATTTACTTTGATGATGAACTACATTGCCATCCAGCTCGTATCTTTCGCTACTATTAACTGGAAAGGGGTGAAGACTTCCATGGGTTATATCAATAACCGCACCTATATCGGCTGGTTAGCTTCGATCAATAATAATCCGGTCCTGATGCCGATGCTTTTAGTCTTAATCCTCACCGTATTTATCTATATCTACATCAATAAGACCAAGCACGGCTACGAGCTGAAAGTCATCGGTGAATCGATCAATACCGCCCGCTATTCCGGCATCAAGGTCAAATGGACAATCATGAGGACCTTGCTGTTATCGGGTGCCTTATGTGGCTTAATCGGGTTTATTTATGTGAGCGGGATCGATCATACGATCTCGACTTCCACTTCCGGCTCCTACGGCTTCACTTCGATTATCGTCTGCTGGTTAGCTAATTTTAATCCCTTCTTAATGATCGCCTTCTCTTTCGGTATCGTTTTTCTTAATAGGGGTGCTATTAATCTGAAGAACCAAGCCTACGCGGAGTCTTTAAACGAATATTCCTGCGAATTGCTGGTCTTTCTTTTAATCCTAGCTGTGATGCTTTCCGAGTTCTTCATCCGCTACCGCTTAATCATCAAGACTCCTTCATTCCTGAAAAGAGCGAAAAAGGAGGAAGTGAAAAATGGATAGTTTTATCGCCTGGATTGTCTTCTCCGTAGTCTACGGCTCCATCATTATGATGGGCGCTTCCGGAGAGACCTTAACTGAAAAGTGCGGGCATCTGAACTTAGGGGTGCCGGGGATTATGTATATCAGCGGGTTTATCTCTTATTATGCGACCTACTGCTACGAAAAGAGCACGGCGAACCCGAGCGCCTTCTTAGTTATTCTGATTGCCTTAGTCACCTCTTTAGGAATCGGAGCTTTCTTCGGCTTCCTTTATTCCTTGATGTGCGTGACCTTTAAATGCAACCAGAACGTCATGGGCTTAATCATTTCCTCTTTCTGCGTCGGCTTTGGTAAGTTCCTTTCTTTCTTAGTCGGTATCACCACCGCTTCGATGGCGGAGTTCTCCGGCGGGGTCTTTAATGCAGTGATCCCGGTCCTTTCCGAAATCCCGGTAATCGGGCCCTTGCTTTTCGGCTACGGCTTTATGGTCTATCTGACTATCGTCGTCGCAATCCTGCTGCATCTTTTCCTTAAGAAGACGAGAAAAGGGCTTAACCTCCGTTCGGTCGGAGAATCTCCCTCGGCGGCTGATGCGGTCGGCATCAATGTCACGAAATATAAATATATCGCCACGACTGTCGGCTGTGGGATGGATGGCTTAGCGGGTATGATTTATGTCTTAGGTTTCGGTGATGGATTATGGTCAACCAATAATAATATCGAAGCGATCGGCTGGTTAGCGGTGGCTTTGGTGATCTTCGCTTCCTGGAAGCCTTTAAGGCTGATCTGGGGATCGATTATCTTCGGTATTCTCTTCTGGGCTTATAGCTACCTGCCGCAGATTATTTCTTTGCCTGCGATCGCCGGCTTCCAGGAGCTATTGAAGATGCTGCCTTACTTAGCGACGATCTTAGTCTTGATTATCAATTCCGCTAAGAAGAAAAAAGAAAACCGCCCTCCGATGTCTTTAGGTCTTTCTTATTTCCGCGAGGATCGCTGATTCAAATTTTAAAAAGCGCAATTGAAGTGATATAATAGCCTATCTTTTAGTTAGGACCTCACCATGGAAAAACTTGTTATCCCATCTGATTATTCTTCGCCTTTATCCTTATACGAAACAGAAAATGCCATTAAGGATATCAAAGATATTTTTCAAAAGGGTTTAGCGGAAGAATTGAATTTAAAAAGAGCGACCGCTCCGTTATTTTTAGATGCCGCTTCCGGCATGAACGATAACTTAAACGGCGTAGAAAGACCGGTCGCTTTCGATATTAAGGATAAGCCGGGCCTGAAAGGTGAAGTCGTCCAGTCTTTAGCTAAATGGAAACGTTACGCCTTAGGCCGGTATGGCTTTTCTTTGCATGAAGGCCTGTATTGCGATATGAACGCTATCAGGAGAGATGAAGAACTAGATAACATCCATTCCCTTTATGTCGATCAGTGGGACTGGGAAAAGATCATCGGCTTGGAAGATAGGAATATCCCTTATCTTGAACAGACTGTTCGCTCTATATATAAGGTATTAAAGGAAACGGAAGACAAGATGTCTTCTTCCTATAGTTATATAAAGAAGATTCTCCCTGAGGATATTTTCTTTATCGACTCCGAGAAACTGCTTTCTTTATATCCAAAGTTAAGCCCAAAAGAAAGAGAATATCAGATCTGTAAAGAAAAGAAGGCGGTCTTTATCGAAAGAATCGGAGAGAAACTCTCCGATGGCCAACCTCACGATAAAAGAGCTCCAGATTACGATGACTGGCAGCTGAACGGTGATATCTTGGTCTACTATCCGGTCTTAGATATCGCTTTAGAGCTTTCTTCGATGGGTATCAGAGTTGATGCTTCTTCCTTAAAAAAACAACTGACAGAAGCTAACTGCTTATCCCGCTTAAAGCTTCCCTTCCAGAAAATGGTGATGGAAAATAAAGTACCTTACACCATCGGCGGAGGGATCGGGCAATCCAGATTATGCATGTACTTCTTAAGAAAAGCCCATATCGGAGAAGTCCAATCTTCCTTATGGGATGAAAAGAATATCTTGGAAGCGAAAAAGCACGGGATTACAATCCTATAAAGAATCGATTATTGAAATTTATTATGAAGAAAACAGCTGGGGCGAAACGCCTCAGCTGATTTTTTTAACGTAGGATCTTCTTCTTTTATGGATGACTGAATCGAAGCGAGACCAGGTATTCTGAATCGCCAAGTTATTCTCTAGATTCAAATTAGTCTCCGCATAACTGACTTCCCCGTTAACCAAGTAATCCAAAGCGTGGCAGAGGATGGCCCAGTCAATACCGGTGTTCTTATATTCCGGCAGAACCCCGATTAAACCGAAATCCAGGATTTCGGGATGCTTGATGGATTTAAGGAGGCGGAAAAGACAGAGGGGAGTAAGATGGCCTGAGCTTTTCTGAATCGCTTTAGAAATCGAAGGGAAGCCTAAGCCGAAAGCGACCACCCGATTATTCTCATCGAGAATCATCGGGACGCGCTTTTTATCGATGACTAAGCGGAAGGCTTTAATTAGGCTCTTGATCTGCCTTTCGGTGAAAGGAACCGTCTGATAGATTTCGTTGTAGGTCTTATCGACGATTTCAAAAAACTGCCGACCGTAGACCTTTAAAAACTCATCGGTGGAATTAATCTCAGCCAGATGGAGTTTGAATCTTTTCAGCATCAATTCAGAAATCTTTTTAATCCGGGGATCGATGACTTTAGGAGCGAAAAGTTTCCGCTCCGTCCAGTCGACTTCTTTCTTATACCCCAGAGCATCGATATGCTTAGGATAGTAATCGTAAGTGTAGGTCTCTTCGTAGGTCGAAAGCTCATTGAAGCCTTCGATTAAAAGGCCTTCTCTTTCCATATCGGAAAAGCCGAGAGGTCCGACCACCTCTTCCATGCCTTTTGCTTTGCCCCAGTCTTCCACCGCGTGAAAAAGAGCTTTGGAGACTTCAAGATCATCGATTGTATCCCAGCGGGTGAAACGGACTCTTTTCTGCTTCCATTTCTCGTTGGCAGCTTTCTGTAGAATGCCTGAGATCCTGCCGACCATCTTGCCATCTTTATAAGCGTTAAAATAAACCGCTTCAGATTGGTCATAGTAAAGATAGTCCTTACGGAAAATCTTCTTTTCATCTCCGTAGAGGGGTGGGACGTAATAAGGATTGCCTTTATATAGTTTTAGCGGGAAGTTAAGAAATTCCCTTTTTTGCTTAAAGGTCTTTACCTCTTTTATTTCAATCATGGCTGGAAGTCAGTGTTCATCGATGCTTGGAATGGAAGCAGATGCCTACGCAATCCGGACCGCAATGGGCCCCTGCAGTGGGGTTAACAGCGATATAGATGATATCGAGCTTTTTCTTTAAAGATCTCTGTAAGAGTTCGCCGGTTCTTTTCGCGAGAAGCGGGCAATCGCAGTGAGCGATGATGACCTTATGATCCTCGATATGGTCTTCTAAATCATCGACATAATGGATCAAGGCGTTGATCGCCCCTAAACGCCCACGGGCTTTAGAGATAGATTTCATCTGACCATCGGCATCCATAAAAATCAAAGGGCGAATCCCGAGGATATTGCCCATGGCCGCTGTTAAGCCGGAGACTCTTCCGCTGCGAGCGAAGAATTTCAGGTTATCAGCGTAGAAATAAGTAGCGAAGTGATCGACTTCTTTATTGCCGTAATCGATGATTTCTTCCGGGGTCGCTCCTTTCAGGTAGAGTTCTCCCATTTCATAAATCAGATTTAAAGAGCAGATAGTGATGCCCTTAGTATCGAAAGTATAAAGTTTACGATCCGGATATTTTTCTTTTAAGGATTCATAGGCCAGATTCATCGCGTTGAACGTTCCGCTCATCGCTTGGGAGAAATGGATATAGAGAATATCCTTCCCTTCCTTGAAGGCTGGCTCGAAATAGCTGATGTATTTTTCAGGGCTGAGTCCGAAGGTTTTCGGAATCGCACCGAATCTCAACGACTGATAGTAATGATGGACTTCGAATTTATCCCAGGTCTCATATGGATAGATTTCCTTATCCTTTTCCATATAGCCCATACTGATCAGACCGGCGTGGTATTTGGCTGCAATCTCAGGCGTAACATCGCAATCCGTATCTAAAAATAGAGTATACATGCATTAGCCCCCTTTAGACTAATTCCTCGCAGTCATTACTAAAATGATAACTTTTCACCCCCTTTAAAGTCAATTAAACTCATCAGGTTATGAGTTTGTAGGTTTTTTACATCGGGTGTTTTTTCCGCCCGGCAAAATACGGCGTTTTTTTGAAATAGTTAGGAAAACGGCCTCTTTTCTATTAGGATATTAGCGGGAACCCCAGTTTCC
>JALCRV010000014.1 GCA_022652945.1 Bacilli bacterium
GAGGAATATCGTGATGATCCGCGCAAGGCTTTTAAACAAAGTAAATTAGAAGAAGCGACTGCGTATCTTTCTTATTCTCTCGGCGAGATAGCTAAAGTCGCTGCGTTGCTCGGAAAAAAAGAAGATTACGTTTATTTCCAAAAGTATTCGCAGGGAGCCAAACATGCATATCAAGGCTTAATTCTGGCTCACGGAGCTCCCGATACCGACAGACAAGCAAAATTGGTAAGGCCATTAGCCCTTGATTTAGCCGATTGCGAAACGAAAAAGGCCTTGGAGGACCGCTTGGCTCAATCGGTCATTAATAAAGATGCCACAATTCAAACTGGCTTCCTTTCGACAGGCTTTATTCTTCCGGTTCTTCAGAAGGCAGGCCATTTGGATTTAGCTTATCGAATGCTCGAAAATGAAAAAGCGCCATCTTGGCTTTATGAAGTCGATCAAGGGGCTACGACTATCTGGGAAAACTGGATGGCCTCACCGAATAACAAATCAGATGGAGTTGGTTCCCGGAATCATTATTCACCTGGGGCGGTCTGTTCTTGGATGTTCGAAGGGATTTTGGGAATTATTCCAGACGAAAAAAATCATTTTATCTTAGCTCCTGCTCCAGGAGGAAGCCTTACGCACGCAGAAGGTTCTTATCTAAGTGTTTACGGTTCGGTTTCGTCTTCATGGGAGAAGAAGGGAAATGGCTTCAACTATCATTTTGTAATTCCCTCGAACACCACAGCTGATCTATATTTGCCTGGAAAAGAAAAGGCCATCCTCGAACCTGGAGAGTACAATTTTTAACACTTGGCAAACGATTGCTTGAAATATGGTTTCAACGCTTATTGTGAGTATTTTTTTGCTTTATCGGATAGGATTTTAGCGTGTTCTTGAACTGTCTTGTAATCTTTTTCCTCAATGTACTTTTTTGCGGAAAGATAAGAGGAGATGCCGGCTCCAGCAAAACCGAGGCTGAAAAAATCATCTATATTATCTGGGGTAATTCCAGCAGTTGCAATAAAACGTATATTGTTTAAAGGCCCGAGGATATCTTTCATGTATTTGGCTCCCAGATATCCGGCTGGGAAGATTTTGACAAAATCAGCCCCGGCTTCATGGGCAGCCTCGATTTCCGTGGCTGTCATTGCCCCAGGGATTGAAATTAAACCAAGTTTTTTAGTCTGAGCGATTATTTCTACATTGACATTGGGCGAAATGATGAATTGAGCGCCGGCATCATAAGCTGCTTGAAGCTGTTTTTTGCTTAAGGTAGTACCAGTTCCTACTTTCATCTGGGCAAAGTTCTTTTTGATGAGTTTTACCGCTTCGGTCGTTTTGCTGATGCAATCAGGATCGGCTTGGTTGAAAGTCTCTTCTATTAGGCGTATGCCTCCTTGATATAGGGCCTCCACCAGATTCAGAAGATCTTCTCCGTAAACTCCTCTGATGATTGAAATTATCTTGTGCTCGCTTATATAATCCACTAAATTGTTCATGTTAATACTCCTTTTTACGCATTGGTCTTTTTCTGCTTATCGGATATCCAGATTGATAGAAGGACGGAAGCGACTGTGAAAATCGTAAGTACGGTGGACAGAGCTGCGGCTACCCCATATTTTCCTCTGAGGACCTGAGTATAAATGGCTACTGTCAGCGTTTCAGTTTTTGTCGTATATAGAATGATGGAACTGGATAATTCGGTGATGAGGGAAATCCAGGAAAGAATTGCTCCAGAGAGGATGCCTGATTTCATCATCGGCATTGTTATCTTAAAAAAGGTGGTCATTTTATTGGCGCCTAATGATCTGGAGGCTTCTTCAGTAGATAACGGAATTTGCTGCAAGACCGCAGTTGATGAGCGCAATGTGTACTGCATTCTTCTTAAAATCAATGCGATCACAATTAACATAAAAGCTGGTATTGCAAGATATTTTGTTTTGAAAGTCATGGCGAAGGCGATGCCAAGGACAGAACCGGGGATGATATATGGAATAATCGTTGAGATCTCTAATCCTTTTGTAAAAGTATTTCTCTTTCTGACGGTGACATAAGCAATCAGAACTGAGAGCAGAACAATGAAGATTAAAGCCAAGAAGGGAATTAAGAAGGTGTTCCAAGCGGAATTACCTAGAAGCCGGAAGGCGGTTGTATAGGATTCGAATGAATATCCATCAACAAAGATTAAACCGGATGTTTTTAAGAATGAAGTATAAATGACATAAACTTGTGGTAAAACTGCTATAGCAATCACGAGGCAGATATAGAGATAGATGAAAATAGAAGGAACAAGTTTTGGCTTTTTCTCTTGGATTGGGTGGAGACTATTGATATTAAAAGATAGTTTTTGTGAAATGAAGGACTGAGTTAAAAAGACCATAGCCATAATGATAATTGAGATAATTGCGATGGTGGAAGCGAAACCATCATCACCGGAAATCTCCGACATAAATTCGTTATAGATCAAGACTGGAAAAGTCCTGTAAGAGCCGCCGATTAGGCTTGGAGTTCCGAAGTCGCTCATGGAACGCATGAAGACTAGAACCGATCCCCCTAAAATTGTGGGGACTAAAAGCGGAAGTACGATAGTGAAAAAAGTCTTTATTGGTGAATCGCCTAAGTTGCGTGATGCTTCTAACAAAGTTGAATCGATGTTTTTCATCGCCCCGACAACGTAGAGGAAAATCAGTGGGAAGGTCTTAAAAGTCAAGACTAAAACGATGCCCCAGAATCCGTAGACCGAAGGCAATTCGACCCCGGCATTAGAGAATATTTTGGTGATTAAGCCGCTGTTGCCGAATAAGAGAATCCAAGAATAAGCGGAAATAAAAGGAGCTGAGACTTGGGCGATAATGATTAAGGCTTCCATGATTTTCTTGCCGTGCAAACGATAGACAGAGAAGAAATATCCCATCGGAGCGCCAATCAGAATAGCCAGGACTGTAACGGTGATGCTTACCGCAAAAGAATTCCAAAGTGTCTGGAAATAATATTTTTCAGAGAAAAACTCTACCCAGTATTTTCCGCTGACCTGCCCAGTCTCTTTATCAAAAAACGATTGATAGAAAATCATTCCTAAAGGGAGGAGTAGAAAGAATATATAGAAAAGAGTCATTCCGATAGTTACGGAAGACCAGACATCAAAATGCTTTTTACTGGTCATTGGAAACTCCTTTTAAAAGGTTAGTCCAATTCTCATGGCCAAAGACATTGATGCTCTTAACTTTCAAGGACAAATTGACTGAATCACCCTTCTTGACATTGTCATCGATGGCCGAAATGCTGATAATTTCAATTTTTTCGTTGGTTCCTTGGATATGACAAAAATAATGGGAGTTTAAACCGAGGAAGACACTATCATCGACAATCGCGGTAATTGTTTTGTTCTCATTTTTCGGAGATAAAAGATACTCCTCAGGCCTCACGCTTACTTTAACGGCTCCCTGATAATCCTTTTCGACAAGATTATCAAGTTTTATTGAATAGCCATCGTGGAGGGTAAGGATTCCATTATTAATCTGGCCATCTAGAACGTTGGAACGTCCAATAAAGGTGGCCACGAAGAGGTTAGAGGGCCGCTGGTAAAGCTCTCTTGAGGTCCCAATCTGCTGAATAACCCCTTTATTCATTACTGCAATCCGATCTGAGACCGCCATCGCCTCTTCTTGGTCATGGGTGACATAAACCGTCGTGATGCCCATCTTATTTTGAATCTCCCTGATGACTGAGCGCATCTCGACTCTTAATTTTGCATCGAGGTTACTTAAAGGCTCATCCATTAAAAGGACATCAGGAGAAATAACCAAAGCGCGGGCTAAAGCTACACGTTGTTGCTGGCCGCCAGAAAGGGCATCAGGCATTCTATCGGCGAACTGACGAATTTGCATTAAATCAAGAAATCTATCAGTCTTTTCCTGAATTGTTTCTTTATCTAAATGTCTGTTATGAAGCCCATATTCAACATTCTTTCTGACTGTCATATGAGGAAAAATGGCATAATTTTGGAAAACCATGCCGATATTTCTCTTGCTCGGATCCAGGTCATTTATGACCTTATCATTAAAAAGGATGTCGCCGCCTTCAATTGTGTTGAAGCCGGCAATCATCCGTAACAAAGTTGTCTTTCCACAGCCGGAAGGACCGAGCAAGGTAAAGAACTCTCCGCCTTTAACTTTAAGATTCATACCGGAGATAACAGTGTTATTTCCGTAACGTTTTACGACATCTTTTATTGTTATATCAATAGGCATAGAGTTCTCCCTTGCATTTTAAAGCTAAAGCTTAAATTGATAAGCGAAACAGGCTGATAAAGATTAGGCTAAAGAAGCGTAAAGATCCTTGTAGCGCTTGATGATGTCGGCTTTGTGAGCAAAGACATAGTCGGTATCTTCCACGACAGTCGTAATGTCTTTGATCGGAGTCATGTAGGAACCGACCTTGGCGTCCGCTAAGACCGGCCTATTTGTCAGAGAAGAGCCTAGGATATTCTGGACTTCAGAAGTGATGATAAAATCGATAAATTTTTTCGCATTATCAAGATGCTTTGCGTCCTTGACGATTCCGGCGCAGGAAGGATTGAAGATCGTACCTTCAGTCGGGTAAACGACTTCGACGTTGGCTCCATCTTTTACTAATTGAACACACGGATCCTCATAGGAAACACCGACCAACTTCTCGCCATCGGCTACCGATTTATAGACTGCCGAAGAGCCGGAAGCCATTTCGCAGTTTACCTGCTTTAAGAGATCTTCAACGAATTTCCAAGCGGTGTCCGATTCGTAGCCGCCCATGACGGCTAATTGGTTAGAAAGCTGATTGAAAGCTGAGGAAGAGTTGGAAGGATCGCCAGCGGAGATTTTACCTTTTAATTCAGGCTTTAATAGATCCGCATATGATTTAACTACGACATCTCCTATCAACTGTTTATTAACGATTAGGCAACGGCCATCCAAGACATAGGAAGTAGCATAACCTGCTTTGTTCTGGAACGCAGCCGGAAGGTTTTTATCGTTTCCAGAAACGTAGTTTTGAAATAAATCTTTCTGAGTAAAGTAATTAATTTGGGAACCGCCGAACATAACGTCGCAGGAAGGATCGCTTGCTTCTGCGGCAATTCTCTTCATCAAATCGCCAGTGCCAGCTTGAATTAAATCAACCTTGATTCCGGTCTTTTCTTCGAAAAGCGGGATGCAGGCGTTAATCAAACCTTCAGAGTTGGGGGAATAGACTGTCAGAGCGAGATCTTTGGTCTCAGTTTGTCCGCAGGCCGTTAGCGGCATGACAGAAAGAATCAGCAAGACTTTCAGGAATTTTTTCATAATATTGAGTTTACACTCCTCCTTGATATTTTCATTGTAAGTTTGATTTTGGACTTCCAAAAGGGTAAAAACAAACAGAATTGGGGAAAAAATAAAGCGCTTACATAAATTCTTACGTGTAGTAGTATACTTTAAAAATAAGGACTAATATATATAGCAGAATGGCCATATTTAAAAAAAACAAGAGTGATTCCAAGAGCTTCAAGCAATTGCTTACTTCCCAAATGCTGGGTGTCTCTTCGGTTGTCCTGCTTCTTATCACCGCAATCTTTCTGAGTACTTATTTAGTGACTTCAAATAGAATAATTGATTCCAAAATCGAAACCACCCGTAACAATTTTAAAAAAGATTTTAATAGAGACTACGGGGAGTATTCTTCCTTGGTCTATGACATATCCAAAGATGAGTCCTTCCTTTCGCTTTACGATGGAAAGACAAATTATGAAGTGGCGTATTCTTACCTATATTCTCTTAATAACAAAATCAGGTTGAATTTTTCCATGCTTATTTATAAAGGTGAAGATTTGGTTTTTTCTTCTTCGCATGATGCGGTCTCGGCTCTTGAACATTCCTATCTGATGAATGCGGAGAGAAAAATGGAAGAGTCTTCGGAAGATTTGCCTTCTTATCCGGAAAGCTATTTGGTTGAACGTGGCAACATTACTTCAATCGGCTCAAAACTTAGAGCGAATTCTTACTTATTTTTATCATTCGACAATTCGGATTTGTCTTCGTATTTTGCAACATCTACCTCTGAGGGATATGTTCTTTTCGACAGAAAGAGAAATGTTTTATCGACAAATGAATCTCGCTTGATTGGTAATGTCAACGAATATAATTTCTACGGGGAATCCAATCTGACCTTAAACGGCGTCCGTTATAAAACTGATACCTCAGAATTCCATCCTGATTACTACCTGGTGGTCATGGCCCTTGATATACAGCCGGTGGAGATTTGGGCGATGTGTATCACCGCTGGTCTGATGATTATCTTTTTCGGTACTTTGGTCGGCGTTTTTTCGAAAAAGATTGCCGAAAAGGATGCGGAATCTCTCCAATCGATTGTCGATGGAATCAATATCGTCATTTCCGGGGACTCGGCATATCGTTTTCCAAAGCTAAACGATCAGGAATTTGATAAGATTTCGATGAGTCTTAACACGATGCTCGACGAGAACGACCGTCTCTCGAAAGAAAAGGAAGAACTGATTGTCTCCAAAGTCGAATCTGAGATGGCCGCTTTGGAAGCGGAGTTGAATCCTCATTTCCTTTTCAACACCTTGGAGACAATTAAATACGCCATTTATATCGATAAAAACATGGCTGTCGATTTGATTTATCGAATGAACAAGATTCTTAGATATTCTATCGATGAGAAAGAACGCAATGTCAGACTGAAGACTGAAATCATTTATTTAAAGTATTATCTGGAAATTTGTCATGTTAGGTTCGGAGAAAAGTTTTCTTATCATTTGAATCTTCCGGAGGCGGCAGAGGATTTCGTAGTTCCAAAGCTTTTTTTGCAGCCTTTGGTGGAAAATTCTGTTAAGCATAATTTCAACACCAAAGATTCCTTGGAGGTCGCAGTGGATGTTAATCTGATTCCTGATGGTTTCCAAATTATCGTCAAAGATGATGGCGATGGGATGAGCGAAGAGAAATTAGAAGAGGTACAAGAAAACCTGGCTTCCAAGAAGCGGAGTGGCCATTTAGGAATCTTTAGCTCATACAATTTGTTGAAGCTTTATTATCATGAGAATGTCAACTTCACAATCGAAAGCGAACTGGGGAAAGGGACTACCATTACCATCAATATCAAGGAGCAACCAAAATGTATAAAGTCTTAATTGTTGAAGACGAAGAAATAATTCGGAAAGGCTTAATTTTTTCTTTCGATTGGGCCCGTTCGAACTGCACGGTTATCGGGGAAGCTGCCAATGGTCAGGAAGGTTTAAAGAAAATCCTTTCCGAGCAACCGGATATCGTCATCACCGATATTAAGATGCCGATTCTTTCCGGAATCGAAATGATCAAAAGAGGAAAAATATCTTGTTCTTTCACCGCCATTGTCCTTTCGGGTTATTCTGATTTTGATTATGCGAAAGAAGCCATCAGAATAGGTGTTACCGACTATCTTTTAAAGCCGCTGAACAATGATGATTTAGCCAATGCTTTAGAAAATGCGGAAGAAAATGTCGATATCATGCGTAATTATGAAAAACTATCCAATAAATTGGCCGATATGAGCAAGGCTAAAATCGTCGAAGATGTGGATGTGGAGAATACTCCGCTTTTGGTTAAGCAGGTCTTAGATTATCTTCAGAAAAACTATGCTAAAAAAATTCTTTTGGAAGAGATTGCTGAGCAAGTAATTTCCTCGGTTACGACGATTAACGATGTCTTTAAAAAGGAAATGGGCGTCACTATCCATGACTATTTATTGCGACTGAGGATTCAAAAATCGATTGATTTAATGAAAAAAGGCGAATTGCACCTTTATCAGATTAGCGATTTATGTGGTTTTAACGATACCAAATACTTCCGAAAGGTTTTCCGTAAATACACAGGTGTTTCTTCCACTAAATTTATGGAGATTGTTTCGGGGAAAGAAATGGACTTTGAAGCTGAAGATGGCGAAGAAGACGAAAAAGACGAAAAAGAAGGAGATGAAGAGGAGGGGCTTTAAGTCTTTCAGCTTCCCCAGACATCCATTTTTACGCCTTATTTCTTCCGATTTTTAGTTTTTTGGCAAAAAGTGCTTTTTTATAAGCGATTTATTTTGACAAGGACAGTCCGATAGCATAAAATTACATTGCTTGTCACCATGGCATGGCGGATATGGTGAAGTGGTTTAACACAATCGGCTGTGAACCGATCACGCCTGAGTTCGATCCTCAGTATCCGCCCCAGCAAGCAATGGCCCTAGAAATAGGGCTTTTTCTTTTACTCTTTTTCGAAAGGATAAATGATACCCATCTGTCTTCGGCATTCATCCAAGACTTTCATGATTTTTAAGGTGTCCTTATGTGTCATCTCAGGGCATTCGAGTTTGTTCTCCTTAAGAGCTTCTGAGCAGGCGAAGAGTTCCCATTCGTAACCGGAAATTCCAAAGGGCACTTTGATGCTTTGAATTAAATTATGCAACGGATCGAAAACATCAATCCGTTCGGTATTGTTGATATTGATGACCTCGATGTAACCCTTGGTCCCGTAAATGATTCCTCTTCGGTCGCTTGGGCCGTCCATCGAGGCAGCTAAGACAGCCTTCTTGTTGTTGGGAAAGTCAAAAATCAAGGTGTCCGTTTCATCTACTTTCGTTTCACTTAAGGTGCAGCTGGCGTAAATATTGGTAGGGAAGGAAGAAAAAGCCATAGAAGCAAAATTGATCGGGTAGACCCCGACATCCAATAAAGCCCCGCCAGCTAATGCCGGATCGACCAATCTGGCATGATTCTTAATCGGATAGCATAGGGAAGCATAAATGAGATATGGTTCGCCGATCAGACCGCTGGCCAATAAATTATCGAGTGTTTTTCTCGAGGGCATATAGCGGGTCCAAATTGCTTCAGTTAAAAAAACTCCTGAAGTTTCAAAGCGGGAGATAATATCCTCTGCTTGTTTGGCGTTTGCAGTGAAAGCTTTTTCGCAAAGGACTGGCTTATGGTATTTCAAGGCCAGCTCCATATTTTTGTAATGCTCGGAATGGGGTGTTGCAATATAGACCAAATCGACATTAGTGTCTTGGCATAGTTCTTCGTAGGAACCGTAGGCTTTTTGAAAACCTTGCTGCTTTTTGAACTGTTCAGCTTTTTCCAAAGATCTCGAAGCAATGGCATAATTTTCCATGCCGTCTATAGCTTTGATTGTTGCAGCCATTTTGCTGGCGATACCGCCCGCACCAATAATCCCAATTTTCATACGGTTTCTCTCCTTGATTTTTAGTATAACATCACCAGGTTGGCTTCTTAAATAAGATGCAAAAGAAAAAGGCCATCTCCCCCGATGGCCTTAATCGATTTAAAGGTATTTTGAAATCGATGCGGAAACTACTTAATCCAATCTTCCCAAAGGAAGATCTTGTTGGCGGTGATGGTATCGATGATATCCATGATCCAGGTGACAATGGCGAGACCGAAGAAGCAAAGGATATCGAGGATGAGCGGAACAGTCTTGCTGTTCACGACATCATAAATGATACGATAGATAATGAAGACGATGTCAACAAAAATGGCGAGTAGGATTTTGACAATCTGGGGAAGACCGTCGATGGCTTTATTGAATTCCATAGCTTTTAAAAAAGCTCCTTTCAATATTTATTATATTATCCATATTGCTTGAAAAAAGGCAAAAAAGGCAAAATTGGCACCTTTTTTTTCGCTATTTTAATAATACTGTTGTTTACGAATTGAAGAATTGCCTGAAAATAAGCGACATCAACAAAAATAAAAAGCTCCTGATTTGTCCAGCCTTGGTCCATAAAAAGAGCCATTAATCGGCAAGTTTTATATTCTCTTTTAAATTTTTCAATCTTTAAAATGGAAAGTCGGATTAACCTTCAAGTCCCTGAAATCGACTTCTTTTTGAGCTGTTATTGAGGGCCGTTTGGAAAATGAGAATTTTTCAAAGGTCAATAATAAGTAAATCAACATGGTTACATCTTAGCAACCTAACTTTTCTTTCTTCACCCGAAGAAAAGGCCGATTTATAAAACTTTTTTAGATATTTTGAAAACATTAATGATATAATCAAAATAAGAAAAAATAGGGAGGAATATCATGATCAAAGATTTCAGTAAAGATGAGTATGACGAGTTTATCTCCCTCTTCTCTGTAAATAATGTTTGGCACTTGATTAAAAAAATGCTCTCAGAGGTTGATGCCCCATTTTTAGAGCAGGGTGAACGCCTGGCTTACATCGCCCTGCGTTTAGCTGAAAAGCAGAAGATCGATATGAAGAACACTCGGCACTTGGTCTTTTCCGCCTTATTCCATGACATCGGTCGAATCTGGGCTTCTTCTTCCGATCCCGAACTGACTGGGTTCGACTTCAAGAGTTCCTATGATCATGCTCTTTCTTCCTATTTGTTCCTCAAGTACTTCTCCCCTTTAAAGGACTACTCCGATATCGTCTTATTTCAACACGGGCGGGCAGACAGGGAACAAAAGAATACTTACTACCGCTACGGGGTTAAGCTTAATGTCTGCGACCATGTCGATATGTGGAAGACACAAGGCAAGAGCAAGGATGAAATCATCGCTTTGCTGAAAGGCGGAGAAGGCAGATATTTCTATTCTAACGATGTCGACGATATGATTTCGCTATTGAACGAAACCAATATACTCGAGCATCTTTCGACCGACATCTGTCACCAATCTGTCGATGAATTCCTTTCCTCACTATATTTCCGAAGAGATGTAGTCCGGAATTATTTGTTTATGGTCACTTATTGTTTCGAGTTCTATAACGCCGAAACGATGTTCCACGCTAGGATGACAGCTTCGCTCTGTTACCTTTTGGGTCGTTATCTCGATCTCGATCTTCATAATCTTTGCATTCTTTATACTGCCGGTCTTTTCGGCGATATCGGGAAAGTCCGGATTCCTCATGAAATTCTTGAAAAGCCTGGCAAACTGACCAGCGAAGAAACCGAGATGATGAAAAAGCATATCGATTGCACTAAGGAAATTCTCGAAGGATGTTTCAAGGATAAGGAAGTCATCACTGTGGCTTATGCTCATCATGAAAGAATCGATGGTTCCGGTTATCCTTTAGGCTTGAAGGGCGATCAACTCGATATAAAGCAAAGAATTATCCAAGTAGCTGATATCGGAGCCGCTTTGATGGCGAAGAGAACTTATAAGGACGCTTATCCGATGGATAAGACAATTGAAGAGTTGGAAATCATGAAGAATGATGGCAAACTCGATGAAAAAATTGTTTCTTTATTCTCAGCCAATCAGGAAGAGATTTTTGCCTATTTGCAGAATCATCTTAACCGAATGTTGCGCGACATGCAGGCTTTAAGAGCTGAAAGGCAAAGGCTCAAATTCGCTGATGCTTGGGAGAAGTAGAGATTTCCTTCTTCTTTGTTCTGGGCTTTCTGGCTCGGGCTATTAGCCCGTGCCTTTTTTTAGCCTGAAAATTATAAAAGGTTTTTAATTGGGATTAATCGTATATTTCTTATGTTATAATAACTAAGTAAATTTGGAATAAGGAGAAACCCATTATGGCCGAAAAGGAAAAAACTGTTACAAAGAAAGCATCGAGCAAGACTTCAGAAAAAGCCGAAAAAAAGCCTATCGCGAGAAAAAACACTTACGATAAAAAAGCTGAAGAAACCAAAATTGCAGAAACTAAGCCCGAAGTTGCTCCGGTCTTAGAAGAAAACCAAGTTAAAGCCGAACCAGTCGAGCAAAAGCCTGTCGAAAAGATCGATGAGGCAGAGTTGGCTCAGGCTGCGGAAGCCGATAAAAAGACCGAAGCTCCTGCTCCCGCTCCGAGCGAGATGGAGAAAAATGTCTATGAGCCGATTCCGGCTCCTTCTTATGAAGGTGATTTATGCGAGCAGGAATTGGAGACAAAGCGAAAGGCTTTTGCGGATGGAATGAAAAAATCCCGCACGCAATCCACGATCACCGCTGGCGTCTTAATTGTCGGCTTGATCGGAGGATTTGTAGCAAATGCCTATTTGCCCGAGTCTCTAAAATGGCTGGTCTACGTGATTTTTGGAGTTTTGATTCTCTTTATCATCGTAGAAATGGTTATTTCCTCCCGCTCTCGAAAGAAGCTATACGCCAACGTTGACGTCTTTGTGAAAGATGCCATTTTGGCGGTCGATTCTTATGTTTTTACCGATCCTGATTTCGTTCAGCCGGTCGTCAGTCGCAACGGGCATATCGATATCCCGATGATTGGTCAAGAGTCGCATTATTTCGAGACCATCAACGCCGTCAATTCTCGCAATATCGTCAAGGTGGAATATCTGAATAAGACCTTGGTTGTCGCTGAGGTGGCGGCTAGAATCCCGTATCAGACTCCTCTCGACGGGAAGGATCACTCCAAGGATGATCCGAAAAAACGTCCGGGAGAATCGTACGGTATTTTCGGAAAATTTGTCTCTTATCCGCTTTCGTTGAAGTCAAAAGCTTCTGTAATTATTCTTCTTGGCGGGACTAACGCTTGTTTGCCTACTTTCCTCGATGGCTACGGTGAGGTGAAGAATGCAGCCTTGAGAGCTGATTATCGCATCTGGGCTACCGATGAAAATGCTGCAACCGAGATGCTGACTCCGGCAATCGTAGAGATTCTAAATGGTTTCTCTTCCGATCAGAATATGGAAAACATGTTCTTAAGCATCAATAAGTACGGCCTCAAGATTGCCCTTAACTATAATGAAACCGTGATGGAAGTTCCGATGGAGAAACCGGTGATTGGAACTCCTTACGTTCATTACAAGGCCGATATCAAGAGAGTTAAAGAGCTGATTAAGGCTCTGGAAACTGTCGCTGAATAACCAAAATGGATTTCGCTTTGATCAAGTCTTTTAAGGGCGATGGGTCCTCCCATCGTATGTGGATGTATCTAACCCCCTTGAAAGAGGATGAGGAGTTTTATATTCTCGCCGCCAAGAAGGCGAAAGTCATTGAACATGATGGGCGGGAATGGCGCGCTCCGGAAGGTGCGCTATATATTCTTTCCAAAAAGCGATTTTATAATGCAATTGTGATGTTCTGCCAAGGCGGGGTGTTGGAATATTACGTCAATATTGCTTCTCCTACCATCAAAGCGGAAGGCGCCTTTGAGTTTATCGATTATGACCTCGATTTGAAAAAAGATGCCCAGGGCACTGTAAGGGAAATCGATTGGGGAGAATATGAAGCCAATGCGGTCCGCTATGGCTATTCTCCGACTTTAAAAACCATCTTGGTGAAGACGATGAAAGAAGTTGAGACTTTGCTGAATGAAGAAAGGGCACCTTTTGTCGATGCGGATAACAAAGTGCTTTATGAACAATATCTGAGCATGGCTAATGGTTTTAGCCTAAATAAAGCTCCGGAGGAAAGGTAAAGCAATTTATGGATTTTATATCTCATAGCCTTAATGAGACGATTCAATTAGGAAAGATGTTTGCCCGTGGCTTAAAAGCTGGAAGCGTGGTGCTGGCTCGTGGTGAGCTGGGCGCCGGGAAAACGGCGTTCGCTAAAGGTTTGGCTTTGGGTTTAGGAATCAAGCAGATTGTGAACTCTCCGACTTTCAACATCATGAAGGTTTATTTTGGGAAGGAACTGAAGCTTTATCATATCGATGCCTATCGTCTGGAAGATCCGGCGGCGGTGTCGGATATAGGCTTTGATGAGGCAATCGGCAACAAAGACGGAATTGCCTTTATCGAATGGCCGGATTTTATCGCTTCCTATTTTTCTGATGAGCAATTGGTATATTCCGTCAGTATCCGGGAAGGAAAAAATTCTGAGAGGATCATTTCCATCAAGGAGGGCAGATAGTTATGGCTGGCTTATTTTTGGATACTTCCGCTGGGGCTTTATCCTTGGCGATTGAGAAGGAAGGCCTTCTCGTCCTGATTAAAGAGGAAAACGAATTCAATAAAATGGCCGAAGAAGCAATCCCTCTCATTCAGGAAGCGGCGAAAGAAGCCGGACTTAGTTTCGACGGTTTTTCTTCTTTATTCATTACTGATGGACCCGGTTCTTATACCGGGGAAAGAATCGGTCTGACTATCGGGAAGACTTATTGCTTTTTGAAGCCAAGCGTTAGCCTTTATTTAGCTTCGTCTTTAAAGATAATGTCCGCTGCCGCAAAAGATAGATTGTCCTTGCCGCTGATGGATGCAAGAAATATGGCATGTTTCGGTGGCCTTTATTTAAACGGGGCCTTGCAAGGTGAGGAAAAGCGTTTGGAAGACGAAGAAATCAGAAAGCTCATCAACGAACATCCTTCGCTGGTCTTGATTGGCATCGGTGATTTCGCTGCTGAACTGAAAAAACGTTATCCGGCCAACGAAGTCATTTCGGCGAAGATGACCTCCTGCTTGTTTACGGGGAAGGATTTCTTTTCCAAGGTCGAAGATCCACTGAAAGTGAAGGCTCGCTATCTCCGCGGCAAAGATGAAAGAAATTGAAATCAGGCCTTTCGAAGCCAAGGATTCTTCTCAAGTTGCCGCTTTGGACCAAGAAAGATTTCAGTTATCTCCTTATCGCGAGAAGACCTTTCTGGATTCTCTTTCCTTGCTCAGGCAGAAAATTCTCCTTGTTAGTTCTGCCAAAGAAGTTCTCGGCTATCTTTTCTACGGTTGGGTCGAAGATGAGGCGGAAATTTACCGCTTGGCGGTAAAGAAGAAAGAAGAAGGCAAAGGATACGCTACAGCGTTATTAGAAGAAGGCGAAAGGTTGTTAAAAGAAGAGGGAGTCAAGACTGTTTATTTGGAAGTCAGGAAGAGCAATTTCCGGGCTCAGAAATTATATGCCAAAGAAGGTTATGTTTTTTACAGGGAACGCAAGGCCTACTACGATAATGGTGAGGATGCTTACTGCCTAAAGAAAGGATTGGAGTGAAATATGTCCGATGAATATGTCCTTGGTATCGAATCAAGCTGCGATGAAACTTCCGCAGCTATTCTAAAAAACGGGAGCGAGATTCTTTCTAATATCGTCTCGACTCAAATTGCTACCCACGTGCTCTATGGCGGCGTCATGCCAGAAATTGCTTCGCGTCTCCATTTGGAGAATATCGGCTATGTTCTTGATCAATGTTTCCAGAAAGCCGGGATTAAGCCGGAAGAATTATCCGCTGTTGCCGTGACTGGGAAACCCGGTTTAATAGGCGCCTTGCATGTCGGGGTTTTGTCGGCTAAAACCATCGCAGCATTTTATGATAAGCCTATTATCGATGTTCACCATTTGGCAGGGCATATCTATGCCAACGAATTTTGTGGGGAGTTTAAGTTTCCGCTTTTGGCGGTTGTGGTCTCGGGGGGCAATTCTGAGTTGGTGTTGATGAAAAAACATCTGGATTTTGAAATTGTCGGGGAAACCCTTGATGATGCGATCGGGGAATCTTTGGATAAAGTCGCCCGGGCTTTAGGGCTGCCTTATCCCGGTGGGGTGGCGATCGACAAACTAACCAAAGATCAACAAATCGTTCCGCTCCGTCTGCCCCATGTCCATGTGAAGGGTTATAATCTTTCTTACTCCGGCATTAAGTCCGCCTTGGTCAGAGAAATCAATGAAAAGAAGGATCAGGGGTTGTTAACTCCTGAATTGGTTAAGCAGTACGCCTTCTCAGTGGAAAAAGCTTTCGTCGACCAACTGTTAGATAAGGCATTTAAAGCCGCCGAGGAGTATAATGTCAGGCAGATTGTGATGGGTGGAGGAGTGTCGGCCAATTCTTATTTGCGCAAGGAAATTACTTCCCGTGGTGAGGGAAAGTTCGAAATCCTGATTCCTCCGCTTTGGTGCACTACTGATAATGCGGCAATGATTGCTAAAGCTGGTTACCGGATGTGGAAGGAAGGGATGGTATCTACCCTTAGTTTCGCACCGGAAGCTTCCGCCGAATTAGGTCGCTAAATTAGGTTTCTCATTTACTGGAAGTCAGTTCTCAACTATAATCGAAAGAGAGGGAAATAGTTATGGATAAGACAAATTATCTGACAGTCAGGGAAATTTATGAAGGTGTGGTCGGAAAGACCATTCAGGATGATAGCCCCGTTGAGATTGACGGTTGGGTCATCAATAATCGTTTTATGGGTAAGATGGGCTTCATTTCCTTTAATGATGGAACCTGTTTTAAAAATGCACAGTTGGTTTATTCCGATGATAATAAAGATTTCGCTGCGCTTGAGGCTCTGCGCCTCGGAGCTTCGATTTCCATCAAAGGAAACGTCAAATTGACTCCTGAGGCTAAACAACCCTTCGAAATCCATTTAGCCTCTTTCTTCCTTTATGGGGATGTCGATGATTCCTATCCGCTTCAAAAGAAAAAGACTTCCTTCGATTACTTGAGGACGATTCCTCATCTGCGTCCAAGGACGAATACTTTCCGAGCGGTGTTCCGGGTCCGTTCGGTCCTCTCGATGGCCATCCACGAATTCTTCCAAGGGGAAGGGTTTATTTATGTCCACACCCCGATTCTGACTTCTAACGATGCTGAAGGCGCGGGAGCGACTTTCCAGGTCGCATCCGATATTTCCCATCCAGAAGAATATTTTGGAAAGAAAGTCACTTTGACAGTGTCCGGCCAGTTGCATGTGGAGCCTTTCTGCATGGCTTATCGAGATGTCTACACTTTCGGGCCGACCTTCCGAGCAGAAAAATCTACGACTACCCATCATGCCGCGGAATTCTGGATGATCGAGCCGGAGATTGCGTTCGCTGATATCTACGACGATATGGATCTGATTCAGGATTTCCTGAAATATATTGTGAAGTACGTTATGGCTAATTGCCCTGATGAGATTGATTTCTTCGATCAATTTGTCGAGAAAGGCCTGAAGAAGAGACTTCAGGACTTCGTCGATAAGCCTTTTACCCAAGTTTCATATACCGATGCTATCGAGTTGCTGCTTAAAGCCAAGAAAGATGGACATGTTTTTAAGAACGATAATATTTTCTGGGGCTTGGATCTTGAATCTGAGCATGAAAGATATCTCACTGAAGAGATTTTCAAAGGACCGATCTTCCTCACGGATTATCCTAAGGAAATCAAGTCCTTCTATATGAAGCAGAATCCGGATGGGAAGACCGTAGCCGCTGTCGATCTATTGGTTCCTGAAATCGGTGAATTGGTCGGCGGTTCGGAAAGAGAGGCCGATTACGATAAGCTGTTGAAACGCATGCAGGAACTGAAGATGAATATTCCGACCTATCAATGGTATCTGGACTTGAGACGTTACGGGACTTGCCCGCACGCCGGCTTCGGTCTAGGCTTTGAAAGAATGATGCAGTTTGTAACCGGTATGGCGAACATCAGGGATGTGGAAGCTTATCCGCGAACCTTTAAGGAATGCGATTTCTAATAACGGAGTAAAAAGATGCTGAAAAAAAAGAAGGAAAAAATTGATCTTAATCAGATGAATGAGGCGATGCCCCCTTCTTCTAATCGTGGGATGGCCAATCCTTATCAAAATCAAAATCCTTCTTACCAATATCAGCAAAATAATCCTAATTATCCTCAGTCTAATCCTTATCAAGGAAACAATGCGCCCGCCAACGGGTACGCTCAACCTAATCGCTATCAGGGACAGCCGAATAATATTCAGGCCGCTCCGACCGGGAGACATCAGGCCGAGGAGAAAAAGACCCCGAAGAAAAACGCGACTCTCGATCCTCAGGTCAGAAAAGAAAAGGCTTTGCGACGTATCAAAATAATTTATTCTTCTTTGTTGGTCTTGATTGCGGTTGGCTTAGTGGTTTACTTGGTGATTGCCTTTATCGGATTTGGCAAGTAATAAAAAAGCCTCGGTTTTGATGTGTATCCCCTTAGGCACTTCATAGTGTCCCCAAAGCGGGTTACACATCTTTTTTTCGAGGCTTTTTAACTTATTTGGTTTCTTCGACTGGTTCAGCAGCTTCAACAGGTTCTGCAGCAGATTCGGCTGGAGCTTCCTGAGGCTTAACCTGAGGCTTTAAAGCGGGATGAGGAGCCTTGTAGGCCTTATAGGATTCGGCGACTTTATCCGGTGAGAAATCAGCTGACATATACTCCTTGTTGTTAGGGAATTTGATTTCATACTTATCTAAAAGATTCGATTTGACTAAGAGCTTCTCGCCTTTTAACTCAGTTACATGCCCGCCCTTGGTTCGATCCGCTGAGATGAAATGCAGGTGCCATCCTTTTACTGAAAGGCCATCAGCGAAAGAAGGAGAATAAACACCGACCAAAGTTCCTTCGATGTTTTCGTAAGTAAAATACTTAAGTTCACCGGAAACGATTGACATCGGACGGAATGGCTTTCTTTGTTTATAAGCCGAACGGACGGTGATGGATGTAAAAGTGCCGGTGGCTTTAATCATATAGAAGAAATTCGGCCCTTTAACTAAAGCTGGAGCCAATTTTACCGAAAGATCATTGAAATCTTCGAATGGTCCGACTTCAATCGGAGCTATTTCTGGCAGATCCGCGAATTTGGTAATCTGTCCGAAAGTGACACCGGTCTGAGGGATATCCATGATTTTCACTTGGCCGGAGGCGGTTCCGTTATAGGCGATGCCATCCAAGAAGATGGCCTCACCGTTTAAGCCGTTATAGGACCCGATTCCAGTATCGCCGTTTTTCAAAAAATACTCGATAGAAATGGTGTAATCAAAGTTGCCGTTCAGCAGAGCGAAAATCGTTGATGCTTGGAAAAGTTTACCCATAGTTCGCCTCCCGATTTATTTTGGACTGATATAATATTAACATATTTAGAAAAAGTAAGTTAATTTCTAATTGCTTTGTTAACTTCTCCATGAAGATTAACAAGCGCTTCTATGATATAATTTCAGAGGAAAAGAGAATAAGATGGGAAAGATTATTGCGGTGGCTAATCAAAAAGGCGGAGTTGGTAAAACAACGACGGCGATAAATCTTGCTTCAGCTTTAGCGCACTACCAGAAAAATGTTTTGCTGGTTGATATGGATCCGCAAGGAAACTGCTCTAGAGGTATCGGAGTCGATCCCTCCTTGTTGAAATTGACGATTGTTAATCTTTTATTAGGTGAGACCAATTTCGATAAAATAGTTAGGAAAACCTCGGCGGATTGTGTAGTCTTGCTGCCGGCTAATCTTTCTTTGGCGGCTTTTGAATCTGAAGCGGCGGCGAGAGGAATTAAAATTGATCTTTATTCTTTGAAAAAGTGCTTGGATCCTCTTTCGGCCTCTTACGACTACATTATTATCGATTGCCCACCTTCTTTGGGCTATCTTTCGCTTAGTTCATTGACAGCAGCGGATGAAGTATTGATTCCTGTTCAATGCGAATATTTTGCGATGGAAGCGGTGGCTCAGATTCTTTCCGCCATTAATAATATCCGGATGAGCGCTAACCCGAATCTTTCAATCCTTGGTTTCTTGCTTACCATGTATGATAATCGCAACAAATTATCGACTGAAGTCTCGTCGGAGGTTATTTCTACTTTTAAGGAAAAAACTTTTGCGACCAGAATTCCGCGAAATATCACTTTAGCTGAAGCGGTAGCGCTGGGTAAACCGGCGGAGCTTTATAAACCTTCGGCAGCTGGTAGTTTGGCTTACCAAAGTTTAGCCAGGGAGATAATGGCCCATGAGTGAGGAAGAGACAAAGTCCTTAATCGCTAAGGACGCTTTAAAATCATTAATCAAAAAATATTCTTCTTCCGAGGCGGTCGCCAGTTTAGAACGTTCCTCCGCTTCCGGGCAAATCGTTTTATTAAATACGGCAGATCTAGCGCCTTTTCCTCTTTTAGATGAAAAAGATTATTCCTTGAAAGATGTAGAAACATTTAAGGACTCCATCATAAAAAACGGATATAAGTTTCCTCTTTACGTTTGGTCTTTTAACAATAAGCCGGTTATTGTTAATGGCATCAAAAGATGGATGTTGGCCAAAAGGGAACAGATTGCGCGCCTACCTTGCCTATATCTTCAGGGTGAGGAAGAAGAGATGATTATTTATGTCTTGAAGAACGTCATGAACAATTCCGATAATGCTTTAGTTCTTTCCACCGCCTTCAATCGTTTGTCAGATATTTTTGGCTTGAAAGAGAAAGATATCCGGGATTTGACGGATCTTTCCCATGGTCAAGTCAACAGCATCATCCATCTGGAAGCTTTGAGCGATGAAGTGAAGCCACTGATTATCGATGGTAGCCTTTCCTTTGCAAAAGCCCGTCTTTTGATTCCTCTGGCACCCAACGAGCAACTGAGAATGGCCAAAGCAATTATTCCGCTTTCCGTGCGTGAAGCTGAGGAAAAAGCCAGGGAAGTGAAAAATCTAAAATCTCCGCCTGCCCAAGGTACTAAGTTCAGTTATCATATAGAGGGCAAGAGGTTGATTATCGATGTCCAAGATGAGAAAGATATTTCTGATTTGCTCGAGCGTTTAAAAGGAGGAAAACAGCAATGATTGAGCGTTTACAAAAAATCATGTCGGAAAGAGGCTATTGTTCACGGAGGAAGGCTGAAGAGCTGATCCAACTGGGGCAGGTTAAGGTCGATGGGAAAATAATCACGGAATTAGGAAGCCAGTTTGAATCTGATACCTGTGTAATCACTGTCGGTGAAACAGAGATTAAGCCCAAACAAGCCGGGGTTGGTTTCCATTATATTATTGTTAACAAACCTTTGGGCTTTATCACCACGCTTTCTGATGATCAAGGAAGGAAAACCGTTGATTTATTGGTTCCGACTGCCTACGGCAGGCTTTACCCGGTCGGTCGTCTGGACATTAATTCTTCCGGTCTTTTGATTATGACTGATGATGGTGAATTCGCTAATCTGGTATCCCATCCTTCTTCCGGGATGGAAAAGACCTATCGCGTGACTATCGATGGGATTCTGACTCCGTCGCAACGCAAGCAATTGGAGAATGGGGTGAAGTTGGATGATGGAATGACCGCTCCTGCCCAAGTAAAAGTAATCTCTTTAATGGAAGATCAATCGGTTTTTGAAATCACAATCCACGAGGGCAAGAATAGGGAAGTCAGACGAATGGTTGAAGCTTTAGGGCATAATACTCTAAGTCTGGTCCGAACGCGGATCGGGCCGCTGACTTTAGGTTTTCTTCCCCGCGGTGCCTATGATGATATTCCTTTGAAGACGGTGGAAGAGATGAAAGACACCTGTCTTTATAATCGCGAGCATAATACATATAAAAAAGATGAAGTGGCAGATTGATTTCTGGCAGTTTTGAGCGTCTTATTTGCATTCTCTTTCATACGTGGTATAGTTTAACTGTGCTTCAGGGTTGGGTGAAATTCCCTCTCGGCGGTAAACCCCGCGGGATTGTCGAGAAATCGACGATCAGATATGGTGCGATTCCATAGGCGACAGTAAAGGCTGGATAAAAGCAAGCGCTCCTTCGTCTTTTGACGAAAGGATTTACCCCTGGAGCCTTGTATCCGGGGGTTTTTTAATCCTTGGAAGGAGGCACCCATGCAGAGAAAAGCTAGCGAGATTGTTTCAAGGATGGCGACGATTGCGATTTTAGCGGCCTTAGGTTTAGTTTTGATGGCGTACGCTAAATTTCCTTATCCTTTGATGCCTTTTTTAGAGATTGAGTTTTCTGATACCGTGGTTTTGGTGGCTTATGCCTTATACGGGTTCAGCGGAGCTATCGCCGTAGCGATTTTTAAGACTTTGATGAATCTTTTGATCTTGGGCCCGGTAGGCTTTTATGGAATCGGGCAGATTACGGCCTTCTTAGCTTCCATGACTTATATTCTCGGTCTCTTCTTATGCTCACACGTCTTTAAATGGTTTAAAAAGGGAATTTTTTGGAGAATACTTTCTTATGTTTTTATTACGATTTTAGTAAGCGTAGTGATGACCGGATTGAACTTGCTTTTCATTACTCCGACTTTTGTCGTCCAGACTCGTTTCTCGACTTGCTTTGATCCGGAAGCGATTCAGGCGGTAGAGGGGTATTTCAGTAAATTCGGCTCCTCATATTTTACGATGGTTGTAGCGGTCTATATGCCTTTTAACTTACTTAAAGGAGCTTTAGTTACAGCGGTCTATGAGATTATCTTTAACCGTTTGATTTTCGTTTTGATGGCTCGATCCCCGAAAATGCAGAAATATTTCCTCGGGCCGATTATCGTAAAGAAATCTAAGGAAGGCGAAAAAGGAAAAGCATCCGAGGAAGAACAATCGGATAATAAGTTAGTTAAGGAAGAGAAAAAAGATGATGATGGGGGTCTGCTTTCTAAACTCTCAAGCGAAGAAAAAGATAATAAGAAAGACTAAAAAACTCTCGGAGTTCCGAGAGTTTTCTTAAATAAATATTGTCGATTATTCGACTTTGATTGCCTGAACCGGGCACTGAGCAGCGGCATCTTCAACCGCAGCTTCGAGCTCAGCAGGGACAATTCCGTCTTTAAGGACAACTTCAGACTTTCCATCATCGCCGATTACGAAGGCATCTCCGCAAACGCCGGTGCAAAGTCCACAACCGATGCAAGCATCCTTATCGACAGTAACTTTCTTTGCCATAATTTTTTATCCTCCACTTCCATATTTAAGATAACATTTTAGGAAACCTTATTCAATAGAAAGGCACGTTTCCTTTTTTAATTTTCCTTAATGGAAGAAATCAAATTAACTGGTACGCCCGAAGGGATTTAAACCCTTGGCCTCAGCCTTCGGAGGGCTGCGCTCTATTCAGCTGAGCTACGGGCGTATAAACATGGCGCTCCAAAGAGGAATCGAACCTCTGGCCTACCGCTTAGGAGGCGGTCGCTCTATCCCCTGAGCTACTGGAGCGTCTTAAAAATTATATCACGTTAACAAGAAGAGACGAAGAATTAAAACGGGCCTTTTATAGCATTGTTTTTAGTCTTCATTAATAGCAGACATTGATTTTGAAATTTTTTCCTAAATCATCGATGGCTTTTAGCCGATATCTTTCGGAGGGCGTTAAATATTATGCTTAAACATAGAAAAACATTTCTGGCTCTATTGGCGACTTTTTTGACAGCAAGCACTTGTGCCGCGGTGGGACTAAGCATTAAACATGGCGAGGAAGTGATTAAATCACAAAGCGGTAAAAGCATGGTCAATTTTACCCTTGATCCTGATTATGTCACTATCTGTGATACGACACCTAACTTGCGGACTGTTGAAGATGAAAATAATATGATTCCGACCAATTGCTACACTTATTCGACAGGGCAGGTTGTATCAACAAAAAGCATCATGCTTGGCGAAGGCACTTATACATTCGCTATCTTTGTCTCTGACGATACGGCTTTATTAGCTGCCGGCGCAGGGGCGAACAAAATAGTAATGCATTGTTCGGAAGCGATGCAGGGAGCCCCTTACGTTTTTACGGTTGAGGACGCTTTACCTGCTTCTTGCAAACCTTCCGCCTTATTTCCTTCAACCTCAACAAATCTTAGCTTAAGAAGATTTAACGGTGGTATGGGATGCCTGTTTATTACGGTGACTTTCCCGACGGTAACTAACTCGCAAGGAATAATCACTATTAATGATTTCGATTTTACCTTCAACGCTAATAAAGATTGTGGAAAGGTTACTGGTTTTCAACTATTTAAAGGTGACTATACAAACTTTCACGGATATTCTGCTTTCGATCATGAGCCATGTGGACTTTCTTCCGAGATTGAAGGACCTTATTCCGATGGACAGGTTATCCGTCTCGCTGTGCCTTACGGGACTTCCAGCTTAACTGAATCATCAATCAAAAGCGCTGTCCAGGCTTATGATACCGGGGATATGAAATATGTTTATGTCAACGTCGTCAAAAACGATTATACAAAAAATCTTTCAGTCTTAAATAAAGATTTGGACATTGTGATGGCGGCGACTGACAGTTCCGGAAACGTCGCTCAACTTTGTTTCCGCATTACAATTTTCGATCACACCAAGCCAGGCATCCGACAGATGACTGATGTAAGAGTGCCTTATACCGCTTCTGTCACCGAGGAAAGCATCCTTTCTCACTTTGCCATTTCCGATAATTATCTACCCACTAATCCGACGATTGCTGTCAAGAATTTCGACTTTACTGCTTCACATATTATGATTGGGGAAGTTCCTTTTACGGTTGAAGCCACAGATATTTCTGGAAACGTCCAAACCCAGGAAAGCAAAGTAATTTATTATGACAATGTTCCTCCGGAAATCACTGGGCCAGATCAGATCTCTGCTAAGTCAGGGGTTGCTTTAAGCGAAGCAGCGATTCTTCAAGAATACACTATTAGCGATACTATCGATAAGAACAATTGCACCGTCTCGATTAAAGATAATGGTTATACGGGGAAAGAGTCGAAACCTGGTGTTTACTCGTTGATTGTGGATGCTGTCGATAAGTCGGGGAACGAAACGACAAAGACCGTCTTAATGTCTGTCACAGATAAAGATGGGCCAGTCTTCTACGTCAATAAAACGACAATCACGACTTTCGGAACTCAGACAATCTCCTCTGAAGCCTTGCTTAAGTCGTTGATCAGAAATCAGGTTATGCCTGAAAAACGTTACACTTATTCAGAATACGTGGGCGGGGATTATCCTTTCCAGGACGGGAAAGTCGATCCTGGTTCCTACCAGGCGGTCTTAGCAGCTTACGCTTCGGATGGGACGACTGAAATGGCTGAAGTCACAATCAACGTGGAAGAAGAGGTTGCCCAAGAATATAGCGCGTGGGATGAGTTCTGCATCTTCTTCGCTAATATCTTCAAGGCGATTTCCGGCTTCTTCAGAGAAATCATCTAAGTATGTGCGGTGGCAAAATTAGCCACCGCTTTTCATTTGGTGGGAAAATTGCTTAAATCGAGCGATAAAACCATGGCTTTGAGGTTTGGGGGCAAATCGTGAGGGGTGCCATTTTTCTGTTGCAAACGACTAGGCCCATTGATAAAATGTATTGGCACGGGGTCGTGGCGAAACTGGTACACGCGCAGGTCTCAGAAGCCTGTGGGTAACTCCTTAGGGGTTCAAGTCCCCTCGACCCCACCAGCAAATATAGCCCTAGAAATGGGGCTTTTTTTGTGACTCTAGTTTCTTCTTGATAAAAGCTTTTCAAAAAAGATTAGGAATTCTATCGGTAGCAAAACGCAGAATCAAAAATAAGCCTTTTAATTTGTCAATCAATTTCAGAATCGGTTTCTTCATCAATTAAAGCGGTTGTGAGGTCGGTGTAGATCTCATGGTATTCTTTTTCTCGGCCATTGCTGACTATGTAAGATAAGCGCTTTTGCAGAGAAGCATCTTCTTTGATTAAATTGACGATCAAAGGATTGTACCGAGTGCCTTTCTGATTATCCAATTCCTTCAGCAAATCGCCAAAGGATTTGCCCACTGAGTAATTCCTGCCTAATTTATCAGTCCCCGCATCCAAGGAATCCGCAATTGTGACAATATCGGTGAAAAGCCTGTATGGCGATTTCGTGTTGTCCTGATTTTCCGGATAACCTTTGCTGCCATCGTAAAATTTATGATGGAAGAAAGCTACATCAGCATATTTTTCCAAATCTTTGTTATTGCGCAGCAGTTCATATCCCACTCTTGAATGAAGCTTGATGGTGGCAAATTCCGCATCGGTCAGTTTCCGACGTTGAAGGTTGATCAAATCCCAAAAGGGAGCCTTACCGATGTCGTGTAAGAAGGCGGCATCGCCGATATAATCGATGGCGGCTTTGAAATTATCTTTTTGAGAAGCATCTTTTGAATATATAGGTGTGTCCTTGAAGAAGTCAGGATTTGATTTTAAGGCGCTTTTAGCAATCGATACGGAAATTAATTGAACCATTTTTGAATGGAGAGCTGTGAAAGTCTGCTGATGCAGGAAAAGCTCCTCGATAGCTTTTACAAACTCTTCGCCACCGTGGACAATCGGCAACATGTCATTCAGGTAGTCGCTGGTTACTTGAGACAAATCGGTGTTTTTGCCACTTTGGGGAATGGAAGACAAATAGGCGATTGTTTCATTGAAGATGCTAGAGATCTTCTCTTGGGAATACTTTGAATCACCATTCTCCATCAAGTAGGAATAACAAAGGTCAATCCCGATTGTCAAAAAGTAGATAATTGCATTTGAGTTATAAAGACTTTTTTCCAAAGTTGAGTCTTTTCTTTGCAGAAAAAGATTCTCAAGTCGTAATTTGTATTCATTTGGTAAAATATGACCCAAGGAAACTGAACAATAAAGATAATGCGAGTAAATCATTAAATGATTAGGATCTTGTAAATTATCATTTTGCTCCTTAAAGAACTCATAGCAAATTTTCAACAAGCGCCCCTTTGCTTCAATTTGCGACAAATCAGGAATGGGTAAATCCTTGTCATAGATTCTCCTTTTACCAAAGGTCATAAAAACATCGGTAATCACAATATATGAATTCAAAAGCATATTATCCATAAAAGCTTTGGTCTTATCAGTGATATAAGGGCTAACAAAGTCCACCCGTTTCTTGAACAAATTAAAAGCTGTTTCTAAGTCTAAATAATCGTATCGTCGTTTCATCAATTGATATTCCGCATGACTGAGGAAGTCATTGAACATCATGGCGATAATTCTGAGTTGGGTATCCGTAGCATAACCTTTAAACCCATCGATAAAAGTCAGCCCATATTCGGCAGTCTTATATGATTCCTTGACCTTTTCCGCCCAGAGATATTTTGATTGAACCAGGGATAAAAAGTTCGTTAAGAAGATAATGCCTTCGTTGGAGACGTGGTTGTATTTATAATTGACTAAAATCACTTTTTCAACAAAATCATCCATCAGCAGAAAATCCAGATTGCCACCGTTATAAATTTTGTCAATCATGCTCATAAAATCTGAGCATTGCTTTGGTGAAAGGGTAAAAGGGTTGGCGAAAAGCGGCTTAATTACCTCATCAATCATTTTGGTGTTGGAGATGTATTGCCCCCTGACCAAAGAAGACTTTGTGTGAAGGATAGCAATCCAAGCATCCTCACTTTCCTGTTTCTGATGGAGTTGATTTTCTAAATCATATCTTTTTTCGTCCAAGGAAAAATAGTCTTGCAGAAACTGGGCCATTGACAGTTCTTGGGATGACATTATTCTTCCTCCTTGCAAATCTAATCTTATTTGCTTAAAAGACTATTTTGACATTTCAGCCTTTTGTGGCCTATCCATCAACTCATAATATCGATGCCAATCTTCAAGGCGTTGAAGGGGAATTGATTCACCTTGGCATTGAATAATCGATCCGATATGCGTCTTATCGAATTCGCATTGGTATTCATTGCCGTCTTTAACAATTACGAAGCCTGCCATCAAATCGATATCTACCTCACCGATTTTATATTCTAAAAAGCACTTTGTTCTATATCTGTTGACTCGATTAGGTGGCTGCAACTGACCCAAGTCATTCATTGCGCTTTTAGTTTTTTCGATATCGTCCTCAGCAATCATAATATCTATGTCATGAAAGTCGTCCGTTCTCTTTAAAAAGAAAAGCAGCAGGGAAGCCCCGACAGCCCAAACGATTCCTTTATCGTTGAAGACTTTTGCAATCTTGCATAAAACGCGCAATTTATCCTCTTGTGTCACCATGTTTTTGACCTTTTATATATATTAAAATTTTAAGGCCAATACCATTATTTGTAAAGAAAAAAAGCGACTTGGAAGCACCATATAAAAACAAGCTTCCTTTTGTTGAGGAAAACCAATCGATTTTTGCTCAATCTTTTCAATTTTACCGCTACTATTGCATCTCAAACTTTTTTCTTCGACGAGTCTAAATAGTAATATAATATGGAACGTGTCGGAGGTGTTTTATGAACTTTTTAAGCGTGCTTAGCAGTACAGTAACGGCAGGAAATGAACCTTTTGATATTCTCTTGCCTATCGGACTTATTCTTTTGCTTTCGAAGACTTTGGCCTTGGTTTTTTCAAAAATCCACCTGCCCCAAGTCATCGGATACTTGGTCGCTGGTTTGCTGGTCGGTTTGATTTTCTTTATTCCTAATCAAACGATACTTACGACTTTTACTATCAATGGTATCAATGACTTAGCGAAGATCGGCGTGGTTCTGATTCTTTTCACCGCTGGACTTGAGACCGATTTGCAAAAGATAAAAGCCGTAGGTTTCGCTTCGGTCGTCATCACCTCTTTAGGTGTCTTAGTTCCTCTCGGCTTAGGATTCCTTGTCGCTTGGTCTTTTATGCCGACAAACAGCGTCTATGAGAATCTATATTACGGAGTAATTCTTTCCGCCACTTCGGTTTCAATTACCGTTGCGACTTTGAAGGAATTGCATAAATTGGATACCCCGGTCGGCTCTGCCATCGTTTCCGCAGCTATTTTGGATGATATCATCGGTATCGTTCTTCTTTCCTTAGTAATTTCCTTATCCGGTGGGGATGCTGGGACTAAGTATGTCGAAAACGAAGGATTGAATATTCTTCTGATTGTCTTAGTCATGATTGGCTTTTTTGCGGTCTCGGCAGTTTTGGGTTTCTTCATTCGCAAACTATTCGATTGGATGGGGAAGAAATGGCCTCACCATATCAGAATCCCGATTTTCTCTTTGGCCTTCTGCTTCCTCTGGGCCTACTGCGCTGAGAAGTTCTTCAACATCGCGGATATTACCGGGGCTTATGTGGCTGGCTTGATCCTCTCCGCTACTAATTCCAAGCATTATATCGACCACCGTGCCGATACTACTGCCAACTTGCTGTTCACTCCAATTTTCTTCGCCTCGATCGCGCTGAAGATGTACACCTCCAACCTTGATTTCTCCGATTTGAATTTCCTGTGGTTCGGAATCTGCTGGATTTTCGTCGGGGCTATCGGCAAAGTCATCGGGGCTGGCTCGGGCGCCTTAATGTGCAAGTTCAACTTCAAAGACTCCTTAAGAATCGGCTTGGGCATGATGGCGAGAGCCGAGGTTCTTATTGTCTGCGCTCAAAAGGGCGTCGATGCTAACTTGGTTAGCTTAAAGATTATGCCGTTTACTCTCTGCTTGATTATCCTTACTTCCTTCATCACTCCTATTCTTCTTAAGTTTGCTTATAAAGGAGAATTGGAGGATTCAACCGCTTTAACTAATGGGAGCCCTTCTCCTGTTCCTGCGGTTTCAGGCGCTACACCCAATCCAGAGGTGACTACGTCTGATAAAGACAAGGTGGAAAAATAGAATCCTTCGGGATTCTTTTTTTGTTCACCCCTTCTGCTCTATAATTAATAAGGACATTATGATTAATTATTTAATTTTATCCGGGGCGCCTGGATTAGAGAATTATTCTTTTGCGGAAGGCTCCTTTATCGTGGGTGTAGATCGGGGAGGATTGGAAGCAATCAAGGCTGGCATCAAGCTTGATTTAGCGTATGGTGACTTTGATTCTGTTGATGAAGAAGAGTTCCACTTGATTGAGAAAGGATCTAAAAAGGTCATTAAACTCGACCCTGTTAAAGATGTCACGGATACTGAAGGAGCGGTAGATTATCTTACGGGGCAAGGCAAAATTGTTATCCTCGGTGGAATTAAAGGGAAAAGAGTTGAACATTTTATCGCTAATCTGATCTTGCTTTCACGACATCCTAACGTCGTGATGGAGGATGAAAATTCTTTGCTGATGACTTTGCTGCCTCGTGAAGATAGTTATGTTTTTAGCTCTTGTCAGTATAAGTATTTTTCCTTCTTTTCCTTCGAGCAATCTTCCTTGACTCTTCAAGGCTTTAAATATCCTTTGGATTCATATGTGCTGAAAAGAGATGACCCTTTAGGAATCTCCAATGAACTGGAAGATCAAGAAGGCCGGGTAATAGTAAAGGGAGGAAGAATCTTAGCGGTACTAAGCAAGGATGACCATTAGTCACAGTTGCATTATGTTTTAATTCTGCTTAAGATAGTCATGTCGATCTTAGGGGAGCTCTGAATAAGGGCTGAGAGGCTGAATAAGCGACCCTATAACCTGATCTAGGCAATGCTAGCGAAGGGAAAAGAAAGATATTTAATCCATATCGTCTTTTCACCGCTTTTTGCTTATCAGAAGCGGTTTTCTTTTTTCAGGAGGATCTTATGAAAAAAGATCAGATTGTCAGGACAATGTGTGAAGTGGCAGTTTTTGCAGCGTTAGGGTATGGACTGGATATGCTTTCCGGTTTGTATTCCCATTTCCTCTTTCCAAACGGCGGCTCGATTGGGATCGCAATGGTTTGTGTCTTTTTCATAGCCTTTAGACGCGGGTTAATCAGCGGAATTGCCACAGGGTTGATTATCGGTCTGTTGCAGTTAATCGGCGGTGTCTATGTCTCCGGTCTTGCCGATACAGGCTTTAAAGTCTTCTGCCAAATTGCCTTAGATTACTGGTTGGCCTATCCTATGGTGGGTTTTGCCGGGGTTCTGACGTGGAAAATAAGAAAGGCCACCACTGGTAAGGAGATGGCCATTTATATTGGGCTGGGCTGCTTAATCGGCGGTTTATTAAAGTATCTTTGCCATTTTCTTTCCGGTGTGCTTTTCTGGCCTGATGATCTGTGGGGTGTAGGTGGCTCAACCATTTATTCTCTTCTTTATAATGGGTCTTATATGCTGCCGAGTATCATCTTATGCGGGGCTATTATGGTCTTCACTGGGTATAAATATCCTTTCTTCTTCGGTAAAGAGAAAGGCTTTGATAAGGCGGTTAAGGAATCCGAAACTGCTGAAGCCCAAAAATAAAAAAGCTTTCTTAAATGTTTCTTTGCCTCCTTTTGAAATGGAATGGTTTCAAGTATAATCAAAACAGAAGCAGACATTAAAAAGGGGGAGTACCTATGCTAGACATCGTGATTATCGGCGGAGGTCCGATTGGCCTATACGCTGGAGTTTTAGCTTCGCTTCATAATTTAAACGGTATTATATTCGAAGCGAGAGATGTTAAAGGCGGGCAACTTAATCTCTACCCTGAAAAAACTGTTATCGATCTGCCCGGCCATCTTTCTTTAACCGCTGATGAATTTGAAAAGCTGATGGAAAAGCAACTTCTGGAAAAACCAAATCATCCGGAAATTCATATGTGCGAATCGGTTGATACTTTCGTTAAAGATGGTGATCATTACATTGTGAAAACGAGGGAAGGGGAATACCAGACCCGAACGATTCTGATCGCCTCCGGCATGGGAAACGCTCAACCACGGAAACCCGGTTTGCCAGGTGAAGACCAATACAAAAATATCATCTACGCTTTAAGGGATAAATCGCTTTGTGAAGGTAAGAAAGTCGTCATTCTGGGTGGAGGTGACTCCGCGGTAGATATGGCTAACCTGGTGGTTGATTTAACCGCTTCGCTTTCGATTGTCCATCGCCGCAACGAATTCCGCGCTCAGTCCTCCTCAGTCGAGAAACTAAAAGCTAGCCGTGCCAAGATTTATGTTCCGTATAATACTACTGCTTTGATTGGGAAAGACGACCGTCTGACAGGTGTTGAAATAACTAACAATGAAACCCAGGAGAAGAAGATCTTGGAAGCGGATTTGCTTTTTGTCAACTTCGGTATGGTTCCGGCTCAAAATGATTTTCCGCTTGAGAAAAACGGGATGAACATTGTCACTTACGATTTCTTTATGACCTCTTTAGAGAATGTCTTCGCTGTAGGCAATACGATTAACTATCCAGGCAAAGTCAAGAATATTACTTGCGGGATGGGAGAAGCGGTGGTAGCTGTAACGAAGATTGATCAGATTATTAATCCTGGTAAGAATATACCTGTGCATTTTTAATTATTAGTATTTGTTTAAAAATTTAAGCGCTAATATGAACATATTTGTTTTAATGAAAAGAACTTGATGTAAGCTTCACTTTTGGTTAGCTCTTATGAGAAAAAATCAAGCCGAAAAAGGCCTGAAAAATGGCGACAAGATTATAATAAACTGACTTGTCTCCAAAATTTCCCTTATGTCTTATTAAACTAATTATTATTTTTATTTAAAATTAAGTGAATGAGAAGAAAATAGCTACATTGCCTTTAAGTTTTGAACACTCACTCCTTTTCATATCTTAACGGCTTTTCCATGAAAAGACGGCTAATTTTCTGAAAAAAGTTCAAAATTTTACGGCTTTTACAAAACAGCAGCTGATAATGTATTTCTTTTAAGTCGGGAATTAGCTTAGTTTTTTTTCTTCCTTATTAGGTTGGCGTTGTCTTTGATTGACGTTTCGCTTTTAAGTGGGAAAAATTTCAATTTTAAGATTGGTGGAATATTTTAATGCTTTTTGCTTGCTTTGAACTAATTAAGTATATTATTTGTGCAAATGTTAATAGCAAAACCAAGGCAACTTGGCGGCGCAAAACTAAAGGGTCCTTAAGGGATAGCCAGTTGCCAAGTTGCTGAAAAGGTTTTATGAAAGCAAGTAAAGCAAAAGCTATTCTTTCCACATTGACCTGTCTTGTTGCTGTTAGCTTCATTATGGCTAGCGCGACTTTTGCTTGGTTTAATTTCAATATCACCAACAATCAATCGATTGTAGCCACCGCTGGCAACATTTCATTAACTGACTTTTCCGCTAACGCTTTAAAGTATGTTTATCCGACATACGGCGCTTCCTCTTCTTCCTCCTCTTCAACTTCTTCGGAAGGGGAACCGATGTACAACTATCAGGAAGATGGGACGGTTACGAGCTACGATGTTTTGACTCAGGAAGTCAAAATGAATAAATATGATCCTTTCATCCTTTACCTCCGCGGGGAAAAGGTTGATGTTTTGAATACGAACATCGTTTTAAAACTGTCATATTCTTGCAAGACTTACACGGATGCGACCATTTCCTTAAAAGCCCAACGTTTAGTTAACTGGCCTTCTTCTAGCAAACGGATCACAGATTATCTCGATTACTGGGTCTCTTCTGTCGATTATTCTTCCTTGGCTTCCGTCACCTATAACGGAACAGTTTATAATTCCACAGATACCAATGGTGCACTTAATGTTCCTTTTTATGGCATGAAAGAAAATGAAAGACTATGCCATAACTCAACTGAGACCATCACCGACACGACTTCTCCCTTGTATTACAGGCATTTTTATGGTGATAGTTCGATAAATTCATTGACCTTAATGTCGACTGATTATTCTTATAGTTCAATGGTTGCAGGAAGCGTCTCCAACGCAACAGCGACCGGCGATGGTGGTTTTTCCATCACCGGTAATTTCTACTTGAATGTGGATTATAACCAGTCCACCTTGAATTCCTATTCCACCTCGCTTTCGGCGGATACCACGATTTCCTTAGGAATGGATTATTCTTTGGTCCTTGAGGCCATCCAGGATTGATGAGTATGAAACAACATCGCTTATCAAAAGGATTGATTATCGGCCTGATTGCTGGAGTGAACGCCATATCTCTAGTTATTTTCCAAGCGTACATGGTTTTCCAGACCCAAAATTCGATTGATAACGGGAAAATCCCTGGCACCATCGGTCTAAGAGAATATTTCGATTCCGGAGATGGCTCTTCAACGGATCCTTATGTCATCACTAGGCCAAGGCATTTTTACAACCTATCAAGACTTCAGGCCCTAGGCGCTTTCAATTCTCAAAAATATTTCCAACTTGGCAAGACGGCTGCAATCGACGGCACTAACCATTTTTACGCTGATGATATAAATGACACCTCTTCAGCTTATCTTGATCTTACAGATTACAGTCAGACCATCGTTTCTATCGGGTCTTCTTCTACTCCTTTCTTTGGCGTCTTCGACGGGCAAGGCTTTACGATTAAAGGTCTTTCGGTTACTAGTGACCCCGAGGATATCGGAGTCTTCGGTTATATCGCCCCCAATGGCAAGGTAAAGAATGTCAATTTTTCCAATCTCACAGTAAACGATAATGGTTACGGTGACTTCCAAAGAGAGTTCTACGAGAAGAGCATCGAGAAAAACGATGACCTTCATCTTCTTTCTTATACGGCGGGAGGAACTAGCCTGGCTTTTTCATCCACGGCTGTTTCCACGACCGATTTAAGCGGGACTTTTAATTTGGATGCTACGGGGATGAGTTCAATTATTTCTTATGCCAATATTTCCTACGCTATCAGATCGACTAACCCGACGATTTTAGTTCTTTCTGATGATAAACAATCGATTTCTATCGATACAGCAGGGCTTATTGGAACTGAAGGGGCCAGAACGGCTTTTTATAATACTTCCGGCAGTCAGGTCTCGACGAGAATTTACGCGACAGCCACGATGATCAAAAATAATATCCAGTACGCGAAGATTATCGGGACTTGGACTGTAACTTTCGATAATGTCATCTCCGGGACTACCCATACCATTACGATGAATGTGACGAGGGATCGTGATGCTTCCGGGAGCACCTATGAACACAATACGAATATCGGCTTTATCTGCGGACACTGCGATGGCTCGATGACCGATGATTATGTTTATTGCGGAAGTCTTAATCTTAATAAGACTACCAGCGTCGGCGGGGTCACTTATGTCAATCAGGCCGCCGAGACTGAAATGGGATTAATCGGGGAAATCGGTATTAATATTGATAACAATATCTCACCAAAGATCAATTACGACGATGCTGGTGATACGGGCATCATCAACTTTACTAATATTTATAAAGACATTATTAATCTTGATGATACCGAATGGGATTCCTCACAGATTTCTACCGGCAGCAATACGTACACTGTATTTGTCATTAAATACCGCAAAGCCACCAACCATTATGACTCCTTCCTTCGAAAGAGAGTCGCCTCCACTGCCGATCAGACCATCAATGGCCAGGATGATACCACCGTTGCGGCTCAGACGCAGACGGGAACTATTGCTCCTGTTACCGATACGACAATCGCCGATGTCGCTGTCACCAACGCTAAGAACTCTATCGATTTCCAAGGGCAGAAAATTATTAAAGAAGATGCGGATTATTCTCGAGGCCTTGGTATCTTTAAACTGAACACTTCCGCCACCGCTTATTCGGAAAGCGATTACGCTTCCGGCATGGGTGACTTTACGATTAAATACGATGCTAATAATGTCTACTCTAACGTCTATTATTCGACGGCGGAATTCAATGCTACCCTTAATTCTTCTTTAACGCCGCAACAGTATTACAATTCCTTAGGCGGGGATGTGACCAGTTGGAAACCTGATACCTTGGATAAGGATTTCCGTATTAACCAAGGGACTTTTCTTCCGACTTCCTCCTTCTCTTCGATTTTCCTTTCCAATGGAGACAGCCTGACCCATGCTTCTTCCGGGCTGCTTTCATCTTCAAAATTCGAGAAGAATTTCAATTATCTGCTTAAACTTAATTTGGAAGATCTTTCTTCCGCTAACTCCGGCAGTTCAGATAATTACTTCTACAACACCGCTAATGGGTTCTTAAGGGACTATTTTACTTATAAGCTTCGTGATAAGAACGGGGAAACAATCGATAAAAGCTCATCGGATTTCGGCTTGATGATTAAAGAAAAGAACGGCTCTTCCTTCTTGAATACCACCTCTTTTTCCTCTTATTTGGGCTTAAGCCAGCAGCAGGGTGGCGTCATCAATGCGATGACTGTCAGCGATACCGATAGCGAAGGCAATACGCAGACAGTGACCGTTCCCACCAAGACTATTGAATTTTCCGTTAAGAATGAATTTGGGGCTAATATTACTTTGATTGCTTCTTCCGATTCCGCTGAGGAAAGCCATGTCTGTATTTACGATAAGGCCATCACAACCTTCACGGATTCTGGAACCGGTCCGAAGAATTCCACCGGCTTATATCCGTCTTATGCGATGTATATCCCGGCTAATACCACCGATGATTCTAGCCAAGCGAAGATGCCTTATTACTTCACTTATGATAATTCTTCTCATAATGTCACTTCGGCTTTAGCCTCCAAGCTTACTAATCACAGCTCTGAGAATCGTCTTTACGCCCATACTTTCTTCCTTCCGCAAGGGAATTACTATATCGGTTCTCCCGATGGCAATGAGAAGATTTATTATATGGCAGTCCAAGGCCAGAACGGTTTAGGTAACTTAGGTGGCAAGAAACAGATCTTCTCCGATAACGACGTCATTTCTAACGTGGATTTTCTGCTTGATGATCCGGTTACTTCCGCGTTGAACAGGGCTTATGTCGACTTCCAAGCCTCATTCGATGCTTTACCTAACACGCTTACCGCTTCGATAAACGCTCAGACTTTGTCCTTAAGCTTTACGACGTCTTCGACTGCTTATTCATATTTGGTCTATAACTATTCTAAGGATATCAAGACTAACGATAACGTGTACGTCAACGGCACTAGTTACAACAAGACTTATATAAAGTCAGCTAACTGGGTTGGTTAAAGGAGGGGTTATGGAAAAGAAAACGAAGAAGACAATCGGTATCATCGCTTTATCCTCTTTAGCCTGCGCTTTAATCGGCGGGATTATTTTCGCTTTGCGTCCGAGTGATAAAAAGACCGCTCCTTCTGTTTCAATCGATGATCAGTACCAGAGATTATTCGAGGGGAGAGAAGTCAAAAAAGCTAATAGTTTCGGGACGGAAGGGACTGACTATACCAGCGATTTAGTTTACCGTGTTAACGATACGACTTTACAAGCGGCGGTCTCGAAGACTGCCTCGGATGATACTTCGATTGTCATTCCTTATTCTTATTCCGATGGGACGAAGACTTATACGGTTACCGCTATCGATTATTCGGGGTTTGCTAATTGCCCCAATTTGACCTCGGTGACTTTCCAGACCTATAACGGGCAGTCGGGGGCGGCTAATATCACTTTGATGGATGCTCAATGTTTCGCTTCCTGCCCGAATTTAGTTAAGTTCAATTCTACAGTCCAAGGGCGTTTCACGATTCCTTCACAAATTACCGCTATCCATTCGGCTTCCTTTATGAACTGCCAGTCGATGACGAGTTTAGTCGTCGATAAGACTGCGAATAATCTGGCCTCGATTGGGGATAATGCCTTTAACGGGTGTATCGCGTGGAATACTTCTTTATCTTTAAATAAGCATACCGCTGGCTTTACCATCGGGGAAGCGGCGTTTGCTAACTGCGTCAAATTGCCGCAGGCGATGTTGAGAACCGGTGTCACTTCCATCGGAGCTTACGCTTTTTATAATGATACTTCCTTGAAATTGGTCGGCATTCCTTCGACCTGCACCACGATTGGAATCGAAGCCTTTAGAAGATGCGAATCGGCAACTGCCTACATCGGCTCTCCTTACCGCTATCAATCCGGTTGGCCTAATCAAGGCAGCCACGCTACTGATGCAAATGATGAAATGACCGATTACACTTCTACTCAAATGACCGGCGGGACCTGCGTCGAAGGTGATTGGAATTACGCGAATGCTCAACATGCGATCAAAATCATCGTCAACAAGGATGATATTTCCATTTCGCCTGATTCGAACTTTATTTATTCGCTTACCCCGTATTCGATTACCGTGGGGAGCGTCACGAAGACTTTATTCAGAATCACGATTATTCAGTATATCGGCACGGGTTCAGCTAGTTTAGTTGTGCCGGATAGCTGGGATATCGATGCCGGTGATTCGCTTTCCTGGCTTAATGATGCTGATGGTAACCCTGTGGGAGTCGTGACCGAAATCGCTTCGAATGCCTTCAACACGACGGAGCTCACTTCCTTGACTCTGCCTTCGACCATGGAAAAAATCGACTCCTACGCCTTTAACGGTTCGACCGCTATTTCCTCTTTGACTCTAAGTGAAACTTACGACTCAACTAACGATGTCTTCACGAGCTTTTTAGCCTCCTATATCGATGGGACTTTAACTAATATTCCTGTCGGAACCTACGCGGTTGGGGCCACGGCTGGCAGCGATAATGATTTTGCTTTAACTGGTTTAGTGACAATTTCCGATTATGCTTTCGCTAATTCTTGTCAAGCTTTGACTAGCTTAGTAATCCCTCATACTGTCCAGACCATCGGAGTTGGGGCTTTTGCCGGATACGTGAATTCCATTTACAGTTCCGGTCTGCCTTACTTACGAACACTTTCTTTCAACATGTTCAAAAACCGCTCGTCATTCCTGATGAGAATCGGGGCTTATGCCTTCTATAAGATGGGCGAAAGCCTGGATGCGGCTTACTATGGAAAATGTGATCTTTTGTTACCAAAGACGATGGCAGGGACGAGCAGTGACAACTACATTATCGGAGAATATGCTTTCTTCGATTCTTTGAACCTTGGCACTTTGGTGATGGGAGAGTTATCTAAATCTTCGACTACGACGGCGGGATACACGCATAATAACCTGCTCACTAATGTCTTTAATTACTGCTCCTATCTGAAATGGGCTTATTTAGGTAATGGGATTTATCAAGTCGGTAACTCGGCTTTTGCTAACTGCACGAGCATGGATTGGCTTTATATCGCTGGCACGGTTGGTTCTTCTGCTTCCAGAGTTGACTCTTCCGTCATCACTGGCAATCTCCACTGTGTCGTTTACTGTGGAGCCAGCGGCACCAATTTATCGAGTAAGTTTTCGCTAGGTGATCAAGTGATTTATTCCGGAAGTGATGATAAGCAACATTCAAAATCCAATAAATTTACTTATGCTCCCGTCTACTATGGCATCTACGGGATGAAAGGCATTACCGATGTCACTACCTGGGGTGCTTATTATATTTATACTTATGACGGTAATCTCGACACGCCTAATGAAGGGGTCCAGATGTATTACACCACCAATGCCAATGCTTGGACTTTGACAAAGGGTCTTTCGTATGCGGGTTCAATCACATCGGATGTCAGCGGATTAGGGCACAATATCACCATCATCGGTGCTAAGTCATTTTACCGAGTGACGAATATTACAGGCTTAGTCGTAACTAATACCGTGACAACGATTCAAGAATATGCTTTCTGCTACGCCACCAACTTTGCCACCTTCGGCATTTCCGGCTCTTTAACTACTTGTCCGGTTACTTTAACGACGATTGCTCAATATGCGTTTACTTTCTCAGGTCTTACCGCATTGACTATCGATGCGGCAATCACCACCTTGGGGACTTCGACTGATATAGGGAATTGTTTCTTCGGTTGTCTCTCCTTGAATGATCTAAATATCAATACGGCTTCTGGCCAGGCCAGCAATGCTACCTTCTATTGTGACAATGATTCAACAATCGGTGCTTTATACACCACCTCTGATGGTACTTCATTTAATTTATGCATCATCACCGGTTCCGCTACCGGGCATAATAGCGGCAGTACAGCGGAAGGGACCTATACTATAAAAAGCGGTACCCTGGTAATTAACTCCTACTGTGTTTTGACTTGTCGCTTAAGTGCAATTATCATTCCTTCTTCGGTGACGACGATTTCTGATTATGCCTTCCATATGTTCACCCTTGATCCGGGTGGTCCGACGACAAACGGGGCTAATTGCAACGCGATTATGACTCCGACTTTGACTTCGATTACTTTCGCTGATAAGACCACTTCTAATTGTAATTCGATTGGAATTGGTGCTTTTGCTTACCAGACCGCTCTGACCACCCTTGAACTGCCTGATAAACCGGGGAGCACGGTCGTCTTAAAAGACTACGCTTTCCGTTGCTGTGCTTATCTGCCTTCGTTAACGTTCCCGACTAACGCTAGAATCGATAATGAAACCACCGACACTGATAATTACTATAAACTTTCCGGCTATCAGTTCGACCGTTGCTACCGGTTGCAGACCGTGACCATTCCTTCCTCCATTAACTATCTGGGCCGAACGGTTTTCTGGGGCTGTGATTTACTGGAAACTGTCAATTGGACTAACATTAAATACATCGATCAGGAGGCATTCTTAGGTTGCCCGAGCCTGGCGACGATTCCGGCCTTTTCGGCCTCTTTAACATATATAGGCTATAGGGCTTTCTATAACGATACTAAATTAGCGGCTGTAGACTTCTCCGCCTGCACCAGTTTAGCTACGATCGGCTCCGAGGCTTTCTCGGGCTGCTCGACTTTGGCGAGCCTAGATTTATCTAACTGCACATCCTTAACCGGCGCTACTTCCATTGGAACCACCGCTTTCAATGGATGCAGCGGGCTAACAAGCGTAACCTATGCCCCTAACGTCACTGCGGTCAATGACAATGTGTTTAAAGGCTGCACGTCTTTAGTGACTTTCACCGGCTCGAGCAATCTAACTGCTATCAACACCTCCGCTTTTGAAAATGACAGTAAAATGACAACGGTAAACAGCATCAGCAATGTAAGTTCAATCGGCAACTACGCTTTTAAGAACTGCACTGTCTTAGCGACTCTTAATAGTGTCAGCAATGTGGAGACAATCGGGACTGAGGCCTTTAATGCTTGCCGTGGGTTAACTAGTTTAACTGACTTCACAAGTCTGGTATCGATCGGAAGCAGTGCATTTAATAATTGCAGCAATCTGACTCTCTTTGCTTTCCCGACTTCTTTAACGACAATCGATTCTTCCGCTTTCCAAAACTGCACTAGCTTAGTCGAGACTACTCTTAACAGCAGTAAGCTTGTTATTCCTAATTCTGTGACTTCCATCGGTGCCTCAGCTTTCTATAATTGCCAGTCTTTGCTAGATGTCCAGTATAGCAGCGGACTGACTTCGATTCCGGATAGCTGCTTCTACACTGATAAAAAGATGACGACGTTCCGCTTTAACTCGACTTCTATTACTTCTATTGGCGCCCAGGCTTTCCAAGGCTGCTCAGTCCTCGCTAATAATACGGGTTCTGGTACTGTTTTCACTCTCCCTAATTCGGTGACTTCGATCGGGACTAAATGTTTCAACGGCTGCAGCGCCTTTATTACTGTTAACATCGGCTCCACGGCTGGAGGTTCTCAGTTAGGAGGAATTCCTAGTAATGCTTTCCAAGGTTGCAACAAGATGACCACCTTCATTTTCAATACGGGGTCTTCTTATATGACAACGATTGGCACTTATGCCTTCGGTGGCTGTTATGCCTTAACTAATTCCGGGACTTCAAAGCTGAGCTCGGGAGCGGTTTGCTTCTCTTTGCCTGATTCAGTTACGACCATCGCTGAATATGCCTTCAATAATTGCACCAACATTCTGAATTTCTATTTCGGCAGCGGCATCGCTTCCTTAGGCCAAAAGATCATTGGCAATAATACCAAAGTCACGATTTATATCAACCGCTCTTACGGCCAAGTCACTTCGTATATGAACTCGGCGGCCTTCAACACGCTTTGGTATAATGCCAGACCTTATTATTGCTCCTCGAATAGCGGCAATAAGCCGACCGGTTGCAGCGGTTATTATGCCACTAATGCTAGCGGTCTTATTACTGGCACGACGGCAGGGTAGAGAAAAGAGTAAAACCCATCAGCAATCAGAGCACCTTTTAATGAGAAAGGTGCTCTTTATTTTATTGAAGTAATCTTTAAGAAACTTTTGTCTTAATCTTTTTACTAGACTTGTAATCCCATCAGAGGAAACCAAAGATGAAAATATGAATCATCGCTTATGATCATTCGAACAGGGAACATGTTGTCCTTATTATATTCTCCCGATTGAAAAAGAGGCCTTAAATTGTTATTATCTTCCTTGCGGGGCTATGGCGGAACTGGTAGACGCGTCAGACTTAGGATCTGATGGTAACACATAGGAGTTCGAGTCTCCTTAGCCCCACCATTAAAATATTAGGCTCGGTGAAAGCCGGGTCTTTTTAAGTTTGGGAGATTGATGTGCCCGAGTGCGTGCTGAGTTAGGGAGTACCTTATGCTTTAAGGCGGACTCTTTTGAAATATTAGAATGAGATTTATGAAGAAAGTTGTCTACCTTTTTTTCTTTTACTTGGATTTTTCATTTTTCTTTAAGAAATAACGAAGAAAATATAAAACATAGTGCGAAGAAAAACAAAAGCAAAATGCGAAGAAAAAGCAAAGCTAATCATTGATAAATAGCCAAATGGCAGTTATAATAATATCAAGGAGTAACCAATGGATTACAAAAAGAGGATTATTGACCAAGATTTGGATCTGAGAACACAGGGCTTCGGTGCAATCCAACTCGTCGGCCCTAAAGGATGCGGAAAAACGAGAACGGCGAAAGAGAGATGTCGTTCTGTCATTGCTTTTCAGGATGAAGATCGACGTGACTCCTATCTCAAATTGGCATCCAGCGAGCCGTCCGCCTTCTTTGCTTTCCCAAAACCTATTCTTTTCGATGAATGGCAGGATGCACCGAAGATTTGGGGTGCCGTCCGTCAATCTTGCGACGATAATGAGGATGAACATGGTGCTTATTTCCTAACAGGGTCGACCTCAAAAAAGGTGGTTACGCCCCATACGGGCACCCAACGTATTTCGACAGTTGAGATGCAGCCGATGTCACTTTTTGAAACTGATGAAAGCAACGGATCAATTTCTTTAAGAAAGCTTTTTGCTGGAGAGGAGAGCGTTGCTGGCAAAGAGAGCCAACTTACAGTTTCAGAGCTTTTCTATGCTGCCTCTAGAGGTGGCTGGCCAAAGACACTTTCAATCTCCAATCCCTCAGCCAAACTATTGATTGCTAAGGATGCCTATAAGCAGATATACAATAAAGATATTTCATCAATTGATGGTGTCGAACGAAACCCTGAGATTACAAAGGCGATTTTGAAATCATATGCCCGAAACATCGGAACTCTCTGTAAGAAGAACATTCTCTATCAGGATGCTGCGAGTTATTATTCTCTCTCGGAGCCGACTTTCGATGACTATGTCGAGAAACTAAAAGAACTTTTTGTTATAAAAGATGTCGATGCCTGGTGTCCGCAGATTCGAAGTGAAAAATCTTTGCGGGCTCCTAAAAAGCATTTGTTTGTCGACTCTTCCATCGCCATTGCTGCTTTGGGCCTTTCGCCAGATTATTTTCTTCACGATTTCGATCTCTTCGGACATATTTTTGAATCACTTGTTTTTCGCGACATGCTGGTTTATTCTTCGGCAATGGGTGGGTCTTTCGAGCATTATCACGATCGCTTTAATTTGGAAGTGGACGGGGTGCTTCATCTTGAAGATGGCCGTTATGCTTTGACGGAAATTAAACTTGGGTCACGTGAAATTGAAGATGGGGTCAATAATCTGCTCACCTTAAAAGGGTTGATTCAGAAAGCCAACACTGAAAATAAAAGCCTAACGATTCGAGAACCGGATTTGCTTTTGGTCATAACCGGAGGAAAAATTGCCTATGAAGATAGAGGAGTAAAAATTATTCCAATTGGTTGTCTGAAAGATTGATGGTTAGATTCATTTCCAAATTGGCACATTACTATTAAACAAATTGTATTGGTTTTTTGTCCATTCGTCCTATATTAGACATAGTGAAAAGAAAGCTGTTCTCAATGATGGAATTCCGCCCATCAGGTAGGCCGTTCCGAGGCGTTCAAAAGGCTTCGTTCTTGGGAAGCGGACTTGTCCGCATTCCGTCCGCAAAACACCGGAAAAAGGGATTTTTTCCTCGTTCGAGATGTTCAGTACAGATTCGCAGTAGGATGGAAAATTCATAATATTTTTAAATGGGAGTGGTATTGTGGAGAACTTGCATAATCCAGACAATTTATACTATAAGAAGTTTGTTAACGAAGAGAATATCAAAGTAATTTCTGAATTTAAAATCAGGCAACATTTTTGGGTATATTATTTTTCTTTTTATGTATTCTGTGGTGCTATCCCATTGATTTTTACTTTTGTCGGCTTTAATTTTCAAAATCCCTTTGCTATTGGGATGTTTATTTGGAATTTGTTTTTGCTCTTTTGGCTTGTTTATTATTGTATAAGATTTAACCTAATTTGTTATAAATATAAAGTGTTTAAAAAGAAAATATCTTCCTATTTATTTTCCGCTGTGCCAATTATATTATCGATAGTGTTTTCAATATTACCTCTATGGACAACTACTTTTATAGCTGGAGAAAATGGATCTTTTTCAATTCGATTCAATCCTATTTTCTTTTTCTTTATCTTTTTGCCATTATACTTGGGATATCTAATCTATTGCTATTATGCATTTATGAAATGCTTTGGTAAATTTGCTAACAAGAAAAGCAGTGATGATAACTTCAATTAATCAAACTAGAATCGTTTATTAAAGGAATCCAAAATTCGATAGAGGTAGCTAAATGTTTTCGTTTGTCGTATCCTCCTTGCAGTAATGCAGGGGCTATTTATGACTGACAAAAATGAAGCCAAAGATATTATTCCAAAACCCATAAGACAATCCTTCTTTGTGGAATAAAAGCTGTCCCTCATGAAAAGAATCAGAGAAGAACACATTTCACTGAGTGGGTTTATGAAAGCAGGTCCACCAACGGCGGGAGTAATTCTCGCCTTTTTCTTGTTATTTACAATGACATTTACAGTGACATTTCGTTTAATAGGAAAAGGGCAATAACAATTAATATCGGGCAAAAAACTAAAACGATAGAATTCAAGAAATCAACCAGCGAATTAAAAGAAGCGATGGACAATCTTTCCGCCATACTAAATAAACATGTTGGTGGTGTTTTGTACCTTGGCGTGAAACCTAATGGAGACTTTTGCGGACAGCAAATAGGGAAAGAAACCCTAAACCACGTTGCAACTTTTATTAAAACAGCAATTAAGCCAATGATTTACCCGACGATAGAGTTAAAAATCCTGGATGGTTTGCCTATTGTTAAAGTGACTTTTAATGGAACTGAAATCCCCTATTCGTCTTATGGAAGATACTTCAAAAGAGTTGTTGACCGATCCGAGGAAATGCTACCTCACGAACTTAAAACAGCAATGTTCAATTCGGATTATTCGTCTGCTTGGGAAAATAATCTCACCACTCATCCGACTGACGACGTTGATTTGAATGCTTTGCAGAAATTTTATGAGCAGTCCATTTCCAGTGGCCGCTTGGAGCCAATGGATTCGTATGATCCATCTAAACTTCTTCAATTGCTCGGTTTGGCTGAAAATGGGTTTCTAAATAACGCTGGTTTCTACCTTTTCTCTAAAAGTAGCCCCGTTGTCCTAAAAATGGCCGTATATGCTACCGATGAAAGAATCAATTTTATTGACATCAATCGAGTTGAGGACAATATCTATAACCTCATTGATACTGGAATGGGCTACGTGAAGGCTCACATCAACTGGTCCGTGTCCTATTCAGGGAAAAGTGCTGCTCGAGAGGAAAACCCAGAAATTCCCGTTGAGGCCCTTCGCGAAATCGTCGTCAATGCGTTTGCACACGCCAATTATCGCGGCGATACGGAGCATGAAATTGACATCACGCCTTCTGTTGTAGAAATCTATAACCCCGGTGAATTTCCAAACAATTTAAAACCCGAGGATTTTTTGGAAGAGCAATTACCATCCATACCTCGAAATAGGAAAATTCTGAATGTCTTGTACAGGTGTAAGGATGTCGAGATTCAAGGCACGGGGATTAGAAAAGCACTTCGCCTTTGCCAAGTGAATGGAATAAAAACAGACTATGTCGATGGAAACATGGGATTCCGTTTTGTTTTTCATCGCAAAAATGTCACCCAAAATGTCACTGTAAAATTGTCTAAAACAGATTTGCTGGTGGTGAAGGTACTTCGAGAGCATCCTGAATATACACGAGAGGAAATATCCAAGGTCCTGAAAAAAAACTTACGGACTATCCAAAGATCAATCAACCATTTGAAAGCCGCAGGTAGAATCGTTCGAATCGGAAGCGACAAAGCTGGTTATTGGGAAATTCTTGAAAATACGCCAGTAGCTTGATAAATTGCGATTTGTTCCGCCGCCTCTTCGGATTATCGGCAAAGATATTTGTGCTTGCTTAATGCTGCCGAAAATAGTCGACAAAAAGCGCATAAATCCATCGATTATAGTCGACTTCAATGCAAGAAATACACAATTAGAAAGTGATGAAAACAGCAAAAAATACATAATTTGAACGAAGATTCGCCTCCACGACCTCCGTCATTCCTGCGCGACCCTGCTTAGGCACGAGGGGGTGCCGATGGAGGACATCCAGAAGTGGCTAGGCCATTCCGAAATCACCACGACCGAAGGGATCTACGCCCACTTCGACGATACCCAGAACGTCAAGACGCTCGCCAAGATCTCTGGCGCGTTGGATGGGAAGCCCAACCAAGGAGAGATGAAATGAACGAAGGCCGCTCAACGACGGGCGGCCTTTTTTGTCCGGATGCGGGGCGGGATTGCGCATACTTTTCGGGAAAGAAGGGAACCGTTCCATCAAGCCAAGACTGTCTCAGCTTTATCCTCGAGCAGCTGTCTTCTTTGCCCTGCATCCCCTATCGGCGGGAACCGAAATCAATTGACAATGGTGCGAAATCGCACTATAATTTATCCGAATTGAAAGGACGCGAGGGAAAGATGGACAACTCTGAGATGTCGAGGATGATGGACAGACTGAACGGCTATTTGGCTGATGTGGAGAACTGCTATTTGAGAATCGCCAAAGCAAACGGAATGTCCTACAACGGGCTGATGCTCCTCATCATGATGGACAGGTCGGAGTATCTGACGCAGAAGGACGTCTGCGATGCCCTGTACCTTTCAAAATCGACCGTCCACAGCATCATTTTGGATTTGGTCAAGAGAGGGCTTCTCACATTGGGAAACGGCCGAAACAACAAGGAAAAGAAGATCTCCGCGACCGAAGAAGGCAAAGCCCTGATCGAAAAGGCATCGAAAGAAACATCGAGGATAGAGAACAGCACCCTGGGTTCCATCGCGCCCGGCAGGCTGGAAGAATTTACCGCCATCGCCGAAGAGCTTTCCGCCAACATGGTAAAAGAAACCGAAGAGCAATATGAAAAATAGCTTAAGCCTCCCCGTGTTTTCGAATGAAGAGGTCAATGCGAAGCGCCAGTTCGAGTACGACGTCGCCAAGGCTTTCGCGATTGTCTTCATGATTCTCGTCCACACCGTGGACCAGATCACGGCAGGAGAGGGGGCTTTGTATTGCGCGATCGAGTTCTTCGGGTGCGCGCCTTCGGCTTGCGTTTTCATGATGTCGATGGGGCTCGGGATCGTGTTTACCAGGCATCGTTCGCCCAGGGATTTCCTCCTAAGAGGGGCCAAACTCCTGATCGCCGCCTATCTGCTGAACTTCTTCAGAGAGACCCTGCTCTTGATCCTGGGAAACGCACTGAACGTCGAAAACGACTACCAAGGCGTCTCGCTCTATGCGTCCCTCATGGCCGTCGACATCCTCCATTTCGCCGGGCTCTCCTTCCTGTTCGTGGCTTTGTGCGAGAGGCTGAAGCTGAAGAATTGGGCGGTCCTGCTGATCGCCATCGCCTTCAGCGGAATCAGCAATCTGTGCCTGGGCGCGTTCGGCGGGCTCTCCGAATACGCGCAATACCCGTTGGGGCTGCTGTTCTACGCGAACAGCGAGACCTGCTTCCCGTTCTTCGCCTGGTTCATCTACCCCGCGATCGGCATGTGCCTGGGGTCGCTATTGAGGCACGTGAGCGACAAGAACAGGTTCTACGCCTGCATCTTCGCGCTCGGCGCTTCGTCTCTGTTCCTGGTTTCTTCCGGGTGCGCCGCCCTCAACATCGACATTGCCGGATTGTTCATGACGACGAAGTATTACATGCAGGACCTAGTCACCCTGATGTGGTGCCTAAGCCTCGTCTTCACGCTGCTGCCTCTGTACTATTGGCTCTCGCTGGTCGTCAGAGGGAAGGCGAAGGACGGGGTTGAGTATTTGTCGGCCAACGTGAACTTGATCTACATCGTCCAATGGCTGGTCATCTGCTATTTCATCGCGGTACTCGAGATCTTTGACGTCGGCACCTTCCCAACGTGGGCCGGGGCGGGAATCGGCGTCCTCATCATGGCGGCGTGCCTGCTAATCAGCATCGGGGTAAACAAGATAAAGCAAAACGTAAAGAAGGCAAAGTCCCATGAATGAACTGACGTTTTCCGATCTGAGGAAGAGAGACTACAAGAAAGTCATCGAGCTCGCCATCAGGGGGATGAACTTCCGATGGTATTTGAAAGGCCGCTTGCCCCTAAAGATGTACGGGAAGTATTTCTTGTATCTCGAGCTGTCAAAAGCCTCGCAGGTCATCGCCTGCTATCGCGGCGAGGAGCTCGCGGGCCTGCTCTTGGCCGACATGAAGGGCGAGAGGAAATTCAAACTGAGCCCCCTCAAGCGGCTCTACGTGCGATTCATCGATTTCGTCCAGCACGCTTTCGTCAAAGGGGGCGTGGAGCCTTACGACGACGCCAACAGAGAAATGCTTGAGTCCTACGAAAGAAGCAACGACCCCGACGGCGAAATCTGCTTTTTGGCCGCGAACAAGGATCTGGGCATGAAGGGCATCGGCACCGAATTGCTTGGGGAATTGGCGAAGAGGGAAAAAGGGAAGGAGATCTATCTCTTCACCGACACCGGCTGCACCTATCAATTCTATGAGCACCGGGGCTTTGAGAGGGCGGGGCAAAAAGATGTCGTGCTGGTCATCAGCGGCCATCGGACCGACTTAACTTGCCTCTTATTTAGAAAAACGTTGTGAAAAGTTCGGATTTTTGCGCGGCGTCTCTCTTGTATCCTCCGCTATTTCTTTTCCGAGCAGATGAATGCCGCCTGGAGCGGCAGCGAGAAAGCCTGGGCTTTGAAAGCAATCGAGAACGCGCTGGACGGGAAGCCCAGCCAAAGCGAGATGAAATGAACGAAGGCTGCTCTGATGACGGGTGGCTTTTCTTTTTTACTGATTCTTTTGAAAAAGCTTTATTCTAAAAGTCCAACGTGTTTGCGCAGTTGGTTGCTCGTTTTCTTTAGTTTGAAAGGGCAAGACTGTGATTGCTGCGGACGGGGCAAAGTGCGGACAAGCGTAAAAAGCATAGACGGCATCGATATTTATCTTTATTTTTGCCTTGCTTTTACTCTTCCTTGGACCTATATTTGGAGCCAAGGAACAGGAGGCTGTTCCCAAAGGTTGGATTCCGCCCATCAGGTAGGCCGTTCCGAGGCATTCAAAAGGCTTCGTTCTTGGGAAGCGGACTTGTCCGCATTTCGTCCGCATTCGGTCCGCAAAACACCGGAAAAGGGGATTCCATCCCCGTACGAGGCGTTCCCACAGGTTCATGCGGACAAAGCAGAGAAACGAGCCAATTTCGGCACTTTCCGGTAAGAGGTTCCCCATCCTTCCAAGCCGTTCGAAAAAGACTTAGAGACTTAGGATCTGATGGTAACACATAGGAGTTCGAGTCTCCTTTGCCCCACCATTAATATTGAATTTTTCCTAGAATAAGTTGTGATTTTGAGAATGGTTTGATTCGAGTAGATTGATAATCAGCCTTGATAAATGCGCCATTACATTAAGATGTAAGTGGACTTACGAAAGTATGTCCACCAACGGCGGGAATAAGTCTCGCCTTTTATTTTCGATAATTGCCATACTAAGCATCCGTTTTAAAACGATGAACCCGTCTTGAGGGCTATTTCCGCTTTTCAGGCAAGTAACTTTCACATCCGCCATCACGTTTATGCTATATTATGGGTGCCCGGGAA
>JALCRV010000015.1 GCA_022652945.1 Bacilli bacterium
GTCATATATATCGAGCCTTGTCTTAGGCTTATTGCCACTTTTCATATGATTTTTCCTTTCTTGAGTGGCGGAGATTATTTGATTATATATGAAAGATCGAATGTTTCATTCTATTTGTCATCTAACGTATTTCATTCTAAGGAGCAAATTAACATCAACCCGTTTGAAAAAACTAGATTTTTAATAAGGCATATCATATAATAGAAAAGCGGTTTGGAGGAATACCCAAGAGGCTGAAGGGGCGGGCTTGGAAAGCTCGTAGGGGGTAATACCCGCAAGAGTTCAAATCTCTTTTCCTCCGCCATCTGCCAAAATAGCTCGCTTCGGCGAGCTTTTTTTGTATTTTAAAATAAATATGTTTACGTTCTGTCTGCTTTCTCTTTTCCCTTCCCTTTCTTAAAAAAACCGCTTAGTTTAATTCCTCTTGAAATTAAGATAGAATATCACCTAAAGGAGGGCTGAAGATGAAAGAATCCCTTTTAATCACCGGATTTAAACCGTTTCTTTCTAACGAAATAAATCCTTCTGAGCTTCTTATTGAAAAATTAGAAAAGCTCGGCTACAACTGTCTGCTTCTCGATGTCAGTTACCAGGAAGCTGATGAAAAGATAAATCAGGACTATCTAAGTAAATTAGGTATCAGGAAAATCCTGAGTTTCGGTCTAGCCGCCTCTCGAGAACAGATGACCATCGAAGAATTCGCTTATAACGAAATCAATCAAAAGACCAAAGATAACCGCCAGTTTATTCCTTCTTCCTCTTTTATCGTCGAAGGAGGCAAAGAAACCTTACGGACCTCTTATAATCCAGATTATCTAGTAAATATGTTAAATAAAGAAGGCTTTCAGGCTTCCTTAAGCGCGGACCCGGGACGTTATTTATGTAACTACGTCTATTATAAATCCCTCGAAGCGCTCGCCGGAAGCGCCTTATTCGTCCATCTGCCGCCGATGAGAAAACCCACGGATCTTGATAATTATCTCTCCGCCGCTTTGCTTCTAATTAAAGACTTATAAAAAATGCCCCAATCAAGGGGCATTTTCAGTTATTCAGCTTTCTTCTCTGCGGGAGGGAGAGGACCTTTATCAGCCTCAGCCTTCGGCGGGACCGGAGCGGAAGAAGGGACTTCTTTAGGTAAAGCCACCTGATTGGCTTTCGCTTCCGCGATAGCCTTTTCTTCCTTCACACGATCTTCTTCAAGCAACTGATGTAACCTAGCTTCCTGCACCGAACGCCGCGCGGCATCTTTTTCATACCGGTTAGCAAAATGGTTGATGAAAGCGAGGAAGAAACACATAGCGATCAGACAGATGACAGCTCCCATAATGCGGAAATCAGCCATCTTGGACCATCCCATGGTCTTGGAGAAAGCCTTCTGCGCATTATAAAGGTCGTTATAAGTGATCTTGCCCGGGCCGTTAAAGGCGATAACGCCTAAAACGCAAAGGACCAGACCACCGAGCCAAATAAGGCCGCAAAAGGAATAGGCTACGGTCTCTTTGATGCGATCTTTCTTTTGTCTTTCAGCTAAACTTGCCATTTTAACCTCTACAATTACTTATTATCAGCGTCTTTCTTCTCTTCGACAGGCTTAGCCTCCGGAGCGGCAGCGGCCGCAGTCTCAGTGGTGGAAGCCTGTTGTTTTTCCATCAGCTTCTTTTCGTATTCGGCGAGTTCGGTAAAGATCTTGTTAAAGACCTTAAGCCAAGCATCACGGTAGCCCGGGATCACCGGAGCGAAAATCAATTCGAAGGACTTCATCGCATCCTGCATCTTCATGCCTTCAGCGAGTTTCTTGGAACCATCGAAATAATGGAAATCTTCAGCCATTCTATCGACCGAATCCAGGAAGATGACATCCTTGGACTTATTGTGCTGACGGAGGAAATTGAAGAAGCCGATAACTCTGCTCATTTCGTTAGAAATGAAAGCGCAGGACGGATCGACTTTCGGATCGAAACCAGGCTTGGTGGAAGGATCGATGCCGTTCTTTTCTCTTTCAGCAGCGATATAAGAACGGACAGCGTTATTGAATTCGGCGAACTTCATGACAAAGACAGTTCCGCAGGCACGGAAAGCGACCGAGCGATAGAAAGGATCATCGACGGTCATCAGCTGATCGAAATCGCCTTCCAGAGTCCCCTCTTTCTCGAAGGAATTACGGAAGCCGATGCAGATATCGGAAAGGGTCTCGTGTAAGCCGACGATATAATCCATCAGCTGCAGGAGCAAACTAGTCTCAACCACGACCTTATCGTGATCGATTTTGACAATCGTGGATTCTGCGCCGTAGACATCGTTGACGAAATCGCGGACTTGGCCGGAGATACGGTCGCCGATCGAAACATCGCCATCGGTTCCATCCGGATTCTTGACCATAGCCTTATTGTTAAGGCAGAACAGAGCGAAAGGAGAATTCTCTGCGACAAGGTGAGTGATCATTTCCTTTCTCTGTTTATAAACATCTACGCTATAGCCTTTTTCACCCGGGGGCAGAAGGTATTCCATCGTATCCCTGATGATGGCGCTAAGCTCATAGATAGCCATAACATAGCGGGTTTGTTCGTTCATCTTAAATTTATTCCTCCATGAATAATATCTTAAGTATTATAACTCAACGTTTTCAACTAATCTACACCTAGTTTTTCCCATCGAGAAGCTTACCATCCTTGCTAAGGATGAACGGCCTGATATCCGAAACAGAATGAATGACATACTTCGCCTTATCTTTGACTTCCTTATCTCCGCTATCCATCCAAAAAGAAAAAGGAAAATTTTCAAACATCGTAGCGTCGTTAAAAGAATCCCCGGCGACCGCTACCTCATCGATTTCAATGCCTTCTAAGGCGATATATTCTTTTAAAGTCCGGGCTTTATTGATCCCGGGAGCTGTGATTTCCAGACATTGGTGAGCTTCATTTATCGTAATCTTTCCCTTGAATTTATCAGCGATCGATAATAAGGCTTCGTGGCTTCTTTTAGTCGCCTTGGCGGATAAGCCGAAAACCGGCATTACCTTATAGACCGGACGGTTAGCGATCGAGTCGATAAAAGCTGTCTCGGAAGGAATGTATTTCTCCCCGTAATTAAAATTTAGCAAGTTAAGCATAACCGCCAACAAGGAAACGATCTTTCCCATGTTGGTCGGAGCGATCTTGATCCGATCGGTATCATCGAATAAAAGCCAGCCGATAATCCCGTAAGCAGAACGAGTGGAAATATATAATTCCATCAGATCCTTCCGATCGATCGGATGGGATTCAACCATCTTCCCGCCTTCATAGACGTAAGCTCCGTTGCAACCTAATAACGCCACATCGCTCTTCAGATGGGTATTGACCTTATCCGCCGCTCTTTTCGAACGTCCGGTCACAAGGACGACTTTACCGCCGGCGGAAGCAAAATCTTCGAGCAAACGTTTGTTGGCTCTTGTCATCATCCTTATTCTTCTTTTCGGCTGGAATAAGGTTCCATCGCAATCGGTCGCTAATAATTTAATCATCTTTCAATCCTATAAGAATCACTTAAGTAAGTTTAAGAGATCTTACTCATGGTCGTAATCGAATCAAAAGTATAGGAAGTCGGGTAAAGATCCTTAGCAAACTTGAACTCATCGAAGATCGCTTCCTCTGCGTAGCAGGTTGTCTTTTTTCCGCTTGAAGAAGGATCGTTAACCAGATAGAAAGAATTGATATTCTGCCCCGGATAAGCCTCAGAGATCGTCTTTAATAAGCTTTCCGCTTCCTCGACCGAATCCGTATTCATCAAAGAGGTCGTAATCATATCCGCCAGACCGGAATCATTCATCAAAACCGAAGTCGCAGCAAAATAGGAATGCGAATAGCCGGGGGTGGAAGAAGAAGCATCGATAATATGGCATCTTAAAAGGTAACTGCCATCGCTCTGCTTCACGTAATAATACTGGTTATAATAGCCCGAAGTGGACATATTAAAGGTCCCATCAGCTTGCAAAACCAAATCGGAGGAATTCAGATTCAAATCGGCATAAAACCCTTCGCGGCTGGCTTCGTAATAATAAGGATTAGCGATCGTCAGATTCCAGCCCGTCCCATCGGGTTTACCCGAATTGCACTTTACCGAAGAAGCTCCGGAATTGATTAAAAAGGACTTTTCAGGATACTTATCAGCGAAAAGCTCGGTCGCCTCGCCCTTGCCAAAACCACCTAAAGTCAAAGAAGGCTTTCCTAAATCGATTCCGAAAGACTTAGCGGCGGACACGATATTTTTCGCTTCATCGGTGGCCAGATAGTCATCGATTCTCTTGATCGGCAAAAAAGAAACGCCGCGGGTCGTTTCATTGAAAGTCAAAGAAGAAACCAACTCCTCAGGAGTCGGAGTCGTCTTCACCCCGTGGGCAATCCAGGTCTTCGGCGGATCGATAAAGATCACCCTCCGCTGATTTTCACTATCTATAAAGCACTGTTTCATCTCGTCGGTATAGGAATCATCGTAAGTGATCGAAGCTGAAATATAACTATCCCAGATCGAGGAGAGATTCCCAATCCCGATATTGAATTTTCCCTTGACGGTCGAGCAGAAACTCACCGCTTCTTTTAAAGCGGTAAAGAGTTCTTGATCCAAAATGACTTCTTTCCCGCTGCCATAGGAATCATTAAGGACTTTGACGTTATTGATTAAGCCATTATCGTCGCAGTAATTATTATGGCGATCGAATAAGGCGTGATAACGTTGGAAAGCATCGGAAAAGGATTCTTCAAAAGCGGTATCCCGGCTGGCGGCAGAGCTGCCTGTGGGATAAGCAACGTAATATTTAATCACCGCGGAGGTATCAAAAGGATCCACCGTATAGGTGGTTCCGACTTTTTTGACCCCGTTCTCATCGGAAATATGGACCTTTCCTTGGTAGGGAGTAATTAAAGCAGCCTGGGAGGTGTAGGTCATATAAGAAAAGGCGGAAGCGGAAGAATTCGACTGGGAAGAAGAAACAATCCCGCACGAAGAAAGAAGACTCGATAAGACGATTAAGAGATAAGCCTTCTTCAGATGTTTATTCATTCTTCCTTCTTCCTTTTCTAAGTGCTCTTTATTTTACCCTGAAGACAGTAAGTTGACAATATCGAAAAAATAGTCTTAAAAGAATCAAAAAGGCGGGTTGGGCTCAACCCGCCTTGGCTAAACTAATAACAGCTACTCGTCTAACTCGATCAGACCGAAATCGCCTTCTTCTCTCTTATAAAGGACGCAGCGTTTCTGAGTCTTCGAATCGATATAGATAAAAAACGAGTGATCTAGCGCTTCCATCCTCGTCAGGGCCTCAGAAGCATCCATCGGAGTCAGGAGAATCTTCTTTTTCTTAACGATCTTATCGATATCTTCATTTTCGCTAGGATCATCTTCCAGCATCTCAAGTCTCATATCTTCGGCCAAGGAATTTTTCTTGCTCTTAGCGTTGATCAGCTGAGTCTTCATCTTTCTCATCTGCTTCTCCAGCTTATCCATCGCCAGATCGATCGCCTCGTAAGCATCGGAAGCCTGAACCTTAGCTCTTAAATCTGTCTCTTTAGAATGTATATTGATTTCCACGGTCTGATCCAAATGGCCGACGGAGAAAGTCACGACGCATCTGACAGGATAATCGGAGTTGAAGTACTTCTCAAAATACGAGATCTTTTTAATGGCAGCTGACCTCATCGCGGGCGTCACTTCGATCCCACGGCCGACAATCTGATACTCCATATCAATTTCTCCTTTCAAGGGAGGATTTCCCCTCCCTCTCTTCTACTTTTATTATAGCATCTAAATAGCTTTGATAAAGGATTTTGACTTAAAAAATCCCCGCTTGGTAGCGGGGAGGATTCATCTTTTAAATATTACTCGTGAGAATGGAGCAGAAGCACCATTTCCCTGACGGCCTTGCAGGCCACCTGCGCAGAGACCCTGGACGGATCGTAATCCGGGGAAAGCTCGACGCAATCAGCACCCACCAGATTATTCAAACCTCTCATCGTCAAGAAAGCATCTTCCAGTTCCTTAAAGGTCAGCCCTCCGGCTTCCGGAGTCCCGGTGCCCGGGAAAATCGAAGGATCGAGGCAATCCAGATCGACGGTCAGATAGACCGGCTTATCCTTCAAAGCCTCCACCGCTTCCTTAAGCCCATTAGTATCGAAAAGATGCTGATGGATATGAGTCTTCGCCCATTCAAACTCTTCTTTATCGCCCGAGCGGATGCCAAACTGATAAAGCGTCCCGCCCTGAAGCATATCGAAGCACTTTCTTAAAACGGTCGCATGGGAGAGCTTTCTTCCGAGGAATTCTTCTCTTAAATCCGTATGCGCATCGAAATGGATGATATTCAGATCCGGGTATTTTTTCACATACTCGCGGATTGTTCCGTAGGTAACAAGATGTTCCCCGCCGATCATCATCGTCTTCTTACCATCGCGGAGAATAAGCTTCGTGACTCTGGAAATCTCATTAAGATCTTTTTCCACATCGCCCATCGCGAGATTAAGATCCCCGATATCGCAGGTCTTGAAATCCTTCAGATCGAGATCGAAATAAGGTGAATACCATTCGATGCCAATCGAATCGTTGCGGATGGCCGGACCCGCAAAACGGGTCCCCGGCTTAAAGGAACAGGTTGCATCCATCGGTGAAGAGAAAATCACCACCGAAGCGTCCTTATACTCGCTATCGCACGACTGAAAGACCGAAAGATTTCTCTGAAAACGATTTTTAGATGTCATAATCCACATCTCCTCCTTTAAACCAATTAGATTGATCGATGACTTTAATATAACCTTCCGCCGAATCGGAGAGCAACACGCCGCCATGAGCTCGATAGAACTCGATTAAGTCGAGCACATTCTTGGAGATCATCTCTCCAGGGATGGCAATCGGGATGCCCGGAGGATAAATCATGATCGCTTCCGCGGAGATTTCCCCGACCGCATCCTCTAAAGGCACGATCTTGCTCGGAGCGTTAAACGCTTCGCGCGGACGGACGATCAAAGACGGATATTCGTAATGGAAATGCGGGATCTTAAAGGCGGGGGCCTTGCCGTAATGTTCGTTAGAAAGATAGCGGAAGGCTTCGATCAGCTTTTCCGAGTCTTCCTCTTTAGTCCCAAGGCCATAGATAGCCATAACTTCGCTGACTTCCGCTAATTCGAGTTGAATATTGAATTTCTCTCTGATCTCATGCAGGATATCAAATCCGGTGACCCCGAGCCCGGTGACATTGATCACCAGCTTAGAAGGATCGAGAGCGAAACGACCAGGCTTTGAGCAGTACTCTTTGCCGAAAGCCGAGAGTCCTTTCATCTTATTGATTTCTTGCCTAGCATGTTCAGCTAAATCGATCGAATGGTTGATGCTCTCTTCCCCGTGGAAATACAGAAACTTTCTTGCGGCATCTAACGAGGCCAGAAGAATATGATTAGGTGAAGTCGAGGAAAGCATCGCAAAGCTCTTGTTGACCCTGGAAAAATCTACTAAGTTGCCCTTCGTCAGAATCAAAGAGGTCTGAGTTAAAGAGCCGGCGGTCTTATGAACCGATAAGGTCGAGATATCCGCTCCCGCATCCATCGCCGCGAGAGGAACTAAGGACGAAAAATGGAAATGAGCCCCGTGCGCTTCATCGGTCATCACCATGATCTGGCGCTTATGGGCTTCCTCGCAGATGGTTTTTAAATCGGAAGCGATACCAAAATATGTAGGATTGATAACAAAAATCGCTTTGGCATCCGGATTTTCATCCATCGCCTTCACGTATTCTTCTACGCCGACCCCGTTAGCGATCCCGGTCTGTTCATCAACATCGGGGGCGACAAAAATCGGGTAGGCCCCGGAAAGAATCAAGCCGTTAATGACTGACTTATGGACATTGCGGGGCAGGATAACTTTATCTTTCGCTCTTAAAAGCGCGATGAACATCGTCAAAATCCCGCCGGTCGTCCCGTTCACGGAGAAGATAGCTCTATCCGCTCCGAAAGCTTCGGCGGCTAACTCTTCAGCTTCTTTGATTACCCCGGAAGGATGGTAAAGATTATCTAAGCCCAAGGGGGCATTGAAATCAGCCTTAAAGACCTGCTCACCAGCAAAATCAACTAAATCAGTCGTCATCCTGCCCATCTTGTGGGCCGGAACGTCAAAACAAGTCGGATGGGAAGCCAAGTAAGATTCACAAGCCTCAAGAAATGGTTCTCTGGACTGTCGCCTATCAGCTTCCGCTTTTTCTTCTTTATTCATGATATTTTACGTTGATATTATATTACTTTGCGCGAGCGATATATTCTTTTAATTTATCGACCATATCGAGTTTCTCGAAAGGCAGATCTAAATCCGGGCGCCCAAAATGCCCGTAATCGCATAAATCCGCATATTTAAAACTCGGGCGAGTCAAAGAGAATTTATCGATAATCCCCTGCGGGGTGAAATCGAACAGTTCCTCGACCGCCGCTAAGATCAGCTCTTTTTTGACTTTCTCAGTCCCGAAGGTCTCGATGGCGATCGAAACCGGCTCGGAAACGCCGATGGCGTAGGAAAGCTGGACTTGGCAACGTGAGGCTAAAGAAGCCGCCACGATATTCTTGGCGCAATATCTAGCTGCATAAGCCGCGGAACGATCGACTTTAGAGGGATCCTTGCCGGAGAAGGAACCGCCGCCATGAGGGCAAGAGCCCCCGTAAGTATCGACGATAATCTTTCTTCCGGTCAATCCGGTATCCCCTTTCGGCCCGCCGATGACAAAGCGTCCGGTCGGGTTGATAAAGGACTTAAAATCAGTGTTCATCTTGAAGGATTTAACGACCGGGAGCAGGACTTTCTCTTTCAGCTCCTTACGGAAATCCTCGATATTCACATTCTCATCATGCTGGCAGGAAAAAACGATCGTATCAACTCTTAAATGCTGAGGAGAGGTATAATCGATCGTCACCTGGGACTTCATATCCGGGCGAGCATGAGGGAGTTTGCCTTCGTGTCGAAGACTCGAAGCGGTCCTGACAATCTTATGAGCCATCACGATCGGAAGGGGCATATAGTTCTCGGTTTCATCCGAGGCGTAGCCGAACATCATACCTTGGTCTCCGGCGCCTAGCTTTTTTAAATCAGCGGAAGAATCGACTCCGAGAGCGATATCTTTCGATTGTTCCTTGACGAGGACTTCGATCTGGCAGGTATCCGCTCCGATCCCGATTTCCGGGCTGGTATAGCCGATATCCCTTAAGACCTGACGAGCGAGTTTTTCATAGTCGATCTTGGCCTTGGAAGTGATTTCCCCGGCGATCACGACTTTCTCGACCGTAGCGAGGACTTCAATGGCGACACGGGAAGAAGGGTCTTCCTTTAAAGCGGCATCGAGAATCGTATCGGCGATTTTATCGCAGACTTTATCCGGATGGCCTTCGCCTACCGATTCAGAAGTGAATAATATCTTACGTCCCATAACTTTCCTCGCTTTCTATAACGATCAGCCTTCATTATTCTATCGGCATCAAATAGCTTAGTAAAGAAAAAGACTTCAAGAAACGGTTCGGTTACTCCAGGCCTTCCTTCACAGCGATTTCGTGGAGGGCTTTAGCGAACTGATCCGGGCAGGATGTAGGTTTAAAGCCGCATCTTACGCCGGTCAAAGCCTTTTCGACTTCGACGATTTTCTTTCCTTGGACTAAGCGGGCAATCCCTTGTAAATTGCCAGGGCAACCACCTTGGACGGTCAAGGAAATAATCGTATCGCCTTCGTATTGAATCGTCATTTTTCTCGAACAAGTCCCTTTGGGGGAGAAGACATATTCTGCCATATCTTTTAATTCCTTTCAGCGCGTGCGCTTGATGCCCGCTAGCTTGTCCATGCTGGGTAAAGCGCCGATCAAGTAAGAAATAATGATCGCCAGCACCTCTCCGGCTCCTAACGAGAGCACAGCGAGGATCGGAAAATATAATAACATATACGGAGTGTCAACAATCCAAATATACACTAAGATCTGCCCGAGGACGTGGAAAAATGCTCCGCCTCCCGAGATCCCGTAAATCGAAGTCTTGGTAAAAAAGTACAATATCAAAGTCACAACAGCCGCTAAGATTCCCCCGCCGAGAGATAAAAGGAAAGAAGTGCCAAAGCCCGTGAATAAGGAAACTAAGATTATCCTTAAGAAATTGACGGCTAGATAGTACCACGGGCCTAAATATAGTAAAGCGAACAAGGCGGGCATATTCGCTAGGCCGATTCTAAAGCCCGGAATAAAAGACGGGATAAATAATTCCGCCCAATGCAAAACGGAAGCGAGCGCGACTAGGAAGGCGGTGATGGTCATCTTATATGTTTTCATCTTCCCCTCCTTACGCATCCGGTCCCGGCTGGGCCGAAATAATCTGAAAAGTCAGGTGGTTAGGTAAACAGACGAGGGGCAGATTAGCTTGGTTTACCTGTCCCTGTTTGGAGCAGTCATGATAAGGGGAATCTTCCTTGATCACCCTGATACCACCTTGGGAAATCAGTAAATCCACCTGCGGGCCATATAAGCTAAGACCTAGGATATTAAAGCCTTGAAGCTCAGGCGTTTTCTCATCCGCGGTGACGATCAAGTATTTATTCTGGTACAAGGAAAAGTCAGTTATTTGTTTAAGTTCGTAAACGCTGAAATTCAGGCTTGGAGCCTGAGAATAAGAAGAAGGAATCGAATAAGTCTCCCCCTGGGAAAGTTCCCTTCGAAAAGAGACCGCATAAGTCAGCTTATCCCCGCTTTGGGTAGTGACAGTCAGATTATCAGCGACCGTCAAATTAGCGTAGCGGACCAGAACCGTAGAATTGGTCGTAAGCACACTTCCGCCTTGGAAGGAAGACCAGATAAAAACACCGGCGGTGGCAGCGACGACTAAAACTAAAGTCAGGGCGTCATGCCAGTTAAAGCGGATTCTTCTTTTTTTCTTTTCTTCAACGTCCATCTTCTAATTAGATCAGAGCGTGACTTTTAAAGTCTTCCCGTCCGGACCTTTAGTGGAGTTAAGATAATCGACGACTTTCTGAGCGTTTTCTTGATTGATGACCTTGCAGGTCTTGACCTTGGTCACTTTTCCATTGACAAAGGCATCGACCAACCCGGCGCAGCCAGGATAGCCGCAGCCACCGCAATTGGCGCCCGGCATCATCTTCACGACTTCCCCCGCGCGGGGATCTTCTTGGACTTTGAATTTATCGGAGACAGTGGCGATAGCGATCCCGAGGGTTAAAGCCAAGATGACCATGAGGGCCACCGCGACAAAGATCAAGCCGACCGAACTGATAGCTAAGACTAACATACTTATTTTTCCTCCTTTGAAGAATCGGCATCTTTGGAAGGTTCAGCTTCCTTTTTCTTCTCTTCTTCGCCTTTTGAAGAGCCGTGGAAATTCTCGGTGAGATTGGAAGTGACTTTGCTGATTGATAAGTCTTCTTCCCTCACCCCGCAATTAAGCATGCAACCGGCGCAGCCGATCGTTTCTTTCGGGCAGTTATCCGGGGCTTTAGTCTTCTTATTTAGAATAAAAGTCAGGATAAAAACGCCTAGGAGCACGACGACGATCGCCACCGAAATCAGGATGGTTGCATAAAGTGGAAGATTCCACGCTAAGACGAACATAAACGATTAAATAATCCCGGCGAAACCCGCCGCCGCCATCGCCATGAAGGCGGTGCAGATAAAGGCGAGAGCCGCACCTTTAAAGGTCTTATAAGGATCGGAAAGAGCCAGACGTTCCTGAATAGCGGAGAAAATGATCAAAACCAGATAGTAGCCTAAAGGCATACCTAAGCAGGTGCCTAAGACCTTAGCCCAATCCGCCGCCGCCATCCCTGAGACCTGTAAGGCCAGACCGAGGACGACGCAGTTAGTGGTGATCAAGGGAAGATAGATGCCTAAAGCCGCATAAAGACCCGGCAGGAACTTCTTGATGACGATTTCCATCATCTGGACTAAGGAAGCGATAACGAGGATGAAAACGACCGTCTGCAGATAGCCGACGCCGAGAGCGTCAAGCAGGAACTGCAAGCCCCAGCAGACAAGACCGGCGATGAAGCTTACTAAAGTCAAAGCCGCGCCCATACCGACCGCCGAGGACCATTTATTGGAAATCCCGACGTAGGAGCAAAGACCTTTATAACCAGCTAAGATGACGTTTTGAACGATCATCGAAGAGAACAGAGCGATTAAGAATGCCATATTATTTCCCTATCCTCCTTTTAAGCCTTAACCGCATTAGCAGCGGCTTTTTTAGCAGCAAGAGCAGCTAACTTCTTGGCCTTCTTCTCGTTGGTCTTATCTAAGACCATCTTGAATAAGCCCATGATGATACCGATCCATAGAAACCCGCCGACAGCTTTATCCATCTGCGGAATCGCTAAGGCAGCTAAAGGACGCCAATCGAAGATAACCGTATTATTGAAAGGATTAGTCAGACCGAAACCGCCAGTCCCTAAAAGCTCACGGGGAATAGCGATCAATAAGCAAGCCATGAAGAAACCTAACGACTCACCGACCGCATCGAGCATAGAATCGGAAACGGTGTTCTTATTAGCGAACGCCTCCGCTCTTCCTAAGATGATGCAGTTAACAGTAATAAGCGGTAAGAACTCTCCTAAAGCGTTAGCCAGATCCGGAGTGAAAGCCTCCATCAGAAGCTGAATCGCAGTGACCAAAGAAGCGATGATAACGATATAAACCGGAATACGAATCTCGTTAGGAATCACTTTTCTTAAAGACGAGATGATGACATTAGAAAAGAAAAGGACGAACAAGACAGCGACAAACATACCTAAAGTATTATTGATCGACTCGGTCGCTTTGATGACCGGGCACATGCCCAGGACGATCGAGAGCGTCGGGTTCTCCGAGAAGATACCCGCTAGGAAGATCTCCTTTTTAGATTTTTCAACCATTTTCTTTTCCCTCCTTAGATAGTCTTCGCATCCGCGATGATCGCTTCAAAAGCGGTCTGGATCGCCGGAAGCGTCTTAAGCCCCGTGGCACCCGAGGCGATCGTATCGCCTTCATTGAAAGGCACGGTTGAAGAATAAGAAATCTTCGCAGCAGCCGTCTGGCCAATCGTATCCTCTTTCGAAGAATCGATGACCTTATAACCGATAATCTGGAACGAAGGATTGACCAAAGCCCCAAACTCCACCCCGCCGGCATAGCCGACAGGCGAAGTCGCATCGTAATAGAAATAAGTGTTGGAGTCGGTGCAATGCACCTTGGCGCGGAGATTGAGATAAGGATGATCGCCATTAAAGGCGACTTCTTCAGTCTCCCCTTGCTGGGTAAGACCATCAGCGGTGAGGATTTCCTTCATCGCCGCAGTCTTCTTGACCAATAAAGCCGCTTCGATCTTCGGAGCGGTGATATAATTGACCACCCCTAAGATTCCACCGCAGACCAAGCAGACAATAACGAGGACCAAAGGATACCTGACCGTGTTAGAAAGCTCCTGCTTCTTTTTTACTTGTTCCATGATTAATTGCCTCCAAATTCAGCGATCACTTCATCAAGGACATAAGTCGTCATGCCCTTGGTGATGCTGGCGCCGGTGAAATCGACGCTGCCGTTTCCTAAGACGGAAGTCGCAGTGAACGGAGCGGAAACCGTAATTAACTTCAGAGAGTTAACAAGTTCCGTCTCGCCCATCGCCAGATCGGTCGTGCCTTTCGTAAGATAGGCCGCAGAAATGATTCCATCGGAATTAAGAAGAAGATTAAGATGGATAACCATGTTATCTCCCGGCTCAGTTCCATTGGAAGCATCGACGCCGTTAGTCGAGACATCGTAGAAAGCGGCATCTTTGCCGTTAGCCTTAAAGCCGGTGAGTTTCTTAGCGATGACACCGTGTTTAATAGTCGGAATCGTCGCTTCGGTCACATCAGCCCCGGTGACATTAGCTAAACTCTGAGCGGTCAATAAAGCGTTAAGCCCGCTGACATCCGGCAAAGCCGCTGCCCCGACGAAATCAGTTAAGACTTCGTTCAAGACATAGCTTGTCATGCCTTTAGTAATGCTGGCGCCAGTGAAATCGACGCTGCCGTTTCCTAAGACCGAAGTCGCCGTGAACGGATTAGAAACCGTAATTAACTTCAGAGCGTTAACAAGTTCAGTCTCCCCCATCGCCAGGTCGGTCGTGCCCTGAGTCAAATAAGAAGCAGCCACGATGCCATCGGTATTAGCGATGAGATTAAGATGGATGACCATGTTATCTCCCGGCTCAGTGCCCTCAGAAGCATCGACGCCTTTAGTCAGGACATCGTAGAAAGCGGCATCTTTGCCGTTAACCTTGAAGCCGGTGTACTTCAGACTGACAGTCCCGTGAGCAATCGTCGGATTGGCCGCGAGGACTAAGTCGGAAGAAGAGACGTGAGCTAAGGATTGAGTATCTAGTAAGACGTTAATCGGAGCGGCGATATCAGCGATTGCAAAGTCAGCGATGACTTCGTGAAGCATCGTCTCAGCAGTTAAGACCGCGCCGGTCGAAGTGATAGCCTGGCTAGCGGTATAAGGAGCCAATAAGCTAATTGAACCAAGCAAAGTATTCAAAGTCTCACTATCTCCACCTAAATCAGCCGTCCCGAACGGATTGACGCTCGCGCCGACTACGCCATCTCCATCCACAAGGACGGAAAGACGGATCGAAGGAGCAGCAAGACTGGTTACATCGTAGAAGGCCGCATCCTTGCTGTTAACTTGGAAGCCATTAAGCAAAGCAGTGACCTTGCCAGTCGTCAGATCCTTACTAGCTCCCGTATTGACCGAGGAGGAAGTAAGTTCAGCGATATTCTGCTTAGCGAGCAGAGCGTTCAGATTATCGATAGGATCATATACATCAAGCCCGAAATCACCTTCGGCGGCTTTAATCGCCTTTAAGATAGCCTTGACGGTATAGATCGAACGAGAAGCGCTGGTCGCTCCAGTTCCGGAACTATTTTCGACTTCCGGAGTGGATAAGACCTGCTCAGCGCTCAAACTACCCTTTAAATAAGGATGGTCCTTAGTGATGGAAATCTGCTGAGCGAATCCGGTGCCCATGCCGTTTTCCGTCGAGGAAATATACTTATAAGCAACCGTGCCATTCTGATTGACTAAGATTGAGAAAGTAACAACCCCGTCCTTCTTTTTGGTGTAGTTATAAGAAAGGGTGGTATCGGTCGCTAGTTCATAATAAGCGGTCTGTTCCCCATCCGCGACTAAAGACATCTTCTTGACGCAGGTCGCATTCTTCAAACTAGGAGTCGCTTCGACTTTATAGGAAGAAGCAGAAGAGGCGTTAGCTAAGACCAAGGAATAGAAATTCTGATCCTGGTCATATCTAGCTACGCCCTTAGAGTACTTATCCGTGGTCTTATTATAGACGCCGTAAAGGACACCGAAAATCAAAGATAAGCCAACCAAGCCACCGATCGCTCCATATTTAGCTTTGTGGTGCTGATTGGATTTATCAAGGAGCAGACGCCCGATCAACGGAGTCAGCATATTGCATAAGAGAATCGAATAAGCGACACCCTCGGGAGCCGCGGCCTTATATCTGATTAAAGCGGTCAATAAAGCGCAAAGCGCCGCATTGATGACTTTGCCAGCTCTGGAAGTCGGGCCGGTGACCGGATCGGTCAAACAGAAAACGCCACCGAAGAGCACACCGCCCATCATGACGTTTCTTAAGGCGTATTCAAAAGCGTGCCCGCCTAAACCAGAACCCAGGCCGATAAATAAAGCTGTCAAGACAAAGGTTCCGATATAAGTAAGAGGAGTACGCCAATCGATAACCTTGCGGATGGAAAGATAAATAGCCGCCGCCAAGATCAAGAAGGCGAAAGTCTCGCCTAAAGTCCCGCGGTAATTGCCTAAGAACAAATCGAGCAAGGAAATGCCTGTAAAGTTAGTAGTCCAGCCGAGCCCGGAAGCTAAGGAAGTGATCGAAGCCCCAGTCGCAATCGTATCGGGCTTGCTAACGACCTCAGCCGCAATATAAGTCTTCAGATCGGAAGCGAAGCAAAGCTGAGCGAAAACACGTCCGACAATCGCCGGGTTAAAGATATTCTTCCCAAACCCGCCGAAGAGGGATTTCGCTAAGAAAGTCCCGATGAAGGCACTGACAAACGTCACATAATAGATATGCCAATCAGAGCCGATCGGCATCAGCAAAGCGAGGATCACCCCGCTCACCCAGCCGTAGGAATCTAAGATCGCTAAGCCCCAGTTCTTCAATCTTTCAGAAGAAGAAGGGACGTTCTTATCCTTCAAGACCGGGATAGCCCATAAGGCATCGGCCAAGACGGAAGTCAAAACCGCAATCACGAAAATCAAGATCGCATGGACCCCGTAAGCGGTCCCGCAATTCAGGAAATACCAGACTAAAGAATAGGCGAAGATAACCAATAAGCTAGCAGTCAACTCCAGCATGATTCCCCTGGTTGAACGGGGGTTTCTTAAATGCGGGGCTTTTTCAATGGCGAATGTCATTTATTTGCCCTCCTTTTTATCTTGGCCAGCAATGCGGCGGGATTCAGCTTGTTCAGCCATCGCCGTCTTAATAGCCGGACCTTCGCAGACATCTCCGCTCTTCAGAGCACCACTCTTCTCTTCCGGCTTTATAGGAGCTGCCGGAGCAGGAGTAGCAGGCGCGGCCGGTTTAGCCGGAGCAGGCTTTCTCATCGCCCGCGGAACTTTTAAGGTCACCATCAACTTGGCTTGCTTAACTCCCGCGCTTACATCGATGTGGGACGGGCAGACATAGGAGCAAAGCCCGCACGAGACACAGTCCATGATTGAGAGATCGAAGCATCTTTCATAATCGCCACGTTTTGCGGCGAAATTAATTTCACAAGGCTGGAGATTGACCGGACAATGAGCCGTGCAAGCTCCGCAGCGGAGACAAGGCTGCTCTTTGAATTTATTTGGTTTCAAAACGGTGATGGCATCGACCTGCTCAAGGAGCGGGATATCATCATCGTTAAGATATTCGGAGCACATCGGCCCGCCGTTAAGCAGCACGACGTTATCGAGAGTGTACCCACCGCAGAAGGCGATGACATCTTTAATCAAAGCGCCGTAAGGGACGCGGACGTTAGAAGGCTTTTTAACCGCACCCGAAACGGTGATGACCTTCTCGCCGACGGTCTCGCCCTTTTCAAATAAGGCGCCGATAGCCATCATGGTCTGAAGGTTATTCACGATCACTCCGCATTCTGAAGGAAGCTTCTGGTATTCACGGTGCAAAGCGAAAGAAATCATCGTTCTTTCGTATCCGGCCGGATAGACCGAACGGATTGCTAAAGTAGCGATTCTTCTATCGCCGAACTTAGAGACCTCTTTTTGAATACGGTCGAGCAGTTCTTGCTTTTCTTCCTTGGAAACGATGAGGCATTTCTCGATCGAGCAGGTATCGAGCAAAATCTTGATGGCCTTTAACATCGGCTTAAGATCAGAGGATAAACCCATCACATAATCGGTAGTGATAAACGGCTCGCACTCGGCGGCGTTAATCAGGATCGTATCGATCGGGGTCTTGGTGTTGTACTTGATAAAGGCTGGGAACCCTGCCCCGCCCAGACCGATGATTCCGCCTTCAGATAACTTGGCGATCACATCAGCTTTGGTCGGATTGGCTTTCAAAGGTTCAAGATAAACCCTCTCGCCTTTATGATCATTCTTGATCTGAATGAAGTCGACCGGACGACCGACCACGGTGGACTTTTTCTTCACTAAACCGACTACTTGACCGGAGACTGGCGAATAGACCGGGAAGCAGAAATCCTGCCTTTCTCCCAAAGCTGAACCGACTTTGACTTCGGCTCCAGCGGCGACCATTTTGCCAAGCGGGACCCCGTGATTATCCACGGCCGGGATATATACGTAATCCGGTTGGAAATCAACTGGCTGAGAATGCTCAGTCTGGCCTTTAAAGCCGGGAATATGCTGGCAGCAATCAGATGACAAAAAATGCTCCATATATATACTCCTTAACTTTATAATTATAGCAGATAAAAAGCTCGGAAAAAGTAGAAAGATAAACTTCCTGAATCAAGGGGAAGAGAAGAAAACATCAGTTATCAAAAAAACGGCTTATTCAGCCGTTTATTTAGCAATCATTCTCTTATCAGGGTCGGAGTGGATATTGATTTGGCCTTCACTTAGCCCGTTGTAATTCAGCCCTTTAAAGTACATCTTTAAGGCCTCGTAGGAGGGCTCGGCTCTAACCATAGCCTCATAAGCTCCTTCAAGCTTATTCAGGGCTCGTTGATATAGTTCGTTGAATCCTTCATTTCTCTTTAAGCCGCTGGATGGTTCTTCCCAGACAAGATGAGAATCATTCAGAACCAGAGAAGAAGGTTCCCGCGGGATATATATCTGCCCTAAGGAAGACTTGCCAAGCAACTTTTTCCTAAAAGAGGAAGAAGTATTGACGAAGATATAGATCTCCTTCATATCCCTGACCGCATCCTGGTAGTAATGTTTCCTTAAAGGATGGGAGACAAACTGCTCTAGGACCGAGGTGAAATTCTCGGAGATACAGCTAAGATCTTCTTCTTCGATATCCAAGACTTCCCATGGTTTTTTAATCATTTCTGTCTTAGCTTTCTTAAAGGCTAAGGCGGTATCGATTTCCGCTTCAAAATGCGCGTGGGCGTAATGGTACTTGCCACTTAGATGGCCGCTCGAATCAAACCCGGACCAGTAATAGACGTAAGGATGGCAGGTCGAATCGAGAAGATAATGAGCAAACTGGCCTAAGATAAAGGCGGTAAAGACTCCGATCTGATCGGGTAAAAGAAGCTTATTCTCCTGCTCGAAAAGCAAAGAGAAGAACTTAGTCCCATCCGTATGATGAAGCTGGGAGCCGATCTTTTCTTTAGAAGCCTTCAAACGCAAGCCACGTTTCAGATTCAATCCGTAGAAGAACAGCGGGTCGGGCCCTTCGCTTCCCAAACGAAAAGCATCCGGATAGGAAGTGAGAAAGTTATTTTCGCTCTGATGCTGTTCGAGGAAATCATCGGCGAAAAAGGCATGGGTCAGAAGCGATGGCATTGAAGTGATTCTCTTTAAAGACTACTTGACGAGCTTGCCGTAGACGACACCGAAAGCGGAAGCGGCATTGCATTCATCGGTATCGATATGCATAGCTAAGGTGAACTTCGGCGAGACACGGATCACCGTATCTTCGAAGACCAGCTTACGGCCAGCGCCGGTATCGACTTCGACTTTGACGATATCGCCGTTCTTCACTTCGAAGGCTTTAGCATCCTCAGGAGTCATATGGATGTGTCTTTTAGCGATGATGACGCCTTCTTTAAGTTCGACTTCACCTTCGGGTCCTTTTAAAGTGCAAGTCCCCGAGCCAGCGATATCTCCCGATTCTCTCACCGGAGCGGTGATACCAAGGGTACGGGCATCGGTGAAGGAAAGCTCAACCTGGTTATGATCTCTGACCGGGCCTAAGATCGATAAGGAAGCGGAAGGACGAGGAGCGGTAGGATCCTTTTTGTTATAGCCGATGACTTCGACTTTATCGGTGGAAGCAAACTGGCCGGGCTGAGAAAGCATCTTTCTAACAGCTAACTGATGGCCTTTGCCGAACAGGACTTCTAAAGTTTCCTGGGTAACGTGAACGTGACGAGCGGAAGTTTCGACGAGTATTTTGTTTTCCATATTTTTCCTTTCTTATGGTTAGAGCGTGATTTGCTCTTAATTCCTACATATTAGGTTAGCACAAATTAACTTCTATATCTTAATTAAATACTCTTAAAAAGATTATAAAAACCTTCCCTTGAGAAATATAAAGGACAATCTTAATTGAATAAAGAGCGAATCAAGCATAAAGTCAATCTGCTAAAATATATACGTATGGAAAAGGCTCAAGTAACAAGACTGACTAAGCAAGGAGAAGATTTTCTTTTTAAGTTAGGCTTAGGTGGGAAAGAAATCATCCCGATCAATAAAGGTATTTCTAATAATAATTATCTGATCGATCGCTCTTATGTCCTTAAAGTCCCTTTCGATAAGAAATTCATCACTTTCTCTCAAGATAAGAAGGACCTTCAGGATCTCGCCTCCACGTTTTTCCTTTCCCCGAAGATTATCGCCGCGGATTTTTCTTCCGGTCTGATCCTCACAAAGTTTTTAAAGGATTTCACCTCCTTAAATCCGCAGAAGACGACTTTAATGCAAGCCCATAATCTGATCCTGGGCATTAAAAAACTTCATTCTTTGTCCTGCCCCAGCTTAAAAGAGCTGGATTATCAAGGGATGCTTAACTTCTACCGCCTGCTTACTCCTCCTAAAGAAAGAGTCTATAACGAGCATCTGGAGTCATCCTCCCTTTTAAAAGCACCTAAAGAAATCACCCATTTCGATCTGGTCGATAATAATCTGCTTTTCGATTCTAACGGAGCCTTCCGTTTAATCGATTATGAATTCGCTTGTCTCGCTCCGCGTTTCTTCGATCTGATTTCTCTGCTCTACGAGAATGACTTTCCTAAAGAAATCGAATCTCTCTTGATCGAACTATATTTTGAGAAAGACGAAGAATCCAAAAAAGAATTCCTTCTGGAAAAAGAAGAACTGAAAGCCATCGCCGATCTTTTATGGTATCACTGGGCTTATGCCCGAAGCCAAGACGCTGAAGGAAAAGGAAAGGAAGCCTTTAAAGAAATCGCCGCGGTAAAGAAAGCTTCCCTTTTCTCTTGGATCCTTAAGCAGAACTAAGCCTGGCTCTGATCTTGTAAAGACAGTTTATTAGCCGCTTCGATTTTCTGGAAGACTTTTTTCCTGATGACTAAATAGGTGCAAAAATGAGCCAGGACTGTCACCGCCCAGGAAATCGGGAAAGTGTAATACAAATAAGTCAGAGTATGATAAGCCGGAAGAGGGAAAATCGTATAGATATAAACGATTCTCAGACCGCAGATACCTATCAAGGAAACCACCATCGGGGCCATTGAATAACCCATCCCGCGTTCCACCGAAGCAAACTCATCGGTCATCATAAATAGAAGATAAGTCGAACAGTTGATAAGGATCCTCGTGGTCCCGACTTCAATCGCTTTCGGATCGCGGGTATAAACCGTAATCAAGGATTCTCTTAAAATCAAAGCGATCCCGCTCCAGACTATTGTAGCCAGCGCCCCGTAGATAAAAGACCAAAGGACGCTTTTTTTGATGTTCTCGATATTTTTAGCTCCGCGGTTAGCGGCTACGAAAGCTACCCCGGCTTGGCAAAAGCCATCCATCCCCTGCCCGACGAAGGATTCAATCGAGGCTCCCGCTCCATTCCCGGTATCCGCATAAGAGCCGAATGAATTGATGGAAGACTGAATAATCACGTTAGAAATAGAAAACATGGCTCCTTGGATCCCCGCCGGCAAACCGACTTTGATAATCTCTAAAGTCTCTTCCTTATAGAATCTCATCGTCTTAAAGCGGAACGAAGCGAATAAACCACCGTACATTAAAGTGATAAGGACAGCGAGAGCTGATAAGGTCTGGGTTATTAAAGTAGCGTAAGCCACACCCGCCACATCCATCCCACCAAAACGGACAAAGATAATATTCAGCCCGTAATTCATTCCCCCGGCGATGGTCAGATAATAAAAAGGTCTTTTCGTATCCCCCATTCCCCTTAATAAAGCCGAGCCGAAATTATAAACCAACATCGAAGGGATCGAAAGGAAATAGATCTGCATATAGGTCGTCGATAAGTCGATGATGTCATCGGGGGTCCCCATCCAAGAAAGGAAAGTCTTAGCGAAGACGTATCCGATAATAGCTAAGAAGATCGAGGAGAGAAAAGCCAGAGCCATCGCCGATTCCACGGTCTTGGTCGCTTTTTCTTTGTTTTTCGCCCCGTAAGCATGTCCGATGCAGACGTTAGTCCCGACTCCTAAGCCGAGAAAGAGATTGATAATCAGATAAATCAAAGAAGTCGTGGCGGAGATGGCTCCGACCGAATTCTGGGAGCCGAACTGCCCGCAGACCACTAAATCAGCGACGTTAAAAAGAAGTTGCAGCAAACCGGAGCAGACGATAGGCAAGGAAAAAAGAAAGAGTTTCTTTTTGATAGACCCGTCGGTCAGGGTCATAGTATTTTTTGATTGCAGGCTGGACATGAAATTCGTTTAGATTAACATCATAACACGTCCCTGCTTTAAGCCTTATCGGTTTTAGAAGGAACTAACTGACTATTGACTCCAGAAGCGGCTTTTAAAGAAGATTCTTTATCTAAACGAGCGCAGACTTTCTTAGAAACAATAGCGTAGCAGATGCCGTGCCCTATAGCGGTGATGGTCCAGGAAATCGGATAGGTAGCATATAGGTAGCCCATCGAGTGGAACTGGGGGAGAGGGAAAATCGTATAAATATAAATGATCCGGATACAGCAGATCCCGATAAAGGAAACTAAAGCCGGCAAGGTCGAATAACCCAGCCCTCTCTCCGAAGAAGAAATCACATCGACTAAGCACATCGTAAAGTGGAAAGTTATCGTGATCAGGATATTCAATTCCCCGGTGGAAATCGCCTCATCTCCGCTGACGATCAACCCTAAAAGCTGACGTCTGAGGACCACTTCTAACGTACCGAAAATCAAATCAGCAATCAAAGCGAAAAGCACGCCCCAAGTGAAAGCTTTCTTGATGTTCTTGGTATTCTTGGCACCCACGTTAGCGGAGATAAAGGCCACCGCCGCCTGGGAGAAGCCGTTCTGGGCGATATAGACATAACCGGAAATACGCCCTGCGGCCGAATCGCCAGAAATCACTTCGTCCCCGAAGGAATTGATGTTGAACTGAATGAGGACGTTAGCAATATCAAACATCGCACCTTGTAATCCGGCCGGAATCCCGATCCGCAGAATTTCCTTGGTTTCGTTTTTATAAAAGCGGAGGTTTTGGAAAGTAAAGCGGGCAAAGCCGTATCTGTTGCGGAACAAGGAAGCGTAGACCAGGAAAGCGGATAAGCCTTCCGAAAGGATGGTCGCTAAGGCCAAGCCAGCTACGCCCATCTTAATCGGGACGACAAAAAGAATATTTAAGCCGACATTTAAGATCCCGCCGATTGAAAGGAAGATAAAAGGCTTGGTGGAGTCTCCCATCCCGCGCATCGCTGAAGCTCCGAAATTATAAAGCAAAGAGAACGGCAGCCCCGCGAAATAAATGCTCATATAAGTCACCGACATATCGATCATCGACTCCGGGGTGTTCATCCAAGTTAAAAAAGTCCGAGCAAAAACGATGCCGATGATGGCTAAAAAGACACCTGAGGCCAGCGCTAAAGCCGTGGCGCTGCCAATGGTCCGGTAGCCTTTTTCCTTGTTTCTTTCCCCGTAGGCGTTACCCATCACAACGTTAACCCCGACCGCAAAGCCGATAAATAAATCGACCAGCAAAGAAGTCAAAGAACCCGTGGCTCCGATAGCCCCGACAGCCTTATCGGAAACAAATTGTCCGCAGACGATATAGTCCGCCAGGTTAAAAGAGAGTTGCAGCCAGCCGGAGACGATCAAAGGCAAGGCAAAAAGAACCATCTTTTTGGCGATATTGCCATCGGTTAATGACATCTCGGTCTTAGCTGACATAATCTATGAAACCTAGAAAGATTACACTTTCATCCTTAATAGTCCTTAACATTATACTTAATAGGTTAAGGATTTGCTTTAGGAAATGCTCAAAAGACTTCTTCTAAATCAGTAAAGCGGTTTCATTAGACTATAAGAGCAGATAACCGCCTCTTAAAATTTTCATGAAACAGAAAGCGGTGACCTATGAAAGTTTCTGAACCCCCCATAACCCCCCATTAACTTAATAGGCTCCAAAATCATCTAGTAAAGCTTCCTAATCCATCAAAAAACCCCGGAAACAACTCTCCGGGGTCATAACATCTTCAGAAGATTTACTTAACGCCTTTAGCGGCATCAGCGAAGATCTGCAGACCTTTTTCAGTCAGCGGATGTTCGACCATCTTCTTAAAGACCGCGGTCGGAATCGTGGCGATATCAGCGCCAGCTAAAGAGGCAATCTCAAGGTGGTGAAGGTTACGGATCGAAGCAGCGATCAGTTTAGTCTCATATCCGTAATTATCGCGGACGGTGACGATATCCTGAATCAGCTCTTCCGCTTCAAAGCCCGCATCATCAAGCCGGCCCATGAACGGCGAAAGATAAGTGGCCCCGGCCTCCATAGCTAACAAAGCTTGGGAGACGGAGAAGCAGAGGGTGACATTGGTATGGATGCCTTTAGAAGTAAGGATCTTGCAGGCTTTGATGCCTTCCCAAGTCATCGGCAACTTAATAACGATGTTCTTATGGATTTTGGAAAGGGGGATGGCCTGGTTAACCATATCCTCGCATTTCCCTTCCGCGACTTCCGCGGAGATCGGGCCATCGACCAAGGAGACGATCTCGTGGATCACATCCTCGAGTTTACGCCCTTCCTTAGCGATCAAAGACGGATTGGTCGTGACACCGGAGACGATCCCATAAGATGCCATCTCGCGGATGTCTTGGATGTTAGCCGTATCGATAAATAATTTCATGTTGTTTTATCCTCTCTATCTAATTATGTCTTAACGCTTCTGAAGAAAATGTCGAAACTGTTCTGAAGTTAGTTGTTTTCTTTCTCTTCGGGGCGGAAGACGATCGGATGACCGGTCATTTCCTGAGGCTGCTTCTCACCGAGGAGATAAAGGATCGTCGGAGCGATATCGCATAAGGCGCAACCTTCCTTCATCTTGAAGGACTTATCATTGATGCAGAAAGGCACCGGGTTAGTCGTATGCTGAGTCATCGGTTTACCTTCATCGGTCAAGCACTCATCGGCGTTTCCATGATCAGCGGTGACTAAGACCGTCCCGCCGTTCTTATCGCAGTAATCCAGAATCTTCCCGACGCATTCATCGACGGTTTCGACCGCTTTGATAACCGCGGGCATAATAGCGGTATGGCCGACCATATCGCAGTTAGCGAAGTTAAGGATTACGACATCAAGATCCTTCTTATCGAGTTCCTTAAGCAAAGCATCGAGAATCTTATAAGCCGACATTTCCGGAAGCAGATCGTAAGTAGCGACTTTCGGAGACGGAATCAAGACTCTCCTGCAGCCTTTTAAGGCCGGTTTATGGATATCATCGTAATCGACTTCTCCATCGAAATAGAAAGTGACATGCGCGTATTTTTCAGTTTCCGCGATTCTTAACTGCTTAAGTCCTCTCTCAGCTAAAACCGGGCCTAAGCCATTGATAACCTCGGGGATTGCGAAAGCGATTTCGCCCTTTACATAATCGGCGTAATGCATCGTGCAGACGAAGAAGATATCCTTCAGGATAACCGGAGGAGTATAAGGTTTCCAAGCGAAGGAACCATCCGCATTCTTCAAAGGATGCTCGTAGAAATCCGGGCAGGTGATCAAAGTAGACATCTGAATCGCCCGATCAGGACGGAAGTTCATGAAAATGACAGAATCCCCATCTTCCAGTTTCCCATCGTAGCGAGAATCGTAAGCCGGAAGGACGAATTCATCGGAAGCCGACTTGCCTTCTTTAGCGAGACGAGCATATTCGGACTGGATATATTCGTGGTAATCGGTAAAGGAATTGCCTTCCCTCATCGTCAAGACGCGGTAATCCTTATCGACACGGTCTAAGTTCTTATCTCGATCCATCCCCCAGTAACGGCCACCTAAAGAGGTGATATGCCCGATACCTTCTGAATCCATCGTCTTCTGGATTTCATCGAGATATTTAGCGGAGGATTGCGGAGCGACATCACGGCCATCGAGGAAGGCGTGGTAGCAAAGCTGATCGGAAGAAAGCCCGTGCATCTTCGCCATTTTGATAATGGCGATGATGTGCTTCATATGGGCGTGGACTCCCCCATCGGAAGTCAAAGCAAAAATGTGCAGTTTACCGCCCTTTTCCTTCACCCGTTCCATCGCTTTAAGATAGTGCTCATTGGTGAAGAAGGTTCCATCATCGATCGCTTTAGAAATCAAGGTCAACGGCTGGTAGATGACTCTTCCGGCTCCCATGTTGAGGTGACCGACTTCCGAGTTGCCCATCTGGCCATCGGGCAGACCGACAAAGCCGCCTGAGGCTTGGATAGTCGTATAAGGATATTCCCCGAAGAAACGATCAAGATGAGGCTTTTTAGCCTGGTTAATCGCATTTCCGTGGTTTTCTTGTCTGATTCCGTAGCCATCCATGATGATCAGGATGACAGGTTTTCTGGTTTTAGGTGTATCTCTCATAATGTTTTTCTCTTTTCCTCCCGTCTGATTATAGCACAGAAATAACGGTTTATCGGTCAGTGTGAACAGAAGCTAAAAAATCATGGCATCCGGCTTTTTTTCACGCTTCAAAAAGTAGATGGCCTTGGTGAAGATCATATTTTTCAAGGCGTTATAGATGGTCGCTTGATGGTTATATGATTTAAAGCGGGCTTCCGCTTCCTCAGGATAGTCTTGAAAGGCAATTTTGTCCGTCTCGGAGATATACTTTCCGTATCTTTTATCTTCCTTATGGACTTTTACTAAATAAAAGGCGGTGAAATCGCAAGTATTCTTATATTTCGCTTTTTCCTGAAGGGTTAAAGAAGCGAAATCAAGCGAGCCTTTTTTCAGAAGATCATAGGAGCTTTGATCGAAATTATATCCGTGCCTATCCAGTTCCTCGATGGCGTGGACTAATCTTACTCCCCTTTCCTGTTCGCCCTTACAGGCTTTAATAAACTCCGCGTTGATTTTCGGTTCTCTCTTTTTAGTCAGAAGATAACAAATAAAGCCCAAGAGCAAATAAACCAGCAAAGTGGCGAGGATGGCAATCAAGACAATAAGCCAAGTATCCATCTTTCTTCTCCCCTTTCGTTTCGTTAGCATAATTCTACATTGAATTAGTCTAAAAAGGTGAAAAAGCCACCTAAAATAAGATAATATAGGTGCTATAATTCATATTAGTATGTTAAGCGCAATAATCGTCGCCGCCGGTGAAGGCGAAAGGCTGAAACAGAAGCTCGGGATGCGCAAGCAATATTTTCCGTTGAAGGACGGAAAAGAGCTTTTCCTTTCTTCCCTGACGCTTTTTGCTAATGACCCCAGTTTTTCCACAATTCTTCTTGTCATCCCTCCCGATGATGAGGATAAAGTCAAATCCATCTTAAAAAGAGAAGGCTTAGAGCAAAGAGTCGAACTGGCCTTCGGAGGCAAAAGCCGAGAAGAATCGGTCCTGAACGCTTTGAATTATCTGCTTGTCACCCACGCTAACTGCCCAGAGGAGATGAGAGTCTTCATTCACGATGCCGATCGTCCCTTCCTCAGCAAGGCTTTTTTAGAGACTTTAAAGGAAGACTCAAAAGAAGAAGAATGCCTCGTGCCCTATCTTCCTTTGACCGCTTCCATTTATAATCTTCAGGAAGGCAGATACGTCCCCCGAAAGGATTTCGGATTAATCCAGACTCCCGAGGTCTTCTCCCTTTCAGTCTTAAAGGATGCTTTTATGAATACCGAAGATCTTTCTCTTTTTACCGATGAAGGCAGCTTAGTAGCTGAACACGGCTACCAAGTCAAATTCATCAAAGGTGAGGAAGATAATATCAAAATCTCCGATGAAAAAGATCTGGACTACGCTTTATGGAAGGTGAGTAAACATGAATGAAAAGATTCAGCATAAAATAGGTGATCGAGTCGTCGTCACCATCTCTTCTATCGTGCCCTACGGGGCTTTTGCGGATTTGGAGGATGGAGGCTCGGGTCTTATCCATATTTCTGAGATCGATGAAAAGTTCATCTCGAATATCGCTGATTACCTGCCTCTGAAAACTAGTCACGAAGTTATCGTGACGGGGCTAGGTAAGAAGCCTTACACTTACGCTTTGTCCTTAAAAAGGATTTCCAGAAGACCCCGCCAGAAGCAGCTGCAGGCTAAAAAGCCGCTCAGCCGCAAGTCCTTCAATAAGGAAATGATCGATTCTTACCCTTTTAAGGAGATGGAAAGTGCTTTACCAAGCATGATTTGTAACGAAGCGGCAAGACTAGGAGTAAAATAGTTTAGGATTATCAAAGGAGGAAATATATATGGTTAAGTTAGAAGGTTACGGGAAGCAGATCAAAGGTCTGGATTTTCAAGAGGTTGATCAAAGAAATGCGGAGATCTCAACCAAGATTGAAAAAAGGACCGGGCTCGGGAACGATTTTCTCGGGTGGCTGGATTACGCTTCTAAATTACCCTCAAGCGAAGTTGAGAGAATCAAAGCCTGCGCTTTAAGGATCAGAAAGAACTATAAGGCTTTGGCGGTCGTCGGGATCGGCGGTTCATATTTAGGCGCCAGAGCAGCGATCGAAGCTCTTAACGGCTTATTCCCGAAAGATAAGTTCAAGATTGTCTTTTTAGGTGATACCCTTTCTTCCACTTATACGGTCCAAGCTTTGAAGTTCTTGAAGAACAAGAAGTTCGCGATTAACGTCATCTCGAAATCCGGAACTACGACTGAGCCTTCCGTCGCTTTCCGTCTTTTAAAAGGGATGCTGGAGAAGAAGTTCGGACACGCTTATCTAAAGGATGCAATCGTTGCGACTACCGATAAAGCCCGCGGAGCTTTGAAAAAGGAAGCGGACGCTGAAGGATACGAGGAATTCGTCATTCCTGATGATGTCGGCGGCCGTTATTCAGTCATCACTCCGGTGGGCCTTCTTCCTATCGCCTGCGCGGGGATCGATATCGACCAGTTCCTCCTGGGTGTTAAAGACGGCGAAAAAGATTATTCCAACCCGGATTATCATCTTAACCCCGCTTATAAATACGGCGCTACCCGCTACCTGCTTTATAAAGCCGGTTACCCGATCGAGATGTTTATTTCCTATGAACCGCAGTTTGCGATGATCGGCGAATGGCTTAAGCAGCTCTTCGGTGAATCGGAAGGCAAAGACGGCAAAGCCCTCTTCCCGGCCGCAGCCACCTTTACCACCGATCTCCATTCGATGGGTCAGTTTATCCAGGAAGGCTCCAAGGTGCTTTTCGAGACGATTATCCGCGCTGACCATCCGCAAAAGGACATCAAAGTCGAAGCGGATAAGGAAAATCTCGATGGTTTGAATTATCTGGCTGGCAAGAAACTTTCCTATATCAATGACCGCGCTTTCCAGGGGACCTTAAAGGCCCATGTCGAGACCGGCTCGGTTCCGGCTAATGTTGTCCGCATTAAGAAGATGGATGCCTATAATTTAGGTAATCTTTTCTACTTCTTTATGCGTTCCTGCGCTTTTTCAGCGTATCTATTGGATATCAATCCGTTCAATCAGCCGGGTGTGGAAATCTATAAGAAGAATATGTTCACCCTTCTAGGTAAGCCGAGCTAAAGAAGAAAACAGATTGAGAGCTGGGGATTTACCCAGCTCTTTATTTTCATTAACTTATATGGCTAAACAGAAAATCTACTGGTTCGTTCAGCAGTTCCAACGTTTCGGAGGCACCGAAGAAGTGACTTTGACGTTGATCGATATGCTTAAAGAGACTTATGACATTACGATCGTGGTCGATGAGGCTTACGATAAAAAGACGAAACCAGTCTTCCATCTGCCTTTAGGGGTTAAGATCATTTCCCTTAATCTTCCTTTGCGTTACTTCCGCATCGATGAGTTTTGCCTGACCGCATTAAGAGAACATCATTACCTTAAACTGCTCGGCGGGATTTTTTATGAAGCTTATATGATCTTGATGAAGCGTTTTATCCTTCGAAGAAAGATTAAGAGGATGACTGAGAAGGATGCTTTGCTTATCGCTTCTTCTTTAGATAATTACATCTTGATGCCCCATCAAAGAAAAGTTTTCTTCCATTACCATTTTAATTTCCAATGCTTGAATTCTTTTGCGGAGCATCTTCAACGTCTCGTGGAAAGAAAACCTGATAAGTGGATCTTTATTACGGAAGGCACTTTAAAGGAAGCTAATAAGCATCATCCTTTTAAAAATAAGTCAGCGATGGTCTATAACCCGAATAGGCTTCCCCCGCGCCAAAGCTTTGATTTTAAAGGCGGTGAGGTGATTTTCCTAGGTCGTTTTTCCGAGCAGAAGAGACCTTTATTCTTAATTAAGATCGCCTCCGAATTAAAAAAGCTCAACGTAAATTTCCATTTCAGCCTTTACGGCGAAGGGATTCTTAAAGAGCAGTTAGAAGAAGGAATCAAAGAAGCGAAACTAGAAGATAAAGTAAGTATCCTTCATCCGATCCCCGATCCGAGCGAAGCTCTTTTAAAATCCGATCTTCTCCTCTTGCCTTCCAAATACGAAGGCTGGGGGCTAGTTATCGGAGAAGCCAATTCTCAAGGGGTGCCCGTTTTATCTTCCGACTGGGGCAGCGGATTAAAAGAGGCGATGGAAGACGGGGTGAACGGATATATCTTCTATAACGATGATCCTAAAGCCTATGCGGAAAAGATCGCTTATCTTTTTACCCATCTTATAGAGCTTCAGGCTTTGAAGAAGACTTCTTTCGCTTATGCTTCCCGTTTAGGTAAGGAAGCGATTAAAGAAGAATGGGTGAAGATTATCGAGAAGAAAAATTAAAAATTATAAGTACGCGCGTTAATTTTAATACTCGGCTTCCTAAGATGGTTTTTTATTCTTAATGTTTTTATAATATAAACATATTATGTATAACTACTACTTCGATATCGCCGCCCTTTTCGTCTATAGCTTCACCATCTTATGCATCTTCTTAAAAAAGGGCGTGAAGACTAAACAGAACAAGATGTACCTCGCCATTATCGTCGTGGCTCTTTTGGCGACTGTTTTCGATATTGTCAGTTCGATTGCTATCGACCATCCTTCGCTTTACTCGGTGGCCTTTAGAGATACCTTTAATTATCTGTTCCTGCTTACACATAACGCTACGCCTTTTATGGTCTTCGGCTACATCTGGATTTTAGGTAAGCAGGATTTAAAGAAGAACAAGTGGCTCTTCAGTCTTTTTTCTCTTCCCTACCTGCTGATTATTGTTATCTTGGTTTTAAATAACTCTTTAAGATGGTGTTTCTATTACGATGAGAACGGAGTTTATACCCACGGGGTAATGATGACTCCTCTCTACGTCGCGGCTTATATTTATATCGTTCTTTCCTTAGTCCTGATTATTCTCCATTGGAAAACAATTGCTTCGGAGAAAAGAACCGCGGGTCTGATCTTTATCGTTATGTCTTTGGCATCCGTTATTTTCCAGATGAATAATCCGAAGTTGCTGGTGGAGCTTTTTATCGAGTCTTTGACTCTATTAGGCTTCCTTTTGACAATCGAGGATAGTTCAGATCTGACTAATGCCAGCCTCGGGATCTATAACCGCCACGGTTTTAAGACGGATACTAGAGCCTTATTTGCCGCTAAAGCCAACTTTGCGGTCCTGTCCGTGAAGTTTAAGGATTTTTCCTTCTTAACTAAAACTCTAGGCGTCATGACAACCGATCAGATCAATAAGGATATCGCTTCACACCTGGATAAACTTTTAAAGAATCACCGTGCTTACCACATCGGCAACAACGATTATGCCTTGCTCTTTTGCGATACTGATTTAGAACTGGTACCGAAAGTTATTAAAGAGGTCCAAGAAATCGCCCAAGCCGAATATAATTATCATAATGTGACTTTAAAATTCAATCCGGAACTGACTTTGATCAGAGTCCCCGAGGATGTCCGTACCTTAGAGGACCTTTTAGTTGTCAGCGATGCTCCTTATCACGTCCCTTCTTCCCCTTCTAGCCTCACCCCGGTAAAGCTGATGGATTATGAGCGGAGGATCGCCGTAGAGACCGCCATAGACCAAGGCTTAAAAGAGCATAGTTTTTCTTTAGCTTTCCAGCCGATTTGGCATAAGGAAGGAAGAAAATACGCCACGGGTGAAGCATTATGTCGCTTAGAAGATAAAACGCTTGGGAAGATCTCCCCCGATGAATTTATCCCGATCGCGGAAAATACGGGAGCCATCATCGATATCGGAGCTTTTGTCTTAAATGAGACCTGCCGTTTCTATAAAGACAACCATTTACAGGAACAAGGGGTGAAGTTTATCGAAGTCAATCTCTCAGTTGTTCAATGCATGCATAAAGGAATGGCTAAAGAGCTTTATGATATCGTCAAAAAGAACGGACTGACCACCGATAATATCTGCTTTGAGATAACTGAGTCCGCAGCGATCAACTCGATGGAAATGATGGATCATACAATCCAGGAACTGAAAGCTTACGGTTTCCGTTTCGCTTTGGATGATTATGGGACTGGATACTCCAATTTCAGCTATCTGCTTCATATGCCTTTTTCCATCATTAAGCTCGATAAGTCTTTGCTCTGGTCTGCTAAAGATAACCAAGTCGCTAAGGTCGCTCTGGAATCGACGATTCACATGATGAAGCAGATGGGTCTGGTCGCCTTATGCGAAGGGGCGGAGACAAAAGAGCAGGTAGAGCTTCTGGAAAAATACGGAATCGATGAAATCCAAGGCCATTACTTCTCTAAGGCTTTAAGCCCGGAAGATTATCTGAAATTGATCGCAAAGGAAAACGGGTTAAAAGAAAAAGAAGAAAAGTAAAGACTTGAATGCTTTTCTAATAATTCCTTCAAGTAAAATCAGGGACGTGTTTTTCTTCTAAAAAGTCCCTAGACAAGCCGATATTTCAACCATCTTGATAAATAAGCGCATCCATCTGTCTTTTAAGGGCTTGAGGGGAGTAGGTCAATTCACTTTCGTCTTGATATTTCTATCTTTATTATGATATGATTACAAAGCACGTTTAAGGAGGAAGACACATATATGTCAAGAATCTGTCCGTTGACCGGCAAAAAGCCGATGTATGGAAATAACCGTTCTCACTCGCTCCGCGCTACACGCAGAAGATGGAACGTTAACCTGCAGAAGACTACTCTCGTCATCGATGGTAAGAAGACCACTCTCCGTCTTTCGACCGCTGCTTTACGCACGCTGAGAAAGAATAAGAAAGCTGTCTCCCCGGCCCCGGTGAAGCCTGTTGCCGCCCCTGTCGAAGCTGCCCCTGTCGCTAAGGAAGCTGTCCAACCGGAAGTTAAGCCGGTCGAAGCTGCTCCTAAAGCCGAGGAAGTTAAGGCTGAGGTTAAACCGGTCGAAGAGAAGAAAGAGGCCGTTAAAAAGGCCCCCGCTAAAAAGAAGGCTGCTCCTAAAAAGGCTGAATAAGCCCGACTAAGAAGCCTAAATCAGTCTGCTTTTGACCCCTCTGATCAGGGGTCTTTTTCTTGTATTTTTTTAAAAGATATCTTATATCGAGATTCACGAAAAAAAGGAACCAGCGCTGCGTTCGCGGTGCATGCTAGTTCCTCTTTTAGGAAGTCTGCCCTTCCAAGAAAGGAGGTGCTTTTCAATCCGAATCTATCGGATTGAGAGCTCGAGCTGTTCAACAAGGTTTTCAAAGGGGTTTTTGCGGGAATGGGATTTTGCTCTCTTCCCGAGCCTAGCTGAACTGCCCTACAAGATAATTATATATACCCCTTTTATCTTTGCAAGGGCTTACATTGCTTAATTTTACAATTTTTTCATATAAAAACGATTAAAACGCTCTATTTGAAAAAAGTCATGTATATCTCTGATTTTCTTTTTTAACCGGCGATTAAGGAGGAGATCAACAGTAGAGCCTGATTGATCAACTGGCCCAGGAAGAAAACCCATTCCAGCAAGGCTAAAGGAGAGACCTTCGGACGGACGTAGACAACCTTTCCATTCTCTTCGCTCTTTTCCAGATACGACCATCTTTTTAATTTCGGCAGGAAGAAAAGACAGACTAAGAAGAACCCGATGACTCCGAAAATAATCTGAATCGTCTCGTTGAAGTCGTAATGTCTGCCTTGGGAAAATAGTAAGGCGAACAATAAGGCGAGATCCCCGCCGGCTTCCCCGACGAAGAAGATCGCATCAGCGATAATGTGGGCTTTATAGTTATCTAGTCCGTAAAGCAGCACACCGATAAAAGCAAATAAGGACAAGGCCTCTAAGATCCAGCTGGTGATAAATAACCCGCTCCGGCAATTGATCAGGTTATAAACGAAAGCTAAAGACGAGGCGAAACTAAAAAGCAGACAGACGGTTAAAAGGATAATCCGCCCTTTTAAAGAAGAAGCCAGCTCACAAGGAAAATAACGTAAAAATGAATATTTCTCTTCCTTGGCATTAAAAAGCAAAGAAGGCAGAATCAGGATGATCAGCCCTAAGGTCAGACCAAGAAGCGGAAATAACCAGCTAAGCATTTTTATCCTCCAAGGCTAAGAGAACTCCACCTTTGATGACTTTTAAGACCGCGACTCTTTCAAGGATTGAGTTATCGGAAGAGGAAGAGGAAGCGAAAGACAAATGAAGATTCCTGATTGGCTTGGAGACATGCTCCAAAGAAATATCCGCTTCCGGGAAACCGAAGATTGAAAAAGAGGAAAAGCCTTGTTTAGTGATGACGTGGACCCCTTCAGGATAATAAGCCAAATAATCTTCCCCGCTATGGATATAAACCGCGCCTTTGGAGTCCTTCATCAGTTTCAGCAAAGCATAAATATGCGATAAGGAGCCATTCAGCTTATCGAGGATCACGATTTCTTCCGCTCCTTTGGAGAACAAGAAATCCGTGATTTTCTTATAAGTCTTTTCTTCCTCTTCTTCTTCGTAGCGCATGATTTTATCTTTCGGGATAAAAGAAAGCAGATCCTCAAGCCTGACTGTCTTAAAACAAGAGAGCGCTAAAGATAGCTTGCAGCCAGCCTGATGGGCGAGGATGATGCCTTCATCAAGACCGACGATATCCCCGTCGAGGTAGAACTTAGTGAGGACCTCGATGGAAGCATTCTTACAGACCAGGATCATCCTTTTCATCAGAGTTCTTCCCCTTTAAGGATACGTACAGCTTTCTTCCGATCTTCAGCTTTAAAGAAGAAATTACCGGTGACGATAATATCCGCCCCCGCTTCCAAGACAGGCTTAATCGTCTCTCCGTTCAAACCACCATCGACTTCGATTTTGGTCTTATAATTGTTCTTTTTAATATAGGCAGCTAAAGCGGCGATTTTCTCAGTCGAGGAAGGAATATACTCCTGACCGGAAAAGCCGGGCTCAACCGACATGATCAGGATCAGATCGAAATAATTGACAAAAGGCAGGATATTCTCTAAAGGAGTCCTCGGTTTAATCGATAAGCCGACTTGGATCGTCGAAGACATTTTTCTGATGGTCTCTTCCGTTTCGATCACATCATCGACCGCTTCGAAGTGAAAGGTCAGATTGTCCGCCCCAGCTTGGATGAACTTCTTAGCGTATTTTAAAGGATCGGTAATCATCAGATGCACATCGTTATAAAGACCTTTATCCGCTAAAGCCTCGACAAAAGAAGGCCCGAAAGTCAGATTCGGAGCGAAATGCCCATCGATGATATCGTAATGGAGCCATTTAGCTCCCGCTTCCTTGGCGGAGATGACTTCCTCAGCCAATTCGCCTTTCCGAGCGGACAGCAAAGAGGGCGCCACGATGATTTCTTTTTCCATTTGATAGACCCTCCTTTATAAATAATATAGAGCAGAACGCAAGGATTTACTCACCTTTATGGAATAAACGAGCCCAGAACGAACGCTTCTCTTTAATCAAATCAGGATTCTGCAAGATACGCTCGATATCTTTTCTCATATCAACCGCGGATTTATAGCGGTCGTAAGGAGATTTAGCGCAGGCTTTGTAGATGATTTTTTCGATGACCAAAGGGGTCTTAGGATTATATTTTCGTACCGAGGGGAACTTATCCTTAATGTGTTTTAAGGCGACCGTAACCGCTGATTCATCATCGAAAGGCACCCTCCCGGTAATCAATTCGAAAAACGTGATGCCCAGAGAATAGATATCGGATTGCGGCGTAGCCGGATTTCCTTCGGAAATCTCCGGCGCCAGATAGTGGACGGAACCGACCACCACATCGGAACGGGTGATATGAGCGGAATTCTGGAAAGTCGCAATCCCAAAATCCCCCAGTTTAATAGTTCCATCAGCGGTGATAAAAACATTCTGTGGCTTAATGTCGCGGTGGATGACCCCATGCTGATGAGCGTAATAGACCGCCGAGCACAGTTGATACATGATATCGCAGGCTTCCAAGAAGGAAAACTTACCGCGGATCTGTAGCGCATCCTTTAAAGTCTTGCCCACGACCATCTCGGTCACCATATAAGGCCTACCTTCGTAGGTGCCTAAGTTAGAGACCTGAACGATATTCTGGTGCTTCAAACTAGCGGCCGCTCTGGCTTCCCTTTCAAACCTGGTGAGGTTAAGAGGGTTTTTCATGGTCTCTTCACGGATGATTTTGATCGCGACGTCCTTTTCAGTGATGATATCTTTGGCACGGTAGACGATGGCCATCCCGCCTTCGCCTAGCACCCCTTCGACTTCGTAACGATCGTCGATGATGTCTCCTGCTTTCATGACTCTTTTACCTCCAGTAAACTGATTCCGATATTATCGATGCCGCCTTTATTTAAGGCAGCTAAGATCAACTGACTGACAATCGTCTCCGCCTTCAGCCCTTCTTTCAAGCCTGAAGAAAGGAGCTTTTCAATGTCCTTTTCTTCGACCATATTAGTTAAGCCATCCGAGCAGACTAATAAGGCGGTGTAATCGTTAGGGATGATTTTCACATCGTATTCGACAGTCGGAGCGATGCCTAAGGCATTCATCAGCACGTGCCTTTTCGGGCTAGTCTTCATCTCGTCTTTACTGATTGCACCGAGTTTATATAAATACTCGACCACCGTCTGATCGGTCGTTAAGGAAACTAAGCCTCGTTCATCAGCGTAAAAAGCGTAACCTCTGGAATCTCCGCAATTGACGATAATCGTATTTTCTTTTAAGACGATAGCCATCACCGCGGTTGTTCCCATCCCGTAGTATTCGCTCTTACGCGAAGATAAGCGATGGATTAAGGCGTTAGCTTTTTTCATCGCCTTTTTCAAGAGATGTTTCGCCTTAAAAAGCGAGGTCGGAACTTCGGAGATATCAAGGATACCCATGATGGTCTCTTTAGCGATTCTGGATGCGACTTCCCCGGATTGATGTCCGCCCATGCCATCGGCCACCAGCAAAACCTTCATGCCGTCCTTATTTAAAAAGGCGGCTTCATCTTCGTTATTCGGACGCTTCAAGCCTTTATCGGTCTTAGAGAAGATATCAATTAGCTTTGTTTCGTTCATATCTCGCCCTCAATTGTCCGCAGGCTGCATCGATATCCGCACCGAATTCCTTACGGATCGTAGCTTTGATGCCAGCTTGGAGCAGCTTATCATGGAAATAATGAATCCGGTTATTCGAAGGCCTTCTAAAAGAATTCTCCATGACTTCATTATACGGTATCAGATTGATGAAACCATGGGTTGGTTTAATCAATTTGATTAATTCATCAGCGCAGGCATCCGAATCATTAAGCCCGGCGATCATAATGTACTCGAAAGTGACTTCCCTTCCGGATTCTTTATAATATTCCATCACCGCCGGAATAAGCTTAGTCAAAGGATAAGCCTGATTGATCGGCATGATCTTATTGCGAATCTCATCGTTAGGTGCATGTAAAGAGACGGCTAGATTGATCTGCAACCCTTCTTTGCCGTACTGAATAATCTTGGGGACCACCCCGGCGGTCGAGACCGTGATATGCCTGGCCCCGATATCCAACCCGAACTGAGAATTAGCGGTTCTGATAAAAGTCATCACTTCATCGTAATTATCAAAAGGCTCCCCGGTTCCCATCACGACGATATGGGAAACCCTGGCGGTTTCTTTCCGCGCTATTAGGTAGCGGTTCATCACGATCAATTGTCCGAGCATTTCTTCCGCTTTCAAGCCTCGGACTTTCTTTAAAAGACCGGAAGCGCAGAAAGCGCAGGACATATTGCAGCCCACCTCGGAAGTGACGCAGATGGCATTCCCGTAAATATATCTCATCAGCACCGTTTCGACCTTCTGGCCATCAGCTAGCTGCAAAAGAAGCTTAATCGTTCCATCAGACGAAACCTGCTCAGTAAAAATCGTCGGCAAATCAAGACAATATTTCTCTTTCAGGACCTCGCGGAAACTCAGCGAGACATCCGACATCTGATCGAAGGAAGAAACATCCTTTTTATAAAGCCACGAATAAAGCTGCTTAGCGCGGAAAGTCTTCTGGCCTAAGCCGACCATCTGGGTTGCTAGTTGTTCAAGGGTCAGGCCGTAAATATTAATCTTTTCTTGGCTCATTTTCCTATCTTCCTTATCACAGCGTAATAAAGTCCGTCCGAGGAGTAATCGTAAGGGAATATCTGCTTAGAAGTCTCGATGACAAATTCCGGATTTTCCTTTACGAACTTCTGAACTAACTCCTCGCCTTCTTTCTTATTGATCGTCTTCACTAAATATACTAAGAAACCGCCTTTATTTAAACGCGAACTGCCTAAAGAGAGCAAGGACAGTTCTTCGGAAGTTATCTTAGGCATCTCTTCTTCCTTCAACAAAGAAAGCAAGGCCGGATTCTTCGCAATCAGACCTAAGGAAGAAGAAGGCGGAGCGATAACTAATAAATCGAAAAGCGGAGAGGAAGAAAGGACTTTCTCCTCTTCCCCTTTCAGGCATAAAACCGCCTTCGTCTCATTTAAAGACAGCCTTTGATAAAAATACTTACCTCTCCGATAAGTCAGCTCATCAGGATAATAAGCGAGAAGGTTCCCGCCTTGTTCTTTCAGCCTTAAGCCTAAGGAAGCGGAGAAAGAGCCAGTCGAAGAAAAAAGCTGGCCCGCATTAATAACCCCAGCAAGGTTCAAACTTTCCGAAACAATCTGGAGGGAAAGATCCTCAATAAAAGCTTTGCCGTTTTTATAATCATCCGTTTGAGAAAAAGGCAAAGCGGCATGGTAGACATAGGCATCTTTAGCAAACTGGCTATTCTCATAGACACCTTCATCCAGCAGTTCATCCTCGGTCATCTTCTGATGGTTGAGTCTGACGTAGACCTGTTTATGACCTTGGGTGGCTCGTAATAAGGCCATCGCGATTTCATCTCCGTACTGCTCCGCCCACATTCTGATAATCCATTCGGGGACGGAGAAAAAAAGAGCGTTATATTTATAAGGATCTTTCATCACTTCCGCTGGGATCTTATAAGGAGAGGAAGCCAGGGCTTCTAGCTTTGTTTTTAATTCTTCCGGAGAGAAAGATAATAAAAGATCTTCATTCGCCTTTATTCCGTCTTCAATCGTTCGAAAAGGAGCGATGGTCTTCTGGCAGTAACGGATTTGATAAAGGGCCAGGACTAAAAGATAAAGCTCAGGAGTGTTGTCTTTAACGTCTTTAAAAGCATCCTTAGCCTGAAAAGAAAGCAGATAATAATGTTTTAAAGCCCCGTGAACAGTCCTTTTCAAGGTCTCTTCATCTTTGGAAGAAAGATTGAATTCATCTTTTAAAGAAGCAAAAACGGAACTGAGGGATTTCAGTTCATCGATGATCTTCTTTAAGGCCTTAACACCAACCGCTAAATTATTCATTTGCCTTCTTTTATTTACCCTTAGGATTATAACATAGTGGGCTAAGAAGAATAAAAAGAACACCTCGAAAAAGAAGGAAGAAAAAGCATGAAAAAAGCCGAGGTTATTGTTTCCTCGGCTTAAAGAAGGAAAATTCAGTTTCTATTTATCAGTTCTCTTCGACTGTCTTTCCTGCTCTTCTTTTTGCTGCTCTTCTTCCTTGGCTTTCTTTTTCTCTTCGAAATTCTCGAAAGCGTCACCCATATAAGGCTCTTCTCCCTCTTCCTGGTCAGAATCAAAGTGAGCCATGTTGCCTTTAGTCATAAAGCGAGGATATTCCTCATTGACGAATTCATGTTCGTGCTCCTCTTCAAAATAATCGAAAACCAGACGGACATGGACGTGGTTTTGAGAGAAGATCTTAATCAGCACTTCGCTGGCCTGCTCTTCGATAGGATGATATTTCATCGGAGCTTGGATCTCAACGACCAGCTGATAAGAAGTCTGATCGACTCCGCGGTAAATCAAGAAAGAATCCGGCGCGTAGAAAAGAATATTTTCCGGCTCCGTCTCGAAAGCCTGGGCGACTTGATCTTGGATATCCTCCACGAACGAAGCGGCCTGATACTGATCGACACCCAATAATTTAATGATGATCATGTTTGTTATTAATCTCCTGAATTAGATATCCGAAGAAGGATCGACATCGATGACTAGCTTTAGATCGCTTTCCCCTAAAGGCAAGACATTCAAGCCTACTAAGGCGTCCTGAATCAGGTCACGATTTTTATATTTTAGCATAATGACCCGGTAATATCTATCCGCGCGCTTCTCGATAAAAGGCTTAGCAGGGCCGAAAATATCGGTTCTTTTGCCCTTCTCTCTGATCAGCTTGCTAATCAGGTAATCCTTAACTCGATAGCTGGCTTCTTCGGTCTTGGAAAGGTCTTTACCGGAGATAGTGATATTGATCAGGAAGCAATAAGGAGGATAGACTCTCTGCTTCCGGTTTTCCATCTCGTATTTATAGAAGGCCTCATAATCCTGCTGGCAGGCAAGTTTAATCACCGGATTAGATGGAGAGTAAGTCTGAATCAAAGCGTAGCCTTGTTCCTTACGTCCGGCCCGGCCAGCTAACTGGGTCAGCAGATCGAAAGTATCTTCGTTCGCCTTATAGGAGGGAAACTCTAAAGACTGATCAGCTAACAAGGCGACCGCTAAGGAGACCGAAGGAAAATCGTGCCCTTTAGCTACCATCTGAGTCCCGATCATGATATCGTAAGCCCCGGCAGCGAATTCGGTGATGATCTGATGATACTTTCCTTTCTTTCGAGCCGTATCCGCATCGAAGCGGACAATCCGGGCCTGCGGGAAAAATCTCTCCAGTTCTTCTTCGACTCTTTCCGTCCCGAATCCAGAATAAGTAAAGACCTTACCACCGCATTTGGGGCAGACCAGATCTTCCGCTTTTAAGACGTAAGAACAATGATGGCAAGTCACCGCTTTATCTTCCTTATGGTAAGTCAAAGGACGATCGCAGGACGGGCATTTAAGAATCTTCTGGCAGTGACGGCAGTAATAAATCGGAGCGTACCCGCGCCGATTCAAGAGGAGAATGACCTGCTCTTTTCGCTCCAAGGTCTCTTGGATTCTCTTTCTTAAAGGCAAGGAAATAATGACCGAATCATAATCGATATTTGAATAATCGGAGAGATCGATCAGATCTACCTGAGGCAATTTAACATCGTTAAAGCGGCTCTCCAACTTAACTAATTGATAGATTCCTTTTTCCGCCCTCGCCTTGCATTCTAAGGAAGGCGTAGCGGAACCGAAGACCAGTTTTCTTCCTTGATTTGCTACTCTTAGTAAGGCGATCTTCCTCGCATCGTAAAAAGGCATCGTATCCTGCTTATAAGACTCGACATGCTCTTCGTCGAGGATGATGAGCCCTAGATTTTTCACCGGAGCAAAAATCGCTGAGCGGGCTCCGACCACAATCGGGGCATCTCCTCGAGCAATCGAGAGGTATTCATCGTATTTCTGAGCATCGGTCAGACCCGAATGGATCAAGGCGGCTTTATCGCCGAAAAGCGAACGGAAACGAGCGATCATCCGATCGGTCAAAGAAATCTCCGGGACAAGGATAATAGCGCCCTTGCCTTCTTTTATGGTCTTTTCGATAAGCTTAATATAGACTTCCGTCTTACCTGAACCGGTGACTCCTTCAAGCAAATAGACTTCGTTTGTCCCTTCCGCAATTGCTTGGTAGGCTTTTTCCTGCTCTTGGCTCAGTTCATGTTCCTCAAAATCTTCATCTTCGATCTTTGCTAAGCGCAGCTTTTCTTTCTTAATTAAACTGACCAGACCTTTTTTCTCCAGTTTGATTAAAGAGATCTTGGATGATATCTGACTTCGTGATAGACCATCTTTTTCCGCCTTAAAGCGTTCTAAAAGTTTCAGTTCGTTGCGGTCAAGATCTTTAGAGTCGTAACTGCTTCCGGTAAGATAGTACTTTTCTTCATAAGCTTTTTTAGGCTTAGTTAAGGAGATAGTATCCGGCCTTAAAGAAGGAGGCAGCATCGCTTTCAGGACTTCGATAAAAGGACATAGATAATAAGCAGCGGCTGTTTTCGCTAAGGAAAGCAGTTCCTCATTCAAAATCGGCTCGGTATCCAATAGTTCCTTTATTTCCTTGACCTTTAACTGGGAGGCGGAATTATATTCTTCTAAATTTCCTTGGATTTCCTTAGGTTTCTCGACGATAAAGCCAATCAGGTCCTTATGGCCGAATTCAACGCGTACTCTTAAACCCTCCAAAGGTTTTCCAACCCCTGAATAAGCGTATGAAAAAGGGTGATTAAGATTCATCACCCCGTGTTCGATCATGACTGCAAGCAAGTAAAACATCTTCGCTCCTTTAACGTCTATTATACGCTCCGTTTAGCGATTTCGTTTTTCAGGATATCCTTGATTTCGTCGGCTGCTCTCGTCACGATATCATTCAAAACGATATATTGATAATTATATTTGTCAGAGAGTTCCGAGCGAGCTTTCTTCAATCTCGCTTGGATGATTTCCTCGGGTTCTGTCCGTCTTTTCCGAATACGCTTTTCCAAAGCCGCCATCGAAGGAGGTATCAGGAAAATCGAGACTAAATTAGAATCACCGTCTTCTTGGCACTTCGCTAAGACCTGCTTAGCACCTTGGACTTCAATTTCCAGAAGGACGTTCTTCCCTTCGCTCCTCAGCTGATTGACGTAAGCTTTGGGAGTACCGTATTGATTGCCGACGAAAGAGGCATGCTCAAGCAGATCGCCCGCTGCCACATGCTGATTAAAGGTCGCTTCATCTACGAAGAAATAATCGACCCCTTCCTGTTCCAATTTACGCATCGGACGAGTCGTCATGGAAATCGAATAAGCCAAGTCCAAAGACTTGTCCTCCATGAGGATTCTTCTGACTGCGCCTTTTCCGACACCAGAGGGTCCCGAAATAATAATTAAAAGTCCTTTTTCCATGTTCTTGAGAAGTAAACTCCGTTTCTGGGTTACTGCCTATATTATAAAAAGGCTCGGAAGGATAAACAATAGAAAAAGTACTTAAAAAGCCTAGAAATCATAGCATTTATGTCAAATTGACGGAAATAAATGACAAATTGTTATTTCGTTTTAATCTTTTCAATCGTATAAGGAATCTTAAACGGATTGCCATAGGAATCGGCAGGGCGGAAAGGATCGGAATTCCAGTCAGCGGAAAGCGTAATATATTTCTGATCATCGCGAATATCGGTCATCACGACCGTGCCAGCCAGATAATAATCCGGCATGCGGACAATTAGCGAGGTGACCTTGCTTCCAGCTAAGATGCAGCCTTTGATATTGATAATCGACTCAGGAACGACAAACCGTCCCTCGACGAATTCTTCATCATTAATCGACGAGCCGACAAAAGCAGCATCCTGATAGAAAAGGAAGGTTCCCAAAAGCTTGATGCCTTTATAAGCCACCCTATCGGTATTGGTCGTATCGATTTCCGTATGGAATTTCACCTTTGTAAGACTGGTGCAACCGGCGAAAGCCCAAGCGTTCAAATCGCTGACATTGCTCGGGAAGTCAACTTCAGTCAAAGCGATGCAGCCTTGGAAGGCTCCGACGCCTACGGTCTCAATGGTCGTCCCGAATTCAATCTTCTTCAGTTTCTTATAATTTGAGAAGACGCTGTTAGGAATTTCCGTCGGCCCGGCGAGGATTGAGTATTCTTCCAGAGTCGCGCTTAAATCTCCGTACATCGCCGTCAAATCATCGCTATAAGGAGCCTTGATAGAAGTCAAAGCCGTATCGGAGAGGAAGACTCCTTTCGCCAAGGTGCAGTTATCAGCTAAGACAATCGTTTTTAGATTGGTGCAATCAGCGAAAGCGGAAGAACCGATTTCAGCGACCGAAGGTAAATTAACAGCAGCCAAACTCGCAACACCTTTAAAGGCATTCTTGCCAACATATTTAATGCTGGTCGGAAGGTTGAAAGTATTAGTCGAATTCATAAACGCCGAGGCGGAGACACCTAAAGTACCTTCCACCAAAGCATTATCGACACCGGCACCTTTAAAACCGAGGAAGCATTTGCCTAAGTAAACTCCACCATCCGGCTGGGCGCTAAACCAGGCAGAATCCTTCAAAGAATTATTAGCTAAGAATTCAACTCCCTCATCTCCGGTGATCGTGGTCAGAGAGGTCAGGCCACTTAAGGCCGACGAGCCAATATACTTAACCCCGGTCAAATCCAAAGAAGTCAAAGCGGTCAAACTGCTAGCGGCATAATCGACAATCTTTTCCCCGGTAAGTTTCAAAGCCGTAATATTCGCCAAGGAAGCGGAGCCGTTGGTCAACTCGAAAAGTGAAACATCCCCCGCATAACTCACTTGGAGGAGAGCATCATCATCGCCGAGAACTAAGGACCCGTTTTTCGCTTTGCCTAAATCAACTTTGGTAAGCGAGGAGCACTTTTCAAAGGCGTGATCGCCTAAGGTCGTAACGGAAGAAGGAACGGTGACTTCTTTAAGCCCCGATTCCGCAAAGGCGTAGGATGAAATCGTCTTCAAAGAAGAAGGCAGTTTGACACCGGTCAGATTCTTCTGCCCTTTAAAGGCGCCGGAAGAAATCTGGGTGATTCCCTCAGGAACTTCATAAGTCCCGCTCACATTACCGCCGTAGCCGCATAAGACATGCCCGAAGATAATCGGGCCGGAATGCCCAGCGACATAAGTGGAAAACCAAGGGGTTGAAGAGAACGCATCATCGCCAAGATAAGTAAGCTTAGTCAATTCCTCGGCGTTAAGAGCGGTCAATTTGGTCAGGCCATTGATGGCTTCCTTACCGATTGAAGTAAGGTTAGTCGAAAGGCGCAAAGAAGTGATCTCATCTCTAGTTCCAAAACAATTATCATCCAAAGCAACAATCGGGTAGCCTTGGCCATAAACCGTCTCGATATCTTTTCTGATCGCATCTTCCATCGTCACCGCGCCATTTTCATAGAAGCCCGTAATATTAGCTTCATCCTGGTACAAGTAAGTTGTAATCTCAATCTGATCATCGTAACTCAAAGTATCCGGTGAAGAGATGCTAGCCTTGATTCCATCAGTGCCCGGCAGTTGCTTAAAGGTATAGCGATCCGCGAAGCGGGTCTCCACCATCGGATTTACGAAACTCGAGGTGTTTGCTCCCCCGCAGGAAGCTAAAAACCCCAAGGAAAGTAAACACCCAAGCAGGCCGACAACTTGTTTTTTAGCCATTTTTCCCTCCCGTTTTACATTAGTTTAACGTCCGAATCGATCGTGTAGACCTCGATCGGATGAGTTAAATCGAAGGAAACCTTCGTCTCCTGACGTTGATTCTTTTCAAGCGGAGTAACATCGATAAAGTCAACGTTATCACCAATCTTGCCTTTTAAATAGGCTTTCTTGCCATAATCGATAACTTCCTCCGGCACAAAAGGCAGGAGGTTGTCTTTTGAAGGAATGGTGCTGAAACGTAAACGGTAGCTCTTTTCCAAGACGCGGCGTCCTTCGATCGCCACCAGACGTTTGACGAATTCATCGGAAAGCAAATAGGTAGCCTCGCCGACTTTGGCGAAGAACGCAATTTGCTTCTTCTTGTTTTCACCGACGACCTTCTTCTTGATGAAAGTGCCGATCGCTTCGATTTCATGTCGGACCGGCGTAATCTCAACGCCTTCCTCAAAGGAACAATCCTCAAGGGAAAGATCGAACGGGACTTCATAGCCTTCCTTAACAGGAATCGGCGAGGTGCAAAACAGATGTTCATCATCCTTGCTCGGAACATCGAGAGTGACTAAATAACGTTCCTCCGCAATCTTTTCGCACTTCACGGCCTTCAAAGTGAATTCATCGCCATCGATGACGGAATTATTCGGAATCTTCATAACGTGTTCGCCATCAGCCAGATTCTTAAAAGCCGCCGGCTTATCGATGGTCTTTCCGAATATCGACATCTTGCCTTGTCCAACCGTAAGATGGACTTTCGAATAAGTCGGCTCATAAGGCATAGCCGCCAACTCAGTCTTGTTATCGAAGACCTGCAAAAGTTCATTATTGAAAACTGCTTCAATCCGATCGCCGATCTTATGCTCATCATTCGGCTTGACGCGGATAATCACCGAGGATTGAGTCACCGTCTCCGACTTGATGGCCTGGGCGAGATCGCAGTAGAGCAAAGTCTCGTTGCCGAGTTTTTCAATCTGGGTGACAATCAAGCCCAAAGTCTTCCCTTCTTCTTTCTTCGGAGCAATCAGGATATTATCCGGCCTGATACCTAAAGTGACGTGAGTCTTACCATCGAGGTAAGACTGATCGCACTTAAGGAAATAAGCAAAATCGATCATGGCTTTCTGCTGATCCTCAAAGAGAATCGAAACCTTCTTGCCTTCCTTAGCGAGGACGACATCGAAGAAATTCATCTGCGGAGTACCGATAAAACCAGCGACGAATTTATTGATCGGGTGATTATAAAGGTTGGTCGGAGTATCGATTTGTTGTACTAGGCCCAGCTTCATGACGACGATTCTGGTGCCCATCGTCATGGCTTCCACCTGGTCATGGGTGACGTAAATAAAAGTAGTCTGAAGTTTCTTATGCAGCTTCGAAATCTCGGTTCTCATCGAGGCGCGGAGCTTGGCATCAAGGTTAGAAAGCGGCTCATCGAGAAGGAAGACCTTCGGGTTTCTGACGATGGCGCGGCCCAGAGCGACTCTCTGTCTTTGTCCGCCCGACATCGCCTTAGGCTTGCGGTCGAGATATTCCTCGATGCCTAAGATCTTCGCGGCTTCCAAGACTCGCTTATTGATCTCTTCTTTCGACATGTGCCGATTCTTTAAAGAGAAGGCGATATTATCGTAGACGCTCATATGAGGATAGAGGGCGTAATTTTGGAACACCATCGCGATATCTCTGTCTTTCGGTTGGACATCGTTAACTAAGGTGTTGCCGATAAACAAGTCACCTGCGGTGATGTCTTCCAAACCCGCGATCATTCTTAAAGTCGTCGACTTGCCGCAGCCTGAGGGCCCGACGAAGACGATGAACTCCTTATCTTTAATCGCGATGTTGAAATCGGAAACAGCTTTCACCCCGTTAGGATAGACCTTGTAGATGTGATTCAATGTAACGTCTGCCATATTTTTATTTACCCCCTTCTCATTGGATAAAAGTTATCGATAACGGAGGCAGCTTGAGGTTGGCTCCGGATAACTCAGCGTACGTGCCATCCGTCGAAAGGCAGTTGACGATCTGCCCTTGGCAAACAGCTTCTTCTAGACTAGTCGTCGCCTCCTGGCTGCTGTAATTGATTAAGCAGGACAGGGAGACGGAATTATAAGTCTTTTCGATATTCAGGATTTTCTTCTCCGTGAGGTCAGTTTTGATTGTCCCTTCCCCGCGAAGAATTTCCGGATGGTAATCTTTGATCTTCATCAGCTGGCGACAGAAGTTGAATAAGGAAGACGAATCGATCAGTTGCTTATCAAGAGTCGGGAAGTATTTCTCCGAAGCGGCGTTCAACCCACCTTCCAGCTCAGCAGTCGTATAGCTGTCTCCCCAGCGGAAGGGCGAACGGCAGTACATATCGTCATCGCCTTTCTTAACTCCCATCAAACCCATCTCATCGCCGTAATACATGAAGTAATTGCCTTTGAAGAGATTTTGGAAGCCGAGGTGGAACTTCAGTTGTGCTAGCCGCGCTGTATCGGCGAACATAAACTGATTAGCTATTCGTCCGATATCGTGGTTAGAATTGAAGTAAGCATCTAGATGCCCAAGAGCATTCGCTGATTCAAACCCGGACATCTTATAGAAATTCTTCAGATCGGTCGAACTCAAGCCGGAATCGTAACGCAGATGGTTCAAATAAGGTCCGTAGCTAGAAGCAATCGACATCTCCGAAGTATTGAAATTGAAGTAGGAATCGATCGAAGTATTAGTCATATAGGAGAGAGAGCCAGCTAACGACCAAGGGCCTTCAGCCACGATGTAGGCTTGGGGATTCAA
>JALCRV010000016.1 GCA_022652945.1 Bacilli bacterium
TCTTGGCGGCCGAAGCCGAAAAGAGGAGGAATGACGTACTTATGTACTTACCTCGTCCGCGGATCTATGATCCGCGACGATCGTTTGTGATGATTTTCTCTCATCTGCCCAGTTTTCAAAGACCAGCTCTGGAGCAAGCCCCGAAGGACTTGACCCGTCAGCCAGGAAATCTCTTTTCCGGCCGGCAAATATAGAATATACCACCCTGCTTAAAGGGTGTCAACAAAAAATGCGACCTCTTTGCTGAAAGCGCTTACCCGCTTTCAAAGTAAAAAACAGGCTATTATCGGGCTTTATTTTAAAGAGTGAAAAAGATAAGCGGAAAAAGAAAGTTAAGTTACAGGCTTCCTTATTCTTTTTATTCAGTCATATGAAAGATTATTTTTTCGAGGATTAAAAAGGAAAATATCTATATATGATATTTATTATATATATAAGTTCTTGATTCTTCTTTTTAAAAGGCCCTTCTATAAATGGAGGGGCCTAATGAGAACTTCAGGTTATAAGTAACGAGGACGGAAGACGACATTTAAGAACTTGGAGGCTTCCTTATATCCCTTCTGATCTTTGTAGGAATCCGGGAAAGGCAGATAGAATACTGATTGAGGAGCGAAGGTCTTGACGTTTTCGTTATAGGCTTCAACGAGGCAACAGCAGAAGGATTTAACATCCGCTTCGGTGTTTAGGACATATTTTTCATTGTAATGAAGGATGCGGTACATGGCGGAGAAGGAAGACATCAGATTATCTAGGTTAGTGGTGAGATTAAGCGATTTAGAATAATAATTGACCGCTCGTAAGAAAGGATCGGTCTGGTCATCGAAGGAATTATCCAGGATCACATCATAATTGATGTCGTTAATCAGGATATGGAAAGGCTGAGTAGCTGGGAATTTCTTAGCTAAAGCCGCCAGCTGCTGGAGCAAGGATAATTTATAGATCGGGTCTTTAGAAGGCGCAGCCATAAAAGGATTGAGCAGATCGACGAAATGGTCCATCTTTTCTCCTGTCTGCAATCTGACTTGTAAAGAGAAGACAATCCTCGACATTTTCTGCGGGGAGATATCATCGATGGCTTCTTTGATTTTGTCATCGGAAGCAAAGGAGGTAGATGGGGTAGCTGTTTCTTTGTCTTTCAGAATGGAGATATAGGAATTTATGACTCCATAGGCCTTAGCCGGCAGATCCGGTTTCATCAAAAGAGCCGACAGTTTATCGATAATCATATACTGCTGATTAGAAGCGGCAAATAAGGCGATAAAAACCTGGATAGTCAAATGCGGGGCGTAGTTAAAAAGGATCGAGATGTTTTTATTGATGTAGGATTCGATCTCGGTTGGGAGATTTTTGTTGTTCATCATCTCCATCAGGCCTTGCACTTGTTCGATATTGGAAAAAGAGATCCGCTCTTGATTAGCTAAGGCGGTTTCGTTTTCCATGAATTGCAGGTACCGTTCTTGATCGTCCATGTTTCTGTTTTCCTTTTGATTTTGTCGGTGTTTCACCGCTTATTGAATATATTATACCTAAATTAGTAAAAGTTAAAAAAGTAATGCTTAAATTAAAAAAAGAAGCGGCTTTTTTCCGCTTCTCTTGATTTAAATCTGTCTAAGAAATGAGAAAGGCTCAGAAGTCCTTCAGGAGCGCCTTTCTCTGCTCCTCATATTCTTCTTTAGTAAACATCCCTTTTTCATATTGGTCTTTTAGGTCTTGTAACTGCTCTGATAAGGAAGAAGTCGTGGCCTTTAATTTCTCCGTCCTTCTTTCTTCTAGCATTTCCTTTTTCTCAGTTTCATGAGCCGGAAGAATAACGTTATTTATACATTCGACAATCTCCTGAGCGTTTCCTACGCCTTTAATGGTGAAAAGATTACCGTTAGTAAGGGCAAAGACGACATTGTCGTCAGTGACGGCGACTTCTCTGATCTGGCTAAAAGCAAATTTATGGCTAAGGTCCAAAGTGGCTGAGATTTTTACACCCGAGTCATCAATAGTGATCCGGCGTAAAGCCATGATGATTCCACCGAGAATAAAACAAATCCCGAAAAAAATGAATAACCCGCCAAGGACCGATGTAGTGATTTCTTTCCCAGCATCATAAGTGCTGGATTTGGCAGAAGCATTGACTTCAGTGAATATTACGACAAGAGAAATAATAATCGTCAAAAGCCCAATGATAACTAAGACGGCTATTTTTCCTTTTCTCTTATCCGAAAGTGTTGATTTCATATATTAATCCTTTGTTTCATCCAAAGCCTTGATCTTATCATCGCACTCTTTGATCTTTTGATCTTTTTCTTCTTTGGTGATAGCTCCATCAGCGTAAAGATCCGTCAGTTCCTTTTCTTTGTCGAGAAGGTTCTTTCTTTCATTTACTTTATCGACCTTAGCCTTTTCTTCTTCCTCTTTGGCTTTTTGTGCTTCTTTTTCAGCTTCGGCTTCTTTATGGATATCTTCAATCTGCTTATCGACCGTTTCAATCTTGGCATCTCTTTCTTCGCTGGTTATCAACCCTTGTGCGTAGCAATCCTGGATGTCTTTTTCCTGTTTTATAAGTTCCTTTTTTCTTTCTTCTCTATCAGCGGCAGCGGCCTGTTGTTCAGGAGTCGGAGCGGTAGGTAAAGTAATTTCCCCATTAGCAGCGGCGATTATCGCCTTAGTCGCTAAAACTAATTCCTGAGCATTCTCAAGATTGTCTATTTCATAAACATCTCCGTTTTTCAGGTATAGAACATATTGGGTGACATTCTCTAGAAGGCATTCTTGGATGTCAACAACATTAAAAACAAGAGTCTGATAGTTATTGGCTTTGCTGGGTCTTTTCTTCGCACTTCTAAGAGCGACATAATTCTGATTTATTGCAATTTTACAACGCAGAATATTTATACCCATGCCAATAAAAGTAAAGCTTAACATTACGGCAACCGTGGTTTCGATAATCACCCAAGTTGTATTATAGTCGCTATCAGCCAGCATATCTTTCATGCCGAGCGAAAAGGCTACTATACCCCAGATCAGACAACCGATTCCGACAAGAATACCAGCTGCGGCTTTTTGTTTTCCGTCTTGAGAGATAACTGATTCCATAAATTTCCCCTTTCCTTTCAATTAACAGATGTCAGCATCGACGAATTCGGCATCGCATTCTTTTAGCAAAGTATAGATACGTTGACAGGCATCTTTTTCCAAGGCTGCAGAATAATTGTGTCCAGTTTCGTTGATGGCGTGGTCCTTAGCGTATTTAGCGGTCGGATTATCAACATAATAATCCGCGTATTTTTCAGGAGAAAGAGCTGTATTGCCCGTCCTGTAAGTCCCGTAAGACTTCCCGCTTTTAACATCCCAACGGACTTGGTAACTATAAGAATTATAATTGGAGGAAGAATCAGAGACCCAATCAGACCCCAAGAAGAATACTGAGTCGGTATCGTAGGCATAAACTTCCATGTAGATATTATGTTCTAGGCTTTTATTTATGTAGTATTCAGTGTCGACACCTTTGATATCTACAACTAAATCGCGCCATTTTTTCGCCGCAGCCGAGGCGGATTTCCCACAGCTTGTCAGATTCATCAATAAAGGAACGGCAAGTAATAAAGACCTTACGATGGTTTTGCTCATTTTGCCTCCCGCATTTAATCTTAAAAAAAGTATAGTAGCTGGCTATATCAGAAACTGACACGCCAAAAGAAAAATGAATCGTTAAGACGCCAAAAATAAAGGGCAGCCATCAAGGCTGCCCCAGTGAAAAGAAATGATTGATAAAGGATTAGTTCTTGTTAGAGCCGATTCCTAAGATAATCATCAATCTGACAATGTAATAGAAGATAATGACGAAATCGCTGTAAAGACTATAAGCGGCATAGATAACTAACGTATTGTTGTCATCAAAACCGTGGCCGTTAGCTGTCTTAATAACACGGTTAGTATCAACCGCCGCCAAGATCAGATAGATAGCGAAGATTAAAATAGAAGTAATCCAGTAAATACCAGAATTTGCATATCCTCCGAATAGCAGAATATTGAATAAGGAAATAACGATTAAGCCGAACACGATGCCAATCAAATAAATCAGGGCTTTACCGATTCTTCCGTTAGTCCAGACCCCGATCAGACCCATCAGAAGGAAGGTCCCAGCGGTAACTAAGAAAGCATAAAGCAAGGCACTCATATCGAGGAATAATGTGATTGTAGAGAAAGCACCGCCGACACAGATGGCGTAGAGGATATAAAAGGTGGTGATCCAAGCGGAATGCTGAGCTAAAGAGGAAATATTGCAAGCGAAGCCTAAAGGCAGCATCAAAGCGGTAAAGACAATAAGTGAGGTGATATAAGCGCCTAAGGCCTCCTCATTAGCCGAACCATAGATTGCCGTAATCAGGTAGGGATAGCCTAAAGCCATCACGCCGGAAAGGAAAATGCCTAAAGCGAACCAAAGGTAAACCTTGGCGACCGCCATATTACCGGTCAATGCCGGGCGTGCAGCTTGTTTTCTAGCTTCTTCTTCGGTATAAACTTCCATAAAGATAACCTCCTTGATAAGCCTTGAGGATTAATTTAATCCTCTTATATATATTAACGTAAATGTAAAAAACCGCAACAAAAAAACTCCATGATTTTACAACGAATCCGAGTTGCTTAAAATTAAGGAAAGAAAAAATCTGCTATGCTTATTAAGGAAAAGAGAAAAAAGAAAAATGCCAGCCATTTCCGTGATGATAAAACCCGCCAGCGACTTATGCAATATGGCATGCCGCTATTGCTTTTATCGAGATGAAGCCCAGAATCGAGACATCAAATCTTTCGGAATTATGGAAGAAAAGACAATTTATGAAGTCCTAAGAAAAATCCTTTCTTTCGCCCAGTATCGTTGCGTTATCGCTTTTCAAGGTGGGGAGCCGACTTTAACTGGTCTGTCCTTTTTTAAAAAAGTTGTCCAGTTTGAAAAAGAATTAAACGTTAATTCCTGCAAAATAGAAAACGCCATCCAGACTAACGGCTATATTTTAGATGAGGAATGGTGCCGTTTTTTTAAAGATAATAATTTTCTGGTCGGTATTTCCTTAGATGGCAATCAAGCCATCCACGATGCTAATCGCCTCGATAAGCAAGACCAGGGAACTTTTTCAAGGGTGATGGAATCCATCGGGCTTTTGAAAAAATATGAAGTGGATTTCAATGTCTTATGTGTAGTAACGGCTTTAAGTGCGTTAAACATCAAAAAAATCTATCGGTTCTATACTGCCCAGGGTTTAGATTATCAGCAGTATATTCCCTGTCTTGATCCTCTCGGAGAGAAAAGAGGTGGGCATAGTTGGTCTTTAACTCCGGAAGTTTTTGAAAAGTATCTGAAGGATCTTTTTGATTGCTGGTACGAGGATGCGATGAAAGGAAATTTAATATATATCCGCTATTTCGACAACCTTTTAGCGATCATGCTTAATCAGCAACCGGAAGCTTGTGGAATGTTAGGCCAATGTTCCAAGCAACTAATCGTCGAAGCGGATGGCAGCGTTTATCCCTGCGACTTTTACGCTTTAGATGAATGGAAACTCGGTAATCTGGTTTACGACTCTTTAGAAGACATCGAAAAAAACCGTGAAGAGAAAAAGTTTATTTCTATCTCAGCCATACCCCACCCGGATTGTTTAAAATGCAAATGGGCTTTTATCTGTCGGGGCGGATGTCGAAGAGACCGTTCTTACCAAGTCAATGCTCCTTTAGAAAAGAATTACTTTTGTGCAGCCTACTATCGCTTCTTCTCTTACGCCTATCCGAAGATGGAAAAACTAATTCAAAAACTAGTTGCCGAGGGAAAGATATAAAGAAGATTCTTTATTCAGCGCGAGAGATCGTATAGAAGAAATAAAGGATCTGATCCGCGTTTTCCTTTGGCAGCACAGCCTTAAGCGCCTGAAGGACTTCGTCAAAAACGATTTCTTGATCTTCTTTGCCTTTCTTCAGATTAAGAAGGACTTTTTCAATTCCGCCGATTGCTTCTTTGGGCAGTAACTTCCCGATACCTCTTAAGGCGTTAGATGCTTCTTTAGACCATTTATAATTCGGTAAAATAACCGGCGTTTCTTCATCTTTTTCTTCTTGTCTTGTCTTCATAATCATCTCTTTAGTTACCTCTCCTTTAAGAGGCAGGTCAAGACGGTGATATTGTTCTTCCGGAGCATCTGCTTTATTCATTTCAGCAACGAGAATAGTAGCCATCCTTGCTTCGATTTCCGGATTATCTAAAGGTGTCTTTTGATGTGGATCCTTACTTACGTCATATAACTTAGTGCCAAAGTTAGTTGAAGAGACATAACTTGCATTAAAAGGGGTCTTTAAGACTTTGCACCCTTTAGTATTAGGAAGCGGACCGACAAAATCAGCCTTTTGAAGATCTGAAACCGAGAAACGTTCACGCATCCTTGTTGGCATTAAAGTATATTCGTAACATTCCTTCTCACGAGAGATCAAAGGAGCACGGAAATAAACGTAATGTCCGTCGGTGACTCCGACTTGGCCACCAAAAAACCCGAAGATGGCATTCTTTCTTTCCCACTGATTCTTCCTTAATAAGTTAAGCAAGGAATGCCCTTGCATGTCTTTAGGAACTGGTACATTGAAGAAATCAAGAATCGTCACCGGTAAATCCAAGGGACTGGTGACTTCTTCGCTTCTTTCATTTTGTCTTTTAGAAATGGGATCATAGATAAATAAGGGGGTATGACTGATTTCCTCATAAGCCGGCATCAAAGATTTACCCCACCATTCATGTTCTCCTAAAAGGAAGCCGTGGTCGGTATTCACGATCAGCAAAGTATCTTTCCACATATCGTATTTATCCATCAAATCGAGGACTTTTCCTAAATAATCGTCGCACATAGAAACCAATGCGGCGTAAAGTTCCCTTACATAATCAATATCGCTCTTAGTCTCATTTGGCAGCACAGCCTGATAAGGGGGCCAATCAGTTTTGCTCCCTTTATATTGCGCGATCTCCGGATAGAGTTTTTTCCATTTTTCCTGGGTGAAATATGGCTCGTGCGGATCGAAAGTCTCAATTTGCAAAAACCAGTTTCCGGCATCGTGATTTTGATCTATAAAATCCAAGCCTTCTTTAAAAGTCTTGGCTTGAGGCATCTCTTCTTCTTTTAATATATGCTGGCGATTGCATTCATCCTGTTTCTTCATCATCCCGGCTAAAGCCAGCATGTCATTTTTTCCGGCCCCGAATTTATTCGTCAAATCAACCATCGCTTTATCACCGTTGCAGCGATCGCCTTCCTGACCGCGGTTAGCTAACCAAGCGCTATAGCGATTATGGTAAGTGCACCCGCCATCTTCCCAGTAATGGTAATGATCGGAAACCAGCATTGAATAAACCCCATGAGTCTTCAACTCTTCAGGCATAGAATCATCGTAAGGTTCCAAAGGCCCCCAGTCACGCTGGAGAAAATTAGCGCGGCTATTATGTAAATCTCTTCTCGCCGGCATGCAAGGCAAGGAACAAACATAGTTGTTATCAAAGGCCACGGATTTCTCTTTGAGCCTTGTGAAATTCGGTGTCTTTACCCAAGTGTTGCCATAGGGTTGGAGAAAATGGCGGCAGAGAGTATCGTACATGACCATGATAGCGTGCATATGCTTTTTCTCCTTCACTAATTCGTTAGTATCATTTTAAGTCAATAACTAAACCGGAGATAGGTATCAAAATAACAAAGACAAGTTTTTTCCAACCAATATAGGAATTTCAGAATGTAAAAGCGACTTTAATAGACTTTTCCTATCAAGAAAGGCTGAAAACAACAAGGAAATATCATGAAAATCACCGCTGAACATCATTAAATGCTTGTTTGTTCCTTTTTAGTTTGCTTTTTTCTATAGAGCCCATTTAAACTCATCTTAGGTGAAAAGAGGAACTCAGTATGATTGAAATCTACCATAACCGAGATAAAGAACTGAAAAAGACCGAATATGAAGACTTATCCAAGGCCGTTTTAGAAAAGGGCGATTGGATCAATGTCGTTTCCCCAACCCCCGAAATCGTAAGCGCTCTTTCTGAAAAGACTGAGATCGATAAATCATTGCTGATGGCTTCCCTCGATGAAGAAGAAAGCGCCCGTGTCGACTCGGATAGCCCGGATACTTTAATCGTCCTCGATGCTCCTTATCTCGAAGACGAAGAAAAGTCCATCTATCTGACCGCTCCTTTAATCATCGCCTATAACAAGGAGTACATCGTAACGATTTCCCGCCATCCGAACGATTTAGTCAATGAAGTAATAAAGAAGACCAAAAAGCTGGAACCGGAAAAGCACGTCAGAATGTCATTGTATCTGGTCTATCGGCTAGCCACGCTCTTTATTTCTTACCTGAAAAAGATCGATGGGATCACTAAGGAAGTCGAGAAGAAATTACATACCTCGATGAAGAACAGAGAACTTTTCGATTTGATGGATATCAATAAAATCTTGGTTTACTTCTCCACCGCTTTAAATGCTGATAAAGGAGTTTTAACTAAACTTCTACGTTCAGCCGCCTTTAAAAAGTACGAAGAAGACGCTGATCTATTAGATGACACAGCCGTTGAATTAGACCAAGCTATTGAAATGTGCACCATCTACCGTGACATCTTAGCTGGTATGATGGATGCCTTCGCCTCGATTATTTCTAATAACCTGAACATCGTGATGAAGACTTTTGCTATCATCACCATCGTCATCTCGATTCCTACTTTAGTGGCTTCCTTTTTCGGAATGAACTTCAAAGAATCACCGTTATATGAGAATCCTTACGGTTTCTGGATTGTCACTGGTGTCTCAGTTGTTCTAGCGGTTTTAGGCACGATTGCCCTCGTCTTAGCGGGACGCAGTAACACCAGCCAAAAGAAGAACAAATAAGCATCCGTCAGTTCTTTTTAAGCATCGTCCCATAAGTGAAATTCTTTTTCCTGTTCTTAGATAATAAAAGATATGCTAAAATATGAAGTATGAAAAAGCATGAACTAACGATCGAAGAGAAGCTTTTTAAACGCAAGTATCGCCGTCCGAGTCGTTTTTTGAATTTCCTTTATCATTTTATTTCCTGGCATGCCATCTTAAAAAAGTACCATCCGCATATTGTCATTAAGGACGATATCAACGACTGCAAGGGTCCTTGCTTTTTAATCTGGAATCATCTCTCTCGTATCGATCATGCCTACCTCATCCAAGCAGCCTATCCGAAAAGAATGAACATCGTCGCTGGCTACAATGAGTTCTACCGCAGCCACCTACAATTCGTTTTCCATTTAATGCATATTCTCCCGAAGAGAAATTATGCCAAGGATGTTTTAGGAATCAAAGCGATCATGAGCATCGTCAAAGAGGGAGGATGCGTCGCTTTCTCCCCGGAAGGAATGAGTTCCATCTATGGAACTAACCAGCCGATCGTTGTCGGTACCGGACACCTATTAAAGCATTTCGATATACCCGTTTATTTTTTGAAGATGCGGGGAGAATACTTAGCTAATACGAAAGTCTGCCTCGATGAAAGAATCGGTAAATGCGAAGCGGAAATGTCGCTTCTTTTCACGCCTGAAGAACTTAATAAACTGACCAATGAGGAAGTGGAAGATAAAATCAATTTAGCTTTTAAGAACGATGATTATGAATACGGTCATCAGCAACATGTTAAATGGAAGACTAACGGAAGAATCTGTGAGCACCTTAACGACATCTGCTACCGCTGTCCGAAATGCGGAGAAGAATTGAAGATGGTCGCCTCTGGGAATGAGATTAAATGCACCGCCTGTGGCAACGGAGCTAAAATGAACGATTATTATGAGTTTGAGCCTTTCGACGAAAAATGCGTAATCCCTTCTTCTCCTTCTAAGTGGTTAGCGGAAGAAAGAATCCAGGCGATCAAAGAAATCAGAAAAGACCCGAATTACTCTTATTCCGTGAAGGCTAAAGTCGGCTTCTTACCTAAGGATCATTACATCAAGAATCAGGAAACCAGCGAAATCAGAGGAGACGGAATCTTTACCATTGATCATCAAGGTGTCCATTTTAAAGGGACGAAAGATGGTCAGCCTTATTCTTTTGACCAGGATTATCGCGATGTCTTTTCCTTAGTCATCGTCACAGACTTAACTAGATTCGCGCTTTATATCAATCAAGAATACGTCGAGCTCCGGCCGGAGATTCCCGCCGTGGGCAAGCTTCTAGTGCTCACCGAAGAAATGCATCGTCTCCATGCGAATATTTGGAAAGCCTTCCCTTGGGATCGATATATGTACGAAGAAGCAGAAGCTAAATAAGATTTCTCTTGTCAATCGAGGTAGTAAAAATGGCTTATCAAATGTTTAAAGGCGACAATGAAGCATCGATCTTTTTAATCAGATGTGGTTCTGATGAAGGCGTTAAGAAAGCCGTGGATCATTATAAATCGCTCGGCTATGATTGCGATATTGTCCTTTCTAACCCCTCTATTACCCACGTGGTGATTGTCCGTCCATTCGATAGAGTCCTCCTACCTTCAGGGCCCTCTATGTGCTACACCTTAAAAAATCAAAAAGTTCCTTTTTACACTTTGGAAGAAGTAGAGAAAAACTGGTAATCATTCCAAAGAAAATGCCTGCTTAAAGTCAGTAATAACAAAGCCAGCGCTTTGTTATCATAAAAAGGAGGTATTTTATGTTTGGAAACTGGGATGACAGGTCGATAGTCGATGGGATTAAAGTGCGCAGCACCGCTAACTTCAACTGGTCTACCATCTTCTTTTTAGCTGTCGTAGTCTTCATTTACTGGGAACTGATCTATAAAAAAGAATGGAAAATGATTTCCGCCGGCATCTCACTTTATGCCGTCCATTGGCTTTGTGAAATCTGCAACGCCATTATCGCCAAAATCTGGGGCTATCCTCTTTGGGCCGTCACTAACGATTCCACATCTTATATTCTCTTAATCGGTGTCTCTGTTGAGTTGTCATTTATGTTTTCTATCGCTGGCATGGTCGCTTACAGGATGCTCCAGGCGGGGCCGAAACAACTTTGGGGCATTCCTTATAAATGGGTGGTCGTCGTCTCGATGAGTATTCTCTTCTCAGTCATCGAAATCTTCCTCCACTCAACTGGAAAGTTCATCTGGGTCTATCCGTGGTGGGGTGCTTTATTAGTCTGCATCACCGTTTATGTTCCCTTCTTCATCGCCGCTGTCTTCATTCCTGATTGCTCACCAAAATTCCAAAAGATTTTCTTGGGCTCTTTGGTCGGGCTTAACATTGTCCTGCTTGCCATCTTAGTTCCGCTAGGAATTATCTAAAGCTAATTAATCTATAAAAAAGCTCCAACAACCTCATATTGTTGTTGGAGTTTTTTGTTTGACAATATCACTAAATAAATCAGCTTATTCCTTAATAGCCAAGACAGCTATCCCCTCTTTAGAAAGGAGCGGAACGACAACATCTCCGCTGACATGTGTCAGGACTGTCTTCCTATTCATCTGCCAGACATCGATGACATCAACGGTATATTTCTTGTCCTTCGGTAAAGACATCTTCGTCTGGAAGGGGCAATGAATGGAGAAGTAAGTAAGATAGGCTTCATCTTTATAGCTGGAACTGAAGACAGCATCTTTAATCATCATCAGTTGCAGATCGACAGGATTCACTTTCCTAAGTCTTAAAGCGAATGTACGATATTCGGCCGGAACGGTCTCAACCATCTTATTGAACTCTTCATCGCTCATCGTGGCTATTTTACCAATATATCCAGCAGACTGAAGATTAGGAGAAAGAGGACCCGGGATGCTCTCGATGACTTTTCTTAAAAACTTAATCCGTTTCCAAGACTGCCCTTTTAAAGTCCCGCCTGCCGCCCACCAAAGAATCTCATCAGGTGAATTAAAAGTCTCACCGTGAGTAGCGTAACCACCGCTAGCAAATGCCTGCCAGAAGCGATTAGTTTCTTCAAAGGCAGAAATATTTCCCCAGTTGCTTTCGATGTTTCCTTCATAACACATCTCATCATAAATAACCGGCTTATGGTACTTGGCAAGCAGTTCAGGTATCTGAGCTGTTGTCGCTGACTGAATCGAACAGTGAGTAATATGAGGTTTCGAATGATCATAAGCCATAAAGCACTGATGAATGCCCATCAAATGTTCAAAGGGTTCATGTTCAAAGATATAATCTTGGATCTTTTCCCAGTCATCATATTGCATCGATGGTATTAAGTCGTATTCATTAGCTAGGCTCCACCAGATATGAGGCCAGCTGCCTAATCTTCTTAACAGATAATCCAAATAAGCAAAATTATCAGGCATGGAGAATTTGGAAAAGCCCCAATTGTCATAAGGATGGAAAAGAATCAAATCGATCTCAATCCCGAGTTTGATAATACGTTTTAAGATATCTTCAAAACGATGCCAGAAATCAGTATCCGGAGAAGAAAGGTCCCAGGTACCATTCACCTTTTTCTGGAACGGATAGAAAGGTGGTTCCCGATGATTATATTCGTAATATTTAGGAAATACGCACATTCTGACTTTATTAAAGGAAGCGCGTTTTAAGGAGGATAGAGTTTGATTAACTACTTCATCGGACTGATGAGCCAAGGCGTAGACTGTAGTTCCAACAGGAATAAATTGGGTCTTATCAGAAAAGACAAAATGAGTCTCTTCAGCTTTTACCGGCCCATGATCTTTCCCTTCCTTAACTTGGAATTGGCCTTTTTTAGAGAAAAGACCGGAGATCTTATAAGAGCAGAGCCCTTTCTCTAAAGGAAGATAACGGATTTTATAAACTCCTTTACCATCGTAGAAGCCTTCAACTAAGGTAGTCTTCCCGTTAAGCAAGAACTCTCCTTTTAAATCGATCTTCGCGTAGTTCTCTTTCATCTCCGTCCCCGAGAAGACGAACTCCATCATTTCATATTGCTTTGCCATAATCCAGTGGCTCCTTTCTTAGTTTGCTTGTGCGGCTCTTACCGCTTTAGACCAACCTGATAATTTGTCTTCTCTGCTCTTATTATCCATCTTAGGCACGTATTCTTCAAAAGAAGTATTCTCCTTATCGATGTTCAAAAGCCCGAGTTTTTTAAAGCCATTAAGCCTACACCTTTACCAGTCATTTCTTTCTCTTGAGGCACGATGATGCGAAGAGAAGAAAGATCTGACTGCAGTTGCATTAAGTATCGATTAGAACTGGGTCCGCCATCGACACCCAAGGCAGTTATTTTCTTCCCGAGGTCTTTTTCTATCGAACTAATCACATCCTGAATCTGATAGGCGATGGAATCTAAGGCCGCCTTACAGATTTCTTCTACCCCCGTATTTTCTTTTAAGCCGATTAACAAAGCGGAAGCGGAAGAATTATTATAGGGAGCATTTAAGCCATTAAAGGCGGGGACTAGATAGACTTTGCTGTCCTGCTGGGCTTTTAAGGCTAGGCTTTCTGCTTCCTTAGGTTCCTTAATAAGATGGAGTCTATCTTTCAGCCACGTGATAACTCCACCGGTGCAATTGATATTTCCTTCTAAGACATAGCAGACTTTGCCATTTTCTGCAAAGCCTATCGAGGAATTTAAACCGAAAGAGGAGAGAAGAGGACTATTTCCAATATTGACCATTACCGATGAACCAGTACCGTAAGTCGCCTTCCCCTCACCGACTTGATAGCAACCGTGTCCATAAAAAGCAGCGTGGGAGTCTCCCATTACTGAAAGTATCGGCACTTCATGGTTTAAAGCACCATCTAAATCAGTCATCCCGAAATCTCCATCGGAGAAATCAATCTCCGGAAGATATGATGACTTAAGCCCAAAATAAGAACAAAGTTGTTCATCGTACTTTAAGGTCTTTAAATCCATCAAAGAAGTCCGGGAAGCGTTGGTAACATCAGTTTTAAAAACTTTGCCTTTAGTTAAACGGCAGATTAAATAAGAATCAATCGTGCCTAAATGGGCTTTATTTTCTTCAAGAAGTCTTTCGTTTTCTTTGTTAGCCTGCTTAAGCCAAGCATATTTGGAAGCTGGGTAAAAAGGAGAGAGCCAAAGTCCGGTTTTAAGATGGATTTCCTCCTGATAAGCGGTCAGTTGATCAACGAGCGGCTTGCTGATTGTATTCTTCCAGACGACAGCTTCTGTAATAGGTAATCCTTCAGAAGAAAAAAGGCAACTAGTCTCCCGCTGATTTGCAATGGCAATCCCTTTAACTAACTTACTATCGATTTTTCCTTTGAAGATTACCTCTTTTGCGACTTTTAGGAGATTAGCATAAATCTCATTTAAATCATGAAAAAGATTGCCGTTTGAATCATATATTTGCTTATGGCTTAAAAAAGCCGAGGCGATAATCTTTCCTTCTTCATTCAAAAGGAAGCCTTTTGTTCCCTGAGTGGATTGATCAAAGCTAAGAATATATGATGCTGACATTTTAAAGCCCTTGGAAGAAAGCTTCAGCCTTCTTGGTGATGCCCTCAACATCTAAACCATAATACTTAAAGGCTTCTTGAGAAGTTCCGGCGACCACCGGAGCATCAGGTAAAGAAAGACGGAGGACCTTTTTAGGAGAAGAAGCGGAAAGGACTTGAGAAGCTAAAGCATTCAGGCCGCCGAAAGGAGCGTGCTCCTCTACGCTGATGACGCCTTTAACGCCATAAGCGTACTTAAGAAGACTCTTTTCATCGAAAGGCTTTAAGCAATACATATCCAGTAAACTAGCTGAAATCCCCTCTTTTCGAAGTAACTCAACAGCCTTTAAGCATGGATAAGTCATCTCTCCGCAGCTGACGATTAAAAGATCTCTTCCTTCTGACAGGACTTGAGCTTGATTAAATACGAAATCTGCATCATTTCCTGAATAAATATCCTCAACCGGGTTTCGGCCAACACGGATATAAGCAGGCTTTTTATCCTTTAAAAGAGACTGGATGATCCTTCCAGTTTGAATTCGGTCGGAAGGAAGATAAACTCTCATGTTCGGCAAGGCTGTCATACAAGCAATATCCTGTGAAGAATGGTGAGACATACCTAAGGAACCATAACTAACACCACCGGAAATACCGATAAGTTTCACATCGGTATCGGAATAACAAACATCAATTTTGCATTGCTCATAACTGCGGGTGGTGAGAAAACAAGCGGGGGAAGCTGCAAAAACCTTTTTACCCGCTTTTGCTAACCCAGCCGAAATGCTGACTAAGTCCTGCTCAGCAATCCCGACTTCCACAAACTGAGAAGGAAAGGAATCAGCAAAAGGCGTTAAAGAAGCCGAACCACGCGAATCGGAGCAACAAACGATGAGGTACTTATCGCTCTTCGCAGCCTTTAAGAGTTCTTCACAGATGGCCTGCCTATTGGGTATATTGTTCATAACTCACGCTCCTTAATCGCAAAATCTCCAGCGATTCTTGAATATTCTTCTTCGCTAGGTAAGTGATGATGCCAAGATGCCTTATTTTCCATCACATTAGAGCCTTTCCCTTTAATAGTCTCGCAAACGAGGCAAGTCGGGCCGGCTTTATAATCTTCAGCTAACTTAAAAGCAGAGATCAATTGATTCACATCATTTCCGTCTTCGACTTTAATAACGTTCCAACCGAAGCCACGAATGCGGGAAGCTAAATCAGCCTTACCCATCACCTGAGAGGTCGGGCCGGAGATTTGAAGTTTATTTTCATCGATCACCGCGCATAAGTTATTAAGACTATATTGATTCCCAGCCATCAAAGCTTCCCAGATCGAACCTTCCGCCATTTCCCCATCACCCATCACGACATAAACACGATAAGATTTCTTATCCATTTTTCCGGCTAAAGCCAAGCCTACACCAACCGGCAAGCCATGCCCTAAAGAGCCGGAGTTCATTTCAATTCCTAGTAGTTTGTTATTCGGATGGCCGATATAAGGTGATAAAGGTTTTCCGTATTTCTCCTTGATATCATTTAAATCTAAGAAACCTTTCTTCGCTAAAACCGCATAATAAGCCTCCATCGCATGACCCTTAGAAAGAATGAAGCGATCATGATCAGAATCTTTAATATTGGTTAAGTTAACATTCATCACTTGAAAATAAAGGACGGTCAAAATCTCCATGACTGACATATCTCCTCCGATATGCCCACCTTTACCAGCCATGATGATATCTAAGGCATCTTTACGTAGCTCATAAGCTAATTTAGAAAGATTTTCCATGATGTTTCAGTGCCTATTTCACTTCTAAATCCACATCTTCCCCACGAAGATAAGCCTTGACGTCTTCTTCAATCGGGTCATAAAGATCAGGCTTAATGCCTAAATATTTACAGGCCTCATATAACGCTGGAACCAACTCAAGATGGATTCCGACACAATGATGAATATAAGGTCCTTCGACAATCTTGGCTTCCAGTCTTTTAATATTCCTGACCTTAACCCAAAGATAAGTTCCCATGCCTTTAGGTCCGTCGATACCTAAAGCATTCCCTAAAAGTAAGGAGTATTCCCCGTGATCCCCATCAAAACGTGCTAATGTCACTTCTCCGTGTTTTGCTTCCGCCGTTAAGGAACCTTCATGAGTAAAGGCTAAAGGACAAGTAAGTGTCGGCTTCTCTTTAGCCACCGATAAAGGCCAGGGACCGCAGTGCTGTAAAAGTTCCCCATTCGGTTCATCGGGATGGCGGATGGTCCAATCCGCAAAAAAGCTTCTTTTCTCTCCTAAACCAGCTGCCTCGACTAATAAAGCGGTAATCGCCCCATGGATATCTGTTTCACAGACCATAGGAATCCCTTCTTCATTAAGTAAAGCATTAGCAGCGCACGGCATGATTCCGATTTCCGACTGCAGTTGATCCCAACACTGGATTGCTCCAGCCTGGCAGGCATACTTCTTAATCAGTTTTTCATAAGCTACTTTTAAGGCAGCGACATTAACAAGGTTTTCCGAACTGACATTGATGTTGAAATACTTCTTTAAATAATTAATGACAGGAGCGATTTCTTCTTTCGCCTCCTTAGCCTTTTTTACTTCATCGACTAGCTCACCCATCGGAATAGGGGAAATCTGAATATTGAATTTCTCCAGCAATTCCCCTTCGTTACACATAGTCGACATAAAATCATAAGGGCGCGTAGATATCTGCAGGATGCGCATATTACGGAAAGCCTTAACGATTGAGCAGACTCTTAAAAAGTCCTTCAAGCCTCTTTCAAACATCGGATCAGAAAGACGGCAATTAGTCAAATAAGTGAAAGGCACATTGAATCTTCTTAAGACTTTTCCAGTTGCGAATAACCCACATTGGGTATCTCTTAATCTTCGGCCGTCCTTTTCAGGTCTTTCATCTAAAGGACCCCAAAGCAGAACCGGCAGATCAAGTTCTTTCGCTAAAAGACCGCACTGATATTCAGTTCCGAAATTACAATGAGGCAAAAACAGACCATCGATTTTTTCTCTTTTGAACTTTTCGGCGATCTTTTTACGGTCTTCATCGTTATAAAGCAGACCTTCTTGATTGATGTCAGTGATATCAACAAAATCAATTCCTAATTCCGTAAGTCTTTCCGCTGTCAGATTCCGGTATTTAAAAGCATCCGGAGCGGAAAAGATACTTCTTCTGGTCGGGGCGAAACCGATTTTTATCTTGGTCATTTTTGTTGCCTGTCTTTCGTTAAATCTTTCTTTATCTTCATCATAAAGAAGGCGGCTCTAAATTAATTAATAAATTAAGTTATCTTTACTTAATTTTTAACTTAATTAATGTAAAAATTCTTGAAAATGCCTTTTTTAAGGAACATAATTGAATTAAGGAAAGGTAAATATAACTTAATTTTTGAGCCTTATGAATATAAAAGCAAAGGAATTAGCTAAAAAGCTTCATCTCTCCGAGGCTGCCGTCTCAATGGCTTTAAATAATAAGCCTGGTGTTAGCCGAGAAACTAGGAATCTCGTAATCAATCAAGCTAAAAAAGACGGGTATGATTTTTCCCGCATTCAAGATAAAAGCGAAAAAGCCGGAAGCATTTACTTTTTGATATATAAGAAAAGCGGAGCGGTCGTCGGAGATACCCCTTTCTTTTCAGAAGTCTCCGCCGGTTTAGCTATCGGATGTAAGAATGCCGGATATAAGATGAAGATTGTTTATATTTACGAAGAGAACGGTGAAGTCGAAAAACAGATTGAGGACTTAGCGATTTCCGACTGCATTGGGGGCATCCTTTTAGCCACGGAGATGACTAAAGAAGATCTTTATCATTTCCGAAATGTCACTTTTCCTCTCGTGCTTCTTGATGCCTATTTCAACACGGCGGAATATGATTCAGTCTTAATAAATAATTCCCAGGGGGCCTATCTAGCCACCTCTTATTTGATTCAGGCAACTGGAAAACAGCCGGGTTATTTAAAATCGGCTTATAAAATAGCGAATTTTGAAGAAAGATCCCATTCTTTCTTCACCGCTATCAGAGAACATTCCTTCCCGGCTTCTCAAAGCCAAGTCTGGTCTTTAACACCATCGATCGAAGGTGCTTACGACGATATGAAAAAACTCCTGCAGTCAGGAGAAAAACCAGTCAGCTGTTATTTTGCGGATAACGATATGATTGCTTTAGGGGCGATGAAAGCCTTAAAAGAAGACGGCTATCGAATCCCCGAGGATGTTCGAATCGTCGGCTTTGATAATATCTCCGCTTCTTCTTTAGTTGAGCCGCCTTTAACGACCATCGATGTACCTAAGCAATATATGGGAGAGCAAGCAGCTAAGAGACTGATCTCTATATTAAAAGAAGCAAATCCCCAGCATTTAAAGATTGAAGTGGCAGTTAGTCTGATAAAAAGAAAATCAGCGTAATCAAATAGCAGGTCAAAAGTAAAACGCGTTTAGCCTAATTTCTTTTAATTCGCTTTTTTCTTGTCTGTCTCTTTTTCTTTGTGCTCTATAACATGATGATATCCGTAACGATACTTGCCGATTTCATACCCCCCGATACTGCCATATTTTCTTTTTGTGCTTTTCAATGATATATCAGATGCCTTTTCTAAAGTATGAGTTGAAATAGCATCTCTTAAGATCATCTCTAAATATTGCTTTTTAGGGGCTTCATCCACAGAATAAAGAACTAGAGCATTGCGGAAATATTTGGCATTTTTAGCTAGGAATATTTCGTTTAATTCAATGCTTTCCTGCTTTAAAAGCAGGACCATAAATATGGTGCAAGCTCTTGTATTTCCCTCCCTAAAAGGATGGATTTTCCACAGTGAAGACAAAAAAGAAGCCACTGTTTTGGAAAGTTCTTCACTTTTTTAATTTTTCCAATTTAAAAGGGTAAATTTTCTGCTCAAATTTTCAAGTCTTTCAATAATTTCTCGATGAGAAGAATAAACAACAGAAACCCCCCCAATATTGGTTCTTCCTTGAAAATGTCTATAGATCTGACTTGTCCTGCAAAAGGATATATTTCTCCAAAAATTCTTTTGTGTATCAGAAGAAGATCCATGCACGACTTTATTTCAATTGGATTCTGTAGTAAATCAGCTAATGCTAAAGAAGCTAAATTGTTTTCGTATTTATCGAGGTCATTTTGTTTCTTCAGCCCAGCGAGATTAATCAATATATTCGTATCGGGATAAACATAAGGATCATTCATTGCTCAAACTCCTTTTAATCGCAAACACAGCTGTTTCATAATCAATATCTCCGTTAATATAAAGATGAATGATTTTCTTTGTCCTCTTCGATGGCTCTTTTCCACCGGTCATATTTATAGCACATGCCATTTTTTCAATTTTTTCTTTGTCTTCTTTTGAAGGAAGAGACACATCAAAAGGAAACCCCTGCTTATAAACCAATTGCTGCAGAAAAATATTTACGGCATAAGAAGTATTGACTCCAAGCATCGAGAGAACTTCTTCGCTTTCTTTTTTAAGCCGCGGATCGATACGCACATGAATTATTTCGGTCTTTTCCATAAATTTTCCCTAGATAATTGTATCACTTTTGATACACATTTTTATCGGCATCTATGAAATATTTCCACGCTTATTTAATGCCTAATCCAAACAGGCAACAAGAAAAAAGACTGTCGCTTTTCTTCAACAGTCTTTTGTAGCAACTTTATCGTCCTTTATTTTCTGTTATTCAGCATCTTAATGAACTCATCCCATTCCTCGGGTTTAATCGCGCCTTGGGTAAGCATCACTAAGGTCGAAAGGATTTGGACTTCGATGCCGGTATTCTTCTTCGGCATGATATCCATCATCGCTTCCCTAGTCTTCTTATCTCCGCCTAAGCCCATCTTCTCCACTACTTGTCCCATAATGGCGATGGCCTTATCGATAAACGGATGAGCTTCAGGAATCTTCTCGATATCGCAGATAACAGTTCCATAAGTAACTTTCTCTCGAGCTCCCGGAATGTCTTCGTTTATGACATGCAAAGGGGCGGAAAGAACAATCTCATGAGCATCCTTACCAATCTGGATCTGATAATCTCCTCCGGCCACTTTCCAATCCTTGGCTTTCACATCGTAGCAAGCGAAGGAACGTTTATTTAAAGTGAACTCAACTTCTTTTTCTTCGCCGGGTTTCAAGTTAACTTTCTCAAAGCCTTTTAACTCTCTGACCGGACGGAGGAAATCAGTATCGTTAAAGCCGACTCCGACATAAAGCTGAACGAGGGCCTTTCCTTCTCTCTTACCGACATTCTTCACTTTCACGCTGGCCTTGATCTCATCTCCGGCCTTAAATGACTTAGAAGAAAGCTTCAAATCGGAATAGAGGAAATCCGTATAGGAAAGTCCGTATCCGAAGGGGAAAAGAACCTTAGCTTTCTTAGTCTCATAGTAACGATAGCCGACAAAGACGCCTTCCTGATAATGGACGATATCACCTTCTCCGACAAAGGACAGATAAGAAGGATTATCTTCTAATCTTAACGGGAAAGACTCCGGTAAATGGCCGGAAGGATTAACCTTGCCAAATAAGACATCGGCAATTGCTTCTCCCGCTCCTTCACCGCCGAAATACATATCCAGAACCGCCTCAGGTAAATCAATCCACGGCATTTCAAGAGGCGAGCCGTTTTCAATGACGATAACCAAATGAGGCTGAACCGCTTTAATCGCTTGAATCAGATCGATCTGCACAGCCGGCAACTTCATATCCCATCTGTCGTAACCTTCCGACTCCATAACGGTGTACTGGCCGACAAACAGAACCGCCACATCCGCTTCTTTCGCATTCTTTAAGGCTTCTTCTTTCAACTCCGGATTCACTTTAACCGCCAAGGTCTCATAGCCGTGGCAGCAGGTGACATTCTTCTTATCCTTTAAGGCATCAACGACAGAAACAACGTGAGTTGACTGCACCGCTGCGGAGCCGCCTCCGCCGATCTTCATTTCGTATGCCAGATCACCGATAATAGCGATCTTTTTATTATCTTTTAAAGGCAGAACTCCATCGTTCTTCAATAAGACGATAGATTCCTCTTCGATCTTCTTAGCAATCTGATGGCCTTTATCATAATCGAAAGTCGCACCTTCTTTATGGGCATCCAAAGTCTTAGTAGCTAAGGCTAAAACATTCTCACAACATTTATCGAGAAGCTTAACATCCAAAGTACCATTCTTCACCGCCTCAACGATTTCATTATTAGTCCGATCCTGACATTCCATAGTCAAATCGGTCCCCGCTTTGATAGCTCCGACACGATCATGAGTCGCACCCCAGTCAGAAACCACCGCGCCTTTATAACCCCATTCATTCCTAAGGACGTCAGTCATAAAGTACTTGTTAGCGGTCGCATAGGTCCCGTTGATTTTGTTATAAGAAGCCATCAAAGTATCAGGTTGAGCTTCTTTAACAACCATTTCGAAAGCCGGTAGATAGATTTCTCTTAAAGTTCTTTCATCAACCTCGGAAGAAGAAGTCATTCTTCTGGTTTCCTGGGAATTGCAGAGATAATGCTTCAAAGAAACACCAACCCCGGCTTTATGGACACCTTTAACATATCCGGTCCCCATCTTGCCAGCCAGGAAAGGATCCTCAGAGTAATATTCAAAATTACGGCCGCAGAGAGGAGAACGTTTAATACAAACACCCGGGCCTAAAATCATCTGGACGTTTTCCGCTTGGCAGATTTCTCCGATCGCTTGCCCTTCTTCAAAGGCTAACTCCGGATTAAAGGAAGCCGCGACCGCACATGCGGTCGGGAAAGCGGTAGATTTAACAGTATTCGCCAGATCGATTTGCTTTCTTAAGCCGTTAGGCCCATCGGACATCCACATGGGTTTAACGCCGATTTCCGGATAGTCTTTAGTCTGCCAGCCGTTTTTACCGGTGGTATAAGCTGCTTTCTGCTCAAGTGTCATCTTCGAGACAATCGCCTTGATCTCTTTCTCTTTCATCTTGATTTTCCTCCCTAAGCTTTTTTACTCGAAAAGCCTATATCTTTAAAAATAGTTTAGCAAAGAAAGGTGGTACGATATTGCAAATTCCATACCACCGTTGCAATAAATAACTTAAAGCACAAGTTTAAGAATAAAAAGAGCGGCCTTTTTGATGTGTACCCCTCCTCTCGGGCACTTAACGGTGTCCAGGATTCGGGGTACACATCATTTTTCAAAAGCCGCTTTGATAATATGATCAGAAAATTTAAGTCAGGAGTCTTTAGAAATGAGTATCGAGAAGACCGCAGAAAGCATCGACCGGGGAGACTCCTTTGAACTCGCTCTTCCCTTCAAGCTTATCGATCAAAGCTGCAATTGTGGTCTCATGGGAATCGTAGCAGTTAATAAAGGTCTTGACCTGAGAGACATCCGCCAGATGGAAAGGACAGTTAAAGGAAACGAAAATCGTCGGCAATTCATTGACATACCAAGGATTATCCCAGCCGCCTTTGGAGATTGCCCACTCCAAACGCTGAGTAGTCCTCATCGTCCCGGAGACATTGGCGAAGCAGATAACCAAATCATAATTATCGGTTAAGGCATGGACGGATTGTTTCATCCCGTACATTCCTTTCGAACCGCCAGCCATCTGGCCGGATTTCATCATATTAGCGAAAGCATCCGGGCCCATCTGCTGCATCATCTGTTTCATCTTCGCAATCGGATCGACATAAATCTCAACCTTGTGACCGAGCGCTTCTAAACGAGCTTTCAGATTCTCGGTTAATTTTGAGCCGTCGACCGCCATCCCCGCACCAACCAGGAACGGATCCGGATGCGGACCGACCGGGACCAGAAGAATTTTCTTATATTTAGCAGCGGTAATCGGAAGGATATTTTCCGTATGTTTCACTAAGGTAATTCCCTTATCGGAAACTTCTTGTGCTACTCCAGCATTCTCTTTCGCTCCAACAACAGCTAAGCCCTCTTTAGGAGGGAACTTGTCCAAGGTGAAATCAGCAAGACCGACATGAGCCTTCAAACCAAGAATTCTGGTTAAAGCCTCGTTTAGTCTTTCCTGGGTAAGTCTTCCATCTAAGACGGCATCCTTCATGTATTGGGTATCTTCTTCGATATTATTGAAGAAGAGGAACATATCGCAGCCGGCGATGATCGCTCCCGGAACTAAATCGCTTCGTTTCGCTCTTCCCGCAACTCCGACCATGTGGGAAGCATCGGAAACGATTACCCCGTTAAAACCAAGCTTATTTCTTAAAAGATCAGTTAATAGCTCTTTAGAAATGGTGGCGGGTTTTAAGTCTTCATCTTTAAGCCCTTTATTAAAATATCTTTCGTAAGCCGGCATAATGATATGTCCGGGCATCACGGCTTCAATCCCCGCTTCAATCAGGCCTTTATAAACCTTGCCGAAGCTCTTGTCCCATTCTTCGCAGGATAAGGAGTTTACGGAAGTGGCGATATGCGGATCTCTTTCATCAGTCGCATCTCCCGGGAAATGTTTCATCGTGCAGGCGATATGCGATTCATGGGCTCCGCGGATATATTCTTTTGAAAACTTTAAGACCAACTCAGGATCAGCGCCCCAACCGCGGGTCGCGATGCCAGGATGATGCCAATTCAAGACTAAATCAGTGACCGGAGCAAAGGTCCAGTTAGAGCCGACCGCTCTGGTTTCCAGACCAGCGATTCTTCCTAATTCATAAGCGTAATGCGGATCTTTAGTAGCGGCGATTTTCATTTCGGAACCGACGAAAGTGCCGTCTTTAGCTGCTCCGTTACCACCCATTTCAGCATTGACCGCCGAAAGGACAGGGATTTTAGAGAACTTATCAAAATTATAGTTCATCTCCCAGACTCTTTCTTTCGGTCCGGGATTGAAACGGATGCCGCCCATCTTGCAGGCTTGAACATCTTCTTTCACATCCTTTTCCTCAACCGATCCGGTCAGATGGATAAATAACTGTCCGATTTTTTCATCGAGAGTCATCCCTTTGATCGTGTCTTCCACCCACTTGATTTGCTCTTTAGTCAGATTGAACGGCTTCTTAGATAAATCTACCATGGCATATGCCTCCTTTTAATAATTTCTTAGTTATCGAAACTAGCGTAGAATTCTTTCATCAGCTGATCTTGATACTTCCCGTATTCGCCTTTGAAGAAAATCGGCAGATATATGTTCTTTAAATCAGCCCAGCTTTTCTCTTCGCCTTTAACCATAATCGGATAAAAATAAACTCCTTGTGATTCGGCTGCGGTGATATCCGGGAAAGCATCTCCTATCATCAGGACATGATCTTTGTTATAGCCTTTAGGCAACAATTTACCGATGATAGCTCCCTTGGTCCCATCTTCTTGGGAAGCCAAGACATCAGCTAGCTCCGCTAAGCCATAATGATTCCATTCTTCTTCCAAGGCTTTCGCGCCCGCTCCGGAAACCGCGGCTACATCGCCTTTTCCTCTCATCGCTTGGAAAGCTTCCTTGACACCTTTAAAAGGCTTCTTATCATCAAAAGTAAGTTTTTTTATAGCTTCGTTGGTCTTCTCTGACCATTCGAGGGTCTTTTTTAAAACCTCACTATGAGTTTTTTCAATCGCTTCTTTTAGGCTTTTAGTCGATAATTCACCCGATTTATTAACCCAATCATCAAGGAAAGAAAGATCTTTGATATCCAGATACTTTCCTTGATATTCTTTTAAAATTTTCAGCAATGTCACGTATCTTAACTGCCCGCGGCTTTTTTCATAAAGATTGATCTGATTCCATCTTTTTAAGGCTTCTTCTTTATGAGCCTCAAGACCAAATTCCTCAACAAAACAAGGACCGAAGCATTTAAAATGCTTAATGTTCATAGTGTCCATCGCCGTCCCATCGGAATCGATGCAGATCAAGTATGGATAGTTCTGATGAAAAGCGGCGATAGTCTTATCTGACATTTCCGTTACCTCTTATTATAATTTTATTTAAGCATATTATATCGTCATATCTCTTGTAATCTTTTAAATTTTTATGCATTTAATTAGTTAATCTTTATATCTAATTTTTCTTAACATTCTCATTAAGGAAAACTGAGGACTGCTTCATCGAAGTTAGAGCGGACTTTTCAACCCAGTTTTGATGACTCTCCAGGATAATCGCTTCAACTTGGTTTTCCTCCGCTTGCTTAATAAAGCCGATTAAGTCTAAGTTCCCGTATCCCAGTTCCACACTATCGGACTTAACGATAGAATTTACTTTCCCTTTAATTCTCGTCCCTCGGTCATTGATGTGATAAAGGCGCATCCGTTTACCGAGGATTTTCATGTACTCTAAAGGGTTCTTCCCGGCCTCCGCCATCCAATAAGAATCAAATTCAAAATTAACAAAAGAAGGATCTGTCTTATCAATTATTAAGTCGTAAGCCTTCTTTTCCCCGCAAACGATTAATTCGCAGTTGTGGTTATGATAAAGCAATTCGAGATTTCGTTCTTTCATCAGTCTTCCCGCATTATTTAAGTCGGAGATTAATTTTTCAACTTCAATCTTGGAAGAATAATCAAGGTTTCTGACCCCGGTGATAACGATGAACTTCGTGGCGAACGAATCAGCCAACTTTTTAATCTCATCGGGTTTATTTAAGACGGAATTCAGATCTTCATGTAAGGCTATGACTTTAAGACCGGACTCTTTAATTAAGGACACCCAGTTTATTTTTTTCGAAGAGCCGATTGTCATTCCCGCCGCCTTTGCCATCAAGCGGATAGAAAGGGGGAGCCTATTTATCAAAAAGGCATCAAGTTCAATGCCATCAAAGCCAGCTTCCTTTACTTCTTTTAAGGTGGCTAAGGCCATCTGAGGATTCTTGAATTCATTCCGAAGTTGGAACTGCTGAACACCCTTTAATGCCATCTTCCCTCCTTAATAACCTACTTCAATTTTAAATTCATCTTATCAATCCTTATTGTAGAAATTACGAGCGATTATCAATAAAACATAATTGATAAAAGAAAAGGAAAAATGCCTTACAATTTGAAATATCTTATAAAAATACAAAAAAATGAATTTTAGTCTATAATTACCTCAGAGGTAAATATTACAACAAATGGATATCAAGACCCTGATATGGCTATGTGAAAACGACACGGGGCTTTTAGATTATCCGGTTTCCGTTTACCTGGATGGAAAAAGGCAAGCAGGTTTCCGTGTTCTTGAAGATATTCCGCTTAATCCTTTTGCAAAATTTGAGCAAACGATTTTTAAAAGCGATAAAAAGGTCGATTTCCTTATCAATAATGACCTCTTAGCTTTTGGAGTCATCATAGATAACGAATCAAGGGCCAAAGTTCTAATCGGCCCGGTCGCCATCGGGACTCTACCTCCGCAGATAATCCGCAATATCATCATCGATTCCAAGATTGATTTAAGGAATTCCGATAAGCTTACTAACTATCTTAAAGGCCTTAAAAAGATTACTTTCGCTGAATTTCGAATGCTGACTTTCGCCTTTTATACCGCGGTCAATCATGAGTTAATCCAGGATTCCAACCCAGATTACTCCTTAAGCCATACCCAAGCTATTATCGAAGATACTTATAATGAATCGATTCAAGTGGAAGAAAGTACCGGTGAGTTAGATGGTGCAGCCTTTTCTAAATACTTTGAAGACCGCTCTATTATGTACATCAAAAACGGCGAGCCGGATAAATGGTCGGATTTCGCTCCTAGCAACTACCGCCACCGGACTTCCCTTCTGACTTCTTTAGATGAAAAAAGAGAATTCAAAGATCGTTGCATCTCTTCCATCGCTATCTTAACCAGGGAAGCCATCGAGGCCGGGTTAGATGTCGAAACCGCCTATATCATCACTGACCTTTATATCCTGAAAATTGAAAACGCCACCTCGATTGAGCAGATGGCCGCCATTCAGCTTTCTCTGATGAGAGATCTCTGCACCCGGGTCGGTAATCTTAAGATCAGAGAAACCGCTAATCCGACCATCAACCGTTCCATCACTTACGTTAACGAACATCTGAAAGAAAAGCTGAACACTAAGTTGGTCGCCGAGGCTCTTCATATCTCCCCGAACTATCTTTCGACTTATTTCAAACAAGAAACGGGGATTAATTTTATGAATTATATCTCCGATATGAAGATCGAAGAAGCTAAACGTTTATTAAAATTAACCGATAAATCCCTAGCGGATATTTCTAACTATCTTTCCTTCTCGTCCCAATCGTACTTTCAGAACGTCTTTAAATGGCTGACAGGCAAGACGCCGACTGAATATCGGGAAGACACCAAAAAAGCCAAAAATTAATGCTGAACAAATGGACCTACTAAAAAAGCTGCCGAAGCAGCTTTTTTAGTCTCTTAACGTCAGCGACTACATGTTGTCGTAGGCTGTCTGCAGAGCGGTGGTTGCATCCGTAATCTTGTACTTATTGATTGCGGCAAGATAACCATTCCAAGTCGAATCATTATTGATATCAGCTTCACCGGTGATCATCTTCGGGCACCATTTATTAAGGAAATCGGTAGCTTGAGTGTTGACCTTGGTGTAATTCACTGCAGCATCCCCGCTCAGTTTACCGGTAGCTCCGTAGAACAAATAGAAATTGGAGGTAAAGTAATCCCACTGAGCCAAAGAGCGAGTAAAGACCGCCGGACGATTAGTATAAGAACCGTTGTACGGTCCAAGACGACGACCGATCGTACGGTTATTCTTAACGACTCCTTGCAGACTGTCATTTTCAGCAATCTTGGCATCCAGAGTCCAAAGCTTCTTCCCGGTCGAAGTCCCTTCGACCCAATCAGCGCCTGTGGAATCGACATAATGATAAGCGCCATTAGTAAGCCCGTTCTTGATATAAAGCGGATCCTGAGTTTCTTCCTCTTCCTCTTTAGATAAGCCGGCCGAGCAAAGCATCACTCCTTCATCGGAATACATATAATCAAACATTCTTAACAAAGCCGGAAGATCCTTATCCTGAGCCTTGTTAGTAACTACCACGGAGGAATTTGTCAGACCAATCTGGTAGAAAGACACAGGGTTGACATTCTGAATATCAGAAGTCCCCAGGGTCGTATTGATCGGCTGCTTGGCTCCGAAGACACAGATGCCATTAGTGTAACCATCAGTCGCACTGTTGGGTTTGCCTTCAGAAATATCCAAGCCATCATTGAAGGCGGCCAAAGTTCCATACCACATCCCGACCTTGCCCTGATGGACCTTGGTGGAATCAACCTGATAGAACATATCAGAAGTATGCTCAGCGAATTTAGTGTCGATATAGCCGGCCTTGTACCACTTGTTCATCAACTTCAGGTACTCGCGGAAAGCCGAGGTATTGCCACCAAACCCGATGGTCTTATTGTCATCCTTCAGATAAAACATCGGCGCGACGCCAAATGAGGCGGCTAAATCCCCCGTCCCATAATAACCACCGTAAGGGATGCTCATGCAATAGCCGTCGCTGATTCCTTCACCAGCTAAAGCCTTCTTAAAGATCGGAAGCATCCATTCCCAGTCCGCAAAAGTCTTCGGATCGGTCTCGCCCGACGGGAAGACGACATCATCGGTCCAGACCTTATTAGCATCATATCCGCCCGTAAAAGCAGCGTTGGTGGTCGGATTAGTTCCGTATTTCACCAGCCAATCGCGACGGTAACAGAATCCGCCCCAGGAGTTATTGGTGTCGTTAACGTCCCAAAGCTCGATGTTCTTGGTTTCTCCGTCGATCTTCGAAGTGCAGAGCTTCTTATAAAGCGGCCTGTCATCAAGCCATTTCTTATAATTAGGCATGTACTTATCGACATAATCGGTAAGATCCAAGGCTATGCCCTGATCATAAAGATCTTGAATCGTTCCGATACTCTTATAGTAATTGACATCCATGATGTCGGTATAATCGCCTGAGCCAATCATCGTGGAAATGACCTTGCTCGCATCACCGGTAGCCGGCGAAGAGAAGGCAACGCTGACTTTAGCGTTATTGTCGCCCCAAGTCTTATGATTCAGTAAGAAGTTCATAGTGGGGTTCTTTTCAAAGGAAGAATAATAGCTCGTATCATCTCCAGTGGACAGGAAATAAGTGAAATCCGCGCTCTTATTCGAGCCGGAATTTACGCCTTCTGAAGTAGTCCCGCCACAACTAGTTAAGAATGTCGCCGCCACTAAAGCGACAAGAAGAAGCTTTCCGGATCTTTTTAGACTCATTGTCCTTACCTCCAAAGTTATGACAGAGAATCCTCTGTTTATAATTTAATGTTAACCTCATCTAACAAACAGATATTGCAAAAAAAACGTAGTTTTTGTATTTATCTAATGAATGTAAGCCCTTAGAAATGAAGCAATATAATGACCAATCAATTTCTCTTTAGGCAAGAATAGTCTATAAATCCTTCTTAAGAAGCTGTCTATACTCTTTCGGGCTGCACCCTTTTTCTTTCTTAAAAGTCTCGCTGAAGTAAGAAGGGGACTCAAAGCCAACCGCGGAAGAAATTTCGCTGATATCCTTAGTAAAATCACTTAAAAGCTCACCGCTCTTTTGGATGCGAAATGATAAAAGATAAGAAATCGGTGAAGCGTGGAGCATCTTAGTAAAAAGGTGAGAGGCATAACCAGGACTAATAGAGGCCGCCTTAGCAATCGAATCTACATCGATCTTTTCTTGATAATGATTGTAGATAAAAGACAGCATTCTTTTAACTAAGAGAGCTTTATCGGAAGAATCCAGCTTCGTTTCTTTTTCCTGCCCTTGCAAAGAAAGAAAAGCGGCCCAAAAGTCATATAGGCCTGAAAGGAGCTTTAATTGATAGCCGTCTTTCTTCTCTTGGATTTGTTTTAACATAACGTCCAGGTCTTCTTTCAATCTGGCGCATTTATCCGCCGGAAAAATCAAAAAGGGCAGCTTAGTATTCTCCCTTAAAGGAGAAATGTAATTATCAGCGATTTCCTTGCTGGCGCTTAAAAGACTAGGAGAAAAGACTAAACATAAATAGGTGGAGTCTTCCCCGTTCTCGCTATAGCCGTAATGCGGGCATTTCGCATTGATAAAAATCCCTTCGCCTTCTTTTAAAACCACGTTTGTTCCATTTACAAAGTAGGAAGGATTGCCCTTCTCTACCAAAAAGAACTCAAACTCCTGATGCCAATGACAAAGAACTCTCTTAGAAGGATAAAGACTTAAAGAACTCCTCCGAAGATACAAAGGAAAAGATGGATCATCATAATGTAAGATCTCCGATTGATCGGGAAGAACGGTTAAAATATCCATAAATTCATTATATATCAAGATAGCAGTTTTGTTATATTTTAAAGCTGTTTATTAAATGTTTATGTGTAATATAAGCATTATTATGATGTTATGGAAAGCATCATGACATCCACGAACCGAGCGAAAGCGCTCAACATCATCAGAAGCAAAGAATTCTTAAAGACTCCTTCTTGGGCCACCTTCTTCTACTACGTCCAAGAGAGAGAAACTTTAATGGATTTTTATGACTTCCTGCTCGATGAAGGGTTCATATCGCTCGAACAGCCGCATGAAGTAACCTCTACAAACTTCAACGCCAAGCTCATGGATCATAAAGGCCGTCTTATCGTCCTCCGTTCGGAATAAAAGTTAAATAAGAAAGGAAAAGACTTTTATAAGAAAGGAAATACCCGCCCTGAAACGGCGGGTTTTTAAATACAAAATATCAAAAAAGCGGAAGGGTGTTAAACCTTTCCGTTAATAGAAACCAGGCGTTAGATCAGATTAGAGATTATCGTATACGTTCTGGAGAAGCGCAACAATATCAGCCGGCTTATATTTATTTAAGCCTGAGCAGAAACCGTTCCAAGTAGAATCGCTGTTGATATCCGCGCTGCCGCTAATCATCTTCGGAGTATTCTTAAATAAGAAATCGTTGATTTTAGCAACAGTCTGGCCATATAAAGTGGCATTATCTCCGGTTAAAGAGCCAACCGTCGCGGTCATCAGATCGGTCACAGTTTCAAACTTATTCCATTCACCCCAGCGATACTTTATGTAATCAGCCTTATAAGGCAGCCAAGCGTTATTAGCAGCACCGAACCTTCTTCCCACCACACGATTATTGAAAACGCAGGTCTGCAGTTCATCATTGCCATTAAGCAAAGGATTGAATCTTCTTAACTTCTTGCCAGTCGAGGTCCCTTCAACCCACTTCTCGCCTTTTTCATCGCAATACCACCAGGCACCGTCAGTTAACCCGTTAGCGGTATAGAGAGGATCTTTAGTTAATTCATATTGCTCTTTAGTTAAGCCATTCTGGTCTAAGAGAGTCCCTTCATCGGTATAAAGATAATCCAGCATCGATAACAGAGCCGGAAGATTCTTATCCCTAGCTTTATTAGTAATAACGATAGAAATAGGGACCAGACCGCCGCGGTAGAAAAGGAACGGTTCGATCTTCTGCATCGAAGGAGTCCCGTACTTATCATTGATTGGCAGACGAGCACCAGCGACATAGATTCCGTTGGTATATCCGTTGGTCGCATTGTTTTCTTTGCCTTCGGAGATATCCATCAGATTGCATAAGGAAGAGGTCATGCCATACCATAAGCCGACCTTACCCTGATGGACGGAAGCCGTATCAATCATATAGAAAGAATCGTTAGTTCTCTCAGCGAATTTCTTATCGATATACCCCTTCTTATACCAATCGTTCATCAGCTGCAGATAAGCGCGGAAATTATCGCTATTTCCGCCAAACTGATACTTATGATCCGGATCGAGGAAGAAATTATAAGAAGTCCCAAAGGAAGAAAGGACATCACTGGTCGGCTCGAAGCCCTCGTAAGGAATCTGGAGAGCATAACCATCGCTGATGCCTTCACCAGCCATTGCTTTCTTAAAGATTCCCAGCATCCATTCCCAATCGGAAAGGTAAATCGGATCAGTTTCCCCCGAAGGGAAAATTACATCATCAGTCCAGTTCTTGTCAGCATCGTAGCCTCCTTTAAAGGCTGCATTAGTCTTCGGATTGGTTCCGTACTTTACCAACCAATCGCGACGGTAACAGAATCCACCCCAAGGATCGGCAGTGTCGTTTACCATATAAATCTCAAGGTACTTATCTTCCCCGTCGATTTTAGAGGTAGAGAGTTTTTTATAGTTAGGATGATCATCAAACCACTTCAGATAATTAGGCATATACTGCTTAACATAGGAAGTAAGATCCAAAGAGATCCCTTGGTTATAAAGATCAGGGACAGTTCCGACCTGGCCTTTATAATACGAAGTATCAATAATATCGGTATAATCACCCGAGGCCATCATCGTCGAAAGAGCCGAAGTGGCTTCCCCGGTCGCCGGAGTCTGGAATTCGATGGAGATCTTATCGTTATTAGGTCCCCAGGTCTTGTAGTTTAATAGATAGTTCATCACGGGATTCTTCTGATAAGAAGGATAATATGAAGTCGGATCACCAGTCCCGAGGAAATAAGTAAAGTCACCGTTAAGGTTATTCGCTTGACTACCGGAACTCTCGGAAGTGCTACCACCGCATCCAGTAAGGACTGCAGTCGTACAAATCAAAGCTAAGGCTAGACTCATAAATCTTACTTTTCTTCCCATAAATTACCTCCTGAAAAGCGTATTAGCTTGCTTAAGATACATAAATCATAAGGAAAACCGGAAAATATTTATTGCAAGATACACCGAAAAATTTCACTTGGTAACCTTGAAGTAAGCCCTTACTTATCCTTCTGAATATACATATAATAAGTAAAAGGAAATTAGTCATGGATAAAAGCATCTTCAAGTGTATCGTTGAGAATGATGAATCCGTTTCGGACTACGAAGCGGCCATTTATATAGGAAGCACTAGGCTTTCCTCTATCCATATCTCCAGGGGGGCTTTCGCTTTTATTCCTCATTACGAAAAAGAACTGCTGAAGTCGAAGGAGAACATCAGCTTTCTAGTTACTTCTTCCCTCCTCGCTTTTGTACGCATTAAAGATAAGGAGTCGAATCTATCGGTCATCATCGGACCGGCGATGATAGGAAAACACTCTCCGGATATGGTTAATAAAGTCGCCGAGGCAACCGGCTTAGATCCTAAAAAAGACGATAAGTTCATTAAAGCTTTAGGCTTACTAAAAAGAACCGTTCCTCACACCTTCTATTCCAACGTTTATAACCTTTATGTCTTTATCAACCATGAAATGCCCGAAGAAACAATGCTGAACAAAGAAATGGAAGCCACCAACACCCTGTTGATGGATTCCTATCAAAAAAGCATCGAGGCCATGGATAACGAAGCGATGGAAGGAGCCAATTACTGCAAATATTATGAAGATATGCTGGTCTATTATATTCAAAACGGCCAACCTGATCATTTCTTCGATGTCGTCCCGGAAGTCTATCACGAAAGAAAGATCCTGCTATCTCTAGATGAACTAAGGGCTTATAAAGACCGCGCCATCTCTCTAGTCTCCGTCATCAGCCGCGAAGCGATTGAAGGAGGGCTAGATCCGGATTCCTCTTATATCCTTAACGATATGTACATCCAGAAAATCGAACATGAGGATAAAAAAGACGGTGTCGATGTCCTCGTCCATACTATGCTGGTCGATTACTGCACCAGAATCGGCCAATCAAATGTCAAAAAGACCGCTAATCCGACGATCAATCGAGCTATCGATTACGTCAATGAGCATCTGAGGGAAAAGCTCAATACCGGCAACGTCTCCAAGGCGCTTCATATTTCCTCCAATTATCTTTCTTCCCGCTTTAAAGCGGAAACTAATATGAACTTCACCTATTACATCTCCATGATGAAAATCGAAGAAGCGAAAAGGCTGTTAGCCAGGACTGATAAGCCTCTTTCAGATATTTCAAATTATCTGGCCTTTTCCTCCCAGTCCTACTTCCAGAATGTCTTTAAAGAGATCGCTGGGCTCACCCCTTTAGAATACCGTAATCAAAATAAGTAACTTAAAAGCCTTTTAGATAATGTCTCTCTTTTAAAATACAATTTTTAGTCACCTTTTAAGAAATAAAAGCGGCTCCTTTAACATCTCTCTTTTCACTTAGGAACAACACAACCAAAGATAAAAAAAGGAGCTATGAGATCTAAAAGCCTCATAACCCCTTTAACTGACTTAATCCTAGTTCTTCGTCTGCTCTTCAATGCCGCCAGCTTGTTCTTTCTGTCCTTTATTGAAAGCCTCAGCTTTCTTGATATCTTTGGCGGTCGCCTCTTCATAGTCGGTCTCTTCGCCCTTATACATATAGTAATGGGTATAAGGCATATCGATTCCATTAGTATCAAACATGATATAAAGATCACGGTTAAGGTCACGTTGGACTTGGTAACGGTCCTCTTCTTTGCACTTAGCGACAAACTTCACTTCCATGCCGGCATCCGAATCCAAAGACGAGACTCCTTTATAGAAAGGCCCCTCGACAATAGCAGGAATCTTAGCTTTGACTTCCTTGATATGATCAGCGATAACCGCTTCGATTTTCTCAATAGGAACATCGTAAGTGACTTCCACATTGCAGATAGCGACCGACAGATCCTGAGAAAGATTGACGACACTGCCAATCGCGGAATTGTTAACGATCTTAATGTTACCGGCGGCATCGACTAACTTAGTCGAACGGATGCCGATTTCATCGACGGTCCCGCGGAAATCATCGATTACGACGATATCCCCGACCTCGAAAGTCTTTTCAGTGATCAGGAAAAGCCCGCTAACGATATCGTTAATCAGCGACTGGCATCCTAAGCCGATGACTAAAGCTAGAATACCTAAGGAAGCAACAAGAGTTGAAGTATCGACACCCCAGGTCTGTAAGACGATAAAGATGGCAGCGATGATTACGACGTACTTGACGATGGAGACAATTAAAGACACGATTGTCTTAACCGCCTTGCCACGGACCGCCACCAGTTTCATGATCGACTTGAAGATCATATAAATCATCAAGGCGACAATGACGGTAACCACGGACTTAATGAAAGCAGCCCAATGGTTCTTAAACCATTCCCCAATCGTGACAAATCCATTCTGATCAAACATCTGTCCGAGGATGGAATCCGCCCCGAAGATTTGTCTGGAGAGAAGGAAAACCACCAAGAAGGCGATCCCTAACGTCCACCAGAGACACTTAGTCCAGAAGGAAATCTTATCCTCGCGGTTCTTCTTGCTCCACCAATCGTGAAGTTTGTTAGATTGCTTCTCTTCCTTTTTGGCTTCGGGTTTTACTTCTGTTGATTTATCTTTCATCATGGTTTCCTCTTTCTTATCAGCGGACTCTATTCCATCTTTCTTTTCATCCATAATGTTTCTCCTTTTTATATCTTCACCGTGAAGGTTGCCCCTTCAGCGGGATAGACCAGCTTATCAATCGAACTCGTACCGTTTTTTTGGTCAGCGGGATCAGTAGAGGTCACATGTACCTGTAAATTATATTCCCCGCCGCCCCAGTCTTTCACATCGACTTTACTTGTCTTTCCGGGAGTCGGATCAGCGACAGCCCAGTCATGGCTTTCATTAGCGTTAGAAAGATAAATATGGAACTTAGACCAGTAACCGTAATCATCTTCATAAGCCAAGGAATAATAAGCATAACCATCTACCGTACACTGACAATCCCAACTTATGCCTTGGAAACTTAAGATTGGAACATAATCATCAGTGGTGAACTCTTTAACAAAGTAAGTCTTATCTCCAAACCCCGAATCGCCGACGACCTTGAACGAATAACCCGTATTGCCTTTTAAGTCATTGATCTGGCTGGAATAGCTGCCACTCGTTGTCACATCGATCTCTTTGGTGTAACTCTTAGTAAGTCCCGTAATCTTCACCTTCAAAGGCACCTTATCAACGTTAGTCACATCGACTTTATAGTATAAGTGCGCAGAGGAGATAGAGACATCAGCAGTGACCTTAGGATCTTTTTTAAAATAGTTCCCGCCGATAACAACCCCGACCCCCACTAAGGCGACAGCAATCGTCGTTATAGAAGCGGTGAAGATATGAGCTACACGGCTATGATTGGTGCTGCTTTCTTTCTTCCCACCGCTCTTCTTAGTAGGATTTTTAGTATTTTCTTTCTTCTTTTCTTCTACATCATTAGCTCCGTTTACTTTGTTATCTTCTTTGAATGAAGGGTTATCTTTAGGCACGAAGAATTCCGAAGTATCCGTTTCCGGATATTCTTGGACTTGTTCTTCGTTATCTTCTTTTCCGGTGAAGTTCTCTTCTTTGCTTTCTTTCTTCGAATCGGAATTTGCCATATCTCATCCCTCCTTTCCACTCGCTTATCAAACCAAAGTACATTATATATATATTTCAAAAGAGAATAATTAAATTCTCTATCTTAATTTAGGCTTCTCCGCCTTCTCAGCTTTCACTTGGCCCTGTTTTTCATCTAGTTCTTTCTCAGTGCTCTTCTCGCGCTTAGTAAGAACAAAATCAACAACCGCCAAGGCCAAAATCACTATGCATTCCACAATGATAAAGACCTTCGTCCCCAGAGTCACAACCGTCGTATTGGTTAAGACCATTACGCCTAAGAAAGGCAAGATGCTCATCCTAGCCTTCTCCTCGTTTTTATTTCTCCCGTCCAGTTCATCTAAGCTATTAAGATGCTTCTTAATCTTATTAAGCTCAATAGCTGCATAGATAATCTCTCCAAGGATAATAAATATCAGCGGAATCAGGACGTAAAGCAGATGGTTCTCTTGATAATCCGTCACCACCTGATACTCTCCTAAAGAAGAAGCCTCGAAAGAAAGGTTACCATCCGCATCAAGTTTAGCCTCGATGATATTGCCGTTCTTATCGATCACCTTATAAGTCGCATTACGATCAGCTCCGTTAGGAAGCAAGACCTTAACCTTATAAAGGCCGCTACTAACTTCCTCATTAGAAGTTAAAGTCACAGTCCCGACATAATCTTTATTGATCTTGCCTTCATTAAGCTTACTCTGCCCATTTTCTTCGCTGACATAACTAGCGCTTAAGGTGCCGTTAGCATCAAACCCATCACCTTCGACAGTCCCATAAAGACCGCCAGTCTGGTAATCATAGCCATCCGGGTAACTGGTCCCTTGATTATTCGTCTTCACTTCTCCGGTCTGGACGCTCTTGATCTTATCGATTGCTTCCGTATAAAGACTTTCCTGCTCCGCCACACTCGTAGCAGAAGCAATCTTGGTCTGGTATTCTGCAATGATTTCATCAATCAAAGCCTTATTCTCATCCGTATACGGATAAGAATCAGTTAAATCTGTCGCCAAAGTTGTCAACCTATTCGGTAAGATTGACTGATTAAGAGTCAGATCGACCTTCTCCTTAGTATCGGTAAAGATCTTCTCCAGCTCAGAAATCGAAGAGTTCTCATAAGTCTTCTCTCCGACCTCAGTCAACGCCTTATCGATATAGCCTTGGACCTTGTCTTTACCCTGGCAATCACGCGCTAAAGACTGAAGCTCAGCAATAACCTTTTCCTTTTCCTTCTGGAACTCAATTCTCTTGATAGCTTCCTTCTTCAACTCATCGATAGCTGTCTTCGCCTCAGCTTTAGTAAGCGCCTGAGACTTAATAGCTTCAATCTCCGAGACGTACTTATCGACAATCGCCTTCACTTCATCACTAGCCTTAGAAGTGTTAGAACCAGCCGAAGTTACTTCATTTTCCGCCTGAGCAGCATAAGCCGCAATTTGGTCAGCGATGGAAGCAATCGGCAACTGTTGAGCCGGCGAATCGATATTATTACCATCGCCCTTAGCGATGATTTCAATTGTCTTCCCATACCAAGAAGGATCGATAGCAATCGTCCCATCCTCTTGAGCGGTAACTGTCTTTCCATCGATAACATAACTTGCTCCGGCAACTAAGCCGGTCAATTTATCATTCTCGGTATCCACTTTCGCATCCGGAGTCGAACAAACACCCGGTACTTTAACAGAGACTTCCTTAGAAGCTAAGGTTGTAGAAGTGGCCTTAATTCTGATATGCAGATCTCCGCCAGAAGGAGCCACAATCGAAGTCCCAGTCACACTCTTCCATTCACCAGTCCCAATCTGATACTCCATCGAAGAATCCACCCCGGTGACTTCTACGGTAGAATCAGTTAAAGCCGTATAAGAAAGAGAAGTAGCAGCCGGTTCAGTTGCTCTGGACGGAATTATGACATCAACTCCCTTCGAGGAAATATATTTCGTCTCATCTAAAGACTTATGAGTCACACTCACACTCGTTCCGATAAACTTCTCAGGAATAACAACAGAGCCCGTTTCATCTGCAATTAACTCCGCTGAATCAGAGCCGTTGCTAACGACATAAGTCTCCCACGGAGTTAAGCCTGTAATGGTTTCTTTTCCGATATCGACTTCAGGGGTAGGATCAGCATAAGTGAACTTAATAGGCTTACTAGCCGTAATTTGTTCCTCAGCTGAATCGCGGTAATTATCGTCCTTTTTAAGTACGCTTACTCCCGCGATTGTCTTACCTAAGCAAGCCTCAATCGTATTAAGAGTCAACTCAGTCTCGCCGCTCTTAGTTGAAACCGTCACAGATGTCCCATCGGTGAAGGTCAGTTTATAGTTAGTTTCTTCACTAAGATCAGAAAGCACGCTGGTATCACTATCATAAGAAGCGGTCGGAGTAGCCAAAGTCAATTTCATCTCATAAGAAAGCCCGTTCTGTTCAGGGGAAGCTAAGACACTGCCGCTAGCCTGGACCTGGATAGAAGTGATAGTTGAACCAAATAAGGCGGAATTTTTATTAGCATTAACAGTAATAGTCCCGGTAGCTGAAGAAACGATAATAGCAATCTTACTATTCCCTTCAGCATCCACATAAGTCACCACATAAGAAGTGTAATTAGAAAGACCTGAAATAACACCTTCATTCGCATAAGTCGAATTAGGTTGAGAGGCCTGAGTAAGCGGAGCTAAAACCTCTGAATCAGAAGCCAAGACATTTCCATTAGCCGCCGTTCTGACTTTGATGACAGTCCCAACAGCAGCCTCGATTGAAGCGCTTGTCGCCGTCCCAGTAACCTTAGTCCATGTTGTACCGCCATCAAGAGAATACTCCATCGTATTGTCTAGGCCAGTAATCGTGCCTTGATTACTAGAGGTTGCTATAAAGGAAGCGGTCGAAGGTGTAGTCCCCTTCGTAACGGAAGCAACCTTATAAGAATCAGAAGCCAAGGTCAAACCATCTGAAGCTACTCTGACCTCGATATCTTTCCCGGCAACCACACTGCTAACATCCATCGAAGTAGCGGTGACTTTATTCCACGTCGCCCCAGAATCAAGCGAGTATTCCATACTCGTATCGACATTCGTTAAAGTCCCGGTCGAATCAGAAGTAGCTGTGAAAGTACCTTTAGCAGGCGTCGTAGCCTTATTAACCGTTCCTAAAAGTTGAGAATCAGAAGCCAACATCGTCCCCTCAGCCGCCACTCTGACTTTAATAATATCGCCTTCGGAAACAGAAACATTAACAGAAGTGCCCGAAGTTATCTTGGTCCAGTTAGCCCCATCATCAACTGAATACTCCATCGTATCATCAACACCAGAAAGCGTACCCGTCGAATCGGAAGTGGCCGTAAACTCCGCCGTTGAAGGCTGATTAGCTTTGTTAACCGTAGCGACCACATACCCATTAGAAGCTAACGCAGTTCCATTCGCTGCCGTTCTTACTTCAATTTTAGTTCCAGTAGTAACACCGCTAACATCCATTGAAGTAGAAGTGACTTTATGCCAGGTAGCTCCAGAATCAAGCGAATATTCCATACTCGTATCAACATTAGTAAGTGTACCCTTAGAATCCGAGGTAGCCGTAAAGGTCCCGGTAGTCGGAGCTATTGCCTTAGTAAGAGTCGCAACATCTTTAGCAGCGGAAGCCAAAGAATTTCCATTAGCAGCTACTCTCACCTCAATATGAGAAGTAGCATCTAAGCCAGTAAGATCGACCGAGGTAGCACCAGTAGTGACTTTGACCCAGGTTGTCCCTCCGTCAGTCGTGTACTCCATAGTATCGTCAATACCAGACAGAGTCCCTTCAGTATCCGAGGTAGCAGTAAAGGTGCCAGTAGCAGGCTTAGTAGCCTGGGTAGGTTTCCCTAAGTCTTGAGCAGTCGAAGCAAGCTTAGTTCCATCGGCAGCCACTCTGACTTCGATATGAGAGTTAGTATCTAATCCTGTCAGATCAACTGATGTTTCCCCAGTGGTGATTTTGACCCATGTCGCACCACCGTCAGTCGTATATTCCATCGCATCGTTGACTCCAGTAAGAGTACCGGTTGTATCCGATGTAGCAGCGAATGTCCCGGTAGTCGGAGCCGCAGCCTTGGTAAGAGTCGCAATGTCTTTAGCGATGGAAGCCAAGACCGTGCCTTTAGCAGCCACCCTGACCTCAATGTGATCTCCAGCAGCTAAGCCAGTAAGGTCAACCGAGGTAGCACCAGTAGTGACTTTGACCCAAGTCGTCCCACCGTCAGTCGTATATTCCATCATATCAGTAACACCGGATAGAGTTCCCTCAGTATCCGAAGTCGCAACAAAAGTTCCAGTGGTCGGAGCCGTCGCCTTGGTAAGAGTCGCAACATCTTTAGCAGTGGAGGCCAGGACACTTCCCGTAGCAGCAATCCTTACCTTAATATGAGAGGAGGCAGTTAAACCTGTCAGATCAACCGAGGTAGCACCAGTAGTGACTTTGACCCATGTCGTCCCGCCGTCAGTCGTATATTCCATCGTATCGTCAACACCAGACAGAGTTCCCTCAGTATCCGAGGTAGCAGCAAATGTCCCAGTGGTCGGAGTCGTAGCCTTAGTAAGAGTCGCAATGTCTTTAGCGGCGGAAGCTAGAACACTTCCCGTGGCGACCACTCTCACTTCAATATGATCGCCGGCAGTTAAACCTGTCAGATCGACAGAAGTAGCTCCAGTCGTAACCTTAGTCCAAGTGGTGCCGCCATCAGTCGTATATTCCATCGTATCGTCAACACCAGACAGAGTTCCATCAGTATCCGAGGTAGCAGCAAATGTCCCAGTAGTCGGGGCCACCGCCTGCGTAGGTTTTCCTAAATCCTGAGCAGTCGAAGCAAGCTTTGTCCCATCGGCAGCCACTCTCACTTCGATATGAGATGTAGTATCTAATCCGGTCAGATTTACCGAAGTGGCACCTGTAGTTACTTTGATCCAATTGGTCCCACCATCAGTCGTGTACTCCATGGTGTCAGTGACACCGGTAAGGGTACCGGTAGTATCAGAAGTAGCAGCAAAAGTGCCAGTGGTCGGAGCGGTAGCCTTAGTAAGCGTAGCAATGTCTTTAGCAGCGGAAGCTAAGACACTTCCGTTTGCAGCAACTCTGACCTCAATGTGATCTCCAGCAGTCAATCCTGTTAAATCTACGGAGGTAGCACCAGCAGTGACTTTAGTCCAAGAGGTTCCCCCGTCAGTCGTATATTCCATTGTATCGTCGACACTAGACAGAGTTCCCTCAGTATCCGAGGTAGCAGCAAAAGTCCCGGTAGTCGGGGTCGCAGCCTTGGTAGGTTTCCCTAAGTCTTGAACAGTCGAAGCCAAAGCTGTTCCTGCAGCAGCCACTCTCACTTCAATATGAGAGTTAGTGTCTAAGACAGTAAGATCGACCGAGGTAGCACCTGTAGTTACTTTGACCCAAGTAGTACCGCCATCGGTCGTGTACTCCATCGTGTCAGTGACACCGGTAAGGGTACCGGTAGTGTCCGAAGTAGCCGTAAAGGTCCCGGTAGTCGGAGCCGTAGCCTTGGTAAGAGTAGCAACATCTTTAGCAGTGGAGGCCAAAACGCTTCCCGTAGCCGCTACTCTGACTTCAATATGATCTCCAGCAGCTAAACCAGTCAGATTTTCCGAAGTAGCACCAGCAGTAACCTTAGTCCAAGTGGTCCCACCATCGATTGTGTACTCCATCGTATCGTCGACACCAGACAGAGTTCCCTCAGTATCCGAGGTAGCAGCAAAATTCCCGGTAGTCGGAGCAGTGGCCTGTGTAGGTTTCCCTAAGTCTTGAGCAGTCGAAGCTAAGGCAGTCCCTGTAGCAGCCACTCTCACTTCAATATGAGA
>JALCRV010000017.1 GCA_022652945.1 Bacilli bacterium
AAGACAAAATGGATGCCTCCCCTTAGATTCAGGGAGGCATCCATGTCCGAACTGTGATATTATGCTAGCAATAGTGTCCAGGATTCGGGGTACACATCAATAAGATCATGTACAAAGTCATCATCGCCGATGATGAAATAGCCATCCGGGAGAGAATCCTTTCTTACCTTCAAAAAAGGAAGGAAGATTTTGAAGTTCTCGGCTCTTTTGAGAATGGCTATGATGCCTTGACCGTCGGAGTCCCCCAAAACCCCGACCTTATCATTACCGATATTAAAATGCCTTATATTTCCGGGATTGAGTTGATCAAGGAAGCCAAAGTCGATGTGCCTTTAATCCAATCGATCATCATTTCCGGTTACGATTCTTTCGACTACGCCAAGGAAGCTATTTCCTTAGGAGTGGTCGCCTATATCTCAAAACCGGTTTCTTTCAGCGAACTTTCCGCTGCCCTGGATAAGGCAAAGAGCGAATTGGATAAGCGTCTGATCGCTGATAACTCTTTTGAAGTCATGAAAGAAAAGGTCGAATCATCTTCGCAGATTATCCGTGAATTCGATCTGCAGATGCTGATGACCAGCCGTTCTCCTTCCCTTAACCTCGAGAAGAAACTTAAGGAAGATCTGATCGATATTTCCCTTCCTTATCAGTTGGTATTTGTCTGCGATGCGGATGGCTCTTTAGAAACCGTTCAGCCGGAGCAGAAAGAGAAGACTGAAGTTTTTATCAGGGAATTCTTCGACGATCGAAGCGGGAAAAATGATATAACCTTTTATCCCTTCGCTTTCTCCGATCAATTATGTTTCCTTGTAACTTCTAAAAAGCCTTTTTCCTCAGAGGAGATGACTTATGAGTTACAGGCCTTATTGGCACAGATTAAGGTCAATAAGCTTCTTTCCTACTCTATCGGAGTTTCAGAGCCAGGAATCCAGACTGAAGTGATTTCCTACCGTAAACTCTACCGCCACGCCAAGGCCGCTTTGGAATACCGCGCGGTGGTCGGAACTAATTCCCTCATCTGTTACCAGGATGTCAATCCTTCGAATTTCCATCAGATTCAAGCGGCAAAAGTCGATGAGAATGAATACCGGGAAATCGCTTATGAGATCTCTTATGGGGAAAGCGAGGATGCCTTAACCAGGATTCAGAAGCTTATCGATAACATTTCCTCTCCCAGTTATAAAGACTCCTATTATTACATCATTTCCTCTTTGCTTAATACCCTTTTAAAATCCTGCTTATCCTTATCTGACTTTTATCTTTCTTATCATGTCAGCCATCTAGAGTTGATGAACCTTTTATCTTCCTTAAAGACCAAGGAAGAAGTCACCGCCTTTTTTAACGATGCGGTTAAAAGGATTATCAATATCAACGAGAAGAATAAACTGACCGGACTTAATCTCTCTTCCCAGAGGATCAAAGACTTTATCGCCTCGAATTATGCTAATTCTTCTTTAAGCCTGGATGATGTAGCCGATGAGCTGGGTTTTTCCAGCTCTTATATTTCCGCTATCCTGAAAAAGGAAGACCTTTCTTTTACCAAATACCTAACTGAAATCAGGATGGAAAAGGCCAAGCCTTTATTAGCTAACCCGGATAATAAGCTTCTATCTATCGCCGCGGAAGTAGGTTATTCCGATCCTTATTACTTCTCTCACTGCTTTAAGAAATTCTACGGAGTCTCACCGGATGAGTACCGAAAGAAAGCATAAATACTTCCCGATCCAGCAGCTGGTTTTCTATCCGGTCATCGGAATGTTTTTCATATTTATCATCGTCCTTTATTTTCTTATCTCCTCGATTTTTAACCAGTATGCTAACGCTCAGGCCGATACCACCGTCAAGACCCTTTCCAAGCAGGTCTTAGCGAACTACGATACTTACTTTGAATCGGTCATCAAAGTCTCCGACTCTATCCAGACAGAAATCAACTATATGGATCTGGCCTCCCAAGCTAGCGAAGTCTCATCTTATTTTGATAAGATCATGTCCCTACAAGGGGAAATCTACAATATGGCGATCTATTCTTCCTCGGGGACGTTGCTTGTCAAAGATAAGGACTATCAGCCCATCATTTCCGATAACTCGAAAGAAATCTGGTTTGTTCGAGCGATGAATGAACCTTTGGTCAATGTCTTCTCCCCGATCACCGGTATCTCTTCTTCCGAGCAACGTTTCACCGTCTCCAAGCATGTCTTCTATAACAAGGAAAAAGATGAAGGAGTCCTGAAAATGGAATACTCCTTCAATAAAATCGTCAGCCTGATCGCCGATACCGATTTGGGAAACGGCGGCAATATTTATATCAGCGACAAGAACGGACAGACGGTCTACTCCTCTGCCGAAATCAGCGACAATGAGAAAAAGCTCGCTTCCGAGTTAGTCTTCGGCTCTTCCTCTTATATCTCCAACGGCTCTTACTTTCTTTTATATGTTTCCACGATTCAAAACACCACCTGGAGAGTCGCCATCGCCATCAATAATGATTCTTTACATCAAGCGATCAGACAGTTTACCATCGTCCTAACTATCTGCTCTGCCGTGGAAATGCTGATCTTCGCTTTGATTACTTCTTTCGTCTCAAGGAAAATCTCCAAGCCGATCAATCAGCTTCAAACGAACATGGTCAAAGTCGAAACGCTTAATTACAGCGTCTTGAAATCAACTCCGATTGAAGAGAAGAGCTTTATGTCTAAGGAAGTCCACGACCTGAATAATTCCTTCGATCAGATGATGAAGAGAATCGATGAACTGAACAAAGCCAATATCAAAGAAGAAGAGGAAAAGCGGAAATCCGAACTGAAAGCCTTACAGAATCAGATCAACCCGCATTTCCTTTATAACACCATGGACTCGATTATCTACCTGATTGAAAAGGGCGAAAATGAAAAAGCCGAAGAAATGATAATGGCTCTAAGTAAATTCTTCCGTATCTCCATCTCCCGAGGCAAGAATATCATCCCTTTAGCCAGCGAAATCGAACACGCCAAAAACTACCTGATCATCCAAAAGATCCGCTACGGAGAAGCCTTTGACTATCAGATAGTCACCCAGCCCGGCCTAGAGAAATACTTCGTCATCAAATTGATTCTCCAACCGATCGTGGAGAACGCCATTATCCACGGAATTGAAGAGAACACAGAGAAAAGCGCGAACATCAGTATTTCTGAAAGGGTGGAAAATGGCTTTATCTATCTGGAAGTCACCGATTCCGGGTACGGAATCTTACCAGAGAAAGTCCAGGAGATCTACGCCTCCTTTAAAGACGAATCCGCTCATAGCGGTGTCGGGTTAAAGAATGTCTACCAGCGTTTAAAGATTTATTATGGTGAGGAAGCTGACCTGAAGATCGATTCTAAGCTGGATCAAGGTTCAAAGATCACTATAATCATCCCGGAGAAAGGGGCTTTAAAAGATGAAGAATAATTTAAGAAACACAGCTTTGTTTTCTTTAAGCCTCCTGCTCCTGATTTCCTGTTCAGGAGTAAAACAAGACGTCTCCTTTTTCATCTATAACGAAGCGGATACCTTCGTCTCCTCTTTGATGAACCAAATCCACAGTGACCTTAACCAGAAAGGAAAGTCTTTCGATATCAGCTACGCTTCTTTATCTCAGGTCACCCAGAATGAGCAACTGGCCCAAGCCATCGAGAACAAATCGGCAAAGGTCCTCGCCGTCAATATCGTCGACCGCCTTTCCGCTTCTTCGATTATCACTAAGGCTGATGCCGCTTCCCTCCCGGTTCTTTTCTTTAATCGCGCTCCTTTGGAGGAAGATCTGTTGGCGGGAAAGAGTGCTTATTACGTCGGAACCGATCCGACTTACGAAGGAAAAGCCCAAGCTGATCTAGCTGCGAAGCTTTTCGGCTATCCTTCTTCTTTATCCTCCACCTACGATAAAAATGGAGATGGGAAGATCCAACTGGTAATTTTAAAAGGCGAACAAGGACACCAGGACACCGAATTAAGATCGCGTTATTGCGTAACTGAACTATATAATCTTGGCTACGATGTGGATATCATCGCTTCCTCCTACGCTAACTGGACTAAGGAAGAAGGTTACGAAGCTATGAAGGATATCTATGAAAAATATTCTTCCCAGATTGAACTGGTCTTCTGCAATAACGATGATATGGCCGTCGGTGCTTTAAACTACTTGGTCGATAAAAAGGCTTTTACCAAAGGAGCCGATATAACGAGTCAGCCTTTTCCGGTAATCGGAGTCGATGCGACCAACATCGGAATCTCCTATATTAAAGACGGTCTTTTATACGGCACGATTAAAAACGATGCCACCGCTCAAGCTAAAGCGATTGCGGAGTTTATCTCCTACCTTTCCGAAGGAAAGAAAATCGATGAATCCTTCCCTTATTACGGCCAGATGGCAGATGGAAGAACGGTCTCTGTCAAGGGCATCACTATCACGAAAAAAGACATCACAGAATAATCTCTGAAAAAATTTTATCTAGTCAGAAAAGGCCTTACAACAAGGCCTTTTTCAATATTGTAGAGATTTTTGCATTCTTAGAGAAGATTTTTCCATTTTTCTTGGAAACGCTTACATCTATATTTAGTGTGTAAGTTTGAAGTTTGGTCTTCTTGACAGGCTCCAAAGTCTTACAGGGAAATGAGGAGGAAAATCATGAATAAACATTCGTTCCCTATGATTCTCGCGCTGCTTAGTTTAAGTGTTCTTACTTCTTGCGGTGCCGCTAAAGGGCACATGACTGGGACCGTCTCCCAGAACGTCGATGCTCAGGCTTGCGGAACCCTTCAGGTTCTTCGTAACCTCGTCGATGGACTTTCCGGTGAAGATGTCTACACCAAAGGCTTCAAGGCCAAAGATGCTTATGGCAACCAGATTACTCCGGCTGTCGACTATAAAGCTGAGACCAAAGCTCTGTTAGCTAATAACACTGCGGTCGTCAAGGCCAATGTCGGTGATTATGCTGGCTCCAAGAGAGATACTGGTGTCAAACAGACTACCGCTGCCAAGAAGAAAATCTTGGTCACCGTTTACAACTCCGCTGATAACTTCCTCTCTTCGTCCTACGTTCCGGCTCTTAAGTACTATGCTGGACTTCTCAATCTCGATCTCACCATTATCCAAGGCGATGGTCAGAATGAAGCTAACATCCTCGACAACCTGAACAATCTTGATACTTATGATGGCTACGCCTTCAATATGGTCAAGACCAATTCCGGCTCCGAATACATCAAGAAACTCGGCACTGCCAATGCGGATAAACCGCTCGTCTGGTATAACAGACAGCCTTCTGATCCGACCACTGGCATTATCGATATGGTTTCTATGAACTACAACGCTAAGACCTTCTACGTCGGCTTCGATGCGGCGGGTGGCGGCGATGTCCAAGGCAAGATGATCACTGATTATCTCGCTACCAAGACTAAGGCTGAGCTCGACAGAGATGGCGATGGCACATTGGGCTATGTCCTCTGCATCGGCGATATCGGCCACAACGATTCCAAAGCTCGTACTAAGGGCATCAGAAAGGCTCTCGGCACCCTGAAGAATGATTCGACCGATCCGAATACTCACCAGACTGGCTCCGTCAAGGTCAAGGATGGCACGCTGGTTGTTGAAGAAATCGCTGAATCCGAAATGAAGGGCAACGATGGCTCTACTTGGAACGCCGATAAGGCTACCGAAATCATGGGCACTTGGGCTTCTTCTCTCGGAAAGAAGATCGACCTCGTTGTTTCCAATAACGATGGTATGGCCATGGGCTGCTTAGCTAACTCTTCCTATCCGGCTAGTGTCCCTATCTTCGGATATGATGCCAACGCTGATGCGTTAGCCTCCATCCAACAGGGCTAGACTAAAGATTAAGTGTCGTTTCCACTATGCTCCCCTAGCAAAATAGGGGAGCATGGTGTTTCTTTTTTAAAGGGAGATGGAAAGATGGAACAAACTGCTTCCGTTATGAACACCGCCTCCGTTCCTTCTATCAACGTACAAAAAGAGCCTGATTACATTCTCCAAATCAAGGGGATGTCTAAGGCTTTCGGTAAGAACCAGGTCCTCCGTCACATCAACCTTGATGTTAAACGTGGCTCGGTTATGGGTTTGATGGGAGAAAACGGTGCCGGTAAGTCGACGATGATGAAATGCCTATTTGGCATTTATGGTAAAGACGAGGGCGAAATAATTCTCGATGGCCAAGATATTAATTTCTCCGGCCCGAAAGAAGCTCTTGAGCACGGTATCGCGATGGTTCACCAGGAACTGAATCAGTGCTTGGATCGAACGGTCACCGATAACCTTTTCTTAGGTCGTTATATCACGGAGCACGGCATCATCGATGAAAGAATGATGTATAAAAAAGCCACGGCTCTGTTCGAATCGCTGAATATGGATGTCGACCCGAAGACAATTGTCAGAAAGATGTCCGTCTCGCAGCGTCAGATGATCGAAATCGCTCGTGCGGTTTCCTATAATGCGAAAATAATCGTCCTTGATGAGCCGACTTCTTCCTTGACCGAAAGAGAGGTCAAGAAGCTGTTCGCCATCGTCAGGAATCTAGTAAGCAAAGGCGTCTCTTTCATTTATATCTCGCATAAAATGGATGAGGTCTTCCAGGTCTGCGATCAGGTGTCCGTCCTCCGTGATGGCCAAATGATCATGACCAAAGATGTTAAAGCCACCAATATGGATGAGTTGATCAAGGCGATGGTCGGCCGTTCTTTGGAGAATCGTTTCCCGCCGGTTGATAATACCCCGGGAGATGATATTTTCGAAGTCCATAATCTCTCGACCGCTTTCGAGCCGTTCTTAAAAGATATCTCCTTCACCGTTAAGAAAGGAGAAATCTTCGGCATCTACGGTTTGGTCGGAGCCGGACGTTCCGAATTGCTTGAGACGATTTTCGGCTTAAGAACAATTTCTAAAGGATACATTGCCTACAGAGGCAAAAAGTTGCTTTTCACAAACGCCAAGGATGCGATGGACTATAACTTCGCTCTGATTACCGAGGAAAGAAAATTCAACGGTATCTTCGGTGTCGATTCTTTGGTTTTCAATACAACCATCACTAACCTTCATAAATACAAGGTCAATGGTCTGCTTTCCAATGCCAAGATGGTGAAAGCCACCGAAGCCGAAGTCAAGAAGATGCACACCCGTTGCACTTCTGTCAACGATTTGATTTCTTCCCTTTCCGGCGGCAATCAGCAAAAGGTTGTCATCGGTAAATGGTTGGAACGGAATCCTGATATCTTCCTGATGGACGAGCCGACCAGAGGTATCGATGTCGGCGCTAAATACGAAATCTACGAATTGATTATCAATATGGCTAAGCAAGGCAAGACCATCATCATGGTCTCGTCAGAAATGCCGGAGATTCTCGGTGTCACTAACCGAATCGCCGTCATGTCGAACCATCGTCTAGCTGGCATCGTCAATACGAAAGAGACGAATCAAGAAGAGTTGCTCAGACTCTCCGCTAAGTACTTATAGAGCTCAGAAAGGATAGAACATTATGGCTGATGAAAAAAAGGTCGATATGAAAAACCTCTCGGTCAAGACTTCAACAGTACCCGAGAAAAAAGACACCATTCCCGAAAAAATCACTAATCCGGATTTGATGTCTCCCCTCGAGACCGATGAAAAGATCAAGAACTTTGAAAAGTCTCTTTATGAGCTGCGCAAGGATGGAACGATTCGCATCCAGGAGCTCGATGAGGAACTTTACGACATCAAGCACAATAAGATGATCTCCGATAAGGAAAGAAACAAGATCATCGCCAACGATGAGATGGCCCTTAAGAAAGCGAAAACGGTCAAAGCTGCTAACGCTCAAAAGATTAAAGCCATCGTCAACCAGGCTGTGGCTTATACGAAGAAAGTCGGCAAAGACTTTGAAAACAAGGTCAAGCTAGAAGGACAAAAGAAAGTCCAAGAAGCATTGCCGGGACATAATCAAGCGCTAGCTAAGATTGAACAAGACCACCAGAAAGATCTGCAAGCCTTGCAAGCCAAGCAGGTTAAAGATCGTCATGACTTCGAGGAGAATTTCAAGAAAGAATTCGCCGAAGCCAGCGTGAAACTCGCTCAAGCCCAGAAAGCTTCCTTCCCTTCAGAAGAGGCCAAGAAGCATGAGATTGCTTTGAGAATTAGCGAGCGGAATGGAATCGTCTCCGATCATAAAAAAGGCCTTAAGCGCCTCGAAAATGACTTCAAACAGGAACTGGCTTCCGAAAAGATTGCCAAGAATTCCGATTTGAAGGATGAGAAGACCAAGTTCGAAAATCTCAAGCAGAAAGCCAAGGACAATCAGTACGCCGCCTATATGGCCACCTATAACGAAGTGAACCGTCTTAGAGGCGGAAAAGCTTCCTTCGTCGAAGGTTACGAACATCGTTTCAAAGAGTTCCAGTACAGTTTCGTCTTTAAGAAGTTCCTGCTGAATAACGCCCTTTACATCACCATTATCTTCTTCTTCATCGTCTGCGGCATCCTGTCACAGTCGACCGGTAAAGGCAATCTGTTCAGCTGGGCTAACATCCTTCAGCTGCTGGAGAACTCCTCCACCCGTATGTTCTACGCCTTGGGGGTCGCCGGTTTGATCGTCCTCGCTGGTACCGATCTCTCGGTCGGGAGAATGGTCGCCGTCGGCTCTGTCATCACCTCCTATATTCTCCACGGTTTGTCTGATCAGACCCTGCTCTGGTTCGGCGGGACCGATACGACTAACATTTTCTATAACACTCCGATGATTCTGAGAGTCTTGCTGGCCTTGATTATCTCCATCGCCTTATGCACCTTCTTCTCCGCTATCGCTGGTTTCTTCTCTGCTAAGTTCAAGATGCATCCGTTCATTACGACTTTGTCCACTGAGTTGATTATTTATGGCATTATGACTTACGGCACCGGTAACGTTGCCGTCGGCCCGATGGATTCAAATATCCGTGATATCATCGGCGGACGTATTTATATCTACGATGGCGATCCGGGCTTCCCGATTCTCGCTATCTACGCCTTAGTCGCTATCATCATCATGTGGTTTATCTGGAATAAGACCAAGTTCGGTAAAGATATGTTCGCAGTCGGCAATAACCCTGAAGCTGCGGCCGTCTCCGGTATCTCTTATTTCAAAGTCACCTTGGCCACCTTCATCATGGCGGGTGTCTGCTACGGTATCGGCTCCTTCCTTGAAGCCTTCAAGACTAATCCTTCCGCCTCTACCGGCCAAGGTTATGAACTAGATGCTATCGCAGCCTGCGTTGTCGGCGGCATCTCCTTCTTCGGCGGTATCGGTAAGATTAAAGGCGCAGTCATCGGTGTTCTGATCTTCACCGGTATGACTTATGCCTTAACTGTCTTGAAGCTTGATACTAACCTTCAGTTCGTCTTCAAGGGCATCATCATCATGGCGGCTGTCGCCTTGGATTCCGTGAAGTACCTAAGAAGAAAGTAGCCTCTTATAAACTCAGGTTCAACAGGTACCTCCCTGTTAACACCATCCTCCAGCTCCGGGTTAAACCGGGGCTGGTTTTTATTTAAATAAAGTAATGATACGGCGGCTTACCTAATAAGCAGGAAAGATGAAAAAGATATATAATTTCTATCGTAAAAAGCCTTGTAAAGAGAGGATAAAGACTTATGAACAAAAAAGCAGCCTTGCTGATGTCTTTACTAGCCGTCTGTTCAATGCTATTTTCCTGCGGTGAAGAAAAAGAAGATAATCAGACCGCTTTAACCGCCGTCTCTTCGGTTTTCGCTGATGTCGGGAAAGGAAAGATCGTCTTTAATCTTGATCCTTCTGTTACGCTGAATGATACTCTGGATAGTTCTTTGATTAGCTTGCAGACCGGCTTTGCTTCCTTAAAAGTCGAAGGAGTCAAGAAACTTTCCGCTTCTTCTTTCTCCCTCGATTTAAGTGGCAAATGCACACGTGATCAATATAATCTCGGCTTGGTGAACTTATCATATAAGGCCACCAAAGAACAAAAGGAAAACTATAACTGTGCTTTTTCTATCGTCGATGATTTGATTTATCAAGAAAGCATGAGGGATTCGACGAGAAGTAGCGGGGGGGTTACGGAAACTGTTAGAGAAGAAACTTACCTTCTTCATAATGGCGCCACGTGGCTGGCTAATCAGATTAACGAAACCAACCTCGTCTTCCAGACTTCCGATGAGAAAAATCATCCTTTAAGTGACTTAACGGAAAAAACTTTCAGTTTAGAGGAGGGAGATGACCCTTCTCTTAAGGTCACTTTAGTCCAAGCTGGGAGCGACTTTTCAGCTTACAGTCTGTCCGTCAGCGGAGCCAGTAACGATTTTTCTATCAGCCAAGTTATCGCTTTATAAACTGATTAAAGACTAAAAAACATCCCCGGAATGATTGACTTCATTAAAGCGGGGATGTTTTTTTATGTTGATATATCAATTATTCCAAGGCGCCGATCTCGTAGGAATCCAGCATCTTCAAAAGATCGTCATAAGGAATCGGTTTAGAATAGAAGTAGCCTTGCAGGTTATGGCAGCCCAAACGAGCCAAGAAATCCACCGTTTCTTTATCTTCAACCCCTTCAGCGATGGTCGGGGCTTCAATCGATTTAGCTAAGGCGATAATGGCGGCGAGGATCTTCTCACCGCGCTCAGAGCCTTTGATACTATCGAGGAAACGCATATCCAGTTTTAAGACATCGACCTGGATATCCTTTAAAGTATTCAAGGAAGAATAGCCTGAGCCAAAATCATCCATTTCGATATGGAAGCCTTTTTCACGGAAGCGACTGATAATGTTGTTCATGCGGGTCAAGTCCTTGATGACCGCGGACTCGGTAACTTCCAAATTGAGATTACGAGGTTCGATCTTATGCTTATCAACTAAGCCGAAGATCACCTGACAGATATCTGCGGAATAAATATCCCGAGGAGAGATATTGACCGAAAGCGGGACATCGTAGCCTAAGTCGTGAAGCTTCTTTGCCGCTTGGCAGGCGGCCGCCCAAACGTAACAATCCAGCTCGTAAATATTCCCGGTTCTTTCCAAAAGCGGAATAAAGACACCCGGAGGAATCATGCCCTTCTGGGGATGCTTCCATCTGACTAAGGCTTCCGCTCCGACAATCTTCCCTGTCCGGGAATCGACCTGCGGTTGGAAGTAAATGACAAACTGCTTTTCCTTTAAAGCTTTAGGCATCTCAGCGAGCAACTCATTTTCCAAAACCATCCGATTAAATAATTCGGTAGTGTAGTAATTAATCTTGTGCTCCACATCGCCCTTAGTGGCATAAAGAGCCATGGTGGCACGGTCGCACATCGTAGAAATCGAGATATTTCTTTCTTGAATCTCATAGACACCACACTGATTGAAGATGACTAGAGAGATGTTCTTATTTTTACGTAGTTCAGCAAGGTGCTCATCGATCTTATTCTGAATCAATTCAACAAGTTTCAAATTCGAAGGCGAGCAGATGGCGAACTTGTCGCTTTCCAGTCTTCCGTAAATAATGCCAGGGCCATTAAAACTGTCGATGATCATCGCAATATCTTTTAACAGTTGGTCACCGACCTCTTTACCAAGGATATCGTTCATAAGCTTGAACTGATAAATGTTCGTAGTCGCCAAACTATACGGAGTCTGAGGGTTGTTATCGATAGCTATCCTAGCCTCGCGATAGAAAGTATCCTCATTGTAGACACCAGTCAGGCTATCATGGGTGGCTAAATACATTTGTCTTTCTTGCTCTTTTGTTTCTTCGGTCACATCATCCAGACGGAAGAAGCAACCCAAATAACGCTGGCGATTATCATTGAAGCGCTGATATCCCATCAGGAAATACATGGTGCCTTTTTCGCCTTTGATTTCGAGGATACGCTGATTATCGGCAGACAAATTATCGTCGCCGATGATTTTGAGAAAATTCTTAAGGGAATTCCCTTTTGAATGGTATTTGAATAAGGAACTAGCCATGTTGTTAGCGAAAATGCAGTTTCCGTCCATATCGAAAAAGATAAAGGCTGAATTCATCTTAGTCAGAATCATCGTACCCATATCCAACTTGAGCTTATGAGGTAAAAAGTCTACAGCGAAATAATATATAAGGACTCCGGCAAAGCCATAAACGATGACTGAGAGATCGAGCACATCGTTTTGAATCAAGAAGATACCATTTCCGATAACGCAGCCCAGCAGGATCACAAGGATGACACTGTATTGTTCCTTATAAAGCCGCGGAGTTTTGATAATTCTATAAATTATCTGTGCTAAGGCCACAATCAGGAAAATGTAGCAGAAAGCCAAATGGAAAATAGAAGACCCAGGTCCCTTTGAATTCCCAACATTGAAGGTTATTCTCTTTAACGAAAGTATAGAGTACCTCATGATTAGTCCACGCGTTGCAAATTAAGGAGATGTTATCAATCGCCATTAAGACTAAGGATGAGATCTTCAGAGCCATAGAATTGTACTTTTGACCGGTATAAACGTAAGCGAATAGGTAAATTGACAAACAAAGCCAGGTATTGGCGATAAAGTAAATCGAATAAAAGATACTGGATGAAAGATGATCAGGGCAGAAAAGCCCGACCATATAGGAGACCAAAATCACCGCCGCAGAGGTAGTAATCATACCTAAAGTGATATTTAACCAACTCTTTTTGTGAAAGATATAAAAAGAGCAACCGAAAAGAACAGCCGCAATCACAGACATAAGGATCAAATAACCATTGTTATCCATTTAATTAATCCCAAAATTCAAAAATACAAAACAACTCTATATTTGTTATCTAATATCCGTATATCTTTATTATATCTATTCTTGCAATCTGAAAACAGTGTTTTTGAAAATAAAAGTAAAAAATTCCTGAACCTAATGATTCTAAAATAAAGCAAGAAAAAGCCTCGGACTTATCATTTTCCGAGGCTTTATATTCGCACAATGGTGGGTCTTACAAGGATCGGACTTGTGACCTCGTCCTTATCAGGGGCGCGCTCTAACCAGCTGAGCTAAAGACCCATTCACCAGACGTGCTTAATTATCTTACTTTTTAGATAGTCGCTTGTCAATAATAAAACGCCATCAGGGTGATAACTGACAGACTAAATTGCGCCTTTTTAGTAAAATGACAGACTTAAGACAGCATTAAATAACAATAAACTTAATCGGTGTCTTTTTTCGTTTCCTTGCTTATAGAGCCCGCCAGAACTTGATAAAACCTTTCCGGATCGATCGGCTTAGAGACATGTCCGTTCATCCCTACTTCTTGGGCATGCTTTATATCCTCAGCAAAAGCATCAGCGGTCATCGCAATAATCGGGATGGTCTTCGCATCCTCCCGAGCTAAGGCTCTAATAGCCTTAGCCGCCTCATAACCGTTTAGATGAGGCATCTGGATATCCATTAAAATGGCTGTGTACTCTTCGCTCTTAGAGTTGGAAAAAATTTCGGCGGCTCTTTTTCCATCCTCCGCCAGTTGGACTTTGTACCCGTAATTTTCTAATAAACGGATAGCAATCTCCGCATTCATCGAATTATCTTCCGCTAATAAAAGCTTGCCGCTGCACGTCGGAAGCGCAGAAGCCCAACCCTTAGACTCATCTTTTCTTACCATCTCTTTCTCCCCTTCCTCAAAAAGGAAAGAACAGGTGAATTTACTGCCTTCTTTCAACTTGCTTTGCACGCTGATTTTTCCGTCCATCAGTTCGGTGAGACGCTGAACAATCGCCAAGCCTAGGCCGGTCCCTGAAGCGGTCTTCAGACGCTGAGGATTATCGAACTCTTGAGCAAAAGGCTGGAACATACTCTTTTGGAATTCTTCGCTCATGCCGATGCCATTATCGAAAATGATGATCTGAAGATTTATCATCATATCCGCCTGCTTAGTCCCAATTATCTCGAAGCTGACAGTCCCACCTTGAGGGGTATATTTAACCGAATTAGATAATAGGTTCATCGCGATTTGATTCAAGCGGACCTTATCACCGATAAAAACCAGGCCTTTAGCTTTGTTGGAAGTGACAAAATGGAGTTTCTTTTCTTCGCAAAGAGGGCCGAAAAGATTGTAAAAGGTCTCAAAAGTTGGCGCAAATCTTCGACAAAAATACATTTTCGGGATATTATTAAGTTCACAAAAATATTTAAGCTAATTTTACTTAGGCTTTATAGGCTTTTATTGGAAAAAGAAAAATTCTAATCCTATCTTTCAGACCGTGCAAACCAAGGGCTCGTGTGACATAATAATTTAAAAGAAAGAGGATTCAATAATGGCTTTTAAAGGCAATCTGCTCTACGCACAATCTGGCGGACCAACCTCCGTCATCAATTCTTCGGCTTACGGAGTCTTCAAAGCTGCTCTGGAGTCAGATCAAATCGGCCAAGTATTCGCTGGCTTAAATGGTATTCAAGGCATCATGGAAAATCATTTACTCCCCATTTCCCAATCGATGCTAAGGAAGTATTCCTTGCTTCTTCAGACCCCCGGCGCCGCTTTCGGTTCCTGCCGTAAAATGCTTAAGCCGTTCCAGGAAGACGAGAGCGAATATAAAATTATCGTCGAAGAATTCAAAAAAAGGAATATCAGATATTTTCTCTATAACGGTGGCAACGATTCGATGGATACCGTTAAAAAACTTTCGGAGTATTTTAAGCAAATCGGTTTCGAATGTTTTGTCATCGGGATTCCGAAGACTATCGATAACGATTTGGCGCAGACCGATCACACCCCCGGTTACGGGAGCGCTGCTAAATATATCGCCACGGTCTTCTCAGAAATTGCCTACGATGCTTCAGCTTATGAAAAAGGCAGGGTCAACATTGTCGAGATCATGGGCCGGGATACTGGCTGGCTCACCGCTTCCGCCTCTTTAGCGAGGCTTAATGGTTACGGCCCCGATTTGATTTACGTGCCGGAAGTTCCCTTCTCACGCGAAAGATTCATCAACGAAGTCAAGAAAGTCTACTCCTTAAAAAATCGTTGCATGGTCGCCGTAAGTGAAGGAATCAAAGACCGCGAAGGAAAATTCATCTCCGATGAAACATCTTTGGATGCGTTCGGGCATAAGCAGTTAGGCGGTATCTCTTCTTACCTGGCTTCTTTAGTTTCCAAAGCAGGTCTCCCTTCTAGAGGCATTGAGCTTTCCTTAGCTCAGCGTTCCGCTGCTCATCTCGCTTCTTTAACCGATATCACTGAAGCCCAAGAGGCTGGAGAGGAAGCGGTGAAAGACGTCACCTCAGGCTTAAGCGGATTCATGGTCAATTTCCTCCGCCAGTCAATCAAGCCTTATAAGATCTCTCTCGGGCTAGCTCCGATCGACAAAGTCGCTTCGGTTGTTAAACTCGTCCCTTTGGAATTCTTAGAGCCGACCGAATCGGATGTCTCCGAGGCCTTCATCGCTTACGCCTTACCTCTGATTCAAGGTGAAAGAAAGTATAAGACAGTTAACGGCTTGATTAAGTTTTACGAAGAATAAGTTTATTTCTCTTCTTTCCGCCTGAATAAGGCGGATTTTTTATGCGTTAAAAGCGGAAAACAAAAACCGCCCCCTGTTGGGAGCGGTCTTGTCTTGTCTTTCTCGAACAATCTCGAAGCGAATTAACGCTTTGAGAACTGCGGAGCGCGACGAGCAGCTTTCAAGCCGTACTTCTTTCTCTCCTTACGGCGAGAATCGACGGTGATGTAGCCGGCGACTTTCAAAGGCTTACGATACTCATCAGTAACCTTGAGCAAGGCGCGGGTGATACCAAGGCGGATAGCCTCAGACTGACCCGTAAACCCACCGCCTCTGACCATAGCCTTGACATCGTACTTGCCGACATTGTCGGTAGTGACGAACGGCTCGTTCATAACGATAAGGTTAGTGTCATACGGGAAGTAGGCTTTGCCCTCTTTCCCATTGACGACTACTTTGCCGGTGCCCGGAGTGATGTAGACTCTGGCGATCGATGACTTTCTCCTGCCGGTTCCATAATAGACCGGGGCGGTTTCTTTCTTCTCAGCCATGGTTTACTTTTCCCCTCCTAAGTACTTCAGCTCTCTGACTTCCGGCTTCTGCGCTTCGTGGTTATGCTTCTCATCAGCATACACGTGAAGTTTCATCCCGATCTTGCGACCTAAGATGCCTTTCGGGAGCATGCCTTTGATGGCTCTTTCTACCATTTCGCACGGATAGCTTTCGATCATGACGCGGGCGCTTCTCTTACGGAGTCCGTGATAGCTGCCGGAAGTGTTGTAATACATCTTCTCTTCCAGCTTGTTATTCCCAGAAAGCGTAACTTTGGCGGCGTTGATCACAATCACATAATCTCCGCAATCAACAGTCGGAGTGTAGATGGGCTTATCTTTGCCCGTTAAGATGACAGCGACCTCTGAGGCTAAACGACCGAGAGGTTTTCCAGCCGCGTCGATGATATACCATTTACGCTGGATATCAGCCGGCTTAGCTAACGTAGTTTGACGTTGCATATTTATGTTTCCTTTCAATCTAGCAAATTGTGAACCTACCGGGGTACAGTCTGCAATTTAGCCGTTTTTAATGATACTAGTATTTCAGCCTTATGTCAACAGATAATAGAGCCTTATAACGATAGAAAAAGCCCTGATAGCAGGCCTAAAAACTAATGTCGCGCTTTATTGATTAAAGCGTAACTTAATTATAGAGCAAACCTTAACCAAAGCGTTATCCTTTTTGCTTCCTTTACTCGATAATTGTTTTTTAGTAAGTCAGCGCTAAGCACAATTCGGTTTATAACTTCTATCCCTAAAAGTCCTTTGGCAGTTATAATCGGGTATAGAAAGCGAGATTTCAAAATGAAAGACACCACTTGCGCTTATTGCATGAGAGAAGAAAATCCTCAGCTTTACCAAAAGTACGGTTATTATGTTTGCGATTTAAAGGTCTCTTCTTTATATATTTTCCGTGAGCAGTCCCACCCTGGCAGATGTATTGTCGCTTATAAGGATCACGTCTCGGAATTAATAGACATCTCCCCTGAAGAAAGAGCTGACTTTCTTGAAGATATCACCTTAGTCGCTAAGGCTATCCACCTGGCCTTTAAGCCAGATAAACTTAACTACGGTTTCTATGGCGATACCAAAAAACATTTACATTGTCATCTCTGTCCCAAATATAAAGATCAATTTGAATGGGGAGGAGTTTTCCAAATGAATCCGCATCAAAAAGAATTAACGGATGAAGAGTTGAAACTGGTCGCTGATCAGATTAAGAAATACCTTTAGATTTTTAAAGCTGCTTCCAGGGCTGCAGCTAACTTAGTAGGATCTTTAACTACCATTCCGGGGTTAGTTTTCTCCAGAAGATCATAATCTTCGGTCTTAAAGTAATTGACGGAAACGATTTTTACCCCATCTTGACGAGCGGAAGCGATATCGGGCAAAGTATCACCGACATAAACAAAATCATCAGGATTGAGATCGTAATCCTTGATTGCCCTTTTGAAATTATCAGCTTTATTCATTCCGCTGACTGAACCGTAATAGCAGCGGTCAAAAAGGCCGTGGATATTCCACATCTTAAAAGACAACTCGGTCGCTACTTCTCCCCGCCCGGTGATTAAGAAAACTAAAACACCTTTCTGTTTCAGTTCGACAATCGCTTTTTTAATCTCGGGATTTAAAGTCGAAATCAAAGTTTTCTGATAACGTCCATATAAATCGAGATAAAGATTCAAGGCTTTCTCGGTTTTTTCTTCCCCGAGGACGTCTTTAATAAGGCCTCTTTCATCCGGGCCGAAATGGCTGACTAATTCAACGGGGCCCATTTCGATTCCATAATGAGCGAAAACATCGTGATAGGCTTTAAAAATCAAAGGGTAAGTGCTGGCTAAAGTGCCATCAAAATCAAATCCGACAGCCTTGGTTTCTTTACTAAGGCCGATGGCTTGGTAAAGCATCGTCTTTAATTCTTCGACCGTTTTAGCTACCTTGCCAGGATTCTTTCTTTCGAGTCTTTCCGTATCGTAAGTATGCGCATAATTAGCGGAGATAATCTCCACCCCCGCTTCCTTGCAGGCATCGACATCCTTGCCGGAATCGCCGATATAAACGATATCTTCAGGCTGCAGATGGAAATCATTTTCCAACTCTTTCAATCTTTTTGCTTTGCATTCGCCTTCAGGTGAACCGACATAGACTTTTTCAAAAAGATCATCGATATTCAATTTCCGGAAACTGATATCCGCTGACTCCTGGCTTCGGCCGGTAAGAAGACAACAATTCACGCCGCGAAGTTTTAAATCAATCAACAATTCGCGGATTCCAGGGATCAAGTCGGGAAGGAACTCATCGTGATATTGCTCATATAACTCCAAAAAACGAGAAAAAGCCTTGTCTCCTCTTTCTTTGCCGATAGCTTTCCAGAGGATTCCTCTTTCGGAAGGACCGAAGAATTTTCGCATATCTTTTTCGCTGATGCTCGGCTCCACCTCTTTAAAAAGCTCGCTGAAAACCTTTCCGATCAAAGGAAAAGAGGCAGCGACAGTTCCATCGAAATCAAAGACAGCGGTTTTCATGGCTTTTTACCCCCGGTGGAAATTATAACATGTATAAGAAAAATACTTAACTGAAATGAGCATGAAAAAAGCCGGTTTTTAAGCCGGCTACTTATAGATTGATTTGATAACTAGGCGTTGGCGTTCGTATAGACGTTCTGGACATCTTCGATTTCGTTTAAGGCATCGACGAAGTTCTTATACTTCTCCGCTTCCTCACCGACCAAATCGACGGTCTGATCAGCAATCCAGGTAACCTCATCGACCAAGAAATCATTGACGCCGTTGGCGCGGATGATATCCTCGGCTTTATGGAAATCATTCGGAGTCACCAAGACAGAGATGATTCCTTCTTCCGGAGCCTTGACTTCCTTGACATCGACATCCCCGAGAATCAAAGCATCGGTGATCGAATCAAGATCGGTCCCGTTAAAGTCGATTTCACCTAAGCGCTTAAAATTATAAGAGACAGCGCCCGCATTGCCTAATTTGCCACCGCGATGAGTAAAGACCGCGCGGACATCGGAATAGGCTCTCTTCGGGTTATCCGAAAGCGTATCGACCATGACCATGCAATTGCCAGGTCCGAAGCCTTCATAGGTCGCAGCGACATAATCAGCAGCGCCAGCGCCCTGGGCTTTTTCAATAGCTCTTTCAATAACATCCTTGGGAATGGATTGGCCTTTGAATTTATCGATTGCAGAACGGAGCGCAAGATTCTCTCTAGGATCCGCCGATCCGCCCTTAGCTGCCATGTAGATTTCCTTCGAGGCCTTCATATAGAGGGCCGACTTCATTTTGCCGGTTGCAGCGATACTAGCTTTTCTGACTTCGTAAGCTCTTCCCATAGGTTTCTCCTCCCAAAATTAAAGACAAAAAACAAACTAGTGTTTTTTACCCTAAAGATATTAACACTAACAAGAGACTATATTCAAGAAAATATATATATTAAGGGGCAAAAAACTTCAGTTTTTAGTTTGAGGAAAGCGCAAAGTAAACCGGCTGCCTTCACCAAGTTTAGAATCCACCTTAATCGCGATTCCGTAATTCAAAGTGATATGTTTAACAATCGCTAAGCCTAGGCCGGTTCCGCCTAGTTTCTTGGATTTGGCTTTATCCACCCTGTAGAATCTTTCAAAGATTCTCCCTAGATCTTCCTTAGGGATTCCGATTCCGTTATCTTCAACAGTTATTTCCCTTAAGGAAGCGGCTATTTCGACTTTTACTATTCCACCTTCCTTATTGTAGCGGATAGCATTTTCCAGTAAATTCCCGAGTAAAGAAGAAGCATCGGAAGGAGCCATCAGGAAAGAAAAGTCCTCACCGGTTAACTTCAGTTCGACTTTCTTTTTAGTCGCTTCATTTTGCAGATCGTTAAAGAGCTTAGTAGTTATGAGCTTGAAGGAAACATTCTCTTTCGGTTCCTGAATCTTGTTCTCCAGTTCCGAGAGTTGAAGCATCTGGATAATAATTTCATTCATCCGCTTCGATTCAGATAAGATCTCGTTTAAAGACGAATCGACTTCTTCCTTAGAGGACACCACGCCTTCCTTAATTAATTCCGCATTGCCGATAATGCAAGTCAAAGGGGATTTAAGCTCATGGGAGGCATTAGCGAAAAAGTCGCGCTTCGACTGAGCCAAAGTATATTCGGAAGTAATATCGGTTATGGTAAGGCCCACACCATGTCTTTTCTCCTTAGCGAGCCAGGGCTGATGCAGAGAATAAATATTGATTAAATAGTAACGCCCATCCTTAGAGATTTTTATTTCTTCTTCCGCTTCTTGACTAGCCGCTTTTTCACCTGCCTCATTAATCTTCGGGTCGATTGTCACTTTGACCAGGCTTGAGCCTTCATCGATCTGCTCGGTTTCAAAGAAGACCTTAGCGGCTTTGTTAATCAGAGAAATCTTTAAATCCGCATCGCAGACAAGCAATCCTTGATTCATCGAATCCAGAATAAAGGAGAGCTTTTCTTTTTCGGAAGTCAAAGTAGAAATCTTATCCTTAATCAGAGTATCCGCTTCGTTGATATCCTTAGAAATATCATCTAATTCATCATCCTTTTTATCTGAAGAAGGGCCTCCGACGATAGAAGATAGTTTATCCGCCTGTTCTCGTAAAGGAAGCAAAGCTTTCTTGGTAAGGAAGTAATCGGAGATTACCGAAATCCCCATTACCCCCACTAAAGCCAAAGAGCCATAAAGAAGCACGGAATCCACAAGGGAAGAAACATCGTACCCCGGCATCGCTAAGCGGATGTAATACTGATTAGTCTCATCTAAAGAAGCAAGGTACATCATGTTCTCTTTTAACGTATCCGAGTAACGGTAACAGATCGTCCCTAAAGAAACGATTTCCGGACGGGTCAGATGGTTTTCTTTGATACCGTCTTTAAAGGTATCGAGAATAACATTTCCCTCCAAGTCGATAACCGTTACTCTTAAAGTCTTGGATGATGTAGTTAAGGATTCCGACATATCTTTAATGGCGGCATCATCGCTCTCTAAGGCCATTTCGTTCGAGAGGGTTTTCTTAGCCACGCTAAGATAGTTTCTTAAGCTTCTTTCGCTGGCTTCCCCATTCTTCGCATTGAGAATCAAAGCGAAAGAAATCAACAAAAAGAGCAAGGAGAAGAAGACGATCAAGGTATGAGAAATAATCAATCTTTTACGCATAATGTCAGCCTATCTGATAACCGATACCGTAAACGGTATGGATTATTTTGCCCGTGGAATCGCCGATCTTTTTGCGGATAGAAGCAATATGCATATCGATGGAACGAGATTCGAAAATCTCCTCGGCGGCATAGGCTTCCTTCTCTAAGACTTCCCGGCTGACCGGTTCACCTTGTTTTGCAAGGAGGACTTTCAGAATTGAGAATTCCGTCGAAGTCAATGCAATCTCTTTTTCATCGAAAAAGAACCGATGTTTTTTATCATCCAGTTTTAAAGGACCGAAAAGATAGAAAGTCTCTTCTTCTCTCCTCCGAAGTCTGGCGTTAACTCTCGATGCCAATTCGAGAATATCAAAAGGCTTTTCAATATAATCATCCGCCCCTTGATCCAGCCCTTCTACTTTATCCGCCGTCATCCTTTTGGCTGAAAGGATAATCACTTGGACTTGGGAAGAATCTGCCTCGGAGCGAATCATTCTTAAGACGTCCATCCCTTGGATGTCCGGAAGCATCAAATCGAGGATAACCAATGCGGGTCTCTTTTCCGAAAAGCTTTCAAAAATGACTGAGAATCTTTAAAAGACTCGACATCGTATCCAGCCTTTTGTAAAGAAAGGCGGATAATACGTCCGATAGCTTCGTCATCTTCCAAGGAATAAATCAGATCCTTTTCAATAGCCATATTTTTCAACCCCGCTTTCTAGACAATCTGGGCATCTTTATAAAAGCCGGTCAGGATGTAGATAACCCACTCGGCGACATTCGTGGCGTGATCAGCAATCCTTTCAAGATATTTTACGACCAGCGTCGTATAGATAGCAAACTCGCTGGAGATCGACTTTTCTTTATCAGCTTTAATCAATCTGCTGATAATCTCCAGATATTCCTTATCGACATAATCGTCGCGGTCAATGACTTCTTTGGCAGCCTTAGCATCACGGGATATATATGAAGAAACAGAATCGGTAACCATCTTGATCACATAACCCATTAAATCAACTACCCCGAAATTGTCCTTCCCAGTTCCATCCTTCAATTTCAAGGAAAACTCAAGAAGATCCTGAGCGTGATCGCCCAGTCTCTCTAAATCCTGAACCATATATAAAAGACCCGTCACTTTACGCATATCAGAAGCGAAAAGTCTCTCTTTCAAAAGAGTCCTTAAACACCTGGCTTCTACTTCCCTTTCAAAAGCGTTCACCTTGGCATCATCAACCTCCGGGTAATAGACCTTGGGATTGTAATTTAAATAAACGGAAGAAGAATACTTCAAATTGGCTTCCACCTGGCCAGCCATTTTTCGTACCACATCATCAAGCGAAGTAATCTCCTCATCAATCTGGTTCATAAAAGGTCCACCTTTCTATCCAAAACGACCCGTAATATAATCTTCGGTCTTCTTTTCTTTCGGGCGGGAGAAAATCTCTTCCGTCGGTCCCCATTCGATCATCTCGCCTAACATAAAGAAAGCCGTATAATCAGAAATCCTCGCAGCCTGCTGCATATTATGAGTAACAATAACGATGGAGTAATCATTCTTCAAGGTAGAAATCAGCTCCTCGATTTTCATCGTCGCAATCGGATCAAGGGCCGAAGTCGGTTCATCCATCAGAATCACTTCCGGTTCCATCGCTAAAGCGCGAGCGATACATAATCTTTGCTGCTGACCGCCCGACAGTTCCAAGGCCGATTCATTCAACCGATCTTTTACTTCATCAAATAAGGCCGCCTTTTTTAAGGCGGAAGAAACGATTTCCCTTAGCAGTTCCCGATCCCTGATTCCTTGGCATTTCGGACCGTAAGCCACATTATCAGCGATCGACATCGGAAATGGGTTGGGGTTTTGGAAGACCATTCCGACTTGGCTGCGCAGGATTATCGGGTTCTTTTGGAAGATATCTTCGCCTTTATAGGTAATCTTTCCTTTGATCTTGCAGCCATCGATTAAATCATTCATCCGATTAAAGCAGCGGAGAAATGTAGACTTGCCGCACCCGGAAGGTCCGATAAAGGCCGTTACCTTCTTTTCTCCGATAGAAATATTGATATTATGCAATACTTCTTTAGTCCCGTAAGAAAGGTAGAGATTTTCTACCTTAAAGACTTCTTTTGGTTCAGCCATTTTGTTTTCTCCCTTTCATCTTTCTTTCTATTCTGATTCCCATCAGCTTTACCGCGATGCTTAAAATCAAATCAGCCAGCAAGATGATAATCGCCACGGCGGAAGCAGCTTCAAAATCCGGAGTCTCCTGCCCGAGCAAGGACCAGATATGGATTGCCAAGGTCGAAGAGGAGCCAGTCAGGATTATCTGATCTTTAATCGCCGTCCCACAGGAATAAATCAAAGCTGCAGATTCACCGATGATTCTTCCGATTGAGAGTAAAACCCCTGTTAAAATGCCAGGTAAAGAATAAGGAAGGACGATTTTAAAGACTGTCTGGGTCTTGCTGGCCCCCAAGGCCAAAGAAGCGGAAGTATACGAATGTGGCATCGCTTTAATCGCTTCGGAAGTGGAAGCGATAATCGTCGGCAATAACATGATGGCTAAAGTCAAAGCACCCGATAATAAAGAGCCACCCTTCGAACCGGAGAAGAAATTTACGACCGGAATAAAGACCAAAGCCCCGATTAAGCCATAAATAATCGAAGGAATACCCCCGGAAACATCAATCAAGGTCCTAATTATCTTGTTCATCTTGCTGTCTTTTGAATATTCCTCTAAATAGAGAGCGCTGAGGATTCCTAAAGGCAAAGCGAAAAGCAAGGTAAAGAAGATCATATAAATAGTTGAAAGCAAAGACCCCCGGATGCCTCCTCCGGAAGTGGAGACCGTTAAAGAAGAAATCTTGACACCTTGATCAAAACTCTCCGCCATTTTCATAGCTCCATCTTTCTTAAAAGACAGAACTAAATCTCCCGAAGTTGTAAAGAGTATTCCCGAATCAAAAGAAGAACCTAGAGTCAAAGCGTAAAAATCCTGAGTGGATTGATCGACCAGGTTCTTCAGAGGTGATTTATTATCTAAATAAGTGACGATTACGCATTCTTCTTTTGCGGCGTTTGTGGCATCTTCAAACCCAACGCCCCAACCCGAAGAAAAATAAACTCCGTTGATTAAAGGATCCTTATAAGTAACCTTTTCATCTCTAGCCACCGGATAAGCGCAGGTGGCAATCGAAGGATTATAATCGGAAGTCAAAAAACTCCAAGAGAGGACATGAAATCCATTGGTGCAGACAAAGATAAAAATAGCTAGAAGGACTAGAACACCAAAGGAAGAAAACAAAGAAGTGAAGGCATTGCTAATGCCATCTTTGATTCCTCTTTTTCTGATTTGCTTCACGCTCGTTTCCATAATCAATTCCCCAGCTTTTTCTTCAAAAGACCCAGAAGAAGGTTAATTACCAAAATCGCGAGAATCAGCCAGATGCCTGCGGAGAAACGGATATCATAATTCAAGCCAGAAGCATCCGACATCCCCGTCAACATCGTAGTAGTCAAAGTACGGGTTGTCGAAAAGATATTAAACGAAGGTCCGCTGCCGGCATTGCCAGAGATCAACGAGACCGCTGTAGCTTCTCCTAAGGCACGGTCGATTCCCAGTATCAGGCCTGAGAAAATACCTGATTTTGCTCCTTTTAAGACCGCCTTAAAATTCGTCTGGGTCCTTGAAGCCCCTAAAGCCAAAGAACCTAAGGCGATATTTTTATCCACAGCATTAATAGCGGAGATCGAAAGCATACAGACGGTAGGAAAAGACATCATGGTCAAAACTAAGACAACAGTCAAAACGCCCAGACCTCCAGCGGTTTGGATTTGAAACCAATCGGCGAATGTTTTGCTCCAGGAAGTGACGACTCCTAGTCCGAACATACCGAAAATCACCGATGGAACCCCACTTAAAAGATTCACAGCGTTTTTTAATATGATGCTAAGTCTTTTAGGAAGAATCCTAACGATCGCTAGAGCGGTCAGGATGGAAAGCGGGGCTGTCAATAACATGGTCAAGCAAGCGATATAAATCGTGTTGATGAAAATATACCCCGCTCCATATCCGGCAACTCCGTTCTGCCACTGGTTACCAATCACAAAAGACCAAAAATCGACCCGGTATTCTTCCCCGTTAATCGTATAGGTATTAATAAAGGGTGAGAGTCCTTTAATCAGAATAAAAATAACAGTTAAAATGATGACCGAAGAACAAAACAAAGACAAAAAGGCTAAACCGAGGCGGACAATTTTATCCGTCTCGGTTCGCTTTTCAGCGCCCTTGATAATTTTCGACTTATCGATGAGCTTCTCCATAGACTACTTAACTGCGGGCAGATCCTTCCAAGTAAGATAAGTCCCGTCGTAGATTCCTTTTAAGGAAGCCGCATCAGTTTTCGTATAGAACGTGTTTTCTTTATTGACAACCGCGACGATCGCATCGGTACAGATCTTTCCGTAAGTGCCGCTAGCGGCATTCTCTCCGGAGGTCAGTTCAAGCTCGCGTGAAAGGAAGCCGATATCTAAGGCTCCCGAATCATCCTTAGCTGACCCTTGAGTATGTTTAAAAGCATCGCCAGAACCTGTATGGTTATGGGAAGGAATGAAATTACCACATAGAGGGCTGAACTGAGCCGAAAGGGCTTTAGCCATCTTTTCAACCGAAGTAGACCCTCCGAAACGAATCGTGACTGCTGAATTATCTTCCGCCGCAACCGGATAATTGGCTTTGATCGAAGCCCAGGAAGGTTCTGTTCCCGTTAAGGACAGGATTCCATCCGCAGCCTTGATCGTAGCTTTCGCTTCCATTGTGGATAAGAAAGCGACGAAGGCTTCAACAATCTTCCCGGCTTTCGAATCAGTCGCATAATCATTTCTAGTGATGTAATTGAAATTTCTCGTTAAAGCGTAGGTGGAATTCAGCACATTGGCCTCGGAAGGTGTTACTCCTTCAAAAGGCAGACCGTTCAAATCAGAAGCAGCCAAACTAGCTAAAGAGATGTAGCCGATTCCGTATTTATCGTTTTTAATTGAGGAAGCCATCGCACCGTTAGAAGCTACCTCGACATAGCCTTTAACAAGCGGAGCATTATCAGTCTTCGCCTTAGCAAGCCCAATCTTAGTAAAGAAGCCATCTCTAGTCCCGGAAGTTGTATCTCTGGTATAGGCGATGATTTTCTTTGTAGAGTCAAAAGAAACGGAAGAAGCAGAAGACGAAGTGAGTGAAGAAGAAGTAGAAACAGAAGAGGCGACGGAGGAAACAACAGAAGAAGTAGTAGTTCCACAGCCAGTCAGAGCGAACACAGCGATCATCGACATCAGACAGACGACTTTTTCTTGGTTTTTCATTTTAACCTTTTTCCCTTTCATGTTTTTTACAGCTTCAGATTAAATCAAAAGGAAAAAGCAATACACCAAGGTGAAGTAAAGAATTGTAAATAACTTGTAAAGAAACTAAAAAAGCCCGGTGACCCCGGGCTTCTCTTCACTTAATACCTTATTAGAATCCCCGTTTAAAAGGCAGGCGATCAATCAATTTCAAATTATGTTTACGAGCGAACATGATAGCTTTATCCATCGAGTCCTCATTAGAAATCTGATCGGGGGCATGAGCATCAAGGCCGATGATGCACTTAGCGCCCATCTTCCCAGCCAAGGAGAAAAACTCATCGGTCGGATAAACATAGCGCAAATCCGAGCCCAGACGTTTTAATCCGTTGCGGATACCGGCGGCATTGACCTCTAAAGGAATATCTAAATCCAAGCAGACAGCGATCAGATCCTCCATGACCTTTTTAACATCCTTATCGGGGTTTTGAATTGAAGACATGAAATAATCCGGATGAGCAAAACAGCTAAATAACCCCGTCTGCAGAGCGGACAAGGCTAAATCACGATAGAGATAAAGTTCGGCGGAGGAAGTAATCTTTGCAAAGTAATTGATGATTTTTCTTTCTTCGTTCATCTGACAGTGATTGCCGAGGATTAAATAATCGATAGTCCCAGCCTCGAGAAGTTCTTTATAGTAAGGAAAATAAAGGGGAAAAGACTCTGCTTCAAAGCCTAAATCAATTCGCATCCGATCAGCATATTTAATCTTTAAGCGGCCGATAGATTCAAAATAATCAGCAGATAAAGAGTAATCGCCTCTGACATTCTCTTCTTTAAATCCCGGCAGCATAATATGATCGGAAAAGCCGAGTTCCGTAAAACCCATGCCTAAAGCTTCCAAAACATAATCACCATCTTCCCCGGAAGCGTGGCCACAGCGTTTAGTATGCGTATGATAGTTTGCTTTTAACATGATTCCTCACTTAATAAATGACTTCTTCTAAGACTAAGCCTTCAGGCGGGGCTTTGAAATGGATGGTTTCTTTTTCTTCCCCGTTCAGCCTTTTAATAATCTCTTCCTCTTTAAGAAGACCCGCGGAAGCATAAAAAGCCGCACCGACCATAAAGCGGACCTGATAACGGCCGAAGGAATGACCCTTCACCATGACTTTAAGATAATCGCCTTCTTCAAGGATTTCAATCTTTTCAACCTCTTTAAAGGTGCAATCCTTCTTTTTATCTTCCTCGGACATAAAGGCAGAAAAGTCATGCTGGCCCTCAAAGAGCATCATGGTTTTCTTGAATATTTCCTTATCTCCTTTAAAAGAAGGAGCCCAAGCCAGATAATCCTTTAAAGGATTCCGCTCGCCAAAGTTGATCAGATATGAATAGACTTTCTTCTTCGCTTGGAATCGGGGGACGAAATCGTCGCTGACGATTTTCACCTCTTCCACGTGCATCGTCCTTACTAAGGCCCGGTTAAGCATATACTTAACCTTCTCAGGATCGAGTTGTCCTTCCGCTTTAAAGGCCACTGACCAACCTCGAGCGGAGACTCCGCCATCAAGTCTAGAAGCCGGATGAGTTTTGATTTTCTGATGGAAATCTTTTTCCAGAGCCTTTTCCAGAACTGACTGGGCGGTCGGTAAACCTTTCTGGGCCTGGGACCCATAAAGAGAAGAACCAAGGAAGGAAATAGTCAGAAGATAATTAGTCATCCTAGACTCCGAACACCAGGCTGATAAAGTCCGGTTTATAGATAGATAAAATAATAAAGGCAGTTAAGAATAAAAGAAGCATGATTAAGGAAACGGTATCAAGAGTTCCCCATTTTCTCTGACGATACCTAGTTCTTTTCGCCAGCGGATCATAACCTCTAGCTTCCATGGCATCCGCTAAATCACCGGAGCTTAAAAGCGAAGAGACGAAAAGAGGAATCACCAAAGAGATGATCGCTTTAAACTTTTCCTTTATCTTCCCTTCTTTGAAATCGACACCGCGGGAAGCCTGAGCTCGCATGATCTTATCCGCTTCTTCGGCTAAAGTCGGGATAAAGCGCAAGGCTAATGATAAAGTCATAGCGAACATATGGACCGGGACTTTAATCCAGCTTAACGGAGTCAGCAGCCATTCTAGGCCATATGTCAGTTCCAATGGCTTTGTAGTCGTAGTCAGAATTGTGGTAATCATAATCATCAAAAGCAATCTGATCAGAATATACCCCCATTTGATAATGCCGTCCCAATAAACATCGAAACTGCCGATGGAAAAGGCGATATTACCAGTCTTAGTGACTAAAGCGTTGATGACAAAAAGCAAAATCATCATGATCCATAGCCCTTTTAAGGAACGGAGAATGGAACGGAAAGAAATATGACCGGAGAGC
>JALCRV010000018.1 GCA_022652945.1 Bacilli bacterium
TTAACGCTGAGACTTACGAAGAAAATCGATTCGATAAAGCCAATAAGGATCTGGCGGATACCCAAATCTTTACCGGCCGGGTGATGGGTCTTTTATCCCCTTTGATGATGATTATCATGAACGGGTGGACCTTAGGCATTTACTGGGTCGGGGCCTCTTTAATCAATAAAGGGACGATCGATTACGCGACGGTTACCGCCTTTATGATGTTGGCCTCGGAAGTCGTGATGGCCTTTGTGATGCTGATTATGCTTTTCGTCTTCTTACCCCGGGCGGAGGTCTCCGCCAGGCGTATCAACGAAGTCTTAGATACCCCCGATTCCATCAAAGACCCCTTAGAAGAAAAGCCGGTACTAAGCCACGGGCAAGTGGAATTTAAAGATGTCTCATTTAGATATCCTGGTGGCAAGGCGAATGTTTTAGAAAAGATTTCCTTTAAGGCTGATAAGGGGCAAGTAATCGCCTTTATCGGCTCTACAGGTTCAGGTAAATCGACTCTAGTCACCTTGATCACCCGTTTATTTGATGCCAGCGAAGGTGAAGTCTTAGTCGATGGGGTGAATGTCAAAGATTTAAAGCAGAAGACTTTAAGGAGTCTTATCGGTTACGTCCCTCAGCAGGGCCTGCTTTTCTCCGGGACGGTCAAGGAAAATATCGCCTTTACTAATCCGACCTTAAGCCAGGAGGAAGTGGTTAAAGCCGCGAAGATCGCGGAGGCTGATGAATTCATCTCCCAGATGGAAGGCGGATATGAAGCCAAGATTTCCCAAGGTGGTAAGAATGTCTCCGGGGGACAAAAGCAAAGGCTTTGTATCGCTCGGGCTTTAGCTTCTAAGCCGGAGGTCTTGATCTTCGATGATTCCTTCTCCGCATTGGATTATCGAACCGATGCTAAACTCAGGGCTAATTTAAAAGAATACGAAAGCGGGATTACGAAGATCATCGTAGCTCAAAGAATCGGAACGATTATGGATGCTGATGAGATTTTCGTGCTTGAGGACGGCAAGGTTGTAGGTACTGGTAAACACGAAGAGCTGCTGAAGACTTGTCCGACCTATCAGGAAATCGCTTTGTCCCAGCTTTCCAAGGAGGAGTTAGGTTTATGAAAAAAAGAAATAATCCAGGCTCTAAAGAGATGAAAAAGCTCTCTAAGCAAGAAATCTTGACGACTATTAAACGTTTGCTGAAGTCCGTTAAGCCTTATTTCGGGTGGATTGCTTTCTCTTCCCTTTTAGCCATCGGAGGAGTCGTGATTTCGATTATCGCTCCGCATTGGCTCTCGGATTTTACCGATGAGATTACCCGCGGGGCTGCCAAGCAAAATATCGATATGGATAAGCTTAAGGAAATCGGTATTGTCCTCGCTTCTTTCTACCTTGCTAATGCCCTGTTGTCTTTTAGCGCCGGGTTTATTATGACGACGATTTCCCAGCGTTACGCGATGAGATTAAGAAAAGAAATCCTAGAGAAGATCAACCGGGTTCCGCTCAGTTACTTTGATTCCCATCCTTACGGGGATACCTTATCGATTGTCACTAACGATGTCGATACGATCGGTGAGTCTTTGCAGCAGTCGATCGAAATGGTGATTTCTGCCGTTTTGATGTTAATCGGGGTCTTGATTGCGATGTTTATCACCTCTTGGCCTTTAGCCTTGACCGCGATGCTTTCCTTGCCTTTGATGGGTATCTTGATCATTCTATTTACCCAGGTGGCCGTGCCTTTATTTAAGAAAAGACAAGATATCTTGGCTAAAGTCAACGGAATCGTCGAAGAGAACTACTCCGGTCAGGTGATTATTAAAGCCTTTAATGCGGAAGATAGGGTTAACGCTTCTTTCGATAACGCCAATAACCAGCTGATGGATGTTTCCTATAAAGCGATGTTCTTCGGTTCGATGATGAATCCTTTGATGAGCTTTATGTCCTATTTTGCTTACGCGGCGGTCTGCGTAGTCGGTGGCCTTTTGATGAATGAAGGAGCCGGGGTGACTTTCGGGACCATCACCGCCTTCTTAGTCTATATCAACCTCTTCCAGTCGCCCTTAAGCCAGATGGCGCAGGCTTCTAATACCCTGCAGATGGCCGCGGCTTCCGGGATGAGAGTCTTCAGTTTCCTCGACGAAAAAGAATTATCCGATGAAACCGGTAAAGAAAGAAAACTTCTCGGTAAAGATGGTAAGGAGCACGTAAAGGGCGAAGTAGAATTCTCCCACGTCTGTTTCTCTTATGTCGAAGGCAAGGAAGTCATCCATGACTTCTCCGCTTTGGTCAAGCCCGGTATGAAGGTTGCCATCGTCGGACCGACCGGGGCGGGCAAGACGACGATTGTTAATCTCTTGATGCGTTTCTACGAGCTGAACTCGGGAGATATCAAGATCGATGGAGTCTCGATTAAGGATATGCCTAGAAGCGAGATCAGAGATATCTTCGGCATGGTTTTACAGGATACCTGGATGTTTGAAGGGACCTTAAGAGAAAACTTAGTCTATGCAACTAAGGGCCTTACTGATCAAGATATCATGGAGGCGGCTTCGGAAGCCGGAATCAGCCATTATATCTCCACTTTACCCGGCGAGCTTAATTGTTACTTCAACGATGGGTCGACGATTTCCGGAGGTCAGAAGCAGCTGATCACAATCGCCCGCGCGATGTTGGAAAAAGCCCCCTTACTGATTCTTGATGAAGCCACATCTAACGTTGATACCCGCACCGAGGAAGCTATTCAGGAGGCGATGGATAAGTTAAGTGAAGGGAGGACCTCATTTGTTATTGCGCACCGTCTTTCGACCATTAAGAACGCGGATTTGATCCTCGTGATGAAAAACGGGAATATTATCGAGCAAGGTAACCATGAAGAGCTGATGAAGCTTAACGGATTCTACGCTTCGCTTTATAATTCCCAGTTCGCTTTCGATTAATCTTCTTTCCTTCTCTTCTAGCCGCCCGAGTTTTCCCTCGGGCGACTTTTTCTTTAAGGTCTTCTTTTTACTTGTTATAATGTTAAGGCAGGAACAAGATGAAACGTCACACTTACGTTTATAAAGAAGATAAAAGACAGGATTTTGCCGAGATCGAAGTCAGCGCCGAGAAGCCGCTTCCTTCTGATTTCGAGTTCATTCCTCATAATTTCCTTTGGCGTCTAACCTCATGGATTTTTTATCATTGCTTAGCGGTCCCGATCCTCGGGATTTATTCTTTAATCGTTTACCATACGAAAATCGTCAATAAAAGATACGTCCGTAAACAACTTAAAGGCACCGGTTATTTTATTTACTCCAATCATACGATGACCGCCGATGGCTGGAATCATCAGATCTTTACCTGCCCTCCTAAAAAAGCGTACGCGGTTTCTTTAGCTTCCACGATTATGCATTCGAAGTTTTTAGGTAATGTCTGCATGATGCTCGGCGCTCTTCCGCTTCCTTCCGATCTCCACTCCGCCAAGAACTTTTTAAAAGCGGTTCAGAAGCTTTTAAATAAAAAGCATGCCATTATTATTTTCCCGGAAGGAACGATCTGGCCTTATTACACTCATCAACGTCCGGTCAAGGAAGGGTCTTTTAAGTACCCAAGGATTTACGATAAACCGGTCGTTTTCGCCTGTACGACCTTTAGAGAGCCTAAAGGGCCCTTTAAGAGGTGGTTGAAGCCGAGGGTCGTGATTTATCTTTCCGATCCTGTCTTCCCTTCCAGAAACCCCGTGGAGAAGATCGATGAGAAGAGACTTCAGCAACTCTATACGGAATTCATCGAAAAATGCTCTTCGATTAAAGAAAACTACGCCGCCAATGACTTTATCAAAGAAAAAAGCGGCTCCGATCTTTACGATGAGCAAGATGAGGAAAAGCCGCTGCAGGATTATATCAAGGATGAAGATCAGGTGAAGGAGACTTTGACTAAGGACTGATCAGTCGCTCTCTTTATTCCTTTTATTCTGTTCCCGGTATTCTTTAGGGGTCATGCCGACCTCTTTTTTAAAGACATTCTGGAAATATGACTGGGAAGAAAAAGAAAGGTTATTTGAGATTTCGGTCAAGGTTTTCGAAGTGAACTTTAACATATTCTTCGCTTCATCGATCTTGACGGAAGTAATAAACTTCATCAAGGTCATCCCCGTAGCCTCCTTAAAGCGGGAGGAGAGGTAGGCTAAAGAGATGGAAAGGTCTCGGGAGATTGTAGAGGAAGTGACCTTTTCACGGATATGAGCCGTAATATAATCGATAACTCTTCTGATCGTCGGATTAGCGATCTGATTATGCCTGGCTTGCCCGACATATGTGCATAAAGAAATCATCGCCGAATGATGCAGGCTTTCTAACTGAGTGATGTCGGAAGCATTTTCAATTTTGTTTAAGAACATATCCTGTAAAGAGTAGGCCTGATCCGGGTCAACGCCGGAATCAATCGCGGTCCTTACTTCCACAGCGACCGCGGAAATGGAGCGGTCTTTAAAGGCTCTGACATCGTCCATCTCTAGAAACAAAGTCCGTTCCTTATAATTCTCCGGAAGGAAATCCCTTAATTTATCAGGCATGCCTGAACGGATGAAGTTAACAATCAGATCTTCGAAATACTTAGCGTACCCACCCCCGGACATTTCCTCATTCTCGGAGACCTGTAATTCATCTTTATAAGTCTCAGAATATATTTTGCTGATTTCAGCATCATCCGCGGAGCTTTTTTCTAGATAAGCTAAGTCATGATTAACCATGACATAAAGATTCCTGATCGCTTCCCTGAAACGTAAAAAGGAACCGTTAGGCAGGGTTTTAATCTGATGATAGACATCAGCTCTTTTCTCCTCGGGAGGATTAATCTGCCACAGGATCTTTGAAAAGTCTTCTTCGTCTTTTTTAGCTAAACAGACCGGCCCGACGATCAGGGAGAGATTGGAAGAAAGATCTTTGACAATCCCGAGCATCAGCTTTTCGGTGGTAAAAAGGAAATCGATAGGTTTATTCGAGCTTATTAATTTATCCGCGTACGGTCCTTGTAAAGTTAAATAGTCAGCGAGGATATTCGCAAATCCGACTTTGTTTTTTCCTTGATATACGCCGATTTCAAAGCCGGCCAGCGCTTCATCGTTTTTCCCAAGCCATAATAAGGTCTCTTTATCCATCTTTATTGTAAAATCCCTATGGTCGCTTCTTTTTCTTTCTACCTTGATTCTAGCATATTTTTCTAAAGATATTATGATATAAACCGTAAAGGCCCGAAAAAAATTACAATAACCAAATTTGCAAATAATCCAGAATAAAGCCAAGATAGAAAGAGAGGGCCTACATTTATGAGTAAAAAAGGGTTGTTTTCTAAGCATCCGTTTGCGAGCTTAGCAATTTTAGCTTTGTTGACTAGCTGCGGAGGAGCCGCCGCTTCTTCTCAAGGAGCCAACGCGTCATTTTCTTATTTTATCGCTACCGCTGATACCCGGGTCGGCTATTATACCGACGAAACGAAAAACCCCGTTATCAACTGGCTTTTAACCGCTAATACTTGGGGTGATAATAAGGCCAAAGTCAACCTGGAATTTGAGATTCCTTCTACCGGGACAGCTGGTGATATCGCCAATTTGATGTTCACATCCGGGGATTATTACGATGTGGTCGATCTTTCCGGATATTCGGGTAATGTCTTGGATCTTTATGATCAAGGCATCGTTATCGATCTTACTGATTATATTGCCAAATACATGCCTAATTATTCTAAATGGATGGATGACCACCCCGCGGAAAAGAAGCAGTGCATGGATAAAGTGAATGGTGAGATGAAGTATCTCCGTCTTTACGATGCGACCGATGTCCCCGCTCCTTGGGGTGGGTTCTGCTACCGCCGTGACTGGTTAGCTAAATACGGGACTAATCCGACCACGAACGCCGCCTTTACAGGCGGGTATGATGCTAATCATAAGTGGAGCGATGATGTCGTCTTCCCTTCCGGACAAAAAGATCCTACGACTTTATCCGACTGGGATTGGATGCTTCCGATCTTCAAGAAGGCTTTAGCTGGAGAAGGTATCAATGATGGTTACTGCATGCAGCTGCCTTATTACGGCTTTTACGGGACAAGCGATATCGTCGGGTCATTTGGCACTTCCCCGTATTTCTATATGGATCCGGATTTAAAGGATATCCATTTCGGCGGAGATTCGGATAATTTCCGCGCTTATATCTCTTTGATGAATAAGTGGTATAAAAACGGGTTTATCGATAAAGGGTTTGCTGAGCGGAATAACGAAATGTTCTACACCATCGATACGACCTCGGTCTTCTCCGGTAAAGTCGGGATGTGGTACGGACTAACTGGACAGATGGGGAATAACCTCGATATCTCCGACGGCAAAGAAAATAACGCCACCAACGGCTATACCAAGGATATCTGCGTCTACGGAGCTGCCCAACCTATTAACGATAAGTTCGGCACTGCGGCCATGCAGGGATTCGATCCGTTTGTCTTCTATTCGATGGCGCGTAATTCCGTCTCCGCAGTTGTCACTAATAAGGCCCTTGATAAAGATGTCTCCGCCTTATTCACGATGCTCGATTATCTTTATACCGATGATGGAGCGATGATGGGCGAAGCGGGGCTTTCTAAAAAAGAATACGAAGATACCAAAGATGAATGCTACACCAAGTTCGGTTTAACCGATGGCGCTTGGTATAATTGCGATGAGAACGGTGTTCTTTGGGATGATGCCACCTCTAAAGGCAACAAGATGTGGAGAATGAATCCGATTGCGGAAAAAGATGATGCCTTGCGCGGTGTTATCAAGAGAAACCGTGTAGTCGGACGTTCCTGGGGCACTTATAACAATGCCTACACCGGCTCTTTAGAGCCCGCCATCACCCGCGGTTTAGCTAACTGGTCCAAGTATTCTTCGACCTCTTTAACTCTCGGCGCTGTCCAGAATAAACAGAGTCTAGAAGAGGGTCTGGAATCAAGCAAGATTTCTGTGAAAATCCAAGACTTCATCCAGAAGACCGTTCCTTCTTTCATTATCGGAAGTAAGGATGTCAATAACGATGCGACTTGGAACTCCTACTGCGCGGCTTTAGCAAAGTACAATCCTGATCGGGTGGTCGAGATCCTGAAAGCCACGTACGCTAGAGAATTTAACTAATTATCTATAAGGCAAAAAGCAACGAAAAGAGCGCTCTTCAGGCGCTCTTTTTTAGATTTAATCCAAAGTAGTTACTTACAGATTCTATAATATTCCCTGCCGTCTTTATCCTCTAAGAAAGCCGTCTTCAGACGATGGATAAGTCTTAAGGATGGCAAGTTCTCCTTGAAGGCGGAAATATATAAAGAAGAGAGCAGAAGCTGATGGTAAGCGTAATCGATAATCTTTAATAAACCTTCGTAGGCGTAACCCTGATTCTGCTTTTCTTTAAATAAGCGGACTCCGATTTCCCCCTCCCCTTCATTAGTGAAGTTATAAAGGCAGATTTCCCCGATCAGTTCATCGCTTTCTTTTAAAGCCAGACCGAAGACATAAGTATCCCGCTTTTTAAAGTCATCTTGGACCATTTTATAAAAGTAATTATCGTTTGCTTCTTCACCGTTTAAGTCTTTTTTATAATCGTAACCCCACCACTTATTCAGCTCTTCATCTCTGGATAAGTTCCCGTATAAATGAATATCCTTTTCCTTTAAAGGCCTTAAAAGGAGACGGGTCGTTTCTAAAGTCGGTAAAGTTTGGATTAAATCGACCGAGGAATTCAATTTCATCTGGAATTTATGCAATAAACAGACCGGGTTATAACGTAACTTCGAGGTTCTCAGGCCTAAATCCCCAGCATCGTCTTCCCGGTTAATATATTTAACACCGAGAGTTAAGGCGTAAGAAGCGAATTCCTGCACGATCAAAGAATAAGAACCGTCAACTTGACGGGTGGCTTTTTCGACATCTTGGATTAAAGTATCTCCTACGATTTCTCCGATTTCGAAAGCGACGATCTTTTTTCCGTCGGTCAGATAGGCCGCCAAGACTCCTTCCTGACCGATTTGTCTAATCAGACGGAAGGCGGACAGGGCTTCGTATTCCCTTTCCGGGTTATAAGAGACATCCTGTTCTTTTTCAAAGGCCAGATAGCTTTCTTCGATGGCTTTAATGTCTTTTTTCTCTGCGATCTTGAATTGATAACCAGGGTTATCTCTTTTAAAGCGGGAGACATGGTTACGTTGAGTGGCGTAATTCTTGCCTTGGAAGAAAGCCAGATCGGTCGCATTATAGATATAGTCATCTTCTTCTCTGAAAGAAGTAGATTCTAGATGTGGGTAGCGGCTTAGCAAGCTGTCTTTGACTTCCTCGGGGACATAAGTCAGACTTAAAAGGAGCTTATTTTCCAATAGATAATTATCAAGTAGATCAAGCCCCCGATTTAAATCTTCCCCTAAAGGGAGACGAAAAACCGGAGCCGGCTTATTATGGTAAGAAAGAAAATAGTACCCTTCTTCCTCCCCAAGCTGAGTTTTTAAATAATTAGCCCAACAGCATTCAGTTAAATAGGAATATTCGCAAATCCTCGTCCCCGAGGAAGCAAAAAGAGGTCTTAAGACCTGACCGGAAGCATAAGTAAGCTTCTTGAACTGGATCATAAAGATATTTCACTTTCCTTTAAGAATTTAAAATCAGTGGTAGGTATAAGGGTAGAAATTATCCCCGTAGAAATTATAGATAACTAAAAAGAGCTCTTTTTTATCGCTGTCGTAACAGGCATAATACATAGTCGTATCTTTCGGGGAGGAAGAAGTGAATTTCACTTCCTCAGCAGTCGGGAAAAACTTATTATCCGTTTGATCGAAAAGCAAGAAATAATCCCCGACATCCAAATGGGCTTTCGAAGGTAAGGTATCCTTTTGATCATCGGTTAAACTGCTCTTCCATTTGCTTTCTGTGGACTTAAGCCTCGTCTCAAACTGGCTGATTTCTTTCTCTTCAGTTAAAGTCCCCGCCGTTTCATCTCGGTATAAAGACTTCATTCCGACCGTGAAATGGATCACATCCTTGACATAGGAGGTATTCTCTTCATCAGCGATTCCGGAGGAGGGGAAATACTCCCCCGTCTCCGCTTGGAAGATGGCGGCTTTTTTACCAAGTTTTGTTAACGTATTATAAACGCTTCCTAAAATACCGATGACTAAAGAGAAAAAGATCAAAGCGGAAGTGATCCACGCCGTCGAGACAAATAAGGGTTTAGGGACATGATGGTGATCAGCTTTTAAAGCGCAGGAGGCCACTAAAAGGCCGACTCCGATTCCACCAGAAAGCCAGAAGACCCAGACATAATCCATGTTTAGCCCGTTCCGGAAGTTAAGTAAAATAGCCGGCAACAAGGGGAAGAAAGCCAAGAAGCGGAAGATTCTCACCGCATCGTTGCGCTTAGTGATCTTTAAAGCCTGATCGAGGAAATACTCGTAGCGTGGATTGTAGTCATAAGAAACCACAATGAACTTCTTATTAGTTTCCTCTTCGATCTTCCCACGCATCGTATCCAGTTCCATCCGCTTTTCATCGAAGCCTTTTTTATAAGCCCAGATTTCATTTCCGCCTTGGATGGTCAAGACTAAGAACCCTTTAGTCTCTTTCAGAAGAAGGACCTGGTTATAGGCTAAAACAGTCTCTTTCTTACCCAGCTCTTTTTCATTGATTCTTTCGAATTGATCCCAGACGATATGGTCTTTTAAGAAATAAATAGTCTCGGACTGGACTTTTCCGGAGGTGAATTGATGGTAGCGGAAAAGGAAGCGGAAAAGGATTAAAAAAAGGAAAGCCAAATCCCCGCCTCCGACTAAGCAGGTGAAGACCAGATTCAGCATGATATATTCATCGCTAGGAAGCATTCCCCCGCTCCAGGAGAAATAGCCGACTAAAAACAAAATCAAAGTAATAATGGCTAAGGAGTTAAAAGTAATCAGGACCGCTTTCATAAAGCGGGTGAAGACGGCTCGGGCGTAAAGCCAGGATTCTTTCTTTCCCCGTTGATAGGAGCACTTAAAAAGCGCGGTCAGGAGGACTTCCGGGGAGACTAAATGTTGTACTTCCTTTTTTTCCTCTGATCCTTTTTCTTCTTCGGGTTTTTCCTTTTGATTTTCCTTGATGTTATTTTCGTTATTCTCAGGCATATATAGGTCTTTCCTATGTCTTATTATACTAGAAGCGCAGTTAAATGTTCTTCTTTCCTTTTAAAAATGAAGACCAGTTAACTATTCAGTTCAGATATTTAAGGATGACGGAATAAGCTTTAACTAGGTCCTCTTCCCTTTTTACCGCGTTAGCCGGGGAGGTTGAAGGCAAGCCTTGATAAGGAAGCGAAAGAGTTTTAGAAAAGTATTTTTCATAAAGAGAAAGGGCCTTTTTTCCATTTAAGACAATGAAGGAAATCTTTGTCCCTTCAATAAGCTTTGGTATGTCATTAGGGATTATTTCGTTGATCGAAGAATCATCTGAGCCCTTAATCTTACAGGAACCGATAACATCAAAAAGCGCTAAATGGTGGGTTAAGATCATTTTCTTTTTTGCTTCGATTTCATCTTGATAAGGTTTGTTAAATAAACGGAAAAGAACCTTCCAGAAACGGTTCTGTTTATTTCCGTAATAAAAGCGTTCTTCCCGAGAGATAACGGAAGGAAAAGAGCCCAGTATCAAGACTTTTGAGTCTTTTTCGATCAGAGGAGGAAAAGGATGGCTGACCTTTTCAAAAGAAGTGTTTTTATCCATCGTTGTTATTTTAAAGTCCCTTCTTTTTCAATTCAAGGAAAGCGTTATTTTTCTTTTCCATCTTTCTCAGAAAGAAAAGTTTTGTTATTATTAAAACATGAATATTATCCAGTGGGCGAAAAAATACCAAGACGTCAGCTTAACTGAGCTGCCTTTAACAGAAATGGATTACGCCTTTTTCGCCTGCGCTTCTTATTTTGATTTCGGAAGATTAATTAAGCCGGAAGATCGTGAGAAACTGATCTCCCCCACCCATTTTAAATCGGAAGCGGATAAGAAAATCCTGACTGAAAAGACTCTCGAGCCGCCTCATTCTAAGGCAGTTTTTGAGAACTTAGGTTTCTCTAAGCGCTATTCTCACTGGAAGATTTCTCATCTCCACGAAGAGAATCTTCCCCAAAAAGCCATCCAGTACGCTTCGATGCTTTTTACCCTCCCCGGAGGAAATTATATTTTCGCTTACCGCGGAACCGATTTAACCTTATTCGGCTGGGAAGAAGATTTTTTGATGACTGTGGAGGATATCCCGGCTTGGAATCTCGCTTTAAATGATCTGATTAAAGTCCTTTCTTTTATTCCTGAAGATGCCAAAATCACCGTGGTCGGACATTCTAAAGGCGGTAACTTAGCGGCTTTCGCTTCCGCCCGTTTACCTGCTACGCTCCAGGATCGTTTAAAGGCCGTCTATGACTTTGATGGGCCGGGTTTTAAAAATCGCCTGGTCGATTCGGAAGGTTTTAAACGGATTGAGAAGAAATTTATCAAGTTGATCCCGGTCGACGATATGATCGGCACCCTTCTTGATGACTACCAAGGTTATAAAGTCGTCCAAGCCGCCGGGATTAAAAACGGTCTCTGGGAGCATTCTTTATTCACCTGGAAAACCGGTAAAAAGGGCTTTTTAAGAGCACCCGCGATCTCTAAGACTGCCTGGGCTTTCGCCAAGGCTATGGATGAGACCTTGGATTCTTTATCTCCCGAGGAGAAAAGGGAGTTTATTAAAAAGCTTTTCACCTTCATGGATGATTGCGGAGTTAAGGAACTGACCGATGTCACCGGCAAGTTTTTCCAGACTTCCAAAGCAATCCTTAACGGCTATAAGAAATCCGAAAAAAAAGATTGGGTCGACTTTTTTAAGAAGATCCAATCTTTAATGAGACTATATATCCACTATCGCTTCAGCCTAAAGACTCGTACTTTGTTGTCGTCGTAAGGCTTTTATTTAGCAGTCACGTCCTTTTCAGCCTTCCCTTCTTCTTTTAGGGGCGAAGGTTCTTTTTTATTGATGGCTTTCAGCATCAGTTCATTCAGGTTCTCCACGAAGGCTTTCTTGTCTTCGACTTCAAACCCTTCCAGCATCATAGCTTCATCGTAAAGGAGCGAACCGTACTTCTGGATATCTTCATCGTTATCTAAGGAACTGACGGCTTGGAATAAAGGCGAGGAGGCGTTGATCTCCAAGACTTTAACCGCCTTCGGTTTTTCGTTTTCGTCTTTATAGCCTGGCTGCTGCTCATTGATGACGTGCTCCATATTCAAGGAGAGACCTTCTTTAGTGGAAATGCAGACTGGAGAATTCACCAGTTTAGTGGAGAAGGCTACTTCATCGACTTTGCCATTTAAAGGTTTCTTTAAATCATCCAGAACTCTCTTATAGGTCGCATTTAAAGAAGCGAGTTTATCTTTTTCTTCCTGGCTTAGTTCTTCTTTAGCTTCCTCTGAGATATTCTTGAATTCGACCTTCAGATAATCGTGCATCATCTTTAAGGTGAACTCATCGATCGAATCAGCAAGGAGCAAGACATCGATATTCTTAGCTTTATACCCTTCTAACTCCGGCAGTAACTTAATCGATTCCAAAGTCTTGCCCGAAGCGTAATAGATAAACTTCTGGCTCGGATCCATCTTAGCTTTATAATCCGCTAAGGAAATAGGTTTTTCGTTATTCAGACTCGGGAAGACCAAAAGATCCTGGATTTCGTCTTTCTTAACCCCGTAAGTCGAATAGATTCCGAACTTCAGATGATCGCCGTAAATCTTAAAGAAGGTGAGATACTTTTCATAATCTTCCTTCTTTAACTGGGCTAATCTTTCCAGAATCTTCTTTTCGATATTGGCTTCGATCTTACTTAAGACTGGGGCTTTCTGCAGCATTTCACGGGAAATGTTCAGCGGCAGATCATCCGAATCCACCAAGCCTTTCACAAACTTAAGGTAATCCGGGATCAGTTCCTTGCATTTTTCCTTGATGAAAATGCCTTTCGAGTAAAGATCCAGGCCCTTTTCATAATTCTCCGCATAAAGGTTATAAGGAGCGTGAGACGGGATAAAGACCAAGGCATCGTAGCTTAAAAGCCCTTCCGCTTTGATATAAAGAGAAAGCAAAGGATCTTCATATTCCCCGAACTTGGCCTTATAAAAATCGGCGAGTTCCTTGTCCGTCACGTCTTTTTTAGCTTTTTTCCAGAGCGGGATCATGGAGTTAAGAGTCTTAACTTCTTTCACTTCATCAAACTGACCTTCGATCTCCTTGCCTTCAGCATCCTTTTTAGGGGTCTTAGTCACTTCTTCCATCTTGATCGGATAGCGGATGTAATCGGAATATTTCTTCACGAGATCTTCAATCTCATAATCCTCTAAGAAACGGGAGTATTTCTCATCGTCGGTATCATCTTTCAGATAGACACGGACCGAAGAGCCCGAGACCACATCGGGCAGCTCGATTTCCTCGACGGTATATTTTTCGATGCCATCGGAAGTGAAAAGATAACCCTGGCCATTTAAAGCCTTGGTCCTTACTTCGACCTTCTTCGCGACCATAAAGGCAGAATAGAAGCCGACGCCGAACTGGCCGATCAGATCGACCTTCTTATCGTCTTTCATCTCCTTATATTTCGCGAGGAATTCTTTCGAGCCCGAACGAGCGATGGTCCCGAGGTTAGTCTCCAGTTCTTCCTTATTCATCCCGATGCCATCATCGCTGATTTCAATCCATTTTTCGTCCTTGTTGCGGTTGATTTTTATTTCTCCGTCTTTTAAAGGATCTTTCCCTTCCGACTTTAAAGCCAAAAAGCGATATTTATCAATCGCATCCGAAGCGTTAGAAATCAATTCCCTAAGGAAGATTTCCTTATTCGAATAAATAGAATTGATCATCAGATTCAACAGTTGTTTTGATTCAGTCTGAAACTCTTTTTCTTCTTTCATGAGATTATGTTACCTTTCTAGAGATTCTTCTCAGCACTGTTATTATAGCATCGCTTTTAGCACTGTAAAGGGGTGAGTGCTAATTTTCTTCATATTTTGTCTTCAGTTAAAAGATAACATGTAAAAAGTCAGGAATTATCCAACGCCCAAAGGCTTTTCTTTCTTTTAAGGAAATCGCTTATTTTAATTTTAAACGAGGTTTCTGACTTATTAGAGCTTAATAAGAACGCTTTCAAAAGGACGTAAGGAGGTAAATGACTTCTCCCCGTTATCATCCGGATAGTTAGAAAGGATGACTGTTCCTTTTAAGCCGATTCCAGTCTTTCTTTCCTTCTTGGAAAGATTGATTAAGGCTAAGATTTTTTCTCCCTCTTCTTCACGGATATAGGCCATCACATCTTTCTTGCTCTCTAAAAAGGAAATGCTCCCGGTCTGTAAAGAAGGATGCTCTTTACGGACTTTTAGACCTTCTTTATAGAACTGCAGAATCGAGGTAGGATCTTCTTCATTTAATTTAGCGTTGATTCTTAGATAGTTTTCATTAACAGGAAGCCATGTCTTAGAGGAGGAAGAAAAGCCAGCGGAAAGAGAATCATCCCACTGGAAAGGCATCCTCGCATTATCCCGGTCGTAGATGAAAGCCATCTTTTCCGCCTGGCTTTTAGGCATATGGAAAGAAAGGATCATCTTTTTAATCATCACCGGGACGATATCTTTATTGACGCTCCAGTCCATTCGAGGATAATCTTCCATCCCGATTTCTTCCCCCTGATAGATAAAAGGGGTTCCTCGTAAGGAGCAAATAAGGGTGGAAAGCATCTTGGCGGATTCTTTATAATACTGCCCCGTATCACCGAATTTTGCGATAGATCTGCCTTGATCGTGGTTTTCAAAAAAGACGGTGTTCCAAGTGCAGTTTTCCTGCCAGCCCCGGATGGTCTTTTTCATGAACTCCGGTTTGTATTTAATCTGGAAGGTCGGGAATAGTTTATAAAAGCGCGGGTTAACATGATCGAAGGAAAAGACCATATCGAGAGCGGAATTCGTGTATTTTTTCTGATCCTCATAAGTGATAAACCCAGTCTCGCCGACTGTCATCGAATCGTAATGGCTAAAGACATCCTCATGAAGCTTTCTTAAGATCTGGAAACCGCCTTCCTGGTTTAAATAGTATTCTTTCCCGACCATCATATGCGGGAAGCTGTCTTTCCCGTCTTCTAAGGAGCTCTTATAGATTTCATTGATCACATCGCAGCGGAAACCGTAGACTCCTTTATCGAGCCAGAAACGCAAAATACTTTCTACTTCCTCTAAGACTTTCGGATTCTGCCAGTTAAGATCGGGCTGCTGAGGAGTAAATAGATGCAGATACCAGCTATCCGCTTCCTTAACATAAGTCCAGGCCGAGCCTAAGAAGTTGCTCGTCCAGTTATTCGGAGGAAGCTTATTTTCGTTCTTCCCTTTTCGCCAGATGTAATAATCGTGATAAGGCGAGGAAGAATCTAAGGAAGCTTGAAACCAGCGATGTTCTATGGATGTATGATTAACCACTAAGTCCATCACGATCCGGATGTTTCTTTCTTTCGCTTCTTTAAGTAAGCGCTCAAAGTCTTCCATGGTCCCGAATTCCGGGTTGATGGCTTTATAATCGGAGATATCGTATCCGTAATCAAAATTCGGAGAGGGATAGATCGGGGAAAGCCAGATAATACCGATTCCTAGATCTTTCAAATAATCCAACTTGGAGATGATTCCATTTAAATCCCCGATTCCATCTCCGTTGGAGTCTTTAAAGGAACGCGGATAGATTTGATAGACTGCTTGTTGTTCAAAAAAGCGTTTTTCTTTCATGTGGCGTGCTCCTTTTTCCTTTTCCCTCTTTATTATTACATTTTCTTTCCTAAGCCGATAGAGGATTTTTCAATATTCCTTCTTTGTCTTATCCTGCTCTTTTCAATCTATTACAAAGTTATTATTTGTGGTAAAATATCTACAAAATAGGGACCTTTTATGAATAGTTTATATGTATTTCCCTTTGCGAATGAAGCTTTCTCGGTTTTTGCTTTGATTCTTTTAGTCGTCCTCGCTAACCGCAACCTTTTGATCAACAAAGAAAAGACTAAGTACTACACTTGGCTGGCTGGCTTGATCTCGATGGAGTTGATTCTGGAGATGGTTTTTATGGCTATCGATACTCCTTCGACTTCCCAAGTTTATATAGTTATCAACCGGATCGATAATTTTCTCGGTTTCTCCTTGTTGCCTTTCGTGCCTGCTGTCTTTATCTCCGTCAGAAGAAACTACAATAAAAAGCTGAATCTTTGGACTTTTATCCCCGCTTGCTGCAATATCATCTTCCTGATCTTCAACCTCTTTTTCGGCTTTATCTATAAGGTCGATAATAATAACAATTATGTCCGTGGCAGCTGGTATTATCTGGAAAGCGGAATCCTCGGTCTTTATATCGCTTGGTTAGCGATCGGGGAGATACGCTATCTTTTAAAGCAGAATATCGACCGCAGCGATGTTCTTTTAATGTCGACTATTTATCTTTTCCCGATCGGTGGCGGAGTGATTCAAGCCGTCTTTGAACGCTGCTATGTCATGTGGCCTTCTATCGCTTTAGCGGCTATCCTTTATTACCTATTTATGCGCGAGAAGGAAAATAAAGTCGACCGTCTGACCGGCACTTTTAACCGGGCATGTTTTATTAAGAAAATGGATTATCTGAATAAAAGGATGGAACGTACTTATTCTTCCCTCCTGGTCGCTGTTTTCGATATCAATCATTTTAAGCAGATTAACGATGAATGCGGTCATCTTAACGGAGATGAGACCTTAAGAAAAGTCGGTGAGACCCTTTCTTCCTCCTTTAAAAACGATGCGACTATTTACCGGACGGGCGGAGATGAATTCTGCTTAATCTCCACCGACATGGAACAGGAAGAGTTTAAAGCTATCCTAATGGATGTTAATAAGAAGATCAGCCTCCTCTCCCCTTCTTCCCTGTTGCCTCTTCATCTCGCAGTCGGTTACGCCATTATGAACGATGACGATCGCTTAGATGTCTATCGGACTTATAAAAGAGCGGATGAGGCGATGTACATCGATAAAAGCAGCGCCCATCTTCAGGAACAGAAGTAAAAAAACACCCATCATAAAAGCCTTTTGACGGTTATGTTCAAAAGGCTTTTTCAGTCCTACTTTTCTTTTCTGATTGTAAAATCGACTTTTCCTTGTAAGCCATCTTCCCCGCTGACGCTAAGGCTGGCCTTCCCTTCTTGGCCGGTCGTTTTAATTAAGGTACCAAACATCCCGCCGGGGAGAGAAATCAGATGGGGCCCGATAATCTGAATCGGCCCTTGGCTTTCTAATTTCAAACTGCCTTGATAGAAAGAAAGGATATTCCCGTTTTCATCTTCGACCCGGATACGGATCAAGGCCATATCGTAAGTAGTCCCTTCGACTAGGTCGGTAGCAGAAGGAATCAGTCTTAAACGCGGATGATCGGCGCTTCCGAGAGTTACAGTTTTTTCTTCTTTACCTTGATAGACACCTTTAAAGGAATATTCCAAAGCCTTCCCGCCCCAGCCTCCGAAGTACTTATTATAGATTTCTAAGGCTTCCTGGATGGTCAGATGGTTAACCGCCATTAATTTAACCATTTTCAGTTTAGCCTTTAAAGGCAGATGGTCCTGACCGTATTTAACGATACATTTAAGGACGTAAGAGATGTCTTTAGCAACCGGAAGCGGATATTTTTCGTGCTTGATAATCAGATCACCAACGAAATCATCGATCAGGATCGGCGGGTGAGGCAGACCTGGATAGTCTTTATGGTCCGGGAAGAACTCTTTTACGAATTCCCCGTTTTTATATAGTTTAAGTGAATCAGCGTTAGTTAAGGCGTAGATCTCTCCGATTGAGCTTGCCGGATATTCTCCTTTATTCATCGAAGAGGAAATCGAAAGAACCGGTTTTGAAGAAAGCTGAGAAGCGTAGACATAAGAAGCCAATTTCGGGTTACGGAACATATCATCGACCCCGTGATAGCAAATCTTATCCCCCGCTCCGAAATCCGCGTGGGTATTATAGTCGAAAGCGCACCAACCAAATAGACCCGCGATTTCGTCGTCTTTAAACATCTGGTCGATGACTTTAAGATGCCTCTGGGCGTGGATTAAGCGATGAGGCTCATCATCGAAAGACTTAGTCGGGAACATATGCCCGTTGCATTCGGAGATGAAATATCCCTTGTTCATATCGGAGGTAGCGACTTTCTTTTTCCTTAAGGCTCTTTTCCCTTGCCCGGAATATGAGAAGTCATTATGCGCGTACACATCCTCTAAAAGATGGGATTTAGTTAGGAAACGGACCCCGGAAGTCGGACGGGAGGGATCAAGACGATGTGCGATCTCGTTCGTCTTTAAATAGAATGGATCATCGTCCTGGGATTCATTGATTCTCACGCCCCAAAGGAAGATAGAGGGATGGTTTTTCCCATCGTGGATCATCTCTTCGACATTCTGCTCCGCGATCTTTTTCCATTCTTCGTCTCCGATATGCTGCCAGCCAGGGATTTCCGTAAAGACTAATAAGCCGCGCTTATCGCATTCATCTAAAAATGCCTGGGAGGAAGGATAATGGGAGGTCCTAACGACATTGACGCCCAGTTCCTCTTTAAGGATCCTGACGTCTTCTCTTTGTAGAGAATCAGAAATGGCATAGCCGACATAAGGGTAGGATTGATGGCGGTTTAAGCCGAGGAGCTTGATTTTTTCGCCATTTAAGAAGAAACCATCTTTCGTGAACTTAACAATTCTAAGGCCGTTAGTTACGGTCTTTTGATCAAGAATCTGCTCATGATGTTTAAAGGTAATTACAATCTGATAAAGATAAGGGGAAGTTAAAGTCCAAAGCTGAGGATCTTTGACTTCTAAATCTAAAGAGCAGTCTTTCGAGGCTAAGATAGTTTCTTGCCCTTTTACTTCTTTATTAGCATCTAAGACCTTAATTTCCAACTGATCTTCTTTTTCAAGCGCACCATCAATGGTGGCTTGGATATGGAAAGTTTTTAAGTCTTTAGCGTAGATGAAGGCATCGGAGATAATGGTCTTTTCACCGATCTCTAAAAAGACTTCTCGATAAAGCCCGCCATAGCAGAGGTAATCGATGACATTGCCAAAGGGTGGCTGATTAAGACTTTCATGAGAATCAAGCTTTAGCCCGAGGATATTTTCTCCCTCTTCTTTTAATTTCCCGGTCAGTTCGATCCGGAAAGAAGTATATCCGCAACGGTGGGTATAAAGGCTATTCCCGTTAAGGAAGAATTCCCCTTCGTGGGCCGCTCCCATGAAGGTGATAAAGATTCTTTTGTTCTTCCATTCTTTCTTAAAAGGCAGATTGAGACGATAGGCAGCTAATAGCCAGGTCTTTTTTACATCGAAGCAGTTAAAGGGGATTTCATTGAAAGTATGAGGAATCCTTATTTTCTCTCCTTCCCCTTTCCCTTGGATAAAAGAAAGAGAGTAGGTAGGAGTAAATTCCCAGCCTTCGTTTAAATTAATCCGTTCCATGTGGTACCTTCCTTTAAGAAAATCCTTATAAATCAAGGCCAGTATTTTCTTCGCTTAATTATATCTTCCTGACCTTAATAAGTAAGAAAAACAGACCTTGCTTCCTCTTTAATCATAATACTCTTAACCTAATCTTTGAATGGCAAAAAAGAGATTTTCCGGTGGGAAAAAATCATATGAAGATATCAATAGACTTCAAGTTTCCTTTTTACTTTTTATCGACTTCAAAATAGCCCCAAAAGAAAAACACCTTCAGAATTGTTTCCGAAAGACAGTTTTAAAGGCGTAATTATTAAACAAAGTGAAAAATCAGGCGATTTTGAATTGTCTTCTTGCAATATTAAAATTTGAGTTTTTAAAGTCAAGAAACCTATCTCTCTTGGCTTATGAGTTTCCTTTTCCCTTGGTTTTGAAAAATCAAAAATATTTACTGAGTCTAAAATTTAAAAGAGCCTTAAGTAACAAAAGACTATTTAAAGTGCAGATTTTATGATGCAATCTTGTTAAGATAATTCCCTTTTACTCTTCAGGCTTAAAATGATGCTTCTTCATATTTTCATCGGAAGTCTTTTTAACATAATCGAAGAAGTCTTTAGCGGGTCTATCCTTATATTCAATGATCAATTCCAACTCGCCCTGTTTTAAATCGGCGACGTAATGGTCTTCCTCATTTAAAGAAGGTATGACAAGCGCATTATCCAAAGTGATTGCCAAGGCGAAATTATTCATCGTCTTATTGAATTCCTCTTCCGGGACATTGCGCATAAAAATCCCTAACAGATACGTAGCTCTTAAACGTCCTAACCTTTTGCTGGCCTTCATTCCTTTTTTCATTTTTATCTCCCATCCTTAGCCTGAAAAAAATCTTCGGCTGGCTTTATTTTTATATCCTATTTTCCCAAGTTTTAAAGACGAATTTCTAAAGGCAAAAACCGTGGGAAAATTTGGGACAGTTTTGGGACCCTAATGTAACCCTTAATTATAAAAATATCCCGTTATTTCGGACTTTTTAATTTTTGGAATCCCATTTTTGCTTCGCTAATTATAGAAAACACGTGGGACGATTTTTCTTGCTTTTCCTTATTGACAAGTTTTTTAAACGAAGGAGAAACTCCCTAATTTTAACCTAATCGCTCATGACGATTCTTTCAAAAAGAAAACCGTATAAAAACTCGTCGAGAGTTTTTCAATGCGGATGCAAAAATTTTATTTATATATAACTGACTGATGACTAACTCTGAGAAAGATTATTCAGATAGATAACAAAGCGTGAGAGCAGCCCTTGATAGGAAGCTAAGGAAGAATTCACCGGCATGACAAATTCGATAGTTTTGCAAACCGGTAATTTATCTTTCTCCATCGCTTGGATCAGAACCTTCATATCCGAATCCCCGCAACCAAAACAGGTAGCCTGCATCCTTCTTCCATCGAGGCAGAGATCACCTTTTTCCATGTAGATAGTCTCTTTAAGATGAACGCGGCAGATATATTCTTTGGTCGCTTCATAAAAGTCCAATGGTTTTTCTAAGGCCGGAAGCATATTCCCGGTATCGAAGACAAGCTTTAAACCTTTCACTTCTTTAAGGATAGCTAAGCAATCGGAAGAGGAGGATAAAGGAATCTCAATTGAAGGAGTGTCTTCAAAGCAGACCGTTATCCCGAATTTTTCAGCTAACTCCACCCCGCGGCGGAAGCCGAGGATATAACGGGAGCGGATTTCTTCAAAACTAGCCTTATTCTTCCTTAAGCTGAAGATCTTTTTCGGCACGACCATCAGATAGCTCGCTTGGACATTTTGACAAAGTTTTAAAGAGGTTAGGAAGGCCTGATCTAGTTTCTTCCCTTTTAATTTATATAGATCAAGGTAGGCGATAAGACAGCCGACATGAAGTTCGTTATCTTTTAAAGCTTTTAAGGTCTTCTCTACCCCGTAATGTTTTATTTCGGGGATCAATAAGTCGACTTGGCTTAGTCCAGCCGCTTTTAAGAAAGGCAGGAAAGCGAAATAAGAGATCTTGCCTTTAAAAGTATCCCTTAACAAAGGGAAAGTCAGAATCGAATATTCTTTTCCGTCTTTTAAGGAGGCCTCTTTGCGGATTTTTAAAGAGGTCTTAGCTCCCTTCTGCAGATTCTGGGCGCTTAAATAGGTATCGAAAAGAAAATCGCCATCCGAACGATCTTGATCAAGGACTAGACCCTGTTTCAATAAAGGCAGCTCCTTAGAAGCCAAAAGGATTTGGTCAAGAGGAATCACCCCTTCTCCGGCGGGAACAAAATAATCCTTTTCCGAGGATTTCTTCTTTAAGTCTTTAATGTCTTTAAAATGAAGGATTTGGATACGGGGGGCGTATTTTTTCATAATCTCTAAAGGGTCTTTCCCGCTCGCCATGACCCACCCGACATCTAATTCCGCGCCCATATAAGGCATGCCTTCTAGGAAGGTATGGAAAATCGTCTCTCCTTCCTTACCTTCTAAATCGGCTCCGTGGTTATGGAATAGCACCTTTATCCCGGCCTCGGTCATTTTCTGAACCGGTTCTCGCCAGGCTTCTAAAAATTTTAAGGCGAGCTTCTTATCAGGCCGTCCAAAGCTTAGGACATAAGCTTCGATCTTGTTTTCCTTAGCGAAGATGATGGCTTTATCAGCGATTTTACTTAAAGTCTCTGGTTTAAGAGCGGTTAAGAAGAGGTGGGCGGAGAGGACGTTGATTCCGCTTTCTCTGACTAAGCGGATCTTATCTTGGGCTTCATCTTCCATGAAGATTCCGCCGCTCAGGCCACGTTTTTTTAAGCCGGAGCTGATTAAGTGGCCTAAAAGCCCCATTTCCTTATCGAAGACAAGGCAAGGTTCCAAATAATTGACACCGGCTTCTTTTAAGCTTTTTAAGGTCCCGCGGAAATCGGAGGTTAAGTTTTTAGCTAACCCGAAGCTATTGATTCCAATGTTCATAACGAATTCCCCTTTTGGTATTATTTTACCTAGTTTGAATGGCAAGGAGAAACTTTTTTTGAAGTTTCAAAAGTAAAACACAAGAATTAAAAGGCATTAAGTCTAAAACAAGACGTAGTTTGTTTACTAAGAAAATGCGTAGTTCTCACCCTAATTTTCGGTATCTCTTTGGATATTTAATATGATAAAATAAAAAAAGAATTAAAATTAGACTTGAAAGGTCGAAGAACATATGAAGCATCTAAAACATATCATAGTCACATCTTTGTCTATCGGAATGGTTTTGCCTTTTATCGATTCCTGCACTATTAATTCTGAGGCTTACCAGAAAAATAATTCCTTACCAACTGCTGACGAGGTTAATCTTGTCTTAGCGGGGAGCACCACGGATTTTGTGGCGATGGAAGGCATCATCACAGAATTTGAGAAGGTGTACCCTAATTGCCATATCACTTATGAATATGTGCAGGATTATAACAAGAATATGCCGATTCGTTTAGCCGCCGATTCTAATAAGATCGATATCTTTACTTCCTCGAATATCCAACCGGGTCATGCTTTTTATGATTACGCCTTAGATCTGTATTCTAAGTCCAGCCAGTATACCTTTACAGCTAACGCTTTCCCGGGCTTATTGAAGAATTTTGAATATACCGGCACGAAAGAAGGCGAGGCTAAGCAACTTTATTGTGAACCTTTAGGTGGAGAGATCCGTGGGATGTTTGTTAACAATACTTTATTAAAGACTCTCGGTGTAAGCATCCCGAAGAATTATACGGAATTAATAGCGGCTTGTAAGACTATTAAAGAGGCCGGCTATATTCCCTTACAAGGTAACCCAGGTAGTTTCGGCCAGCAGATTTTATATCCGTATATCTGCTCTTCGATCGCTAACGCCAGCAATTACGATGAAGTATTCAAGAGAGTCAATAAAGCGGAAGCGGGGATCAGCGAATTATTCCGCGTGCCTTATTCCAATCTTTATAATCTCTGCTCTAATGGTTATTACGATTATAAATATATCGAAAAGACTTATAACAACTTCGTTTCCGGAAAGGTGAGCCAGACGGATTACGCTTATAACCTTCTCGGCTACGCTAAGGATGACTCAGGCACTTATGTTCCGTTAGCGGAGAAAGCCAAGATTGCCTTTATGCCTCAGTCCTCTACTCTGCTTTCCGCTTTAAATAAGATCAAGGATGATATCCATTCCGACGAAGAATTCTCCTTTATCCCCGCTCCGATGGGCGAGGATGGCGGATATGTCTATCTTTCCCCGTCAAGCGGTCTGGCGATCAATAAGAAGTCCGATCATCTGGACTGGGCCTTGGAGTTTTTCAATTATTTCTTCAATCCGGAGGTCAATAAGAGTTTCGCTAAGAAACAAGGCTTGATTCCGAATATCGCCAAGGCTACCGATTACGTTAAAGATACCCTTAGCGTCCCTTCCGAACGCTTCTGCCATCTGGGGCAAGTCTCGTTCGATTATGTTTTCTACAATGTCGTCAATAAGTCCTTAGTGGATTTAGTTAAGGTTGAGAATCCCGAAAAGTACGATGCCGAGGGAAAGATGCACACTCTGGATTATTATTTGACGGATACGACCAATGCGACGAGCTTTGAAAGCCTGTTGGCGGTTGAAAGAGGAAAATTAACCGCCTAAAATGCTGATAGGAACAGAAAATGAGCGAAAAGAATAGAAGCGAAATGAAGCACAGCCATAAGCGCAATCTGATCGTCATCGGGGTCGATTTAGCCTTAATCGGCGCGACAATCGCTTCTTTTGTGGTCTACAGCAGCGATTACCGCGCTAAATTAAAAGCGCAGAATCTTTCCGATATCCAAAACCTCAACACTTCCTCGGCTAAAATTTCTTCCGCTATCTTCCTAAATTCCCAAAACCGCTTAGCGGATATCATTAAATACATCGAAAAGAAGCAGTTCACGGTCAGCGAAGCAATGTCTTTTATCGCTGATTCCAGCAACGATGCTAATACGCAATTCGAACTGATCGGGGCTGATTATACGGGTTTTGTTTATACCAAGGGGCTTACTAGTTTCCCCAGCGTTGAATACGACGCTACCGATTACGGAGCTTTGAAGACGATTTTCTCTTCAACTGACCCCGCCTCTTTTACTAACCTGCTCTGCACACCGGAATTCTCCGATCGCTATAACGGGGTGAAGTCTTTCGCTATTTATAATTACGTTACCATTTCCGATGGAGCGGGGGGCTTTAACCGCTACACGTTGATGGATATTTACGCTTCCTCTTCCTTAGCGAATGATATCGCTCTTGATGGCGGTTACACTGGTATGGCAACCACCTTGATCAATCAAAATGGCGATTACTTATTCGGCAATACGGATTTTAAATCCGGTAACCTTTTTACTTTTTTCTATAAGTTTTCCAATCTTTCTTTAGATGAAAGAAACGCGGAATACACATCCTTTCAAGCCATGAAAGAAGGGACTTTCTACCATAAGGACTCGAAAGGGAGGGAGGCGGTATTCGTCTACTGCCCGGTTCCTTCGACCACTTTTTATTCGGTTAGTTTAGTCCCGCTTTCGTCTTACCATCTTAATCCTTTGGATCTTAATTACACTTTCTTAATCGCTGGGTTGATTTTAGCCCTGATGATTTTTAACGTTTCCTGGCTTATCGAGAATAACCGCCGTCTGCGGGTCTCGGTGGAGAAAGAAAAGGTGGCTTCCGAGGCGAAAACGGACTTCCTTTCAAGGATGAGCCACGATATCCGCACCCCTTTAAATGTCGTGATCGGTTCCGCTGATTTAGCTATCGATGAAGAAAATAATCCCGAAAATACGAAAAAGTACCTAGCTAATATCGATCGCTCCGGGCGTCTGCTGTTAGCCCTGATTAACGATATCCTCGATCTGAATAAGGTCGAAAGCGGCAAGATGGAACTGAATAAGACTCCTTATGCTTTCGAGGAGTTTTCCCAGATGATACTGGGTACTGTTAAGCCTTTAGCTTCCGATAAAGGTATTGATTTCCAAATAGGAAAGACCAACGAGACGATGCCGGTTCTTGAATTCGACCATGTGCGCATGAATCAGATTTTCTACAATATCCTTTCTAATTCAGTTAAATTTACTGCTCCCGGCGGGAAAATCAGCCTAGAGGTGACCGATACCAAAATCGATGAAGATCATTATCTAGCGACTTTTGTCTGTTCCGATACCGGATGCGGGATGAGCGAAGAATTCCAGAAACATATGTTTGAAGTCTTCACCCAAGAAGAAAGAAGCAATAATACCAAAGTCCCTCAGGGGACCGGGCTAGGACTGGCGATCGTTAAGAATCTAGTCGAACTGATGGGTGGGACGATTAAAGTCCAGTCAGCGATCAACAAAGGAACGACCTTTACGATTGCGATTCCGGGTAAAGTCACTTCCCTCACCCCTCAGAAGGTGGAAGAAAAAGAAAAGGCTGATACTGCGACGATTTACGGGAAACGGATTTTGTTATGCGAGGATAATGATCTTAATGCCGAAATCGCTGAGAAGATTTTGGAGAAGGCTTCTGTCAGTGTCACCCGCGCCAGCGATGGAGCGGAAGGGGTGAAGTTATATCTTTTATCCGCGCCTAGGGCTTTCGATGCGATTTTGATGGATATGCGCATGCCGAAGATGACGGGGATTGAAGCAACTTTAGCAATCCGTTCTTCCAATAAAGAGGACGCTAAGGATATCCCGATTATCGCCATGACCGCTAACGCCTTTGATTCGGATATCAAGAACTGTCTCGATGCGGGGATGAATGCGCATCTTTCTAAGCCTATTGAGCCTAAGAAGATGTTCCTCACGATCGCTGAGGAAATCGGTAAGCACGAGAAGGCTTTAAAAGAGAAAGTTGATCAAGGTAAATAAGTTTTCTGACTCATATTGTTCTTTTAAGGAAATTTTTTAGATTTAAGCCACTATAAGTATTTATACAGCCGATCCTCTATGGTTTTAGCAGTTTTTATATGAAATTCAGGAGTATGAACAGTTTCGCTTCTTTTTCAGTTTTGATTTGTCGTTCTGTTTTGTAGAAGAAAAAATACATTCGATTAAAAAAATTAGCTTTTTATCCGAGCCTGAAAATGCTTTCCCCCGCTTAAAAAAAGCACTTTTATATGCGAAATACTTGGATTGTATGGTAAGATGTTTCTAGCATATATAGCACGTATTAATTGTTTCTCTCTAATATAAAGGTTAAAAGGAAACTAAAGTGACTGACAAAAAAACGATGGCTAAAAGAATCTGGGGGTATATCGGCCTTATCGTGGCCTTTTTAGGCATTATCGTCGGAGTTTTTTATTATACATATACGACTATCAATAACCTGCTTTGGGCACAAAGAGCTTCTAACCTTACCGATGTCACTTCTAATTTTGCTTTGACTACCGAATTGGATTTTGATTCTTACTGGGATGATTTAGATCACAGTGTCTATCGTCTTTCCAAAAAGAACGGCTCCACTAAAAATGATATCTGTCTGGAAATGCAGAACATCGAGGCGGAGATGGGCTCTGAGATCGATAAGATTGTGATTTTCTCGTTAGATGACAAATAGAATGAAACATAAGTGATTTTTCTCTGGCGTTTCTTTCTTTAAGCTTGGCTTTGATGCATCCAGTCTGGCCAAATTTGCGTTTCCGAGCCCTTTGGGCCATAATCAAGGCA
>JALCRV010000019.1 GCA_022652945.1 Bacilli bacterium
TGCCTTGATTATGGCCCAAAGGGCTCGGAAACGCAAATTTGGCCAGACTGGATGCATCAAAGCCAAGCTTAAAGAAAGAAACGCCAGAGAAAAATCACTTATGTTTCATTCTATTTGTCATCTAACGGTAAAAAAGGCTATTAAGTTAATGGGGGTTTACTTGATGTAATCCCCCTTTTTTAATGCCTGATGAAAAAAATCTGCTGGGGTTTCCAGCAGATTTTCATTCGATTAATTTTAATTCTGGTTACTTATAGGCGACGCCGATGAAGACTAAGATCGCATCGACGATGTTGAAGACCCCTAAGCACCAACCAGCGGTCGATAAGGTGGCTTGAGCGTTTCCATAAAGAGGAACCGTGCAGAACCAGAGAATCGAAGAGGTGATGAACAAGACGATGGATAAATAACCGGTCATATCGTTCCAGTTCATCGCGAGCGCTAAGATGACGGCGAGCGCCATGATAATGAAGGCGGAGAATAAACCAGGATTAATCCCTCTGCCATAGTCACCTCCGAAGATCAGATGACCCATCGAAAGCTCTTTGGCATTAAAGGCATAAGTGGCGTTAGTATTGGAATAAGAGATACCGTAAGTAAGCAAGAACAGGAAGCAAGCCGCTCCAAGGACCGCAGCGACAATGGACATGATGGTCCTGATATTTGCGCCTTCTTCTTTCTTTTTATTATTCGAATTCATGGTTAACCCCCTGACTTTGTCTATTATGCACTTTCAACAATCTTAATTCAACCGGCTAGTCGCCGCGAGCAGCGAGGAAGGAAACGACTCCCGCACCCACATTAAGAATTCCGAAGACGTATGAGCCCCAGCCGAGAACCGGAGTGCCAGTGCCGACTAATTTAAGGCCGGTAGCGCAAAGAGGAACTGAGCAGAAGACTAAGACTCCAGCTGTAAGGAATAAAAGGAACGAAAGGAAGCCGATATAATGGAAGCCCCCGACACCTAAGACGATAAGGGAAGCTCCAATCGTCAGGAAGAACGCGGAGACCAGACCAGCGTTCACCGGCAATAGATAATCTCCTCCGCCCCAGATCATGCTTCCTAAGTTAAGGTTAGTGGACCCGCGGGAAGCCTGAGCATAATTGAATACAATGCCCGGAGCCGCCAACAGAATCAAAGAGACCAAACCGAGGATGCAAGCGATAATCGACATAATGATACGCGGAGAGATTTCAGTTTTTGTCTTGAACTGGTATTCTTTTGCCATATTTAAACCTCCAATAGGCTAAGGTAACATATCTAATATAATATAAACTAATTCAATATTGAAAGCACGACTTTTCTTTATTGCTGATTTAATAAATAAAGGCGCCGGCTGAACCAGCTGGCGCCTAGAGCTATTTAATCCTTGATTTGCTTTACTTTACAAACGGCTTAAGAGCGTTAGGAAGGCTTAAAAGCGCAGCGAAGACAGCAGCGATGCCCGGGATGATGACGCCAGCGCCGACTTTAGTATTTTCGTCAGCGGTAATGTTGCACATAGGGAAGGTGCAGAAAAGCATGATTCCCGCAACCAAGAAGAACAAGAAGCCAAGGCAGCCTAAGAGCATCGAAATGTTCTTATCGAGCTTTTTCTTAGTGAATTGTTCAAAGGCGATGAAGCCCATGACCAAGATGCCTAAGATCAAAAGGACGAAAGCGATGACCAGACCAGCGGAAACGTCTAACTCACTGCCCTTACCAAACATCAACTGGAATTCCGTATAGGAGCCTTTAAAAGAAACACCAAAGAGGCTTCCTTCGACAATGACACCGGCGAGCGAACAGAAGACGATAGCCAGAATACCTAAGAATGCAGCGATGATATCAATTAACGGTAAAAACTTTTCGAGTTTTTTCATGGTAATACCTCCTTTCGTTAATGATTATCCTTTCTAATTACATCCTTTAAAATTTGGCATGTGAACACCGACCAAAAAGAAAATGCATGAAAAATTTGCTTTTTTATGTTTTTTATCCATAATTAAAGCATGTCGAAATTTAAAAGAGGGCCAAAACGTGACTGAATTGCTTTTGAGAATCTTCGTGAAAAACTACATAGACACGAATAACGAAAAGGTTCGTGCCTCATATGGTTTATTAGGTGCGGGTTTCGGGGTAATCACCAACCTGATTCTTTTCGTTTCTAAGATTGTCATCGGGTTACTGATCGCCAATCTTTCCATCATCGCTGATGCTTTAAATAACTTATCTGATTTCGGTTCCTGTTTTTTATCTATCTTCGGCTTTAAGATGTCTTCTAAGCCGGCGGATGCTGAGCATCCGTACGGACATCAAAGAATGGAATATATCGTCTCTTTGATTATTTCAGTTATTATTATCGCCCTAGGCGGCAATATCGCCTACCAGGCGATTCTCCGTTTGATTTCTCCTGAAGCTCCTCTAAGCGAGTTCCCCTTAATTCCTATTATTATCCTTGGTATTTCTATTTTGCTTAAAGTACTTCAAGGCTATGTTTATTTCTCTTTAGGCAAGAGAATCGATTCTTTAGCTTTAAAGGCTTCAGGTGCCGATGCCAGAAACGATGTCTTAACTACCACCGGCGTTTTAGCCGGGCTTCTTATTTCTTACTATACCGGCTTTACCAGAGCAGATGGTATTTTAGCTATCGTGGTATCCTTATTTATTCTTTATACAGGAATTAAGATTCTCCTGCAGACCGGTGATGTCCTTTTAGGGGAAAAGCCTTCGAAAGAAAGAATCGATGCCTTTATGAATCTTATCAAATCCAATCCTCAGGTTCTCGGCTCTCACGATTTGGAAATGCACTGCTACGGACCTAATGCAGTCTTCGCTTCCATCCATGTAGAAGTCGATGGCAGCATCGATGTCTTTAAGTCTCACGATATGATTGATAACTTGGAAAGCGAATGCTTTAAAAAACTCGGCATTAAGACAGTCATCCATATGGATCCAATCAAGGTTAACGATCCCCAGACGGATTATACACATAACGTTGTAATGCAAGCCATTAAGAAAATTAATCCGGAGCTTTCCATCCACGACTTCCGGATTGTCTCCGGACCTACTCATACCAATGCGGTGTTTGATATGGTTATTCCCTTCTCCGCCAAGGCTGATATTAAGAATCTGATGCGTTCATTAAGAGAGGAAGTCAAAAAGATCGATCCGAATATTAACATCGTCGTTAACTGCGATGATGAATATACGATGCTTTCTAATAAGAATGATTGAGGAATATTTATGAATAACAGCTTTTCTAAAATTGAGAAAGACTCCGGATTCAATTTCCTATATAAACTAGTAATGGCAAACGCTTCTGAGGCTTTCAGCTTAACGATGAAAGAAGGCGGAGAGCTTTTAGTTCGTTTCGATATGGTTTTCGATGATGATTCCTCTTCTCAAGCGGATACTTCCTTAATCGAGATGGAATTCCGAACGATTTCCTTTGAAATCATCAAAGTCCTGAAGAACGATTCTTCTTCTCATTATAAAGAAGGGGATATTATCTTAATCAATCCGCTCCAGATGCCCGCTTCTTATAAAATCGTCAATTAAAAAGCGATAGATATGAGCCATTACTGTTTTTCCTATCTGAAAAACCTTATAATCAAATAGCCGTCTTTATCAATTAAAAAGGCGGAAGATAAACCGTTAATTCAGTTTATAAAGGAGTTAATAATATGGAAGAAAAAGAAGAACTGACCGATCAGGAAGCCGCCAGAAGAGCTAAACTTCCCCGTTACGAAGAACTGGGAGTTGCTCCTTTCGGACATAAATTCGTCCGCAATTCAACCACCCAAGAAGTCATCGCCAAATACGGTTCGAAGACCGCAGAAGAACTTCAGCAGCTTACTGATGAAGTGATTTTAGCCGGCAGAATCCGCCTGCTTAGAAAGATGGGCAAGGCCTCTTTCTTCAATATCCAAGATCGCTACGGAACCATCCAGTGCTATATCAAAATGGATAACGTCGGCGAAAAGAACTATTCAATTTTTAAGCTTTCCGATCTCGGCGATATCTGCGGTGTCCGCGGAACGCTGATGAAGACGATGACCGGTGAACTGACCGTTCGCTTGGTCGAATTCACCCACCTCACCAAAGCCTTAAAGCCACTTCCGGAAAAATTTCACGGGCTTACTGATGTCGAAGAGAGATATCGTCGTAGATACCTCGATCTCATCATGAATGACGATGCTAGAAAGATCGCCTTCATGCGTCCGCAGATTATCAGAGCGATTCAGCATTATCTGGATGGCTTAGGCTACGTCGAAGTCGAAACCAGCATCCTTCAACCGATTTTGGGCGGAGCTGCCGCTCGTCCTTTTATCACTCACCACAACACTCTGGATAAGGATTTCTACTTAAGAATCGCAACCGAATTATCTCTGAAGAAATTGATTGTCGGAGGAATGGAACAGGTTTACGAAATCGGCCGTCAATTCCGCAACGAAGGCATCGATACTACCCATAACCCGGAATTCACTTCCATGGAGTTATATAAGGCTTACGGAGATCTTTCCGATATGGCTCAACTCACTGAGGATATGATCAGAATGCTGGCCAAAGATGTCGTTAAGTCCTATAAGATCAAATGGTTAGGCCACGATATCGACCTTGAGCCAGAATTCCGCCATGCCACCATGAATGATTTGGTTAAAGAGAAGACCGGAGTTGATTTCTCTGCCATTCATTCCGATGAAGAAGCTCTAGCAATCGCCAAGAAATTTAATGTCCCTGTCGAAAAGCACTTCCGTTGGGGCCACGTCCTGAATGCTTTCTTCGAAACTTTCGTTGAAGAAACCTTAATCCAACCGACTTTCGTTTATGGTCACCCGCTGGAAATTACTCCTTTAGCACGGAAAGACGAAAAGGATCCTCGTTTCACTCAGCGCTTCGAGCTATATATCTCTTCTAAGGAATTCTGCAACGCCTACACCGAGCTCAATGATCCTCTCGATCAAAGAGAAAGATTCCTTAACCAGGTCAAGGAAAAGGAACAAGGCAACGAAGAAGCCAACGAAATCGATTACTCCTTCCTCGATGCCATGGATTACGGCCTGCCGCCTACCGGTGGCATCGGCTTCGGTATCGATCGTCTGGTGATGTTCCTCTGCCAGGTCGATTCCATCCGTGAAGTTATCCTCTTCCCGACGATGAGAGATCGCGGTGGGAATACTCAAGAAAAGGTCGAAGAAAAGAAAGACGAGAAGAAAGAATAACATCCTGAAGCGGATTGAAAGAAACACCTCAATCCGCTTTTTTAGTCTTTTTTTTCAGTTGAGGTCTGATTTTGCATCATCTTTTCTGAAAATGAATGCGTTGATATTAGTGATTGATGTCAAAAATGTAATACTCGGCCCTGAAAGATATTAATATTTTACAATGAAACAGAGCATTTAAAATGTCCTTTAATTACGGAACTTTTAAGTGATTTACTCATTTTTGGTTGCACAATTCTTTACAAAATTGCATTTCGTTTCTTTTTTTATGTGCCAGTTTCTTGCGGGGAAAGCATTTTTATGAAAAAATAAAGCAACCGAAAGAAAAAACTGCTCTTTCGGACTTCGGCCTAGGGGTAGGCTGGAAAAGGAGGTCTATTTTATGGAACTCAAGATTGTGCAAGAAAACGGTGATGAGCGCGGTGTGTTTTACGCTCTGGGGACTAATGAGTCGGTAAAAGGGATTATGACGTATATCTGGGGCGATGATGATCATATGCTGATTGACTATTCCAATGTCTCGTGTGGATTTGAAAATGATGGAGTTGAAGAAGCGTTGGTCAAAGCTGTCGCAGATTACGCCAGAGCTAAAAAATGCAAAGTAGTCCCTATGTCTTCGAAGTTAAAGAAAGTCGCTAAAACAGATAAGACGATTCAAGATGTTATCGAATCGTTTACTCTTTAATATTTAAATAATCAGCAAGTGAGAAATATCATTCCTTGTATTTAAGGATGATTTTAGTTTTGTCTCTGCTTAGTTGTTCTTTCAGCTCTTCTAAAGAAGCGAATTTAGTCTCCGGCCTAAGGTAAGAAAGGAACTCAAGACGGACGTTCTCAAAGTAAACATTGCCTTCAAATCCGAAGATATTTACTTCAATCGAGGTGGTGGAAAGCTCATTGATCGTCGGATGGACTCCGATATCTGTCATAGAAAGATATCTTTGGCCTTCCAAATTAAGATAAGTGGCATAAACACCTTTCATCGGGATTACGTAATCATCCGCCGGGGAGATATTGGCCGTCGGAAAGCCCAACTTGGTGGAGCCGTTTCTTAAACCATGGATGATTTTCCCACGGATGGAATAATTTCTTCCAAGATCTTTATCGGCTTCTTCGACAAAGCCGTTTTTAATTAGTCTGATAATTGAAGAAGTCGAGATTTTCTTCCCTTCTTCATCAAGACGAAAATCGACTGTGTGGACATCGAAGTATTTACTTAAGAGTTCCTTATCGCCTTTGGCACCCTTACCAAAGCGGAAATCGCTGCCGATATAAACGGCTGAGACATTCAAAGGCTTTAAGATGGAAAAGATGAAATCCTCAGCTTCCATCGAATGGATCTTTTCATCAAAAGGTACGACAAATAACGAATGGATTCCCATTTTCTCCAGCAGTTCTTTCCGATCTTCGACCGAGGTCAGGATTTCTTCATCCTCCCTAGCGGAAGTGATTCTTTTTAAAGCGCCTTGGAAGGTAAGGACTCCAACGTTCGGATTTTCCTTTAAGGCCTGAAGAATGAGCTTTTGATGACCTAGATGTAAACCGTCAAAAAAGCCTAGACACAAAGCTATCTTCTCTGCGCTCTGATATTCCTTGAATCCATCTTGGCAGATATATTCTTTAATCATAAGAATTCCTTAAAGACCTTATACCAGCCTTTATCCGCTTTTTGATAAATCGCCATGGCTTCTCCTTGAGGATTTAAGAACATAACCATATCAGGATAAGAAGAATCTAAGGCTACATCGGCTCCATTGCCGATTCTTTTAATTTGGTCAGGAGAAGCTGAAATGAAAGTTATTCCTTTAAAAAGCTCTTTAATCGGGATGATATCGCTCTCTAAAGCCTCTAAAGGCTTTACGGCTTTATCAATTGAATACCCTCCGACTCTGGTTCTTCTTAAGGCGGTTAAATGACCGATTTCATTTAAGCCTTTAGCGATATCTTCACCTAAAGTCCTGATATAAGTTCCCTTAGAGACATCGGTGGAGAAGCGAATCAGGTTAGCTGCAGGATCATAAGACAAAAGCTTCAAGGAAGCAATATGCACCTTTCTAGGTGCCCGCTCTATTGAAAGACCTTCTCTTGCCATTTTATACAGCGGAACCCCATCCTTTTTGATAGCGGAGTACATCGGAGGGATTTGAAAAGTATCACCTACAAAGGACGCAAGGACTTTATTTATTTCTTCTTCCGTATGTAAAGAAGGCTCCTTTTTTTCAATGACCGTTCCATCGATATCGCCGGTGCCAGTCTTTTCCCCGAGAAGAAGATCGGCTTCATATGATTTGGTCTTATCCTCGAAGAAGGTTAAGACTTTCGTGCCGCGGTTGATGCCGATTAATAAAAGACCGCTGGCAAAAGGATCCAGAGTGCCAGCGTGACCGGCTCTATCTACACCAAGCCTTCTTTTTACGACCACTTCTTCCTGAACAGTTGTCAGGCCAGGGTCTTTATCGATTAAGATAATTCCACTCGTTTCCATAGTTGCCTTATAATTATATAATTAGTTGGGCTTAAAAGGTATTTACCGAAAATATTTATTATGAATTCCGAAAGAAAATTGCTGGCCTGTCTCCGCAAAGCGGACTTCGATTACGGTTTGATTGAAAAGGGGGATAAGATCCTCCTCGGGCTTTCCGGTGGGAAAGATTCGATGTCTTTAGCTCGTCTTTTAAATACCTACCGCCGCTTTTCTGATAAAGAGTTCACTTTTGTCGCTGCTTTTATGGATTTAGGTTTTGAGGAACCTGATATTAAGGGGCTTCAAGATTACGCGGCTCAAGAAGGCTTTGAATTAAAAATCATTCCCGCTCACGATGTAGCAACTATTTTAAGAGCACATAAGGATGAAAGAGGCCTGCTGCCTTGCTCTATCTGCTCCAGGATGAAAAAGGCCATCATTAATAAGACCGCCCACGACTTAGGGATTAACAAGGTGGCTTTCGCTCATCACGGAGATGACGCCATTGAGACTTTGTTTATGAATATGACTTACGGAGGAAGGGTGGCGACTTTCGCTCCGAAGATGCATCTAACCAAGGAAGATATCACCTTTATCCGCCCTTTGATTTATGCGAGAGAAAAGGATATCCAACGTTATGCGAAGGATTTTAATATCCCTATTTTTAAGAATAAATGCGGAAACGATAAAAAGACGGAACGTGAAGAGTTTAAGGAAACCATCCATAACCTCTATAAACAGTTCCCGCAGGCTTACGATAACTATCTGACGATGCTTGCTAATCAGGAGAAGTTCAAATTGTTCTTCGATGACGAGGGATATTTCTTCGGGGATGGGCTTTCTTTAAAGAAAGTCATCAGTCCAGAACAAATGTCTTACTGCTTCCAAATCAGAAAAGATGTTTTTGTTAAGGGGGAGAACGTACCTATCGATGAAGAAATCGATGGCAAAGACGATCAAGCCATCCATTTCCTTTTATATAAGAACAATCAGCCGATCGGCACGATGAGAGTCTTCCTGGATGAAGAAAAGCACCAAGCGCATTTTGGACGTGTGGCAATCCTTCCTTCTTTCCAGAAGCAAGGCTATGGGAAAAAGATGGTAACCCAGGTCATGAAGATTATCTCAAGGAGGATCACTCCTTTGACCGTGGTGCTTTCCAGCCAGGAACATGCGATTCCTTTTTATGAAGCGTTAGGCTTTAGTAAAATCGATGGCAGAATCTATTTAGATGCCGGAATCAGGCATTGTGATATGAAACGAGAGATTCCTTTCCCGATTCCCGATAAAGAGAAAATGCATTAAAGGTATAAAATAAAGAGTATATGAAATACTTTGTGAATTATACCCAGGTCTTCGGGAAGGATGAATCTACAAAAAGGGAGTCTTTAAGACTTCAATCTTATAACATGCTGATCCATTTCCTTACCAGGAAGCAAATCGAAGGCAATGTCATCTGCTATGAGTTCAATAAGATGAAGGCCTACTTCGAATCAAAGGATTTCACTAATATTTACTTCCTTTCTCCGTATATCTTTAATCAAACGCAGTTTGTTAAAGACATGATGGAAGTCATCACATCTTCCGGGGAGACCAACCGTTTCAATAAAATCTTCGAAACCGCAAAAGAAGAAATCAAAATGATTTCGACAGGACGTAGCTTCCAGTCAGCACAATATATTAAAGTGGATTCCGCTGATGAATATTTAGCGAAATACATGGATAACCCCCATTCGATTAATCAACTAGACTTGGAAGATCCTCACGAAAGAGAAGTGGTGATGGCCAATGTCATGGACGGCTATCTCAGCGGCAATGAGATCTTATCAGTTCTTTATTTTAAATTATTGATAAAGTATGCCGCTTCGGAAGCTGATATTAAAAAGGTCATAAGGCTGGCGGAAGAATTAGCTTCTAAGAATAATAACGACCTTGATTTGTTCACCACTTTAGCTAAGGCTTATAACAACCAGTATTATCAGGAAAAAGATAAGAACGAGAAAGTCTTCTACTGGTATCAAAAAGCCTCCTGCTTTAATGATCCTGATTCTTTATATATGCTTGGCCTTTGTTACTTCTTGGGAATCGGGGCTTTAAAAGACAGATTAAAAGCGGTGTCTATTTGGAAGGAAGCCGCTCAGATGAATAACAGCGATGCCGCTTCCGGCATCGGTGTTTACTACCTCTCAATCGGAGATAAAACCCAGGCAAAGCCTTGGTTAGTAAAGTCTGCCGCTAAGGGAGACTATAAAGCCCTTTTACTTCTGGATACTGATTTCGATAGGAAATAAAGACTTTTCTTAACTTAGACTTCCCCTGCTGGTCAGCGGACTAAAAAGCCAATATTGCACCTCTTAAATAAAAGTGTTAATATTACCTCGCGACTTAAGCTCGGTCTTGACCGTTTCCTCGGATTAAGGCTGGGTCTAAGCTAAGACCATAAGTAAGGAGGAAAATACACTATGGCATTGAAGAAAGAAGAAAAAGCCGAAATCGTCAAGCAGTTTGGCAAAGATGAAAAGGATACTGGCAACACCAAAGTCCAAATCGCCTTGCTCACCAAAGAGATCAACGATCTTAACGATCACCTCAAGGAGAACAAACACGACTATTCTTCCAAACGTGCGTTGTTTGTCAAAGTCGGTGAGAGAAGCAGCCTGCTCTCCTATCTCGATAGAGCAGATCATGCAGCCTATCTCGATTTGATCAAGAAACTCAACATCAGAAAATAAGCCGTCAAAACTAAAGCTCAGTTCGCTGAGCTTTTTTGTTTAATCTTAAAAGTTTTTATTTATTCCGTGTCTATTGGATGTTAGAATACTTCTAATCCAAAAATAAGCGGATTAAAAAATGATCAAAGGCGCGAAAGGGGGAAGGTAATGAAGCCTGAAGACATACTACGCATTTTTGAAAAAAGACATTCATGCAGAGCGTTTTCTGATGAGCCGGTTCCGGTCAAATCCATCGGCATCATTTGCCAAGCCGGATTAATGGCGCCCTGTGCGATGGGAAAACATGCTTCACACCTTTTCGTTTTTAAACGTGGTGAGGATGACTATAACACTTTGATTCAGCTGTCCAAAGATGATAACGGGCGGAACCCTTTTTACTCTGCTCCGGTTATCATTCTTGAGTGCTTAGATAAGACCTCCGTCCATATGACAAGAGACGGAGCAGCGGTAATTGAGAACATCCTTCTCGCCGCTTCCATGCTGGATTTAGGCGCCTGCTGGATTCACGCTCCCTCGGTAATATTCGGAAACAACCCGAAACTATTAAAGAGAATTGGCATTCCTACCGATTACGTAGTAGTCGGTGGCATTTCTCTTGGCAACAAGCCTGATCATAAGGGTCAATTAAGAATAAAATGAAGCGGATAATCCTCGTCGGCGGTGGGCCTTCTTCCGCCCTTTGTGCTTATCAAATAAAAAAGAAGCACCCGGATTACGAGGTAAATATTTTTGAAAGCGACGACCAGATACTAAAACGCATTCTAATAAGCGGTAACGGCCGCGCCAACTTTTTCAACAATGCTTTTTTGGAAGGAAAGGCATTCAAAGCCTTTAATAATCCTGAGGCCTTTAACAGATTTATCGATCCTCAGGCCGCCCGTAAGTTGATTTCTCTTTTATCAAATGACTTTGAGTTTTCTTACTATCGAGATGAGGAAGGCAGGATGTATCCTTTTTCTAACACCTCCGCTTCCCTTCGCGATGCCTTGCTTAAGGGACTAAGAAAAGTCGGAGTTAATATTTTCCTTAATTCTTCGGTTAAGTCAATCGATTCAAAAAACCACACTGTTTTAGTTAATGGGAAAACTCAAGAATACGATTATTTAGTCCTCGGAATCGGTGGATATGCTTACGACCGAAAACCGGATTCTAATTCTTCTCTGCTTTCCAATCTTAACATTAAGATTAACAACGATTTTCAACCCGCTCTTTGTCCTTTAAAGACTAATGAATCCATACCTTCTCCGATGGATGGGATGAGATTAAAAGGCACTTTGTCTTTGTATCGCCTTAATCAAAAGCTCTATAGCGAAGAAGGCGAAATCCTTTTTAAAAAAGATGGTATCTCCGGCATCTGTGTCTTCGATGCTTCCTTATTTATCAACGATGCTTTAAATGGCTATCGTATCACCTTCGATCCTTTCGAGCATGATGGCTTTAAGGTCTCCTTTAATGGAGCCTCTAAGAGTTTGGATGATCTAGTCGGTATCTTCCCGCATTCTTTTATTCAAGCCTTAAAAGAAAAGGGCTTAAAGAAAGCCGGAGAGAAAGAAATCAGAGAAGCTCTGACGTTCAATATTCACTCAAAATACCCATTGAAATATGCGCAGATTTCTTTAGGTGGCGTCCTCCCGCAGTGCCTGGACAATAATTTTTCTCTTACTTCTTCCCCTGAAATAAAAGTCTTAGGAGAAGCGATTGATATCCACGCTATCTGCGGTGGATTCAATATGGGCTTTGCGCTTCTCTCCGGCATGATTGCTGGAGATAGTGTCGATTAAGCAAATACTTAAGCCCCTTTCCCCCGCTTGTAGGTTATAATCATTGAAAGGGGAAAGGCGCTTTGCTTGATTCATTGATTTATCAAAACTACATCGATCTTCTGGGCTCGGATGAAAAAGCAAAAATGCGAGCTCTGGTTTTTAAGCGTCTTTGGATCTTTGATCACTTCTTTATTCCTTATACTTTAGAGAAAGATAAGGACGGAATATACGCTGGGATCGATTGTTTGCTTCATGAGCAGATTCAGTTAAGTAAATTCGAGTATCGCTCCATCGAGACCGCTGAATCTAAAGCTGCCATCGATGCTTTTAATTCAAAATTCCGCTATATCAAAATCTTCACTTCTCTCCCGATCAGCCGCAACCACAATACGTTCTATGCGGAAGCTGATTTTCATCATCTGGATAAATCCGATTATAAGAAGCTTGTGGCATCTTTCTTCTGGTGCCTGAGCCCTGAAGTCTTTAAAGACAAATTCCCTTCCGGTGATTTAAGAACTATATTCCAACATCCCTGCGAAGGTAAAAAAGGCGAAGCCGTGATTATTGTTAAAAAGGATTTTACCGAGAATCTTTGCCGCCTAAATGTCGATGGATTCCGTAAGATCTTTATCTTCTCCGATATGAGCGATGCTGAAAAGCATTTATTGGAGGGAGTAAGCAAGAAGATGAATCTAAGGAGCGTGAATATCCATGTCTGAAGTAAAAAATGAACATACCCAGACCGATATCGAGCTTTTGAAAAAGCTGATCTTTTTTTCAATTCAGGTTTTTTCAAGAAAGCAAGGCATCGATCCGAGAACAATATCCGCTTATACCCAGTCTGATCTAGCTAATTCCAGCCGTATTATTTATTCTTTCTTAATTAAAGACTGCAAAACCGATCCAGAAAAGCTAGCTGTCTGCAGCGATGCCAAGCTTGTTGAATACTCAAATATGATTGTCGAGCATTATCAGACCTTGGTCGATTATCGTTACCGTTCGGCCTCCAAAGGCATGCACGTCTATTCGGAACTATCTTTCGCTTTGGAGTCCACTCTTACTTATATGATTACTTTGATTACTCCTCACGCAGAACTTAATCCGATGAGGACTCTGCTCCCGGATCTTTTCGTTAAGTTCTTTTCGCAGGCTTTAGGTCTATTGAAAATGCTCAATCTCGATTTAGCCTCCGAGGCCTATTCAAACTGGAGAACTCTCCATGAAGCTGAATGTGTCATCAAACTCCTGATCGAAGGAGGAGAAAACGTTCAGAACGTCTATTTACGTCACTTGGTCTATAATAACGCCTTCCGTCATGCGATCGCAGATGTCGAAGAAACTAACCAGATTTTCGCCGAGATTAAAAAGAACATGGCATCCCACGGGCTTAAGTCCAAGGATATGAAAAAGTATATTGAATACGGCTGGCTTTATAGCTGTCCCACCTTTCATGAACAGGATCCTAATTATAAATTAAACTTCCGAAATGGCCTGCAGAAAGCTGCTGGATTAGAGGATTATAACGCCTGGTATGAAATGGCCTCAGAGATGGCTCATTCTTCTCCTATCTTCTTCTATTCCAATAATATCTTCTTCGCTGATCTAACCGCTGTTAATCTTTCTGATATCACCATCCGGGCCATCGGTTATTTTGATAAGTGGGCCAAGATCAATCAGACTGACTGGTCTAAAGGGGATGCCTTTAAGGAAATCCTGATGTCTAACCTCAGGGTCCAAGCTAAGAAGGAAGACGATACCTTCTATACGAAGTATAAAGACTATCTGGAAGACGATAACAGCGAGGATGATAACAGCAGTTCCTCTGATGACTAGAAGTGTTTCTTTTCTTTGTTTTTAACTGGGCGGAATTGTTATTCTAAAAGCAACAAAAAGCGAAAGGGGGGCAAAACCATGTCGGATTTAACCAAAAACGCTTTGGCTACTGCCTTAACAGAACTGCTGAATGAAAAGTCTCTTGATAAAATCACCATTAAAGAACTCACTTCCCGCTGCGGAGTTGACCGCCAGACTTTCTATTATCACTTCTCCGATATATATGAACTGGTCCAGTGGATTTATAAAAAGGGGGCCGAAAAAGCCGTTGCAGATAATAAGACATACGAGAGCTGGGAAACCGGCTACAAAGCCATCCTTGAAGCTACTTTAGAGCATAAGAATTTCGTCTTGAACACTTTTGATTCCGTCAGCCGTGAATATGTCGAAAGCGATCTCTATTCCCGGACTTTTGCTGTTTTATATAACATCATTCAAGAAAAAGCCGGTGATTCAATCAGCAAAGAAGATAAGACCTTTATCTCCGACTTTTATAAATACGCCTTTGTCGGACTCACCCTCGATTGGATTAAAAAAGGTATGGTGGAGCCCCCTGAGGAAATCATCACAAAATTATCCACGTTGTTAAAAGGCGATATCCTCGAAGATATCAAACGCTTCCAACATTAGAATTATTTAGACACGGCTGATTTAATGTCTGTTTTTTGGACATTGTCTTAAGCTGGTCTATTTTTTAATTAAAGAGGAAGAATTACAAATAGAACTGAATAAGAGTTACCTTCTTATTCAGCCTAGATAAGTTAAATTTCAAAGCTGTTGACCCCCTTCAATGGCTTGGAATGAAGAGCTCCTGTTAAATAAGACAGAAGCTCTTTTAATTTGAAAAACATCTTGCCTTTCTTCCTAAAAGAAGAGAAAACAACTAAAATAAGACCGAGGGGAAAGAAAGGAGAGACTATGTTTAATTTATTCGGACTTTTTAAAAAGAAGGCAAAGAAGAACGAGACTGTAGTGCCGGAGGGAGAAATCAAGAAAACAGAACCCGCTCCGGAAGAAGTAAAAGAAGAAAAGAAGGAAGAACAAAAGCCGGTCGAAGAGAAGAAAGAAACACCTGAGCCGGAAGAGAAAAAAGAAGAAAAGAAAGAAGAAAAGCCGGAAGTCAAAAAAGAAGTAAAAGAAAAGGCTCCAAAAGCCGCTAAAAAGACTACCGGAGAAGATAACCGCTACACCGGAAAATACGAGATCTATCCGGAAGCGGAAATGTTTAAGTTCCGTCTAAAGGCCTCTAACGGCGAGATTCTCTTGGTCTCCATCGGCTATAAGACCAAAGATGGTGCTTTAAGCGGCATCGAGACAGTAAAGAAGAATATCCCTCTCGGGAATTCGACGATTGTCACCGATAAGAACGGATATTCACAGTTCCGCTTTAATTCCGCTAACAATTCCCGTTTGGTCATCGCCGGTGAATATTATAATTCTCTCGCTTCCTGCAAGAAGGCTTTAAGCAGCACCGAGAAATTCTATGCGACTAAAAAGATCGTCTATCTTGATTCCATTCCCGCTAGCGAGGTCAGAGAGGAAATCGTCCAGGCTAATAACTTAGATAATCTGCCTAATGGCAAGCTGGAGCTATTTATCGATAAGGATGGTAAGTGGCGTGGCAGATTGATTGCCTCGAATGGAGAGATTCTTTTCGTCACTAACGATTACGCCTCTAAACAAGGTGTGCTGATCGGCTTAAGAGCTATTAAGGAAAAGACAGCTTTAGGAGTCTTCCGTCTATGTAAAGATAAACAGGGACGTTTCAACTATAAGCTCACCACGGAAAATGGCCAGATTATCTTAGTCGGGGAGACTTATACTTCCCGTGCGGCCGCTTTATCTGCGATTGATTCGACCCGTCGCTTCCTGCCGGAAGCTTCGATTGTCAATACGGAAGAAAAAGAAACCGAAGAAGAAAAAGAGTGATTATGTTGCGCCGAGACTAAGGTAGTTTTACAATTAAATCAGTCTCAATCTCATTAAAGAAAGGAAATATCCAAGATGAAAAAGTACGTCTGCACCGTCTGCGGTTATGTCTACGATGAAGCTCAGGGCTGTCCGGAAGCCGGAATTCCCGCCGGAACTAAATGGGAAGATGTCCCCGAAGATTTCCATTGCCCGATGTGCGGAGTCGGCAAAGAAGATTTCGTCGAACAGAAGTAAGCTAATTTTAAAAAACGGCACCGTTTTCTCTCTTAGTTAAGAGCTGTGATGTGTACCCCGAATCCTGGACACCGTTAAGTGCCCGAGAGGAGGGGTTTTTAAATGAAGTACACATTCGATCAGAAGCTCAGCTGGG
>JALCRV010000020.1 GCA_022652945.1 Bacilli bacterium
TGGTTTCGACCGCAGCCTTCATATCAGCATCGCCACCGAGTTCATAGGAAGTGGAATCCTGATACAAAGAAGCGATATACTTCGCGACATTTAAAGCCGGCTCGCCCTTAAGGTAAGTCTCGGTCGCGGAAGTGCCTTTATCCTTGAAGATACCTTCGCCATCAGCCATAAATAGGGACTGTAAGAACCAGCCGTTAGCCATATCGAAGGCCATGGTCTTCTTGTTAGCCTTAGCCGCAGCAACCTTCATCGCAGTGAGAGAAGCGATAGAAGCCGGAGTGGTAAAGACAGTCTTATCATAGTAAAGCCAATAAGTATTCAGAGAGAACGGAAGAGCATATTGGTTGGCATCCGCATCCTGGCCGGTAGCCAAAGTGGAAGCAGCGATATCAGTTCCGATATTCGCAGTGATATCAGCTTTCGGGAAAACAGCTATATTGTTGTTCTGGATGAGCTTGGTGACGACATCGCCAGGGACATGAGCAATATCAGGGACAGCATCAGGATCGGAGGTGTATTTATTGCCGACATCACCTTCCTCCATGATTCCGACCTTTAATTTAATCGTAGCTGTAGGGTTAGCAGTGTTATAGGCGGTGACTAAGTCAGAAGCAGCCTGGCTGTCTTTCTTAGACATCCAAATAGAGATCTCAGTGCCGGTGCCATATTCAGTGTAGGCAATAGCAGAAGAGGACGAAGAAGCGGCGGCGGAAGAAGCAGCTTCAGAGGAGGCAACTGCCGAAGAGGCAGCAGCGGACGAAGCGACGGACGAAGCGGCAGCCGAAGAGGCCGCTGAAGAAGAAGCAGCGACGGACGAAGCAGCAGGAGTGCTACCGCAGGAAGCTAATCCTGCAAGTACCAATAATGAAAGAGACAAGACGGTCAAATTTTTTTTCATAATTTCCTTTCCTTTCCAATTATGACAGTCGGATTTCCTCAAGGAATCTCATGCTAATAGAGCGCTAAAAAGCCTTGGGCGAATCGACTGTTATTAGTTTATTGTCAAAAAAGCGCTTTCGCAACACCATTTTGAAAGCGCTATCCGGGATAAAGACAAGCAAAAAAAGAGACATCAAAAGTAAAATATCCCAAAAGCACCGTTTTTAAGGCGTTTTTTAATATTTTATTAGAAATTCTAACATTTGAAAAACTATGGTTTTTGTCTTTTTATAACGTGTTTTTGTTCGCTTTTCTTTATTATATTATTGCGAAAACCTTAAAATTCTTTCCTTTTTTTGATTATTAAATTCCTATCCATTTTTCAAGTGTCTTTACATTTTTGGTGCCTTGAACGCTGCGGAAAGATATCAAAAACAGAAAGATACATATATAATCTTTAATGTAATAAAAGATGGCTATCGACAATCTCGCTTTGGAAATCATCTCAGCAGATCTCTTCAAAGAAATGAAGGGGGCTTTTTTTGATAAGCCATTCGCCTTAGGTGAAAATCAGTTTGCTCTTCCCTATCATGGCGGCCGCAAAGAGCATAATTCCGGAAGAGGGACATTTATCGTATCCCTGGATCCTTCCAATCCTTTTATATCCTATTCTTATAATAAGTTCACCAAAGTTAATCTGAACACGCCTTTTTTCAACTCTTTAAGGAAACTGGCCGGTTCCCAGATTGTCAATGTATCCAAACTGGTCGGAGAGAGAATCGTCTTCCTCGAGACGAAGAATAATGTTAATCAACTCGAGACTCTCGAGGAAGGTTATCAGCTGATCATCGAGCTCTTCCCGCAAAGACCTAACGCTTATTTAATCAATGAACCAGGAGATCGTATTTCCTCTTTATATAAGGAAAACGGAGACGTCTTCCAGGAAAGGTATATGGCGCGCAATCTCCCTTATCTTCCCCCGCCGAAAAGAGAGACTTTATCCTTGAAAGCCGCTTCTTTAGAGGAAGCGGAGAAATTTCTTTCCCGCTCTACAGGCCGGCTTTTTAAAGCCTACGCGGAGAAAGTCTCCTTTCCCATCGCCTTAAAAGAACTCCTGAGCTCAAAATCTCTTTTTCTGATCAACGGCAACGTCGAGCCGTTCTCTTTCCAAATGGCAGAAGCTAAGCCTCTGACAACTGAAAGAATTTATAACTCCTATATCACCGATCAAAAAAAACTAGCCCACAATCTTTCCGAAGCCTCCTTAATCATGGATTTGAAGAAGGCGGTCGAAATCGCCGAGAAGAAAAAAAGCCACTTGGAAGAAGATCTCCAAGCCGCGAAAAATAAACTTTCTTACATGGACTTTGGGCAGGAGTTGCTCCTCCATCAGACCGAATACGAAAAAGGCATGGAAAGCATGGATGTCGATGGTTACCATATCCCTTTAGATAAAAAACTCGATGCCGTCAATAACGCCAAGGCTTATTTTCATAAGTACCATAAAGCCAAAGCAGCCTTGGAAGTCTTAAGTCCTTTAATTCTGAAGACTCAAGACGAGATTTCCTATCTCAAAGGCAAACTTCTGGAAGCCGAGAAAGGAAACGGAGAAGATATCCTCGAGTTAAAAGAAGAACTTTACGAGGAAGGATATCTAAAGGCCAAAGAAAAGCGGCAACGTCCATCTTTTAAAGAAGGAAAAGCCTCCCCTCATTATCTTGTCGGACCCGATTATAAGATTGGCTTCGGGATGAACGCCTATCAGAATGAAGCCCTGACTTTTAAAATTGCTAAGCCTGATGACCTTTTCCTCCATGTGAAGGACTATCCGGGCGCTCACGTCGTGATTCTCTCAAGAGAAGACGATCAGACTGCTTTATTAGCGGCTGAGTTGGCTTTGTTTCTCTCCGATTTAAATCAAGGTGAGGTCATTTCCGCCCCCGTAAGAAAAGTCAAAAAAAACAAGACGAAAAGGGGGCTGGTCAACGTCTTAGAATATGAATCGTTGATTATCAGAAAGATACGCGAAAGCTCGCTGGCTTTATTTAAAGAAAATCTCAAGTTGGACTAAAAAACGGGGAGCTAATCACTTCCAGTTTTCTTTCTCTTCCGCTTCCTTAAAGAGGAAATCTTCCCCTTTTATCGCTTCCCTGGTCGCCAAGCCGAAGAATTTTCGTTGCCGTTCCGCCTCGCCTAAGACTAAGGCGACCGAGTCGGCCAAATTCAGGCTCCTGGCTTCCGGAGCCATAGGAATCCTTAAGGTGTAAGGATAGTTTGCTCTTAAGATGTCATGAGGAATCCCGGTGGATTCCCGTCCAAACATCAGATATAAATCAGTAGCGACATCGGAAAAATCCGCTTGGGAATATATGTTTTTTGAGTAGCGAGTAACGTAGAAAATCTTTTCTTTCCCGCGTTTAAGATAAAAATCATCCAAGGAAAGAAATCTCTCAAGAGGAAAACCGATCATATAGTCCATCCCGGCTCTTTTTAAGGCTTTATCAGAAAGATCGAAAGATAGAGGCCCGATAATGGTTAAAGAACAAGAAAAAGCCATGCAGGTACGGATAATATTACCTACGTTAGCGGGCTTTTCCGGCTCGAAAAGAACAATGTGGATCATCTTTTAACGGCTGATAGGCTTAGTCTTCTCTTTCAGGACTTCCAATAGATGTCCCTCGACTAAAGGAGAAAGCTTAGAAAAGACTTCCTGATGATAAGCGTTCAGCCAACTGATTTCCTTATCGGTCAAGAGGTTCAGATCGAGAGCCTTCACATCGATCGGGACCATCGTAATGGTCTCGAACTTATAGAAAGTGCCCATCTCGGTCTCGAAGGCCTTCACGCAGAGGAGGTTATTCTCGATGCGGATGCCGTATTTGCCTTCTTTATAAACCCCCGGCTCCACGGTGGTAATCATCCCCGGAACCAAAGGATTGGAATCATCTCTTTCCGGAACAAGTTTATAGCGGAAGCCATTAGGTCCTTCGTGGACGTTAAGGATATACCCGACTCCGTGGCCGGTCCCGCATTTATAGTCCATCCCTTCATTCCACATATAACTTCTGGAAAGAATATCCAAAGTAACACCGCAAGAGCCATCGATGAAAATCGCTTCCGAAAGAGCGATCACGGACTTTAAAGTCAAAGTGTAATCGTGGATATATTCCGCCGTGGGCTTGCCGATCAGGAAGGTCCTAGTTGTATCGGTGGTCCCGCCGTAATACTGCCCGCCGGAATCGACCAGAAGCTCAATCTGAGTTGAGTTCACACTCGAATGAACCGCCTCGCTCGGACCATAATGCATCATGGCCGCATTGGAGCCGACGGCGGCAATCGTTTCAAAAGACAGTTCGAAGAGACGCTTATTTTCTCTCCGGAAGCCTTCTAAAGCTACCGCGTAATCGTATTCGGAGAGATTCTTATTGAGATTATCATCGAGGAAAGCGATGAATTTCAGCATCGCCACGCCATCGATAATCTGGATTTCTTTCGTGTTGGCGATTTCCTTTTCCCCTTTGATAGCCTTCATCAGATAGGAAGGATTCTTCCCGGCAACCGGCTTTTGAAGAATATTGAAAAGCCTAGCGTTGACCCTGTTTGGATCGACCAAGGTCGGAACGTTCTTTTTATCGAGGAGGAAATCAGCGATCTGCGTATAAGGATGAAGAGTGACGCCATCTAAAGGGAAATCGATCTTCACCGGATCGATAAATAGATGCGCGCCATCTTTCTTAGAAAGATAAAGGAAAGCGTAGAAGACAGGATTATCAGCGATGTCGTTACCCCTGAGATTCAAAATCCAAGCGATATCATCAAGGGTGGTGATCAGATTAGCTTCCGCCTCTTTTTCATAAGTCTTATTTAGGACCGCCGCGATCTTTTCCGCCCGAGTCAAGGTATTCAGTTTCTCGTCGAGGGCGAACACTTTAGCTTTCGAAAGCTCCGGACGCTCTAAGACCATATAGGAATAATCCATATCCATGATCTTATCTTCTTTATGGAGGATGGTCTTATAGAATTCCTCGGAGATCATCGATTGATTGACCCCGAGAGGATATAACTTTTCCGCCTTGATAAAATCAGCTAAAGGCAAGACGCCTTTCTCACCGATTTTCATCAGTTCGAAGCCGCTGCCGGCCAGCTCTTTTCCCGCTTGGATAAAAAAACGTCCATCGGTAAAAAGATAAGCTTTATCCTGAGTGATCAGGACTTGTCCGGCATCACCGCTGAAGGGACAGAAATACAACCTTTCAGCCATAAAGTAAGAAGCAGCGTATTCCGAGGAATGCGGATCCCCGGTCATAATCAGATAAGCTTTTAAGCCATCGACCTTCAACTGAGACTGAAGTTTTTTCAGATGATCGAGCGCGAACATTTTCTTCCCTTTCCTTCTTTCTTTTTAATAAGCGCGGTCGAACAGGACCACGTACTTAGCCTTTTTGCCACAGACCGGATCGGTATCCATGAAGGGTACTTGATCGAAAGGAATACAACGGGAAGTAGCATTCAGTTCCTGTTTAATCTTGATTTCACAATCCTCATCTCCGCACCACATCATCTTGGCATAGCCCTTGCCATTCTTGATGACATCGGCCAACTCATCCCAAGTGTGAACTTCAATAATGTGAGAGAGGAGATAACGGTTAGCTTTATCGTACATCCCTTTGGTAATCTCTTCCATCTGGTCGAAAGCGCGTTGAGCGATTTGCTCATCGAGGGGCCAGAAATCCTTCTTTTCATCGAAGCGGCGGACGTACATGACTTTATTGTCTTTTAAATCGCGCGGTCCGACATCGATGCGGAGAGGGACGCCTTTCATTTCATACTGAGCGTATTTCCAGCCCGGAGTCTTATCGGTATCATCCAGAAGCACCCTGAGGCCTTTAGCCTCCATGGTTTCCTTTAGATGGCGCGAGACTTCCATGACTTTCGGATCATCGCCCGGACGAATCGGAATAATGACAACCTGGATCGGGGCGATAAAAGGAGGCAGGACCAAACCGTTATCATCGCCATGCTCCATAATCAACGAGCCGATCAGACGAGTCGAAACACCCCAAGAAGTCTGGTAAGGGACTTTCAAGGTATTATCTTCATCGAGGAATTTAATATCGTAGTGCGAGGCAAAACCCTGACCGAAATAATGCGAAGTCCCAGATTGGAGCGCCTGGCCATCGGGCATCAAAGCTTCGACGGTATAAGTCTCTTCGGCGCCCGCGAACTTTTCGCGGTTGGTCTTCCGTCCGGTCATGAAAGGAATCGCGAGGACTTCCCTTCCCAAACGGTTATAGATTTCCAGCATCTTCAACGCTTCTTCTCTGGCTTCCGCTTCAGTGCGATGCAAAGTGTGGCCTTCCTGCCAGAGGAACTCAGAGCCGCGTAAGAACGGACGGGTGGTCTTTTCCCATCTGACGACAGAACACCACTGGTTATATTTCAAAGGCAAATCGCGATAAGAAGAAAGAATATCGTGGAAATGATCGCAGAAAAGCGTCTCGGAAGTCGGGCGAACATAAAGCTTCTCATCAAGCTCCTTGCCCCCGCCTTCAGTGACCACCGCGCATTCCGGAGCGAAGCCGGAAATGTGCTCAGCTTCCTTTTTCAGCAAGGATTCCGGAATTAAAAGAGGCATGTAAACATTCTGATGCCCGGTTTTCTTGAATTCGGCATCAAGCCATTTTTGGATATTTTCCCAGATGGCGTAGCCATAAGGACGGTAGACGATGAAGCCTTTGACCTTAGTATAGGCCATCAACTCAGCTTTTAAGCAAATCTCGGAATACCATTTCCCCATGTCCTCTTCTCTCGGGGTAATCGAATCGTTCTTTTTCATTTTTCTTTTATCCTCTTTTATTGCCTGTATTTTGTTCAGCGGTTTCTTGTCCGCTATTGGCCAAAATAATTCGTATCGTCATCATCGTCGTCACGATCGCCTTTCACATCATCTTCATCATCGTCATCGAAGTTTCTAAGCATCTCTTGATTATCTCCGAAGACTTTGTCCTTCCAAGTCGGATCACCATACGGGATGGAGGAAGCTCCTGCTAACGTCGGCGAGACGAAGGAAGAAAAGCCCAATTCGTAGGCCAAGGTAATATCCGCAGCGGAAGGGAGATTGCCGATAATAATCGGCTTATTATATGCCTTCAAGACAGAAAAGCAAGAGATGAGCAAGGAAGTCTTTTCCTCGTTCTGGTGAATCGAGGCAGGTTCGAGAGGAGAAATGCAGAAAAGATCGAAAAGATTCAAGATTTCTGCCGGAGTATCCACATCCGCATTTGCGAAAGAAAGACAGATAGCAAACCCCGCTTCTTTCAAAAGCGAGAAAGACTTTTCAACATCCATATCAGCTTCGAAGAAATCCTGGACTTCCTCAGCGGAGAATGATGGGATAAAGAAGTTTTTAGCTTCCGGCTTCTCCTTAGCGATAAATAAAAAATCGGAAATACAACCGACCGGGATCGAAACGATAGCCTTCTGTTGGTTCTTGGTTAAAGAATAATCCTCTAAAGACGAGAGGACCGCCTCAAAAAGGGGCCCGACCTTATCAGCTTTAGAGCAAGCATCGATCAAATATCTGAAGGAAGAATTGTTTATCCCGTAAGGCATGATATTGATCAAATAAGTCGGATTATCCAATTCCAAGGATAAGACAGGGGTAAAATAGCAGCGGAAAGTCTTATTGGCAATCAAGGAATTGATCTCTAAGGAAGAAGAGTCGGAATACATTGGAGTTTCCTGCTCTTCGCCTTCGATCAAAAAGGAAACATTCTCTTTCTTGGCTGCTTCGGAGGCTAGGCCTTTAGCTTTAAAAACGGTGTCCTCGAAAGTTCCCTTTCCTTCGTAAATGCTGACTCCCATGGCAATCTGATAAAGCCCGGAGAGATCCTTGATGGAAAAATACCTAGCTATTTCCGCTAGGATGGTGTTGCAGAAGGAAATGATATCGGTGCGATAAGACTGATCGAAATCAAAGATCGCCGCGGACTTATCGTTAATCAAAACCAAATTGCGCTTTTTCGATAGATATTTTTGAACGTTATTCAAAGGCTGGTAAATCGAAGTCACGTAGAGCGTTCGTTGGGTATCCAGCTTATCAGCCGAGCCATTGACATAAGGAATCAAAAGGATATAGTAACAGACGCAGGGGCGGGTTTTCTTTCCGCCAGTCACATATTGTTCAACATCATGCAGCTTTTTGATATATGACAATTCTTTATCGTGTCGAGTCCTTTTCACGCTGATTTCGGGAAGAACCGTATTTTCGAAATGGATGATCTGCCTTTTCGCATTGTAATCGGTGATGCGGTATATCGAAAGGCATTCCTTGCCCATATCGGAAATGTGAGTCTTAACGGTCAAAAAAGCCGATTGGGTCCCGTTGCCATCGACATAAGATTTAATCCAGCTTTTCACCCTTTCAGCATCTTTGCGGTCGGAGAAAGAATTGAAAAAGCCATCCGCAGTCGTAACACGCTGATCGCGCATATTTCGCTTTTCGAAATAACGGATGGTCGATTCTTTTAAATTGTAATTGTAGATCCTGACATTAGAAGTATTCAGCATCATCAAAGAAGATTGTTTGCGCTTCAGGTGGTTATGGACTAAGGAAATGATGAGGAAAGTAAAAGAGCCAGCTAAAAAAACCACTCCAAGAACGAAGAAAGTGATCGTAATCTGGTTCCATTGCAATTGGCTTAAGTCCACTGCGTACAGCTTCATCATCGCCTCCATAGTTAAAAGCTAACTATTACTTAACTAGTATAGTATAAGCAAAGAGGATTTTTAAACAAAAATTGAAGCTGTTGATGCAGGTTGAGAATTGACATGCTATAATTAAAAAGCCTTGGAGCAGTACCCAAGAGGCTGAAGGGACTAGTTTCGAAAACTAGCAGAGGCCAATAACCTGCAAGAGTTCAAATCTCTTCTGCTCCGCCAGTCGCTGATTATCCGGGCTTTTCAGGCTTTATCCTGAAACCGGTCAGGTAAGTCGAGATGTGAAATCGGCTTTCCATTAAGTCCGGGCCGCCTAAAACAGAGCGGCCCTTTTTCATGGCCGAAGAATCAAAAAGAAGGCCGGGGCGCTCATCACATCTCAGGATTTATCTTTCCTTATTTAATGGCTCTTAATCCTAAAAGGGATTACAATTAAAAAGGTAAATAAAATGGAATTCGATTTATTCGGTCTCATTATATCTTTCTCCGATGCCCTCGATAATATCGAGAACGAGTTTGTCGGCATCCGAAAAGACCATGCCAAAAGGGTCTGTTGGCTTTCTTTGCTGATGGGTAAGAAAGCTTCTTTCACTCGGGAGCAGCTCTACGATTTGGCCTTTTTAGCCTTGATGCATGATAACGGCCTAACGATGGCTAATAACGAAGAACCTGATTTACTAAAACACGGTTTAGATCCTAAAGGCATCCACTGCCGGATCGGGGAAGAAAATGTCCAAAAATTCCCCTTAATGGCTAAAGAAGAAGATGGAATTCTCCTTTATCATCATGAACGAGCGGATGGCCTGGGTCCTTTTAAAAAGAAAGAAAATGAAATACCGCTGATGGCTAAAATCATCCACGTGGCGGATTTTGCTGATAATTCAGTCTCTTTAGGAAAAAACAGCAGCAAAGCCAATTACCTTTCGATGCTACCCTACGTCAACAAAGAGGCCGGCAGGAATTTTTCTCCGGAAGCAGCTGAGCTTTTCCGTAAAGCCATAGGACTCAAAGAGCTTTTTTACCTGTCCAATAAAGATATCCATCAAGAAATCAGGAAGATTATGCCGCAGGAAAGTGTGGATATCAGCAATAAGGAGCTTAAAGATATTGCGACCGTTTTTGGCAATATCGTCGACTCCAAATCCCCGTTTACCAAGACACATTCAGCAGGTATCGCTGATAAAGCCGTGAAGATGGGCCAATATTACGGTTGGGATTTAGATACTCGCTACGCTCTTTTCTTCGCTGGTTCTCTTCACGATATCGGCAAGATGCTAATCCCAAACTCCATTCTCGAGAAGCCCGGAAAACTGACTTCCGAAGAATATGAAAGAATGAAACTTCACGTTTATTACACCTTTCAAATGCTTAAAGACGTCGAGGGCCTTCAGACCATAAATTCTTGGGCCTCCAACCATCACGAGCGACTCGATGGCTCCGGTTATCCTTGGGGCAAAACCGCTGAACAGTTAGGCACCATGGAGCGTCTTTTGGCCTGCATGGATGTCTATCAGGCTTTAAGGGAGGACCGCCCTTATCGAAAAGGACTCAGTCATCAGACATCGATTTCCCTGATGGAGGATATGGCTGAAAACGGAAAATTAGATCGAGATATCATCGCGGATATCAACAAAGTCTTCGCCATCGAGAAAATTTAAATATTTAGGATTTCACAAATAAACATCTGTTGGTTTAGAATATGTACAGGAGGAAACAAGATGAAAGATAAGAAGAGCAAGAATCAACCTGCCAAACCAGAATTCTCCACCTCGGCTTACTATGCTGAAGCACAGAAAAAAAGACTGTGGAAAGTCACGCTCTTTAAGATCATCCGTTCCGCTTCCTTTTTTGTCGGACTGATTTTCGCTATCTTCGGCCTTTTAGCAATCCTCGGTTCCCCGTCCACCATCTGGCCTTTAATCGTCGGTGGAATCTTTATCCTCGTTGGAATTGTCTTTTCCTTCTTGGTAAAGCCAGCAATGAAACAATCCATCGCTGGAGCCAAAAAAGATTTTGCTGACTTCTATAAGCTTTATGAAGCCAAAAACCCAGTTGAGCTTCAAGAAAGCAAGCGCGCTTTCGCCTATATGGATCACAATAACGGAGAAATCTATGTCTACCAAGATTTAACGCTCTGTTTCAAAGTCAATAAGAGCGATATCGCTAGCGCCAACTTTGCTCCGGAGCTCAGCAATAAGAAAGAAAGAATTGGGCGATATCCTATCTACTTGCCCTTCATGATTAAATGCACCAACGGCGATCAGCATGTCATCACCTTGGTCAACACTTCTTCCACTGATAATATGTACGAGCCGGAAAGCACGAAGAAATTCGCTGCAGCAGCTTATGAAGCCAACACTAAAAGGCTTCAAGATTTTAAAAAGATGATGTCCGAGCCAGTAATGATGTCTGCTTTTTCCCATACTGAAGAAGATTTGAAGATCAAACAAGCGGAAGCCGCCAAAGCCGCCCATGCCCCGGAGCCGACTAAGTCTGCTTCTGCACCCATCCCTGCACCTGCACCTATCCCTCCTCAAGAAACCAAGAAGCCGCTTTTCGGCCACCAGACGAAAGGAACTCCACCTGCTCCGGCGCCAGTTAAATCCGCACCTGCTCCTGCACCTATCCCTCCTCAAGAAACCAAGAAGCCGCTCTTTGGTCGCCAGCCGAAAGAAGCCGCACCCATCGTGAAGGAAACTAAG